>CP001643.1:1807496-2409994 GCA_000023405.1 Brachybacterium faecium DSM 4810
CAGGCGATTGCGCAGCTCGGTGAGGTGTTCGCCGAGGGACATGCGCCCCTCGGGGTCCCTGCGGGATTTCTTCGCGGGTCTGGCCTCCGCCCGGCCCTGATCACTCGCCACGGATGTGTGTCCTCCCAGCGCTCCGAGCCCGGGCGATCACTCGCCCGGACCCGTGGTCGACGACGGCCGCATCACCGAAGGGCGATGCGCCGTCCGAAAGCTCGATCGTGACGGCCGACGCTCAGTCGCGGCGGTAGGGCTCGTCGTCCTCGTGAGCCCGGATCGGCTCGCGGTCGCGCTCGGCGTCGTCGCGGGGGTCGTACTCGCGGGTCTCGGGGGCGCGGCGATCGCGATCCTCGTCGCGGGGGCGCGTGGAGCGGGCGGGGCGGTCGTCCTCCGACTCCCCGTCCTCCTGCTCGTCGCCTCGGAGCTCCTCGACCTCGCTCTTGAAGATGCGCATCGACTTGCCCATGTTGCGGGCCAGGCCCGGAAGTTTGTTGGCACCGAACAGCAGGATCGCCGCCACGATGATGATGACGATCGGCCACGGTGAGCGGAAGAAGCCCATGGAAGTTCCTTTCAAAAGCGCCATGACACAGCGCGGGCGCACCTATCATCCCACAGCGGACTGGGCGTCGAACGAGCCGCACCGAGGGCGGAACGGCCCACCGCGCGGCGGGCCGTCCCAGGGTAACGGCTGCTACGGGGTGTGACGTGCAACCGCACCCCGCGCCACGGTCACGATCGTGTCTCTCAGGGCCGGGGGCGAGAGCACCTCGGCCGCGCCGGCGGATTCCAGCACCGCATCCACGAGCGGCGCGAGCAGCGGATCCTCCAGCCGCGCGAAGGTCGAGCCGTCGTCATCGGCCTCGGCCGGGTCCCGCAGCTCGGCGGCCGCGAAGGATTCCGCGATCCAGTGCCCGGCCGGGCCCAGCCGCAGCCAGACCTCACCCTCGACCCGCCCGGCCAGGGACGGGCCGTCACCGGCATCCGGCCTGCTCATCGGCGTCCCGTCCGACAGCAGCTCGACGATCCGGTCCAGTCGGAAGCGGCGCCGGCCCTCGGCGAGCTCGCAGTCGGCGAGCAGGTACGAGCGCGCGCCGTCGGTCTCGATGCGCAGCGGGCGGATGCGGCGCACGCTCGTGCCGGCCCGGTCCGCGGAGGAATAGCGGATCGTCAGATGCGTCCCGGCGGAACCGGGCTCGGCGCGCAGCGCCGCATGGATCGCCCCGAGCACCTGCTCGGCGCGATCGGCGGTGCGGGCGGCCATCTCGTCCGCGGTCGCGGCCTCGGCGATCTCCGAGCGGGTGGGCACCCGGACGCTGTCCTCCTCGCCCGCGGCCCCGGAGACGGCGCCCAGCAGCTTCGCGCGGGCGGAGTCCAGCGCCTGCTCGGCCTGGCCGGTGCCGGGCTCGAGCGCGGCGAGGCCGGCGAGCAGGGCCGTGATCTCGACGGCGCTGAGGCTCAGGGCGCGACGCAGCGGCTCGGCGTTGCGCACCCGCACCGTCCCGTGCTCCCATTCCGCCTCGATGAGGTCCTCCCAGCCGGCGCCCATGTCGCCGCACACGAAGAGCACCTGCAGGTCGGTGATGAGCTGTTTTTCGGTGATGTCCAGCGCTGCGGCGAGCTCGTCGAGGGCGACCTCCCCGCGGGACATGACGTAGGAGGCCGCGGAGATCAGCCGGGAGAGGTGGTCTCCGCTCTGCGGTGTGACCCGGATCCGCGGCGAGGGGCGGGTGGCGGCGCGCTCGAGCACGGCCGTCTCCGCCGGCCCGTCGTGCGCTGCCGCGATCGCGGTGAGCACCTCGACCAGCTCCTCGCGCCACAGCACCGGCTCCCGCAGCTCGATCCAGCGGACATCGGCCAGCAGTAGCCGGCGGGCGGCGGGCCGGGGCATGCTCGGCAGGCGCACGTCCTCCTCCTCGAGGGAGGCCCCGGCACGGTCGCGCAGGGAGAGCGCCTTGTAGGGCGCCGCACGGAGCACCGCGGCGGCGCGATCGTCGCTGTCGAGCAGCCGCTCGAGGACCTCGCCGAGATCAGTCCGCTCCGGCCGGGGCTGGAGCGCTGCGGGACCCTCCGCGGGGAAGGACTCGATGCGCGAGGCCCGGAACACGCGGGGTGCGGCGCGGTCGAGATCCCAGCCATGGACGTACCAGTGGCCCTCGTGCACGCCCACCACCCACGGCTCGACCCGGCGCTCGGCAGGGGCGCCGTGGGTGCTGCGGTAGGTGAAGCGCACGGACCGGCCGGCGACGACCGCCTCGAGCAGCGGGGTGAGCACCGGCAGCGACTCGACGGCGCCGCGAGGGGTGCGCCGCAGCAGGTCCGGATCCGCGTCATGCCCCAGGCTGAGCAGCTTCGCGCGGACGCGCCGCGCCGCTCCCCCGGCGGCTGTCGCATCCCAGGCCCGGCTCGCCGCGAGCAGCACCGTGTACTCCTCGGTGGTGAGATCGAGCACGGCGCCGGAGCCTGCGGTGTCGATGCGGTACTGCACGGTGTTCTCGTCGAGCACGTCCCGCTCGGTCACGAGCGGCAGGCCGAGCGCGATGATCGAGGCCTTGTCGCGCTCGAACATCCGCTCTGCGGCCTGCTCCGAGACCGCCTCGGCGTAATCGGGGATCACGGCGAACAGCTTCGCGCGGTCGATGCGCCGTCGCGAGCCGATCGTCATGATGACGTTGAGCAGTCTCTCCACACTCTTCGAAGCCACCTGGCCAGACTAGCCGCCGGGCGACGCTGAGTGCGCCGATACCGCTCTGCGGCCCTAGGCTGGGGGCATGCTGCGATGGGAACGGGGAACCGTGAAGAGCGCTCTGGGCTCCTGGCCGGGTGTCGACCGGGTCGAGGTGGAGCTCGAGGACGGGACCGGCACGGTCCCCGCGATCGCCTACCGGGAGCTGACCGGGCAGCCGCTCCCCGGCGAACTGGTGCTGCTGAACACCAATGCGCTGCGCCGGGAGCTGGGCACCGGGGGTGACGCCATGGTGGTGGCGCGCCCCGAGATGCTGCCCGCTGCCGAGGAGGTCGCCGGGCACATGGTCAAGGCCCGCTACACCCCGATGCAGACCATCGTCGACGCGATCGACGATCCGGCCGGCGAGCACTACGAGACCCTCCGCGCCGCCAAGCGGATCGACGGGATGCCCGTGGTCGTCGCCGACCTCCACTCCTCCCTGCCCGCGATCATCGCCGGGATCCGCGCGCACCGGCGCTCGGCCCGCATCGCGTATGTGCACAGCGACGCGGCCGCGCTCCCGGCCGCATACTCGCGCAGCGCGGCACGGCTACGCGAGGCGGAGCTGCTGACCAGCGTCATCAGCGCCGGCCAGTCCTTCGGCGGCGATCTCGAGGCGGTCACCGTGCACTCCGCCCTGCTGGGCGCCAAGCACGTGGTGGGCGCGGATGTCGCGATCGTCATCCAGGGCCCGGGCAACCTCGGCTCCGGCACCGGCTGGGGCTTCTCCGGCGTGCAGGCCGCCGAGGCCCTCCACGCCGCCGCAGTGCTCGGCGGGCAGGGCGTGGCCACTCTGCGGGTCTCGGGAGCCGACGAGCGCAAGCGGCACCGGGGCCTGTCCCACCACTCCTCGACGACCTACGGCCGGGCGCTGCTCTCCCCCGTCCACCTGCCCGTCCTGCCCCGCAACGACTCGCGATACAACGCTTTTCATGAGTCCGTGCGCAAACAGGTGAAATCCACGATCCTCAAGCCGGCGAAGAAGCGCGGTGTGCTCCATCAGCTCACCGAGGTCGATGCCAAGGGGCTGCGCGACGCGCTCGAGGACATGCCGGTGCGCATGACCACCATGGGCCGGACCCTCGCAGAGGATCCCGCCGCATTCCAGTACGCGGCGCTGGCCGGGCGCTGCGCCGCGGAGCTCGCCCTGCGGGAGTGAAGGCGGGGCTCGCGCGAGGCCGGTGGGTGCCGCGGTTCCGTGCGTGCGTGACCGTCTGTGCGTGCATGACCGGCGGGTCCGTGTGTGCGACTCCCGCTCAGTCGTCGGGCCCGGTCACCGGCAGTCGACGGGCTCAGTCGCCGGGCGCCTCGCCGCGTTCGCGGATGAGCTGCTGCAGCGTGTGGGCCGCCGCGATCGCCCGGTCGCCGTCATAGCGCTGGATCGCGTGGAGCGGGAGCGTGCGTCCGTCGGCGAGATCGAGATGTGCCCACGGATCCCCCATCGGGAAGCTGATGCCGAGCACCTCGGGCCATTCCAGGCTGCGCGTGCGCATCAGGTTGCGCACCTCGATCTCCTGCGGGCGGGCGGTGACCTTCACCGATGCCTCGAGGTGGCAGAACACCGCCACCAGCACTCCGATGGCGAGGAGACCGATCCGCCCGCCCATCTGGAAGCTCGTGATCAGCAGCGCACCGCCGATCATCCCCGCCATCACCACGGCTGCGCTGAAGTAGGCGGCGAGCCGCACCGCGCGGGGGCGCAGCACGATCGTGGCCCGCTCCTCCCCGCGCGCGTGCTCCGGTCCGGGGGTGCTCATGGCCATCTCAGATGCGGCAGGCCTGGATCGCGGTGACGAGGATGGCGCGGGCGCCGGCGTCGTAGAGCTCGTCCATCATGCGGTGGGCGGAGCCGCTGTCCACCATGGCGCGCACCGCGGACCACTCGCCGCCGTGCAGCGGGGAGACCGTCGGGGACTGCAGACCGGGGGTGATCTGCACTGCCCGCTCGAGCAGGGCCGAGGGGATGTCGTAGTCGAGCATGACGTATTCGCGGGCCACGAGCACCCCGCGCACGCGCCGCTCGAGCACCTCGAGGGTGTGGGCGGTCTCCTCCTCGAGCTCGAGCTCGGGGCGGGAGAACAGCACGGCCTGGCTGGTCATGATCGCCTCGCCGAAGGGCTCGAGCCCGGCCTGGCGCAGAGTGGTGCCGGTCTCGACCACATCCGCGATGACGTCCGCGACGCCGAGGCGGATCGAGGACTCCACCGCACCGTCGAGGTGGACCACCTCGGCGGTGATGCCGCGCTGGGCGAGGTGATCCTCGACGAGGTTCTCGTAGCTGGTGGCGATGCGTGCGCCCTGCAGCTCGCTGATGTCGCTGCGGGTGCCCGCGGGCGCCGCGTAGCGGAAGGTCGAGCGGGCGAAGCCCAGCGGCAGGATCTCGTGGGCCGGGGTGCGGGAGTCCAGCAGCATGTCCTGCCCGGTGATGCCGACATCCACGGTGCCGGAGCCGACGTACACCGCGATGTCACGCGGGCGCAGGTGGAACAGCTCGACGCCGTTCTCCTCGTCCACGACGACGAGCTCCTTCGCCATGCCGCGGCGCCGGTAGCCGGCTTCCTGCAGCAGATCGGCGGCGGGCTCGGAGAGAGCGCCCTTGTTGGGGACGGCGATGCGGAGCACTGATCCTCCTCGGCCGCTGCGGCGGCCAGGTGACGAGATGGGACGGGAGTCGGGGTGGCGGAGCGAGGGCGAGCGGCGGCTCAGAGCTGCCGGTAGACGTCCTCGAGGGAGATGTCCTTCGCGATCATCATCACCTGCAGGTGATAGAGCAGCTGGCTGATCTCCATCGCGGCGTCGTCCTTGGACTCGTACTCGCAGGCCATCCACACCTCGGCGGCCTCCTCCACGATCTTCTTGCCGATCTGATGGACGCCGCCGTCGAGTTCGCGGACGGTGCCCGATCCCTCGGGTCGGGTGCGGGCCTTCTCGGTGAGCTCGGCGAACAGTGCCTCGAAATCCTTCACGCCCACAGGGTACGCGCCCTCGCGGGGCGGTCGCGTCGCGGACCGGCGGGCGGACGGCGGCAGCACGTCGATCAGTCCCGCCCGTTCGACTGCTCTCCTACCGCTCGTTCCTCGCAGTACGTCGACCAGTCCCGCCCGTTCGCCTGCTCTCCTACCGCTCGTTCCTCGCAGCACGTCGATCAGTCCCGCCCGTTCGACTGCTCTGCTACCGCTCGTTCCTCGCAGCACGTCGATCAGTCCTGACGCACCGTGGGGTCGAGGTGCGCGGTCTCGACGGTGACCCGTGCCTCCTCGGCGTCCTGGCGGCTGCGCACCCGCCACCAGACGAAGAAGCCGGTGAGGGTGAAAGCGCCGTAGAAGACGTACATGAAGGCGCTCGCGTAGTAGCCGGCGCTCAGCAGCAGGGGGACGCCCACGATGTCCACCGCGACCCAGATCAGCCAGAACTCGACCCATCCCTTGGCCATCCCGAAGGTGGCCAGCAGGCTGCCCATGAAGATCCAGGCATCGGCCCAGACCGGTTCGTAGGAGCCGAGCATCCGGAAGAGCGGGGTGAGCGCGGCGGTGCCGCCGACGAGCACCACCACCAGCAGTGCGCGGGTGCCCCAGGAGGCCCAGCGCGGCTCGACCGCGGTGCCGCCCTCGTGCCGGGCCTGGTTCCAGCGCACCCAGCCGTACACGGCGGTGGCGATGAACATCACCTGGCGTCCGGCCTGGCCGAGCAGGTCGACGGAGTTCGGGCTGCCGAAGACGGTGCCGAGGAACACGGTGAGCAGCAGCAGGTTGCCGGCGATGCCGATCGGCCAGGCCCACACCCGGCGCCGCATCCCGCCGAGCGCGCTGAGCAGTCCGAAGACGTTGCCCAGCACCTCGCGCAGGAGCAGGAACTGGCCGCCGGCGAAGTCGATTCGCGCGTCGAAGAGCCACTGCAGCAGATCCATCTCGGTCCTTTCCCCACCGGAGGCAGCGGCTCCGGGGACAAAAGGATCCGGCAGGGACCCGTCATGCGCGCAGCGCGCCCCGAGGACCTGCAGGACGTGCGCCTCTCATCCAGGCTGTACTGTCGGCGCCGGAATTCCACCGGCTCCACCGCATGCGCGGGTCGCGGACTGTCACCGCCGGCTCGGACTTTCACCGACCCCGGAGCACGTCACTGATCGTGACGCGCCCAGGGTACCCCCGCGGGGTTCAGTGCGCGGTGTGACGCTGGGCGAGTTCGCGCAGGGCGGAGATCTCCTCGGCCGCATCCTGGGCTCGGTAGATCGCGGAGCCGGCCACGAAGATGTTCGCGCCGGCCTCTGCGCAGCGCTCGATCGTCTCGCGGCTCACGCCGCCGTCGACCTGGATCGACACCTCGAGGTTCGCCTCGCTGATCGCGGCGCGGGCACGGCGGATCTTGGGCAGCATCGTGTCCAGGAAGCTCTGCCCGCCGAAACCGGGCTCGACCGTCATGAGCAGCAGCATGTCGAACTCGCCGATGATGTCCAGCAGCGGCTCGACGGCCGTCGCGGGGCGCAGGGCGACACCGGCCTGGGTGTTCTTGCGGCGCAGGTCGCGGGCGAGCTTCACCGGGGCGCGGGCGGCCTCGAGGTGGAAGGTCACCGAGGCGGCGCCGGCCTCGGCGTAGGCGGGGGCCTCGTCGTCCGCGTCCTCGATCATCAGGTGGGCGTCGACCGGGATGGCGCTGCGCTCGACGATCTGCTCGACCATCGAGGCGCCGAAGGTCAGGTTCGGCACGAAGTGGTTGTCCATGACGTCCACGTGGACGCTGTCGGCGGTGGCGATCCGGTCCAGCTCGGTGCCGATGGACATGAAGTCGGCGTTGAGGATGCTGGGGTGGATGTAGTGGCCGTCGGTGGAGTACGGGGTGTTCATGCCGTCGGGGTTCCTTCCTCGGTGGGCTCTGCCGTGGCGGGCTCGGCCGGGGTGGTCGGCGCCGCGGAGGGCGCGGGCAGCTTGCGCAGCAGGCTGATGTACATCGCGTCGGTCCCGTGCACATGCGGCCACAGCTGCACGGCCGGGCCCGCGCCCAGGTCGAGATCCTGCTGCGCGGCGGGGAGCACGCCGGCGCGGACCGCGTCCCGCGCGTCGAGCTGCTCGGCGTCGGTGCGGCGCTTCATGACGTCGGCGACGATCAGGCGCGTCTCGGCCAGGTGCGGGGAGCAGGTCACGTAGGCGACCACGCCCCCGGGAGCGGCGGCGTCCAGGGCGGAGGCCAGCAGGTCCCGCTGCAGGCCGCCGAGCTGGCCGATGTCGCCGGGGCTGCGTCGCCACCGGGCCTCGGGGCGGCGTCGCAGGGCGCCCAGGCCCGAGCAGGGGACATCGGCGAGGACGCGGGAAAAGCGGCCGGGCAGCTCGGCGCCGAGGACGGTGCCGTCGGCGGTGCGGGTCTCGATCTCGCAGCCGGCCTCGCGCAGGGTGGCCACGGCCCGGTCCACGAGCTCGGTGCGGTGCTCCTGCAGCTCCACCGCCAGCAGATCGGCGTCGTGGTCGATGGTGAGCCCGCCCAGCAGGGCGGTCTTCCCGCCGGGGCCCGCGCAGAGGTCCAGCCAGTGCGCGTCGTCGCCCTGGACGAGATCGTCCGCGCCGAGCGCGAGGGCGAGGGCGGCGAGCTGGCTGCCCTCGTCCTGCACGGCGACCCGGCCCTCCTTGACCGGGTCCATGCCCCCGGGATCGCCCGCGGGCCAGGAGGCGCCGAAGATGCTCAGGTGGCCCTGGCTCGCGCCGTGGTCGATGAGCTCGTCGAGGTCGGTGAGGCCCGGCCGCATCACGAGCGACACCGCCGGGGCGGCGTTCTGCGCGGCGAGCAGCTCGTCGATCTCCTCGCGGGAGCGGCCGTGCCCGGCCAGCGCGTCGGTGAGGGCGCGGACCACCCAGCGCGGGTGCGAGTGGACGACGGCGAGGTGCCCGGTGGGGTCCTGGTCGCGGTCCGGGGCGACCTCGGCGATCCATTGCGGGAGATCCTTCTCCCCCACGCGGCGCAGCACGGCGTTGACGAAGCTGGCGCCGCCGGCACCCACCTCGGCGCGGGCCAGGGCGACCGTCTCGGAGGTGGCGGCGTGCGGGGCCACGCTCATGTCCAGCAGCTGATAGGCGCCCAGCCGCAGCACGTCCCGCAGCGCGGGGTCCACCTCCTCCAGCGGACGGTCCACGCAGGCGGTGAGGATCGCGTCGAGGCGACCCTGCGCACGCAGCGAGCCGTAGAACAGCTCGGTGGTGAACGCCGCGTCGCGCCCGGAGACGCGGTGGCTGCGCAGCAGGCGGGGCAGGACGAGGTTCGCGTAGGAGTCCTCCTCGCGCACCAGGCGCAGGCCCTCGAGGGCGACCTGTCGGGACGGGGTGGAGCGGCGGGAGCGCTCGGCCGGGCGGGAGGCCGAGTGGCCGCGGCGCGGACCGCCGTGGCCGCGGGAGCCGGAGCGGGTGCGGCCCTGCTCGTCACGGGGGCGGCCGTCGCGGCGGTCGTCCCGTCGGCCGCGGTCCGGGGTGTGGCGTCCGCGGTCCCGGCTGCCTCGTCGCTCGTCGCTCATGCGCGTTCTCCGTCCTGCTGGTCACTGCTGAATGAGGCGTTCTCCGCGAGGTTCGCGCCGCGGGCCCAGTCCGCGGCGCGCATGGGCCGCTTCCCGGCGGGGGCGAGCGTGGAGATCGCGATGGCGTCGGTGCCGGTGCCCACGAGCACCTGGCGCCGCCCCGCGGCGATCCGACCGGGCGGCAGCGCCGTGGGCTCGGCGGCGGCCTCGACGCCGAGGATCTTGGTCCGGGCGCCGTCCAGCAGCGTCCAGGCGCCGGGCTGCGGGCTCATGCCGCGGATGTGGGCGCGGACCTGCTCGGCCGGCAGGGACCAGTCGATCCGTGCCTCGGCGGTGGTGAGCTTGGCGGCGTGCGTGGCGCGGTCGTGGTCCTGAGGGGTGAGGCCGGCGGTGCCGTCCTCGAGGGCATCGAGCGCGCCCAGGAGCACCGCGGCCCCCTCGATCGCCATCCGCTCCAGCAGCTCGCCGGAGGTCTCGAACGGACCGATCGTGGTCGGCGCGATGGTGAGGAGGTCGCCGGTGTCCAGGCCCTTCTCGATCCGGAACACGCTCATCCCGGTCTGCTCCTGCCCGGCGAGCACTGCGCGCTGGACGGGGGCGGCGCCCCGCCAGGCGGGCAGCAGCGAGAAGTGGAGGTTCACCCAGCCGTGGCGCGGGATGTCGAGCGCCGCAGGGGGGATCAGGTTCCCGTAGGCGACCACCGGCGCGGCGTCGGGCGCGAGGTCGCGGATCTGCTGCTGGACGGTCTCGTCACGCAGCGTGGAGGGGGTCAGCACCGGCACCCCGGCCTCGAGGGCGAGGGCCTTGACGGGGCTGGGGCGCAGCTTCCTGCCGCGCCCGGAGGGGGCGTCGGGGCGGGTGAGCACCCCCACCACCTCGTGGTGCGAGTCGAGCAGGGTGCGCAGGGAGGGCAGGGCGGCGTCGGGGGTGCCGGCGAAGAGCAGTCGCATGATGTCTCCGAGTCTACGGTGGCCGCTCGGTGCCCGGCAGGGACGCGGCGGCCGGGTCGGCGGCAGGCGAGGCCGTGGTGCGGGACGTCTCACAACGGGCGGCCCCGGCGCGGGAGCGGTCAGAACACGTCCGGGGGATCCAGCCGCACCCGGAGCGAGCCCTTCGCCTTGCGGGCGCTGCGCGCGGCGACGCCGGCGCGCAGCGCGCCGGCGAGCTCACGGGAGCGGGAGGGTTCCAGTCGCACCACGGCCCGCGCCCGGCCGGCCGCCTCGGGGCCCTCGAGATCGACGGGCCCGAACACGGCGGTGCCGTCCGGCAGCTCGACGGTCTCCAGGAAGGTGCGGCAGGCCTCGCGGTCGCCGACGACCTCCGCGACGCGGGAGAAGGGCGGCAGGTCCAGCTCGCGGCGGTCCTCCAGCACCCGGTCGAGGAAGAAGGTGGAGCGATGGGCCACGAGGTCACGGATCGCGGGGAGCGTCGCGGTGCCGACCACGAGCACCTCCCCGCCGTCGTCGGCGCTGCGCACCAGCGCGATGGCGTTGCGCCAGCGGCGGATCGCCTCGACGTCCGCGTCGAAGGCGGCGCGGCCCAACATCGCGTCCGCGTCGAGCAGGAGGCACGCGGCGTAGCGGTGCGCCGGGGCAGGCTCCGCCCCCGGGGTGGCGACGATGAGGGCATGGTCGGGCACGTCGGCGTCCTCGAGAGCGCCGTGCGCTCCGCCGGCGACCTTGAGCGGCACGTGGGGGAAGGCGCGGTGCAGCTCCTCGGCGGTGCGGGCGGAGCCGATCACCATGGCGCGCACCTGGGTGCGGTCGCACTCCGGGCATCGGTAGCCGTCCTCGCGGCGCCCGCACACCCGGCAGTGCAGCGGGCCGCCGCGTCCCGCCTGGGAGAGCGGGGCCGCGCACTGCGGGCACTGGGCGCGAGTGCCGCAGAAGGTGCAGGCGATCGCGGGGGCGTAGCCCGTGCGGGGCACCTGGACCAGCACGGGGCCGCGTTCGAGGCCGCGGCGCAGCACCCGCATCGCCTCCTGCGGGACCCGGGAGCGGCCCGAGGGGCCCTCGCGGTCGCGCAGGTACTGGTCCATCGCGACGATGTGAGGGCGCACGGCGGTGACCGGTGCCGGCACGGGATCGAGGCGGGCGAGGTACCCGGCCCCGACCAGGGCATGCAGGGGGACGGAGTCGCTCGCGGAGAGGAACAGCAGCGCGCACCGCTCCTCGGCGGAGCGGCACTGCAGCACGGTGCGGGTGTGGGGGTACGGGGCGCGGGGCTCCTCGAGGAGGTCGTCGGCCTCGTCCCAGCAGATGGCCAGGGCGAGGTTCCTCACCGGGGCGAAGGCCGCGGAGCGGTTGCCGAGCACCACGCGGGTGGCGCCGCGCAGGATCCGACGGAAGGTGCGATAGCGCTTCTCGGGCCCTTCCGTGCCGGCGAGGACCTCGTGCGCGATGCCGCGGTCCTCGAGCACGCGGGACATGCGGGCGACGTCGCGCTGGTCCGGCGCGATCACGAGGGCGCCGAGCGCCGGGTCGAGATCGCTGATCGCATCGGCGGCGACCGTGGTCCAGGTGTCGGCCGCGTCGAGGGTGAGCGTCGCGCGAGGCACCGGCCCGGTGGCGCTGCCGGCGCGGGAGAGCAGCGCGGCGAGGCCGGGATAGCGGTCCCCGGGGCGCGGCGCGGGCGGGGCGGCGTCCTCGGGCGGAGCGGCGTCCTCGGGCGGGGAGGCGTCCTGGGCGGGCGGCGAGGGGTCGACGGCGGGGGCGGACGGGGCCTCGGCGGCGCGCTCGGCCTCCTCCGCCTCCGCGGTGCGCTCGGCGTCCTTCGCCTCGGCGGCGCGATCGGACTTCTCCGCGCGGGCGTGGCGCGGGGGCAGCGCGAGGCGCAGCACGTCCCCCACGGTGCCCGCGCAGCGCTCGGCCACGTCCTCGCACGCGCGCATCAGCGCGGGCGGGACCACGACGTCGTCGGAGACGAGCCGGTGCAGGGGCGCCAGCGGGCGATCCGTGGTGGGTTCGGCGTGGCGGGCGAGGACGATGCCCTCGGTGTCCTTGCCGGAGAACCGCACACGCACCCGCATGCCCGGGCCCGCCGCGGCGGTCTCGGGGGTGACGGCGTACTCGAACGGCCGGTCCAGGTGGGGCAGCACGCCCACCAGGCGCACGCTCGCCACCGGCAGCTCGTCGACCACCTCGAAGCCCGCGGTGGTGCGCAGGCCGGAATCCCGGGTCGCGGCGGCGCGCCCCGGGTCGCTCGGCGCGGCGGCCGGAGGGGAGGGTTCGGGAACAGGAACGGCGGGGGCCGCGAAGAGAGGTGCCTGGCCGTCGGCCGGATCTCCCGCGTGCTCCCCCGCCGTCCCCTCGGCGGACCTGCTCAGCGCTTGTGCACCGCCACCAGGTCGCACACGAAGATCAGCGATTCGCCGGGGGCGATGACCGGCGGCGCGCCGTGGTCGCCGTAGGCGAGGGCGGCGGGGATCTCGAGCCGGCGGCGACCGCCGACCTTCATACCCTGCACACCGTCATCCCAGCCGGAGATGACCTGGCCCACGCCGAGCTGGAAGCGCAGCGGCTCGCCGCGGTCCCAGGAGGCGTCGAACTGCTCGCCGGTGGAGTGGGAGACGCCCACGTAGTGCACGTCGACGACGTCGCCGCGGCCGGCCTGCTCTCCGTCGCCGACGATCTCGTCGGTGCTGACCAGCTCGGTGGGCGCGGGGCCCTCGGGGTGCTCGATCTCGGGCTTGCTGCGATCGTTCATGCGGGGTCCTCCAGTGGGGTGGTGCGGTGGAATCGGTGCGGGCGGTCAGTGCCTCGGTGCGAGGAGCCGGGCCGGCGGTCCGGGACGGGGACCGGCCTCACTCCCCCGCAGGCGCGGCGTCGAGGATGTCGACGACGAACACCAGCGTCTCATCTGCGAGCTCGCCCTGGTCGTAGGCCTCGCCGGGCGGGATCACGAGCATCACCTGGGAGCCGACGGCCAGGTCCAGGAGGTTCTCGTCCCAGCCCTGGATCACCTGCCCCTCGCCCTGGACGAAGGAGAACGGGGCGCCGCGCTCCCAGGAGGAGTCGAACGGGGAGCCGTCGGACCACTTCCAGCCCGTGTAGTGCATGGTGAGGTAGTCGCCGCTGCGGGTCGTCTCGCCGGTGCCCACGAGCAGCTCCTCGCGCACGGTGGCGGTGGGGGCCTCGCCCTCCGGCGGCGCGTCCAGCGCCGGGGCGCCGTCCTCGTCGAGGGTCACGGCGGGGAACGTGCCGGAGGGGCTGCCCGGCTCCCCCTCGGCCCGCAGCGGGGAGACGACGCGATCCACATCGGCGACCTGGAGCAGCGCGTAGGCCTGGCCGTCGTTGCCCTGCTGCCAGCCGGCCATCATGAAGCGGGAGCCGACGGCCATCGAGGTGAACACGTCGAAGGCGGCCTGTCCGATGCTGTCCGCGGTGACCTGGACGCCGCCGGCCGGTCCGCCCTGCCACCAGGACTGCAGCGTCTCGCCCGAGGAGGCGTCCACGTACATGTGGCGCCAGATCACGGTGTCGCCCTCGGCGATGGTGTCGCCGTCGCCGGTGACCACCACCTCCGCCGCGGCGGAGGTGATCTCGAGCGGGGCGCTGAACTCGACCGTCGGCTCCGCGCCGAGGTCCTCGCTGACGGTGACGCCGGCCAGGGCGTCGCCGCCGCCGTCCGAGGCGCCGCCCGCGTCGGAGGCTCCGCTGCCGTCGCCGTCGTCGGTGCAGGCGGCGAGGCCGATGGCGGCGGTCGCGGCGAGGGCGGTGGTCAGCAGCGTGCGGCGGCGGATCAAAGGGAGGCCTTTCGGATCGGTGGCCCCGGGGCGGAGCACGGCACCAGGGTACGGGGCGGGAGGTGAGCGTTCCCGGGATGTCGCGGAGTGCTCGGCGGGATGTGGCCGAGGACTCAGCGCGCTGCCCGGGCGGAGGGTCGCTCCGGCGGAGGCCGCTCAGGCGAAGGGCGGCGGTGACTCCGGTGCACCGGCCGCGGAGGCGCGGATCTCCTCCAGCAGGGCGTCGACGGCGGGCAGCTCGGTCGCGAAGGGGTCCAGCACCTGCACCGGCATCGCCCCGGGGCGGGTCAGCCGCAGCGTGGTCCAGTCCACGACGTGGTCCACGCCGTGCTCCTGGGCCGCGGTGACCACCTGGCCGCGCAGATGCGCGCGGGTCGTGGTGGGGGCGGTGGTGCGGGCCCGCTCGATCCGCTGCTCGTCGAGCACCTGGGGCGCGAGTCCCCGGCGCTGCAGGGCGGCGAAGACGCTCTGGGTGGGGTCGATGTCGTGGTAGGCGAGGTCGAGGCGCTCGATCGCGGGATCGCCGAGGTCCACGCCGCGCCGCTCGGCGACCTGGTGGAAGAGCCGTTCCTTGATCGCCCAGTCGAGGTGGGTCGCGGCCCAGGAGCGATCACCGGTGCGGACCGCGTCGATGCCCCGCTGCCAGGTCTCCAGCACATCCTGCTCGGACTCGTCGGCGAACTCGGTGACGTGGTCGAGCCAGCGCTGCTGCACCTCGATCGCGGTGGTGGTGCCGCCGTCCGCGGTGGGGATCGCCGTGGTGCCGGTGAGGTCCCGGGCGACCGCGCGGATCGCGGCGATGTCGTCGTGCAGAGCGAGCTCCGGCAGGGCGCGGCCGGATTCGATCGCGCGCAGCACCAGGTCCGTGGTCGCGAAGCGGAGGTGGGTGGAGACCTCGCTCATCGTGGAATCGCCGACGATGACGTGCAGGCGGCGGAACCGGGTGGGATCGCCGTGCGGCTCGTCCCGGGTGTTGATGATCGGTCGGGTGCGGGTGGTGGCCGAGGAGACCGCCTCCCACATGTGGTCGCTGCGGCGGGAGAAGACGAACTGCGCCGGGCCGGCCTCCTGCTCGGGGGCGCCGTCGGCGGGGGCGGGGCGCACCACTCCCCCGGCCCCCGTGACGATCTGGCGCGTCACCAGGAAGGGCAGCAGATAGCGCGGCAGCCGGGTGAACTCGCCGCGACGGTCCACGAGATAGTTCTCGTGCGAGCCGAAGGCGTTGCCGGCGGAGTCGACGTTGTTCTTCAGCAGGTGGATGCGGGCGTCCTGGCCATCCGCGGCGAGGCGCTCCGTGGCCTCCGCCGCGAGCTCCGCGAACATCCGGTCCCCGGCACGGTCCTGGGCGACCAGCTCCCACCAGTCGTCGCACTCGGCGGTCGCGTACTCGGGGTGGGAGCCGACGTCGAGGTAGAGGCGGGCGGCGTTCCGCAGGAACACGTTCGAGGAGCGTCCCATCGCCACGACCGGGCGGAACAGCTCGCGGGCCGCGGCCTCCGGCTCGAGCGCGCGCGAGCCGTCGGCCCGCACGCACACCAGCCCGTATTCGGTCTCCAGACCTCCCACGCGACGCTTCATCGGGTCACTGGCCGCCCTTCTGCACGAAGGAGCGCACGAAGGTCTCGGCGTTCGACTCGAGGACCGAGTCGATCTCGTCGAGCAGGTCGTCCGCCGCCTGGGCGGAGGCGAAGGTCTGGCCGCCGGTGACGGCCTCGGGGTCGTTCCCGTCCTCGGCTCCGGGGCCGGGGGCGTTCAGGGACTGCTGGGACATGGTGTCCTCCTCACTTCTCGGTGACGGCTCGGCGCAGGGCGTCGAGGATCGTCGCGGGGTCGTCGGCCGGGTCGATGCCGTGCTGTGCGCACCACTGCGCGGAGCCCAGGCGCGGGTCGGCCAGGCGCAGCCGGTGCCCGCCCTCGGGCCCGGCCAGGGTGATCGCGTCCCAGCCGGCCGACGGGACGTGGGCGCGGTGCGCGGCGATGAGCCCGCCGCGCAGGTGGGCGCGGGTGCTGCGAGGCGGTGTGCGCACGGCCTCGTCGACCTCGTCCTGCCCCACCAGGGTCGGGACCGCGCCGGCGGTGCGGAGCTTGTCGAACAGGCCGCGGCCGGGTCGCAGATCGGAGTACTGCAGGTCGACCATGAGCAGGCGCGGATCGCCCCAGTCCAGGCCGTGACGGCTGCGGTAGCGCTCGAGCAGCTGCAGCTTGGCGACCCACTCCACCCTGTCGGCGGCGCGCATCGGGTCCTCCTCGAGCAGGTCGAGGATCTCGCCCCAGCGGCGCAGCACCTCGGCGGTCTCCGCGTCCTGCTGGTCGCTGACCGCGGTGAGGGCCTCGAGATGGGCGCGCTGGATCTGGAGCGCGGTGAGCCGGCGGCCGTCCGCCAGCGGCACGGCGGTGCGCAGCGTCGGGTCGTGGCTGATGGCGCGCACGGCCGCGACCGGGTCCGCCAGGCGCAGGTCCGGCAGGAGCGCCTGGCCGGTGCGGTGCTCGGCCTCGAGGGCCGCCAGCAGCAGCGAGGTGGTGCCGAGCTTGAGGAAGGTCGACTCCTCGAGCAGGTTCGCGTCGCCGATGATCACGTGCAGGCGCCGGAAGCGGGTGGGGTCCGAGTGCGGTTCGTCGCGCGTGTTCACGATCGGGCGGTTCAGGGTGGTCTCGAGCCCCACCTCCGCCTCCATGAAGTCGGCGCGGGAGGAGAGCTGGAAGCCGGGCTCCTCTCCGCGGATGCCCAGGCCCACCCGGCCCGCGCCCACCAGCACCTGGCGGGTCGCCAGGAACGGCAGCAGCGCGGTGACCACGCGTTCGAAGGGGACCGCGCGGTCCACCAGGAAGTTCTCGTGGGTGCCGTAGGAGGCGCCCTTGCCGTCGGTGTTGTTCTTGAACAGGGCCACCTCGGGGACCCCCTCGGCCGCGGCGAGGATCGCCATGGCGCGGCGGGCGATCTCCTCCCCCGCACGATCGGTGACGACGCCCTCGCGGGCACGCATCACCTCGGGGGCGGAGTACTCCGGGTGCGCGTGGTCGACGTACCAGCGGGCACCGTTGCGCAGCACGGCGTTGCCGATCGAGCGCTGGGTGGACCAGGCCAGCACCTCGGCGTCGTCGCCCTCGGGCGCGACCTCCGGCCCGGCCAGCGGAGCGTCCAGCTCGACGCTCGGCACGTGGGCGTCGCGCACCTCGTCGGTGAGCTGGGAGGGATGGGCGGCGGCGCGCTGCAGCTCGAAGCCGCGGGCGTCGCGCAGCGGGGTCTCGTCGCCGTAGTCCCAGCGGACCCGGCGGCCCCGCTCCCCCTCCGCGGGGTCCAGCAGCGCGTACGCCCCGACCACGAGATGGGACAGCAGGATCGAGCTGCCCGCGCCGGAACGGGCGCGGTCCTCGAGATCGGCGTGCACCACCCCGAACTCGGTCTCGATGCCCATCACCCGCTCGGTGGTCAGCGCGGGGACGGCGGGCTCGAAGGGCGGGATGCTCATGCGGTCGCTCCGTCCTCGCCGGCGGCGGCGGTCCCGGCGATGTCCGGGGTGGTCAGGGTGCGTCCCTGCAGCGGGACCACGGCGTCGACGCGGCGGCGCCCGCCGCCGGGCAGGCCGGAGACCCGTGCCCAGTCCTCGGGGTGGGCGGCCGAGGGCATGTCCTCGTTCTCGACGAACTCGGTGGTGATCGCGTCGCGCAGGTGCTGGGCGGCCACACCGACCTCGCCGGTGGCGAGCTGGTCCTTGACCGCCAGCTTCTTCGCCCGGTCCACGATGTTGCGCAGCGTGGCGCCGGAGACGAAGTCGCGGAAGTGGAGGGTGTCGGAGCCGCCGTCGGAATACTCGACCCGCACGAAGGCGGAGGCCGGGCTCTCGTCGTAGATCTCGCGGGCGGCGAGGTCCAGCAGCTCCTCGCGGTCCTCGCGCACCGGCACGGCGTCGTCGAGGTAGAGGCCGAGGATCTCCCGGCCGGCGCGCAGGTTGGGGCGGCGCACCCGGATCTTCACGTCCAGGCGGCCCGGGCGCAGGATGGCCGGGTCGATCATGTCCTCACGGTTCGAGGCGCCGATGACGATCACGTTGTCGAGGCCCTCGACGCCGTCGATCTCGGCGAGCAGCTGGGGCACGATCGTGGTCTCGACGTCGCTGGACAGGCCGGTGCCGCGGGTGCGGAACAGCGCCTCCATCTCGTCGAAGAAGATCACCACGGGATGATCGGCGGCGGCCTTCTCGCGGGCCCGCTCGAAGACGAGGCGGATCGACCGCTCCGTCTCCCCCACGTACTTGTTCAGCAGCTCGGGGCCCTTGACGTTGAGGAAGGCGGAGTTCTCGAGCGCCTCGGCGACGCTCACCCCGCGCACCTCGGCGCTGCGCAGCACCAGCTCGTGGGCGACCGCCTTGGCGATCATCGTCTTTCCGCAGCCGGGCGGGCCGTACAGCAGCACGCCCTGCGGGGGTCGCAGGCCGTAGGTGCGGTACAGGTCCTGCTGCAGGAACGGCAGCTCGACCGCGTCGCGGATCGCCTCGATCTGCTCGCCGAGGCCGCCGATCTGGTCGAAGGCGACGTCCGGGACCTGTTCGAGAACGAGGTCGGTGATCTCGGCCCGGTCGATGCGCTCGAGCACCAGCTGGGACTTGAGGTCCACCAGGACGTGGTCGCCGGGGTGGAGCTGCTCGGTGGTCAGCGAGCCGGCACGGCGCAGCACCCGGGTGTCATCGGGGGCGACGGCCACCAGGAGGCGCGAATCGGCCAGGGCCTCGACCACCGGCACCACGTTGCCGGCGTCGCTCGGCGGCACCGCCTCGACGGCGGCGAGGGACTCGTTCAGGCGCAGCTCGGCGCCCGGGGTGAGCGAGTCCAGGTCGAGGGAGGCGGCGGTGGCCACCCGCAGCCGGCGCCCGTGGTGGAGCACGTCGATGGTGGTGCCCTCGCAGCGTCGCAGGTACGTGGCGTACGAGTTCGGCGGGTCGCCGACCCGCTCGAGATCGCTCTTCAGCTCGACGATCTGGGCGCGGGCGGAGCGCAGCCCCGCGGTGAGGCGGTCGTTGTGGGCCGCGAGCTGCTCGAGCTCGGCCGTCATCTCGGCGTAGGTCTTCATCGTCAGGCGGTCTCCTTCCCGGGCGCGATCAGCGATCGCGACCCTGCCTGATGTCGCGCAGCGCGCGCTTGAGCTTCCGCGGCGCGACCCCGCGCTCCCCCAGGTCCTGCGGTCCCCACTCGTTCTCGGAGCCGCCGAAGCCGTCGTTGTCGGCGTGGTCGAGCTCCTCCGCGTCGCGCGAGCCGGGGGCGGGCCGGGTGGCGCGGGTGAGCGCCTCCTGCCCGTGGGCGGTGCGGCGGGCGGTGAGCAGGAAGCCGGTGTGGGCGTTCATGCGGTGCTTGGGCCGCACCGCGAGGCCCTCGAGGTGCCAGGGGCGCACGAAGGACTCCCAGGCGTCGGGCTCGGCGAACTCGCCGTGGGCGCGCAGCGCCTCCGCGGTGCGGGAGAGCTGGGTGACGGTCGCGACGTAGGCGAGGAACACCCCGCCGGAGACGAGCACCTGCGCGGCGGCGTCCACGCACTCCCAGGGGGCGAGCATGTCCAGCACCACGCGGTCGACGGCCGGCTCGCCGGGCGCGAGCGTCGGGGCGAGGTCCTGGAAGTCCCCCACGGAGAGCTGCCAGGCGGGGTTCGGGCCGCCGAAGAACGTCTCGACGTTCTCGCGGGCCACCTCGGCGAAGTCCTCGCGCCGCTCGATCGAGTGCACGGAGCCCTCGGGGCCGACGGCGCGCAGCAGCGCGGTGGTGAGCCCGCCGGAGCCGACGCCGGCCTCGAGCACGCGGGCGCCGGGGAAGATGTCCCCCCACATGAGGATCTGCGCCGAGTCCTTGGGATAGATGATCGCGGCGCCGCGCGGCATCGAGAGCATGTAGTCGGCGTACAGCGGGCGCAGCGCCTGGTAGCGCGTGCCGCGGCTGTCCTCGACCACCACGCCGTCCTCGGCGCCGATGAGAGCGTCGTGGTGGAGCACGCCGCGGTGGGTGTGGAACTCTCCGCCCGGCTTGAGGGTGATGGTGTGCAGGCGGTTCTTGGTGTCGGCGAGCTGCACCTTGTCGCCGAGCGCGAAGGGGCCGGTGCGATCCAGGCCGCGACGGGGCGCGCGGGGCGCGGGACCCGGCGCACCGTAGGGGGCGGCGGGCTGCGGCTGATCAGTCATGTCCGCCAGCATATGGCGTGCTTGCGGGGGCCGACCAGGATGTTCACCGTCCGCGCAGGAGCGCGTTGACATCCGCGCTCATGATCACACCGCGGGCGGCGCCGTCCTCGCCGAGGACGAGGTAGGCGGGGGCCGGACGGGAGAGCATCGCGTCGATCAGCGCGTCGCCCCGCAGCGTGGCGGGCAGGGCGCCGAGGTCGCCGATCGTGCGGGCCACCGCGGCCACCGGGGTCGCGGCCCGCTGCGGGGCCGGCACCGCCGCGGCCGCTGCGGGATCGATCCGGGCGGCCCGGCCGACGAGACCGGCGCGGGCCGCGCTGCGGTCGAGGACCAGGAAGGAGTCCAGATCCGGTGACGCGGCCTGAGCGATCGATGTGGACGGAGCGGTCGGTGTCGTCGGGGCCGCGGCGGGGTGCGGGCCCGCCGCGTCGAGGGCCGCCAAGGGCAGCTGGGCGTCCACGATCCGCAGCGGGGTGGCGAGGCCGGCGGCGTCGAGGGTGCGGATGCGCGCCCCGAGCGCGGCGCCGTGCAGGGCGCGGGTCGCGCCCTGCCAGAGCATCCCGGCGATCAGCAGCGCCCAGACCAGCGTGAGCAGGGAGATGCTGCCCGCCCCACCGGCCTCGAGGATCCGCCACAGCGGCAGGACGATCACCGCTGCGGCCAGCAGGCGCCCGATCCACGCGGTGATGCGGGTGCCGCGCAGCGGATCCCCGAGCACCGCGCCGAGGATCGATTCGAGGGCGCGCCCGCCGTCCATCGGCAGCCCGGGCAGCAGGTTGAAGATCGCCAGGACCAGGTTCAGCCAGGCGCTGACGGAGAAGAACACCGCCGCGGCACCGCCGGGGACGAGCACCTGCTCGAGGCCGCGGGCGAGCCCCGCCAACATCAGGTTCGCCGCCGGGCCCGAGAGGGAGACGAGCACCGAGCCGAGCGCGGACATGTCGCGGGAGCGGTACTGGGTGTGCCCTCCCCACAGGGTCAGGGCGATGTGGTCGATGGAGGCGCCGAAGGCCCGGGCGACCAGCGCGTGGGCGGCCTCGTGCACCAGCACCGAGACGATCATGAACAGCCCGATGCCGATCGCCAGCGGCGCCACCGTGGTGGCCGGGGCCCCGTCGCGGGCGAGGGCCGGGTACATCAGCACCGCGAACAGCGCCACCGTGATCAGGGTGGCCGGGCTGATCTGGAGCGGCGGCAGCGGACCGAGTCGCACCGTCGGGCTCGTCATCATCCGTCTCCTCCGCAGCCGGGCGGGAACTGCCCAGGCAGGGCGAGGATAGCGGGTGCGGCTGAGCCTATGATGGGGTGATGAGTCGAATCGCCATCACGGCTTTCAGCGGATGGAATGACGCCGGCGACGCGGCCACCGGGGTGATCGAGCATCTGCACGAGGTCTGGCCCTCCCGGCCCGTGGGAGCGGTCGATGCGGAGGAGTACATCGACTTCCAGATCAACCGCCCCGAGATCCGCACCACCGACGAGGGGCTGCGGGTCCTCGACTGGCCGGACACCCGATTGCACCTGGTGACCCCGCCGCGCGGACCGGAGATCATCACCGTGCTGGGCCCGGAGCCGTCGCTGCACTGGAAACGCTTCTGCGACGAGGTGCTCGAGCAGCTGCAGGCGCTCGGCGTCAGCGCCATCGCCTCGCTCGGCGCGCTGCTGGCCGATTCCCCGCATTCCCGCCCGCTGCCGGTCACGGCTCGGGTCGAGACCGTCCCCGCCCAGACGGTGGAGGAGTCGGAGCTGTACTCGGGACCGATCGGCGTGCCCACGATCCTCGCGCGCCGCACCGCGAGCGCCGGGCTGCGCACCACCAGCATCTGGGTGCAGGTGCCCCATTACGTCTCGCAGAACACCTCGCCGAAGGCGGTGCTGGCCCTGATGCGCGAGGTGCAGGACATGGTGAGCGCACCGATCCCGCTCGAGGAGCTGATCGAGGACGCGGAGGCGTGGGAGCGCGGGGTCGACGAGCTCGCCCGCACCGACGAGGACGTCGCCGAGTACGTGCGGCGCCTGGAACGTGCGCAGGACGCGGCGGGCCTGCCCGAGGCCAGCGGCGACGCGATCGCCCGCGAGTTCGAGCAGTTCCTGCGCCGCCGCCGCGACGCGGACTGAGCCGCTGCGGGCGCCCGGCCCCTCACGGGCTGGGCGCCCCGCTCCTCGCGGGCTGGGCGCCCGAGGAGCCAGGCCTGCGGTCAGGACTGCAGCGTGATGCCGAAGAGGGCGTCCATCGCCGTGGGGACGTCGCCGGGCGCTGCAGGATCGGTCTCGGCGCCGGAGGAGGAACCGCCCTCGGCCCAGGCATCCAGCGCCTCGAGGGCGCGGACCGTGTCGAGGTCGTCGCGGAGCGCGGCGCGCAGCGCCTCGACCGTCGCCGGGCGGTGGTCGCCGCGGCGGGCGGCGAGGCGGTAGCTCTTCAGACGCTCGGCGGCCCGGTCGAGCTCCCCATCGGTCCACTCCCAGTCGCTGCGGTAGTGGTGCGCCATGAGCACCAGGCGGATCACCATCGGATCCGTCCCCTCCCGCACCAGCCGGTGCACGAACACGAGGTTGCCCAGCGACTTGCTCATCTTCTCGCCCTGGTAGCCGACCATGCCGCTGTGCGCGTAAGCGGCGGCGAAGGGACGGCCCAGCGCCACGGAGTGGGCGGCGCTGAGATCGTGGTGGGGGAAGATCAGGTCGCTGCCGCCGGCCTGCACGTCGAAGGGGAGCCCGATGCCCTCCTCCGCGATGCACACGCACTCGACGTGCCAGCCGGGCCGCCCGCGGCCGAGCACCCCCGCGTCCCAGGCCGGCTCTCCCTCGCGCTCGGCGCTCCACAGCAGCGGGTCGAAGCGGCCGCGCTTGCCCTCGCGATCGGGATCGCCGCCCCGCTCGGCGAACACGGCGAGCATCTGCTCCTCGGACCAGCCGGAGACGTCGCCGAGGGCGCCATCGGCCGCGAGGTCGAGGTACCAGTCCGGCCCGGCGGCATCCGCGGCCTCGACCGGGTAGGCCCGGCCCCGTGCATGCAGGGCGAGCACCACGGCGATGATCTCGTCCATCGCCTCGCTCACGGAGCGGTACGTCTCCGGGGCGATGACCCGCAGCGCCTCCATGTCCTCGGCGAAGAGCGCGGACTGGGAGGCGGCGAGCTCGCGCCAGTCCACCCCGTCGCGGTCGGCGCGCTCGAGCAGCGGGTCGTCCACGTCGGTGACGTTCTGCGCCATCTCCACCGCGAGACCGGAGTCCCGCAGCGCCCGTCGCATCAGATCCGCCGCATGATAGGTCGCCGCGTGGCCGAGATGGGTGGAGTCGTACGGGGTGATCCCGCAGACGTACAGCCGAGCGGTGCCCGGCGTGAGCGGGACGACGGGGGTGATCCGCCCGGTCCGGGTGTCATGCAGCCTCAGCGGCAGGCCGGAGGCGGGAAGAGGGGCAAGGGCGGGAGAGGTCCAGGAACGCACCCGTCGATCATACGATCCGCAGGCCGGCCGCGGATCAGGCCCCTCCCAGGGGGTCGACCGCGCCGAACCACAGCAGGCCCAGCAACGCCAGGCCCGCCACGATGCGGTAGATCACGAACATGAGGTACGAGTGGTTCTCGATGATCCGCATGAACCAGACGATCACCGCGTAGCCGACGCCGAAGGCCACCACGGTGGCCACGATCATCGCCATCAGCGAGGGCTCCCCCGCCGCGGCGGCCGCGGCGCGACCGTCGGCGGTCAGCAGGACCGGCACCTCCTTGGCGGCCTTGTACAGACCGGAGGCGAAGACCGCGGGGACCGCGAGCAGGAAGGCATACCGGGCGGCGGCCTTGCGGGTGTAGCCCATGAGGAGCCCGGCCGTGATCGTGCCGCCCGAGCGGGAGACCCCCGGGATGAGCGCGAGCGCCTGGGCGAGGCCGAAGAGGATGCCGTCGCGCACGGTGAGCTTCTCGAGCTCCTTGCGCCGCGGCGCGATCCTGTCCGCGACGGCGAGCAGGACGCCGAAGAGGATCAGCATCGTCGCGGTGATGTAGAGGTTGCGCAGGCTGTAATCGATCTGCTCCTCGAACAGCAGCCCGAGCACGCCGATCGGGATCGAGCCGATGATCACCAGCCAGCCCATCCGCACATCGGGGTCCGAGTGCGGGATCTTGCCCGCGAGCGCCCGGAACCACTTGCGGATGATGCGGCTGATGTCGTCCCAGAAGTAGATCAGCACCGCGGCCTCGGTCCCCAGCTGGATGATCGCCGTGAAGGCCGCGCCCGGGTCCTCGCCGGGGGCCATCAGCTCGCCGACCACGCGCACGTGGGCGCTCGAGGAGACGGGGAGGAACTCGGTCAGCGCCTGGACGAGACCCAGGATGACCGCCTCGATGAACGACATGGACTCTCCTCGAAGGGCGACGGGGGTGTGTGGTGCCGCCCCGTGGCGGCGACGGACCCCGGACAGAGTACGCGGCGCCGGGCGGGTGGCCCGGCGCCGCGCGGCGCAGCAGTGGTGAAGAGTACGTGGAGGTCCCGGGGATGTGACCCGCGGTGGAGAGGTCTCTCAGCGCTCAGCGCCGGGAGCCGTCCTCCTTCTCGTCGCCCTCGTCGTCGTCGTAGTCGTCATCCTCGTAGTCGTCGTCCTCGTCGTCGAAGTCATCGAGGTCGTCGAAATCGTCGTCCTCATCATCGTCGTCGTCGCCGTCGAAGACGATCAGGGGCGTGGCGACGTCGTACGCGTCGAAGAGGGCGTCGTCGTAGTCATCGAAGGCGCTGGCGAGCTGCTCGGTGGCGGCATCCAGCGTGGGATCGTCGTCACCGCGGGAGGAGGCCGCGGCCTCGTAGTGACGTTCGAAGGCGGCGATCAGCGCAGCGAGAGCGGAGCGAGGATCCGTGTTCATGGTTGGACCGTACATCGTCGGGCGGCACAATGGACAGTGGAAACCGGCTCTCGCGGCCAGGAACATCACCGGCACCGGCATCGTGCCCCGGGATCGTGGATCCGGGCCTGTGCCCGGTGCGGTCCCCGGGTGCCGCAGGGCTCCGGACGTCGCAGGTCATCGACCACAGGAGGACACCGTTGATCCGACCCCGCACCACCCTCGTCGCCGGAGTCCAGCACGTCACCGATCCGCGTGCCCACCGGGATCTCCCCGTCGAGCGCGGCCGTCGCGCCGAGGACTACGAGTACCAGATCCTCACCGTGCCCCGGGGCACCTCCATCGGGCAGGTCCGGGCGGAGCTGGCGGAGCAGGCGGAGTACGGGCGCTGGGAGCATGCGCGCACGCGCCTGTACCTCGGGGGCGGGAAGAAGGTGTGGATGCGGCGGCGCATCATCCGGGTCCAGTCGACGCTCTGAGCCGCTCGGCCGACTCCTGGCCGGCTCCCTGTTCGGCCTCCTGGCCGACCGCGTCCTCGCCATCCACATCGTGCGGCCGCATCTCCCGGCCGGGCGGCGTCTCTGGTGCAATGGGCTGATGTCCGAGATCGCGCCGTCGCTGCTCGCCGTGCTGCTGGTGGTGTACCTGCCCCCGGCCATGGTGCTGTCGTGGGCCGACGGGCGCGAGCACCGGCTGCCCAACCGATGGGTGGGGATCCTGACGGGCGGCGTCGCCGCGGCGCTCCTGGTGCTCTCCCTGATCCAGCCCGGCCTGCGAGCGGAGCTGCGGGCGGCGGCGGTCCTCGCGCTCGTGCTGGGGTGCGGGGCCGTGCTGGTGGCGCTGCTCGCCCCCGGGGTGCTCGGCATGGGGGATGCGAAGACCCTGCCGGTGGTGGTGCTGATGTCCGCCGCTCTCGGCGGGGAGGCGCTGATCGCCGCCCTGCTGGGCATCGCGCTGCTCAGCGGCGTGCTGGGCATGGTGGTGATCGCGGTGACGCGACGGGCCGGTGTGCGCTTCGCCCTCGGGCCGGTGCTGCTGGCCGGTCCGTTCCTCGGCCTGCTGGGCGCCCCGCTGGTCCGTGCCGCCCTCGGCACGGGCTGACCACGGAGCGGGCTGAACGCGCCAGACCAGAACGGCGCGCGGCTCCGGCTCAGGGCGCGGCGGCGCGGCGCTGGCGGCGGGCCTCGTAGAGCGCGACCGACCCGGCCACCGAGGCGTTGAGGGAGGAGGCCGCCCCGGTCATCGGGATCTCCGCGATCACGTCACAGGCCTCGCGCCACCCGGAGCTCATGCCCACGGTCTCGTTGCCCACGACCAGCAGGGTCGGTCCCGTGAGGTCGGCGGCGGCCAGGTCGTGACCGCCCGCCTCGTCGAGGCCGAGCACCGTCCACGGCTCGCCGAGGGCGCGGCGGCGGGTGAGCCAGTCGAGCACCTCGCGGTGGGAGGGCAGGCGCATCACGGGGACCGCGAAGAGGGAGCCGGTGCTCGCACGGATCGCAGCGGGATCCCAGGCATCCGCGCTGTGGCCCGTCAGCAGCAGCGCGTCGGCGCCGAGCGCATCGACCGAGCGGGCCAGGGAGCCGATGTTGCCGGGCCCGGAGGGCCGGTCGAAGACCACCACCAGCGAGGCACCGGTGGGCTCCAGCCGGTCGAGGGAGTCGGAGGGGACGGCGGCCAGCGCCAGGAGCTCCGGTGCGCCGTCCTCCCGCTCCCCCAGCTCGGCCATCAGCTCCGGGGCGAGCACCACCACCGGTGCCGGGGCGTTCGCGAGCAGATCCTGCGCCCAGCGCGAGGGCTGCTCGCGCCCGTCGGAGAGCAGGGCGCGGATCTCGACGCCGTGGGAGATCGCCTGGGTGATCGGTCGCACGCCCTGGATCAGCATCTCGCCGCTGCGGGTGCGCTTGGTGCGGTTGGTCAGCAGCGCCTGCCATTGCTGGAACAGGGCGTTCCGGCGCTCGATCCGTGCCGGCGGCGAGGCCGTGCCCGGGCGGCCGCGGCGCGGGGACTGCCGGGCGCTCATGCCCCGGCCCCGTCGTAGCCGAGCTGCCGCCAGGCCTCGTAGACCGCGACGGAGACGGCGTTGGCGAGATTCAGCGAGCGGCGGGCGGGGAGCATCGGGATCCGCACCCGGGAGGTGATCCGCGGATGGGACATGACCTCCTCGGGCAGGCCGGTCGGCTCGGTCCCGAACAGCAGCACGTCCTCGCGGGTGTAGTCGATGCTGTCGAAGGTCACGTCGGTGTGGGACGAGAAGGCGAAGACCCTCGCCTGCGGCACCGCGGCGAGAGCGGTGTCGATGTCCGCGTGGAGGCGGACGTCGGCCAGGTCGTGATAGTCCAGCCCGGCACGGCGGAGCTTGGCGTCCTCGAAGTCGAAGCCGAGCGGCTCGATGAGGTGGAGGTGGGCGCCGGTGACGGCGGACAGCCGTATCGCGTTGCCGGTGTTGCCGGCGATCACGGGCTCGTGGAGGAAGACGTGGACCATGCGGAGGATTCTCCCACGCGGTCACCGCGCGATCCGTCGCCGCAGCGCGAGCGGGCGCAGCGCCGGAGCCGGGGCGCCGGGCACCGCGGCGCGGTCCGGCCCGGAATGCGAAGAACCCCGATCCGTGAACAGATCGGGGTTCCCATCGCGTGTCCGAGGGGGGACTTGAACCCCCACGCCCTATACCGGGCACTAGCACCTCAAGCTAGCGCGTCTACCAATTCCGCCACCCGGACGAGTGGTCGCTTCAGCAACGAGAGCAGATTAGCACGGTCCGGCCGGTGCCTCTGCACCGAAAGCGCCTCTGCCAGCGGGAACGTGAAGACAATCACGCCGGGACGTCGACACGCGATGCGGCCATGACAGAGCGCAGCACCTTCAGCACGGCCTCGGCGCTGGTGGCGAGGCCGGTGGTCGCGGGATCGCGGAGCTGCTCGACCAGATCCTGCAGAGCGGCTGCGGCCAGCACCGTCATGATCGGGTCCGGATCCTCGAGGGAGCCGGCCTCCCATCCCTCCATCTGCGCGAGCAGGGCGGTGAGCTCCCCCGCCGCGGTCCCCCGGCTCGGAGCGAGCAGCTCCACGCGGGCGCGCGCCGCGAGCGCGGTGCAGCGTCGCAGCAGGGCCGTGGAGGCCTCGGCGTCGATGCGCGCCCCCTGCGGGGCGATCACCGCGCCCCTCGGCTCCCCGTCCCCGGCGGCCTCGGCGATGCCCGCCGGGCTCTCGACATGCGTACCGCGCGCAAGCTCCATGAGTGATCCCTCGTGCTGGTTCCTGGGGCTCCCCGGAGCCCGTGCGACACCGATCACTTTACCCACGCTTTACCCGAGGGGACAAGGGCGTCCGTCCGTTCGGACACCTGCGTCGCTCACGACGATCGCCCGACGGGCACCCGCTGCTCCGGCCGGGGTCAGGCCCCGTCGGCGGAGGCGTCACGGCCCAGCGCCGCGCGGGCGGCGGCGAGCATCTGCGGCACCGGGGCGGCGGGGATGGCGAGCATCGAGCGCAGCTGCATGTCGGCCTGGTGGGCGAGCATCTCGAGCCCGTCGGCCACCTCTCCCCCGGTGCTCGCCACGACGACCGCGAGAGGTGCCGGCCAGGGATCGTAGAGGACGTCCAGCAGCGCGCCCGGGCGCGGGAGCGAGGAGCGTGCGCTCCACTGCGCGGCGACCGCCTGCGCACCCTCGACCGCGAGGGCGCTGATCACGGCGTCCGTCTCCAGCACCTCGTGCTGCTGAGTCCAGGGCACGAGGTGGACGCGCGCCCCGCGCTGCGCCGCGAACTCCTCGAGCGGGGCGAGCTTGTGCGGGCTGCGGGCCGAGAGCAGCACCGTCTCCGCACCGAGCTCGAGCAGGGCCGCGACGGCGCTCAGCGCGGTCGCCCCGGAGCCGAGCACCCCGCCGCTGCGCGGAGCCTGCACGCCGTGGGCGCGCAGGGCGGCGACGATCCCGTGCACGTCATGGTTCTCGGCGCGCCACCGGCCATCCCCCCGGCGCAGCAGCGTGTTCGCGATCCCGAGGGCGCGGGCGGTCGCGTCGGCCTCCACCGCGAGGGTGAAGGCCTCCGGCTTGCCGGGCATCGTCACGGAGAGGCCGGAGAGCTCGCGGCCCGGTCCGTCCTGGAGGAAGCTCTCCAGCTCCCCGGCGGGCACGTCATGGCGGGCGTAGTCCGCATCGGTGATCCCGAGGGTCTCGTAGGCGGTGCGGTGCAGCACCGGGGAGAGGGAATGCCCGATCGGCGAACCGACCACGGCGAAGCGACGCATGCTCATCCCTTCGACGCCTCCCAGGCCTGCCATTCCTTCACGTTCTCCTCATGCTCGGCCCAGGTCGCGGCGAACTTCGTCTCGCCCGTGTCCGTGTTGACGCTGACGAAGTAGAGCCAGTCGCCCTTCGGCGGGTCCGCGACCGCATCGAGCGCCGGCCCGCCCGGTGCGGCGATCGGGCCCGGCGGGAGGCCCTCGTACTTGTAGGTGTTGTACGGGCTGTCGGTGTCGCGCTCGGCATCCGAGGTGGCGACGCTGCCCGACTTCCCGCTGGCGTAGTGGACGGTGGAGTCGAACTGCAGCTTCATCGAGCTGCCCTCCGCCTCTCCCGTGCCCTCGAGCCGGTTGAGGATGGTGCGCACCACCATCCCGTAGTCCTCGGAGCGGCGCACCTCCATCTCCGCGAGGGAGGCGAGGGTCAGAGACCGGTGCCACTCCTCTTCGGGGATCCCCCGCTCGACGAGCTGCTCCTCCATGCGCTGCCACATCATCGTGATGATGTCCTCGGCGGTCGCGTCCTCGTAGATGTCGTAGCGGCCGGGCCAGAGGTAGCCCTCCAGGGTGCCGGCCGTGTTCTCGGGGATGCCGTAGGAGGTGTAGTCCTCCGCCGCGGCCTCGAAGTCCTCGACGGGGATGTCCGTCTCTGCGGAGAGCAGCTCCCAGATCTCGGTGAGCCGCTTCCCCTCGGGGATGATCACGCGGTGGCCGGCGAGGTTGTCCGGATCCAGGAGCGCGTTGAGCGCATCGGCCGAGGTCATCTCGAGCTGGAGCCTGTAGATGCCGGGCTCGATGCGCGCGGCGTCCGGGGTGCTGCTGAAGATCGTCACGAACGGTCCGGTGGTCTTGATGACGCCCTGGTCCACGAGCGTGGTGGCGATGTCCGTGCCGGTATCGCCCTCGGCGACCTGCACCTCCACCTCGCCGTGGCCGGGCCCCTCGAAATCGGGGGCCTCCTGCTCGACGCTGACGTTCGAGGTGACCCAGCGATATCCCTGGACCGCTCCGAGGCCTATGCCGACCAGCACCAGCAGGACCAGCAGGACGGGCAGCACGCCGCGCAGGAAGCCGCCGCGGCGGGGACCGCGCCGCCGTCCGCGCCGGCCGGATCGCCGCGGGGCGGCGTCCTCGTCCTGGGACTCGGCGAGCTCGTCGAAGGAGAGGTCCTCGTCGGTCATCGGGCGTCCTCCTCGGTCGGGTCCGGGGGGTGCTCGGCCGCGGCGGCCTCGACCCTCTCCCCTGCGCGTGCGCCGGTGGCCCGTTCCGTGTCCAGCGCCTGCTGGAGGATCATCACCGCGGCGACCTGGTCGACCACCGAGCGGTGCTTGCGACCCTTGCGGCCGGAGCGGTGCAGCGCCTGATGCGCCGTCACCGTCGTCAGGCGCTCATCGATCATACGGACCTCGATCTCCGTCGGCCCGGAGGCCAGCGAGGTCAGGAGCTCCGCAGCGAAATCGCGCGCTTTCTGCGCGGCGGCGCCCTCGGCGCCGTTGAGCGACCGCGGAAGCCCCACCATGATGACACGCGCCTCGAGCTCGCGAGCCTCCTCGACGACGCGCGCGACGGCGGAGCCGCGCTCGAGGGTCTCGACCGGGGTGGCGATCATCCCGTCGAGGTCGCTGCGGGCGAGGCCGACGCGGACATCGCCCACGTCGACCCCGAGGCGGACCCCTCGAGGCAGCCCGCCGGCCTCGGCGCCCGTCCCCTCCGCCACGCTCATGCGGTCGGGGCGGCCGCGATCGCCTCGCGCACCGCGGTGAGCGCCGCAGGGATGCGTGCGGGCTCGCCGCCGCCGCCCTGGGCCAGGTCCGGCTTGCCGCCGCCGCGCCCGCCCATCGCCTCGGCGGCGCCGCGCAGCATCGTGCCCGCCGCCAGGCCGCGCTCCCGCGCCGTGGCGTTGGTCGCGATGACGAGCGCCGCCCGGCCGCCGTCGTGGCCGGCGACGGCGATCGTGACGGGCACGTCCTCGCCCAGCCGGGAGCGCAGGTCCAGGGCGAGGGTGCGCAGGTCGCCGGCGGCGATCCCCTCGCCCGCGTCATGGGCGATGAGGCGGACGCCGGCGACGTCGCTCGCGGACTCCACGAGCTTGCCGGCCTCGGCCTGGAGCTGCTGGCCGCGCAGGGCCGCCAGCTGCTTCTCCATGTCCTTCATCCGCTGGGTCAGGGCGCGCACGCGCTCGGGCAGCTCCTCGGCGGCGCCGACCTTCAGCAGCTCGGAGAGCTGGGAGACCAGCGCGTGCTCCTTGGCCTGGTGGCGGTAGGCGGACAGCCCCACCAGCGCATCGACGCGGCGCACGCCGCTGCCGATCGAGGCCTCCCCCATGAGCTGCACGGTGCCGATCGCGCCGGTGCTGTCGACGTGGGTGCCGCCGCACAGCTCCCGTGACCAGTCCCCGCCGATCGAGACCACGCGCACGATGTCGCCGTACTTCTCGCCGAACAGCGCCTGCGCGCCGAGGGCCTTGGCCTCGTCGAGCGACATCTGCTGATCGGTGACGGTCAGCTCGTCCTGCAGCAGCGTGTTCACGCGCCCCTCGATCTGCTCGAGCACGGACTTCGGCACCGCCTGGCCGTAGCGGAAGTCGAAGCGCATCCGGCCCGGGGAGTTCTCGGAGCCGGCCTGGGTGGCGCTGCCGCCGAGCTCCTCGCGCAGCGACTCGTGGACCATGTGGGTCGCGGTGTGCGCCCGGGCGATCGCCCCGCGGCGCGCCACGTCGATGGTGGCGATCGCGGAGGCGCCCTGGGCGAGCTCCCCCTCGAGGAGCCGGCCGCGGTGGACGATGAGCCCGCGCACGGGCTTCTGCACGTCGTCGACCTCGATCAGCCCGCCGCCGGTGAGGGAGATCTGTCCCTGGTCGGCGAGCTGCCCGCCGGCCTCTGCGTAGAACGGGGTCGTGGCGAGGACCACCTCGACCTGCGCGGGTGCGTGGACGGTGTCCACCAGCTGCCCGTCCACCAGCACCGATTCGACGGTGGTGGCGACGGTGTCCTCGGTGTAGCCGACGAAGGGCACCTCTCCGCCGCGCTGGCTGAGCAGGCGGCTGTAGAGCGCGGTGTCGGTGTGCCCTGCCTTCTTCGCGGCGGCGTCCGCCCGGGCCCGCTCGCGCTGCTCCTGCATCGCGCTGCGGAAGGCCTCGGCATCGACCTGGAGGCCCACCTCGCTCGCCATCTCCATGGTGAGGTCGATCGGGAAGCCGTAGGTGTCGTGGAGGCGGAAGGCGTCCTCGCCGGGAAGCACCCGGCCGCCCTCCTCCTTCACCGCGCCGACCACGCCCTCGAAGATCGTGGTGCCGGTCTCGAGGGTGCGGCGGAACGCCTCCTCCTCGGCGTGGACGATCTCGCTGATCCGCGCGAAATCGGCCTCGAGCTCGGGGTAGGACTCGACCATGAGGGAGTGCGAGATCGGCAGCAGCTGCGGCATGGACGGCTGGGTGTAGCCGAGCAGGCGCATGGAGCGCACCGCCCGACGGATCAGGCGGCGCAGCACGTAGCCGCGGCCCTCGTTGCCCGGGCGCACCCCGTCGGCCACCAGCATCAGCGCGCTGCGCACGTGGTCGCCGATGATCCGCAGGTGGACGTCGTCCTCCTCGACCGCGCCGTAGCGGCGGCCGGTCAGCTCCTGCGCCTTCTCGATGACCGGGAAGATCTGGTCGATCTCGTACATGTTCTGCTTGCCCTGCAGCAGGAAGGCGACGCGCTCCACGCCGAGTCCCGTATCGATGGACTTCTGCTCGAGCTCGCCGAGCAGCGGGTAGTCCTTGCCGGAGCCCTCACCGCGCAGGTACTGGTCGAAGACGAGGTTCCAGATCTCGATGTAGCGATCCTCGGCCTGCTCGTCTCCGGGCCATTCGGGCACGGTGCCGGTCACGGCCTCAGGGCCGTGCTCGGGGCCGCGGTCGAAGTGCCACTCGCCGCAGGGGCCCGCCGGGCCGGGCTGGCCCGTGTCCCAGAAGATCTCCTCGCGCGGCAGGCGCACCACCCGCTGCGGATCCAGACCGATCACCTCGGTGACGTGCCGGTAGGACTCCTCGTCCTGCTCCCACACGGTGAACCACAGCCGCTCCGGGTCGAAGCCGAGCCCGCCCTGGTCCTGGGGCGTGGTGAGGAACTCCCAGGAGTAGTCGATCGCTCCCTGCTTGAAGTAATCCCCGAAGGAGAAGTTCCCGGCCATCTGGAAGAAGGTGCCGTGGCGCGTGGTGCGGCCGACGTTCTCGATGTCGTTGGTGCGGATGCACTTCTGGACGCTCGCGGCCCGCGGGTAGGGCGCCGTCTCGGTCCCGACGATGTACGGGATGAAGGGGACCATCCCGGCGATCGTGAAGAGGATCGAGGGATCGGAGGACACCAGGGAGGCGCTGGGCACGATCTCGTGGTCCTTCTTCGCGAAGAAGGCGAGCCAGCGGCGATGGATCTCGGAGGTGCGCATGCGGGAGGTGTCCTTCCTGGTGCTGGGCGGTCAGCGCGCAGCGGAGGAGTGCGAGAGGGACGATGGGGAGATGGGCTCCGCGATCGCGAAGGCCCCGGTCAGGGTACCGGAGTACACCCGCCGGGGCCTGTCGCGCCGCGAGAGGAAGAGGTCAGCGCGCGTAGTACTCGACGACCATCTGGACGTCGACGGTCACGGGGACCTCAGCGCGCTTGGGGCGCGAGACGAGCTGGGCCTTCAGCTCGGGCAGCTCGACCGAGAGGTACGAGGGGGTGGAGGCCAGCACATCGGAGTTGCCACCCTCGGCAGCGATCTGGAAGGGCTCCATCGCCTGCGACTTGGGCTTGATCTGGATGGTCTGGCCCGGCGCCACGCGGAACGAGGGGCGGTCCACCAGCTTGCCGTCGACCAGGACGTGGCGGTGCACGACGGCCTGACGGGCCTGCAGGGTGGTGCGGGCGAAGCCGGCGCGGAGCACGAGCGCGTCCAGGCGCATCTCCAGCAGCTCGACCATGCTCTCACCGGTCAGGCCCGGCTCCTTCTTCGCGTCCAGGTAGGCGCGGTGCATCTGCTTCTCGCGCAGGCCGTACTGGGCGCGCAGGCGCTGCTTCTCCTTGAGCCGCACGGCGTAGTCGGACTCGGTGCGGCGGCGGGCACGGCCGTGCTCGCCCGGGGGGTACGGGCGCTTCTCGAAGTACTTGACGGACTTCGGGGTGAGCGGGAGCCCGAGGGCTCGGGACAGACGCGCCTGACGGCGCGCACGGGTGACGTTGGTCACGAGGTATACCTCTTGTTCGCGTGTGGTGAATCCAGTCTTGCAGCCGCGGATTCAGCGACCCACACTACCGCAGGCGCACCGCCCGGTCCACGGCCGACGGCGCTGGTCACGTCGGAGGTCCTGTGGAGTCGCTCACGCCGCGCCGCCCGGAGCTCCGCTCACCGGGCCCTCCCTCCCGCCGGCCCGGAGCGCAGGATCCGGCGCAGCGCCTCGAGGCGCCGTCCCGTGCGCTCCTCGTGGCCGTGGCTCGTGGGCTGGTAGTAGTCGACCCCCACCAGATCGTCCGGGGCGTACTGCTGGGCCACGACCCCGTGCGGGGCGTCGTGCGCGTAGCGGTACTCGGTGCCGTGGCCGAGCTTCTTCGCCCCGGAGTAGTGGGCGTCGCGCAGGTGCGCGGGAACGCCTTGCCCCTTCCCGGCGCGCACGTCCGCGATCGCGGCGTCCAGCGCCCGGTAGGAGGCGTTGGACTTCGGCGAGGTGGCGATGTGGACCACGGCCTGGGCCAGCGGGATGCGCCCCTCGGGCATCCCGAGCATCTGCACCGCCTGCATCGCGGCGACCGCGACCTGCAGCGCGGACGGGTCCGCCATCCCCACCTCCTCGCCGGCGGCGATCACCACGCGGCGGGCGATGAACCGCGGATCCTCCCCCGCCTCGATCATCCGCGCCAGGTAGTGGAGGGAGGCGTCGACGTCGCTGCCGCGCATCGACTTGATGAACGCGCTGGTGACGTCGTAGTGCTGGTCCCCGGCGCGGTCGTAGCGCACGGCGGCGCGGTTGACGGCCTGGGAGAGCGTGGCCGCGTCGATCTCCGGCGAGTCCTTCATCAGCGCCGCCGCGGCGGCCGCCTCGAGCGAGGTGAGGATCTTGCGGGCGTCCCCGCCGCCGAGCCGCAGCAGCGCCTCGCGGGCGTCGTCGGCCAGGGTCACCGCGCCGTCCAGGCCCCGCTCGTCCTCCAGCGCCCGGTCCACGAGGGCGTCGAGGTCCTCCTGCTCGAGCGACTCGAGGGTGAGCACGATCGAGCGCGACAGCAGCGGCGAGATCACCGAGAAATAGGGGTTCTCGGTGGTCGCGGCGACCAGCGTCACCCAGCGGTTCTCGACGCTGGGCAGGAGGGCGTCCTGCTGCGACTTCGAGAAGCGGTGCACCTCGTCGACGAACAGCACGGTCTCGCGGCCCACGGTGCGCAGGCGCGAGCGGGCCTGGTCGACGACCTCGCGGATGTCCTTGACGCCGGCGAGCACGGCGGAGATCTCCACGAACTCGCGGTCCCCCGACTGCGCGACGACGTAGGCGAGGGTGGTCTTCCCGGTGCCGGGAGGGCCCCAGAGGATCACCGAGGCGGGGGCGGTGCGGGTGTCGTCGCTCGAGACGAGGCGGCGCAGCGGGCTGCCGGGCTCGAGCGCCGCGTGCTGGCCGACGACCTCGTCGAGGGTGCGCGGGCGCATCCGCACCGCGAGCGGGGCGCGGTGGTCCCGGTTGCGATCCGACAGCGTGCGCGGCGCGGGCGCGTCACCGCTCAGGGAGAAGAGGTCCTCGTCCATGCCCCCAGGGTAGGCCCGGGCCGTGACGTCCCGCGCCCGCCGGGCCCGGGGTCAGCCCGCGGCGAGCTGCCGTGCGAGGCGGCCCGGCCAGGACGGGCCCTCGTAGATCATCGCGGTGTACCCCTGGACGAGATCGGCCCCCGCGTCGAGCCGCTCCTGGACGTCCGCCGCGGTGGTCACTCCCCCGCAGCTGATGATCACCGCGCCCTCCGGCAGCGCGCCGCGCAGGAGGCGCAGCACCTCGCGGGAGCGGTCGGCGAGCACAGGTCCGGAGAGCCCGCCGGCACCGATCTGCTCGATCTGCGCCCGGTCGGTGCGCAGCCGCTCGGGGCGGGAGATGGTCGTGTTCGCCGCGATGACGCCCGCGAGCCCCACCTCGATGGCGAGCTCGGCGACGGCCAGCACGTCCGCGTCGTGGAGATCCGGGGCGATCTTGACCAGCACCGGCACCTCGCGGCGCAGGCGGGCGCGCGCCTGCCCAGCCTCGTCGGCGACGGCCTCGAGGATCGGGCGGAGCATCTCCACGCTCTGCAGGTCGCGCAGCCCCGGGGTGTTCGGGCTGGAGACGTTGATGGCGAGGTAGTCGGCGTAGGGGGCGAGCAGCCGCGCGGAGAAGCGGTAGTCCTCGGCGGCATCCTCGAGCGCGGTGACCTTCGACTTGCCGATGTTCACCCCGATCACGGCGCGCTGGCCGCGCTCGGTGCGGCGGGCCCGGGCCAGGCGCCGGGCGAGGGCCTGGGCGCCGTGGTTGTTGAACCCCATGCGGTTGATCAGGGACCGGTCCGCCACCAGCCGGAACGAGCGCGGGCGCGGGTTGCCGGGCTGCGCCTTCGCGGTGACGGTCCCGACCTCGACGTGGCCGAAGCCCAGGTCCAGCAGCGCCAGCGGCACCTCGCCGTCCTTGTCGAACCCGGCGGCCAGCCCCAGCGGGCTGCGGTGCTCGCCGCCGAGCACCTCCCGACCGGGCCGGTCATCCCGCATCGGGTCCGGCGTGCCGAAGGCCGTGCGCAGCAGCGCCGGTCCGCCCGGCAGCGCGTGCGCGGCGGCGAGGGCCCGCACCGTCAGCCGATGTGCCTGCTCGGGGTCGAGCCGGCTGAGGACGTGCTGGAACAGGAACGAGTACGGCCCACGGGGCGAGAGGTCGTCGGAGGTCACGGGGATACGGTACGCGGTCTTCGCGCCCGCGCTCAGGCCTCAGGTCCCCGGCGGCCGCCGCGCACCATGTACACCAGCGCCACCACCGGCAGCAGCAACGGGACGAAGCCGTAGCCCTGCCCGTACACGCTCCACACCGTCGCATCGGGGAACAGAGCGGGATCCAGCACCGTGAGGGTCCCGACGACGAGCACGCCGACGAGCTCGACCACGCACAGTCGGCGCGCGAGCGTCGAGCGGCGGCCCCGGCGGATCAGCGCCACGGTCACCGCGATGTAGGTGGCGGCGGCCAGCAGGGAGAAGCCGTAGGCCACCGGGGCGTAGGAGAAGTCGCGCAGCACCTGCACCAGGCTGCGGGCCGTCGCGGACAGCGCGAACAGGCCGTACACGGCGATCAGCACGATCTCGAAGCCGCGGCTGCGACGGTCGGCCCGCCCGGGGGCGAGGTGCGGAGCGGTCATGCGAAGCCTCCCGGCCAGATCTGGTGCAGCCTCATCAGCAGCACGGCGCTCACCACCGCCGCGATGGCGATGACGAGGCTCCCCCAGCGGCTGCGCTCGACGAGGCCGATCCAGCCTCCGCCGATCGCGAGCACCAGGGCGGTGAGCAGATAGCCGTACAGGGTGATGCGGTCAGGCGGCGTCCCGCCGCCCAGGTCGCGCAGCCCGAGAGCGAGGCCGAGGACGGCCCAGGCCCCCGTGAGCAGGACGCATGCGCCCAGCAGCACGAGATCGGCGTTCAGATCCCGCAGGGCGTAGTAGAGGCCGAGCAGGGCCGTCAGCCCGCCCAGCACGGCCACCACGATGCTCAGCGCCGTCATGCGTCGTCCGTCCTCCTGGCCTCCGGCCCCTCGGCCGCGGGCGCGGACACGATGTCCGGCCCGCCCCTACGATAGGACCATGCCCACCATCACCATCACCGAAGCTTCCGTGCGCGACGTCGGCGCCGACGTCCTCGTCCTCCCCCTGCTCTCCGGAGCCGACGGCGCCGCCTCGACCGTCCCCGGTGCGCCGGAGATCACCGAGGCCATCGCCGGTCTCGACGCCTCCGCCGCACGCGGCGATCTGCACCGCATCCCCTCCTACGGACTGGCCGCCGCGACCTCGCTGCTGCTGGTCGGTGTGGGTGAGGAGGATCTCTCGAAGGCTGCCGCGGAGGACCTCAGACTCGCCTTCGGCGCCGCCGCCCGGTCCCTCGTCGGCGTCGAGAGCGCCGCGATCGCCCTGCCGACGGGCACCTCCGCCCAGCGCGCCGCCGCCCTCGAGGGTGCGGCCCTGGGCGCCTACGCCTTCATCTCCCACAAGACCGGCACCGGCTCCTCCGCGCCCAAGCCGGCGCTGTCCGCCCTCACGCTCGTCGCCGAGGGCGATGCCGAGGCCGCACAGGCCGCGGTGGAGCGTGCCGGGCGGCTCTCGGAGGTCGTCGACATCGTGCGCGACCTCGTGAACACCCCGCCGAACCTGCTCTACCCCGCCGCCTTCGCGCAGCGCGCCGAGGAGCTCGTCGCGGATCTGCCGGTGACGGTGACGGTGCTCGACGAGGCGCAGCTCGCCGAGGGCGGCTACGGCGGCATCGTCGGCGTCGGCCAGGGCTCCGCGCGCCCGCCGCGACTGGTCCGCCTCGAGTACGCCCCCGCCTCGGCACAGCGCTCGGTCGCGCTGGTCGGCAAGGGCATCACCTTCGACACCGGCGGCATCTCGCTGAAGCCGGCCGTCGGCATGGACGACATGACCTCCGACATGACCGGTGCCGCGACCGTGCTCGGCGCGACGGTCGGCGCTGCTCGCCTCGGCCTGGACGTGAAGGTCACCACCTACCTGGCGCTCGCGGAGAACATGCCCGGCGGCGGCGCCCAGCGCCCCGGCGACGTGGTCACCATGCGCAACGGCAAGACCGTCGAGGTGCTCAACACCGACGCCGAGGGCCGCATGGTGCTCGCCGACGCGCTGGTCGACGCCGTGGCCGACGAGCCCGACCTGGTGATCGACGTGGCCACCCTGACCGGTGCCGCCGTCGTCGCGCTCGGCAAGCGCACCGCCGCGGTGATGGGCACCGAGCAGGGCCGCGACCTGGTGATGACGGCCTCCGGCGCCTCCGGCGAGCCGTTCTGGCCGCTGCCCTTCCCCTCGGAGCTGCGCGCGGACCTCACCGGCCGTGTCGCGGATCTGCGCAACATCGGCGACCGACCGGGCGGTGCGCTCTCGGCGGGGATCTTCCTCGCCGAGTTCGTGGGCGAGACCGAGTGGGCGCACCTGGACATCGCCGGTCCCGGCTACGCCTCCGCACCGCTGGGCTACATGGGCAAGGGCGCCACCGGCATGAGCACCCGCACCGTCCTGCAGGTCCTCGAGGACGTCGCCGCCGGCCCCACGGCGTGACCCGTACCGCCCCCGGCGCGTACTGATCAGCACAAGCGGTCCGCTCGGCGTCGCCTGGTGCCCTAGCATGGGGCACGCAGGCGGCGCCGTCGGCCATCCGGGTCCGAGCGGGTCGCGGAGTACACGTTTACACCGAGGAGCACACAGGTGGCGGAGACAACCACTGACCAGTTCGACGTCGTGATCCTGGGCGGTGGCAGCGGCGGCTATGCGGCCGCGCTGCGCGGAGCCCAGCTCGGCCAGAAGATCGCGCTCGTGGAGAAGGACAAGCTCGGTGGCACCTGCCTGCACCGCGGCTGCGTCCCGACGAAGGCGCTGCTGCACGTCGGCGAGCTCGCCGACGCCCCGTCCGAGGCCGCCGCGGCGGGTGTGGACCTCTCCCTGAACGGCATCGATGCCGCGAAGGTGCTGGGCTTCAAGGACAAGATCATCGGCCGCCTCCACAAGGGGCTGCAGGGTCTGGTGAAGTCCCGCAAGGTCGAGTACGTCGAGGGCTTCGGCACCCTCACCGGTGCGAACACCGTCTCGGTGGAGACCGAGTCCGGCACCCGCACCCTGACCGGCAAGAACATCATCCTCGCCTCGGGCTCCTTCTCGAAGACCCTGCCCGGGATCGACCTCGGCGGGCGCTTCCTCGACTCCGAGGCCGCGCTGCAGCTGCCGGAGATCCCGAAGAACCCCATCATCCTCGGCGGCGGCGTCATCGGCGTCGAGTTCGCCTCGGTGTGGAAGTCCCTGGGCGCGGAGTCGGTCACGATCATCGAGGGCCTGCCCCACCTGGTCGCCAATGAGGACGAGGCGCTCTCCAAGGCGCTCGAGCGCGCCTACAAGAAGCGCGGCATCGCGTTCTCCCTCGGCGTGTTCACCGAGAAGGCCGAGCAGACCGAGGACGGCGTCAAGGTCACCCTCGCCGACGGCAAGGTCTTCGAGGGCGACTACCTGCTGGTCGCCGTCGGCCGCGGCCCGAACACCACCGGCCTCGGCTACGAGGAGCAGGGCATCGAGATGGACCGCGGCTTCGTGCTCGCGGAGGCGGAGACCCTGGAGACCAGCGTGCCGGGCATCTACGCCGTCGGCGACATCGTCCCCGGCCTCCAGCTCGCCCACCGCGGTTTCGCGCAGGGCATCTTCGTCGCCGAGCGGATCGCGGGCCTGAACCCCGCCCCGATCGTCGAGTCCGGCATCGAGCGCATCACCTACTGCGAGCCCGAGCTCGGCTCCGTGGGGCTGTCCGAGAAGCAGGCCAAGGAGCAGCTGGGCGCCGACGCGGTCGAGGTGTACGAGTACAACCTGGGCGGCAACGGCAAGTCCCAGATCCTCGGCACCACCGGCTTCATCAAGCTGGTCCGCGAGAAGGACGGCCCGATCATCGGCGTCCACATGATCGGCACGCGCACCTCGGAGCTGATGGGCGAGGCGCTGCTCATCGTCAACTGGGAGGCCTACCCCGAGGACGTCGCCTCCCTCATCCACGGCCATCCCTCGCAGCACGAGGCGCTGGGCGAGGCCGCACTCGCGCTCGCCGGCAAGCCGCTGCACGCCCACGCCTGAGCTTTCCCAGGAGGAGAACCCCATGTCTGAAACCGTGAAGATGCCGGCACTCGGCGAATCCGTCACCGAGGGCACCGTCACCCGCTGGCTGAAGTCCGTCGGCGACACCGTCGAGGTGGACGAGCCGCTGCTCGAGGTCTCGACCGACAAGGTCGACACCGAGATCCCCTCGCCCATCGCGGGCACCATCGAGGAGATCCTGGTCGAGGAGGACGACGACGCCGAGGTCGGCGCCGATCTCGTCGTCATCGGCGACGGCTCCGGCTCCGAGAGCTCCGATTCCGGGGATTCCGGTGCCGAGGAGACCTCCCAGGAGGAGGCTCCCGCCGAGAGCGAGGACCTCGCCTCCGACGACACCGTCGCCCCGTCCACCGACGACGAGGCCCCGGCCGGCGAGTCGGAGAAGCCCGCCGAGGGCGAGAGCTCCGCCTCCTCCGGCGAGCCCGGCGGCGCCGCCTCCGGCGAGGACGTCACCATGCCCGCGCTGGGCGAGTCCGTCACCGAGGGCACCGTCACCCGGTGGCTCAAGGAGGTCGGCGACAGCGTCGAGGTGGACGAGCCGCTGCTCGAGGTCTCGACCGACAAGGTCGACACCGAGATCCCCTCGCCCGTCGCAGGCACCCTGCTCGAGATCCGCGTCCCGGAGGACGAGGACGCCGAGGTCGGCTCCGTCCTGGCCGTGATCGGTTCGGGCGAGGCCGCGTCCGCTCCCGCCGAGGAGCCCTCCGCGCCGGCGCCGAAGGCCGAGGAGGCTCCTGCGAAGGAGGCCCCGAAGGCCGAGGAGAAGCAGGCCGAGGCGCCGAAGGCGGAGGAGAAGCCCGCCGAGGAGACGACCGAGGCGCCGAAGGCCGCCGAGCAGAAGGCCCAGGAGCCCTCCGCCCCGGCCGCCGCGCCGAAGGCCGCCGACGCCGTCTCCGGCGCCGAGTCCTCCGGCTACGTCACCCCGCTGGTGCGGAAGATGGCCAATGAGGCCGGCGTGGACCTCTCCACCGTCAAGGGCTCCGGCCTGGGCGGTCGCATCCGCAAGCAGGACGTCCAGCAGGCGATCGACGCGCAGAAGTCCGCTGCCGCGGCTCCTGCCTCCTCCGCCCCGGCCGCTGCTGCGGCTCCGGCGGCGCCGAAGGTCGAGGTCTCCTCGAAGCGCGGCACCGAGGAGAAGATGCCGCGCATCCGCAAGGTCATCGGCCAGCGGATGATGGAGTCGCTCCACGAGATGGCCCAGCTGACCACGGCCGTCGAGGTGGACCTCACGCGGATCGCCAAGCTGCGTGCCCGCGCCAAGGACGACTTCGCCGCCCGCGAGGGTGCGAAGCTCACCTACCTGCCGTTCCTGATGATGGCCGCGATCGAGGGTCTGAAGACCTACCCGCAGCTGAACTCGACCATCGACGGCGACAAGATCGTCTACCACGGCTCCGAGAACATCGGCATGGCGGCGGACACCGAGCGCGGCCTCGTGGTCCCGGTCATCAAGAACGCCGGCGATCTGAACCTGGCGGGTCTCGCCCGTCAGATCGGCGATCTCGGCTCGCGGGCCAAGGGCAACAAGCTCGTGCCCGACGATCTGGCCGGCGCCACGTTCACGATCACGAACACCGGCTCGGGCGGTGCGCTGTGGGACACCCCGATCGTGCCGGCCCCGCAGGTCGGCATCCTCGGCACCGGCACCATCACGAAGCGTCCGGCCGTCGTGCAGAACGCCGAGGGTGACGACACCATCGCCATCCGCTCGATGATGTACCTGTTCCTCTCCTACGACCACCGCATGGTCGACGGCGGCGACGCCGCCCGCTTCCTCACCTTCATGAAGAAGCGGCTCGAGGAGGGCGCCTTCGAGGGCGAGCTCGGCCTGTGAGCCGCTGAGCTCGCAGCTCGTGCAGCGACGCCAGGGCGGTCCGCGCTGACCGTCGCGGCAGGGCCCCGGCACCTGAGGGTGTCGGGGCCCTTCGCCGTCCACCCGGCCTCGAGCCGCTGAGCTCGCCGTCGCTGTCGAGCGGAGGCTCAGGCCGCGCCGCCTGCCGGGCCCTCCACCTCGGCGCCGAGGATCGTCCATGCGGCGCCGTCCCATTCCAGCGTGAGCCGCACACGCACCGGGTCGCTCGCGGGCACGGTCGTGACCTCGCCATCCGCCGCCTCGATCTCGTGCTCCTTGGTGGAGGTGACCACGTGCAGCACGGCCCGGCCCTCAGGCGTCGGCTGCTCCGCCCTCTCGGCCGAGTGCACCACCGGACCCCCGCCCCGCACGGTGACTCCCTCATAGGCGTCGCGGACGCGGTCGTCCTCGGCGAGGGCATCGCTGCCCGCGGCGGAGACGGGCACGCTGGACGCCCCGGTGACGTAGGCGTGCCGCGCCCCAGCGAGCTCGGCGGCCAGCATCCATGGGTCGTCGATCGTCGGCGCCGGCGCGTCCCCGTCGACGGCCTCGAGCGCCACGGCGGAAGGCGGTGCCTCCTCTGCGTCGGGGCTGCTCCGCTCCCCCGCCCACCAGGCCCCGAGCACCAACGCGCTCCCGCCCGCGAGCACTGCAAGCCCGCTGAGCACGGCGGTGCGCCGCAGGCGGCGCTGCTCCAGCACCTCGCGCACCGCGGACAGCAGCGACGCGATGGCACGGCGCAGCACACCGAGGAGCACCGCCGTACGTGTCTGCTGATCGGCCGCGTGGCCCACGGCCTGCGCCGGCTCCGGCGTGTTCGGCTCCTGTTCGCCCTCCGACGCAGCGGCTCCCCTGCCGCGTCGCCGCACCCGCCGCGGAGCGGGCAACGAAGAGGGGCGCCCCTCCGCGCCCGTGAGCGGGGCGAGCTCCTCGCCGGGCTGAGCGGGCTGAGCCGCGGCGATCCCGCCTGTGAGGTCGAGCTGCGCCTCCTGCGAGTTCGGTGCGAGGTGCACCCGGCGCCGCAGAGTGCGATCGCCGTCCTGCAGCACCGAGTCGACCCAGCGGCGGTCCGCACTGCGCGGGCCGAGGCCCTCCTCCCGGCGCAGCCCCCGCAGGTCGATCACCATCACCGTGCCGTCGGCGCGCGCACCGAGCCCACCACCCGGTGGGGCGCCGAGCACCCAGCCCCGCTCATGGAGCGCGTCGATCAGCGCATCCAGCGCCTCCCGCGCACGGGCGAGGGCGAGACGCTCGGCCGTCGGCGGCGGGCCGGACACCGCGGCACGGCGCCCCGCGTGACGGTCCAGCGTCGGCCCGGTCTCCCGCACATACCCGTCGTCTTCGATCTCGAGCACCGCGGGCGCCGCGCTCACCCCCGCGACCTCGAGCGCGGCCAGCAGCTGCAGCTCGTCCCGGATCCGCATCGCTTCCTGCGGGCCCAGCGCCCGCAGGAGGACTGCGGCGGGGCGTTCCGGCGACCCCATCAGCTGCACCTCGCGCTCCCCCTCGACGCGCCGCGGCCCCGCCTCCTCACGCACCGGGGAGGAGGGGCGAGCATGCCGCGCCGCACGCGGCGGCAGCAGCCCACCGTGAGAGAACTGATCGTCGTCCATCTCCTCCATGCCCGCAGTGAACCGCACCCGGCGCCCGCTCCCCCGTGGTCATCCACAACGCGCAGGTCGGGGCGGGAGTAGCCTGGGCTGGTGCTCGACGTGATTCGCCTCGGATTCAGCGACCCCCTGCCCGGTGGAGACCGGCACGAGGAGTTCGGCCTGCCTCCGGGCCCCGTCGAGTACCGGGCCGCCTGGGCGCTGCAGCGCGAGCTCCACGCCGAGGTGGTCGCCGGCGACCGTCCGGACACGCTCCTCCTGCTCGAGCACCAGCCGGTGTACACCGCCGGGAAGCTCACCGAGGAGCATGAGCGGCCCCGGGACGGCGCCGACGTGGTCGACATCGACCGCGGCGGGAAGCTCACCTGGCACGGCCCGCAGCAGCTGGTCGGATACCCGCTGGTGAAGCTCCCGATCCCGATCGACGTGGTCGGCTTCGTCCGCGCCGTCGAACGCACCCTGATCCAGGTGTGCGCCGCCGTCGGCGTCGAGACCGTGCCCGTCGAGGGGCGCAGCGGCGTCTGGGTCGCGCCGGAGGGCGAGGAGGCGCGCAAGGTGTGCGCCATCGGCATGCGCGTGTCCAAGCGCGCGACCATGCACGGCTTCGCGCTGAACTGCGCGAACGATCTCTCCTGGGCCCAGAACGTCATCCCCTGCGGGATCGACGACGCCGGGGTGACGAGCCTGAGCAGGGAGGCCGGCCGGCGCATCGCCGTGGCGGACGTCGTCGACATCGCCGCCGAGGCGATGACAGAGCTGGTGGCGCACCGCACCTCGCCCCGGCCGGTGTGACATGCCGCAGGAAGAGCCCGGGTCGATAGACTCCATGGAACGTCGAGATGAGGAGGCATCAGGGTGACACTCGCCCCCGAAGGCCGGCGCCTGCTGCGCGTCGAGGCACGCAATGCCGAGGTCCCGATCGAACGCAAGCCGGAATGGATCAAGACCCGCGCGGTCATGGGCCCGGAATACACCGCGATGAAGAAGCGCGTGCACGGCCAGGGCCTCCACACGGTGTGCGAGGAAGCCGGCTGCCCGAACATCTTCGAATGCTGGGAGGATCGCGAGGCGACCTTCCTCATCGGTGGCGACACCTGCACACGCCGCTGCGACTTCTGCAACATCGCCACCGGCAAGCCGATGGCCGTCGATCCGATGGAGCCGTTCAAGGTCGCGCAGTCCGTCAAGGAGATGGGCCTGCGCTACTCGACGATCACGGGCGTGGCCCGCGACGACCTCGAGGACGGCGCCGCCGGTCTGTTCGCCCGCACCTGCGAGCAGATCCACGCGATGAACCCCGGGACGGGGGTCGAGCTGCTCATCGACGACATCAAGGGCAACGGCCAGCACCTCAAGCAGGTGTTCGAGGCGAAGCCCGAGGTGTTCGCCCACAACCTCGAGACGGTTCCGCGGATCTTCAAGCAGATCCGTCCCGCCTTCCGCTACGAGCGCTCCCTCGACGTGATCTCGATGGGCAAGGACGCCGGGATGATCACCAAGTCGAACCTCATCCTCGGCATGGGTGAGACCGACGACGAGATCCTCGAATCGCTCGAGCGGCTGCACGAGGCCGGCTGCGACATCATCACCATCACCCAGTACATGCGGCCCTCGAAGCTGCATCACCCGATCGATCGCTGGGTCAAGCCGCAGCAGTTCGTCGCACTGTCCCACGCCGCCGAGGAGATCGGCTTCCTCGCGGTGATGGCCGGGCCGATGGTCCGCTCCTCCTACCGCGCCGGCAAGCTCTGGGCGCAGGCGATGCGGAAGCTCGGCCGCGAGATCCCGGAGAACCTCCTCCATCTCGATTCGAACCAGCCCGCCCGTCAGGAAGCTGCGAGCGTCGTCGCCCGCACCCAGCAGGCTGCGGCGAGCTGACGCCCGCCCGGCCCCGAGAGGACCCACTGCCCATGGCTCGCACGTCCGAGACCAAGCCCGAGAAGGGCTCCAAGAAGAAGAACGCCGACGGCACCAAGAAGCCCGGCCGCCTCAAGCAGATCATCGAGGTGTTCAAGTACACCCAGGAGGTGGACCGCAGCACCCTGCCGCTGATGCTGGCGGCGCTGGCCGGCTCCATCGTCGTGGGCGTGCTGCTGACCCTGCTGATCTTCGACAGCCCCTGGTACGGCATCTTCATGGGCCTCGCCATCGGCGTGCTCATCGCGATGCTGATCCTGGCGCGCAAGGCGGAGCGCGCCGCTTTCGGCCGCATCAAGGGCCAGCCCGGCGCGGCGCTGGCGGCGATGCAGTCGATCCGTCGTGGCTGGAACGTCGACGAGGAGCCGGTCCAGATCGATCCGCGCAGCCAGAAGATGCTCTTCCGCGCCTCCGGCCGGGCGGGCATCGCTGTGGTCGCGGAAGATTCCTCCTCCATCTCGATGAAGCTGCTCGAGAAGGAGCGGCGCAGCATCCGGCGCGTGCTCCAGCACGACAACGTCCCGGTGCATCAGATCGTGGTGGGCGACGGCGACGGCGAGGTCCCGCTGCACAAGCTGCCCACCTACATGCAGCGGATGAAGAAGCAGCTGACCAAGGATGAGGCCGCCCAGGTGACGAAGCGTCTGAACGCGCTGCGGCGCTCGCTGCGCCAGTCGATCCCCAAGGGCGTCGACCCGATGCGCGCCCGCCCGAACCGCAAGGCGATGCGCGGCCGCTGACCCCGGCCGCCGCCGCCCCGGAGAACCAGCCCCCTTCTGCTGCAGCAGGAGGGGGCTTTCTGACTCCGACACTCGAACATGCCGCCCCGGCGCACCTTGCGCCGCATCGGCGCGGCCCGGAAGGGAGGAGGTGTGGCGTCGGTCGCAGTCGGCGGGCTCCCGGGAACCGGTGACGTCGGCGCGTGACGGGCGGGACGCCGGCGCGAACCGCTGCGGGGACGCCGAGCGGGAGCCGCGGGTCGGAGCGTGTCAGAGGGTGACGACGGCGGTGCCGGCGACGACGTCGTGCAGCGGCTGGGCGTCGCGGTTCCACACCACGGCGGGCAGCAGCAGGAGCATCAGCACCGTGCGCACGGCCGCCCGCAGGATCATCGGTGAGCGTCCCGAGACGGGCAGCACGCGCACACGCAGCACGAATTGGCCCGGGGTGGCACCGAAGAGGCTCAGGAACAGCAGGTTCACCGCCACGAAGAGCACCAGGTTCGCCAGCGGATCGCCGGAGAACACGAGTGCGGAGACGAGCATGCACAGGCCCCAGTCCAGCAGGAGCGACAGCGGGCGCCGCCAGAAGGGGGCGACGGCACCGGGCCCGTCGGCGGGCAGGCCGAGGGAGGAGCCCTTGACGTAGCCCTCCTCGTTCGGGGCGCCGTCCATCCAGGAGCCGAGGTCCTTGCGATCGATCACGCAGCTGACGATAGTTCGCGCACCTGGACGACAGGTGGGATGCGCAGGGTGCCGCGCACCACAGCGCTTAAACTGGGTGCACCCGAGTTCGGGCCCTCGCGGGTCGCCGGAGCTCGCCAAGCCCCTCGGGGTCCACAGCACAACACGCGCCGCACGGCGCGGATGGAGGAGATGTGTTCAACAGTCCCAGCGAGGTCGTGAAGTACATCGAGGAGGAGGGCGTCGAGTTCATCGACATCCGGTTCTGCGATCTTCCCGGCGTGATGCAGCACTTCAACATCCCCGCGAGCACCTTCGACGAGGAGGCGATCGCGACCGGCCAGCTGTTCGACGGCTCCTCGATCCGCGGGTTCCAGGCCATCCACGAATCCGACATGAAGCTGAACCCGGATCTCGAGACGGCGTATCTCGATCCGTTCCGCGAGCGCAAGACGCTCATCATGAACTTCTCGATCGTGGATCCGTTCACGGATGAGCCCTACTCCCGGGATCCGCGCACCGTGGCCTCCAAGGCGGAGGAGTACCTGAAGTCGACCGGCATCGCGGATACCGCGATCTTCGCCGCCGAGGCGGAGTTCTACATCTTCGACGACGTGCGCTTCAAGACCACCGTGAACTCCGGCTTCTACAGCATCGACTCGGACGAGGCGGTGTGGAACACCGACCGGGACGAGTCCGAGTTCGGCGGCAACCAGGGCTACAAGACCCGGCTCAAGGGCGGCTACTTCCCGGTGCCGCCGAACGACCAGATGGCGGATCTGCGCGATGAGATCTGCGCCGTGCTCGAGGAGACCGGCCTGCAGATCGAGCGCGCCCATCACGAGGTCGGCACCGCCGGGCAGCAGGAGATCAACTACCGCTTCAACACGCTCCTGCAGGCCGCGGACGACGTCATGAAGTTCAAGTACGTCGTGAAGAACACCGTGTGGGACGCGGGCAAGACCGCGACCTTCATGCCCAAGCCGCTGTTCGGCGACAACGGCTCCGGCATGCACACCCACCAGTCGCTGTGGAAGGACGGCGAGCCGCTGTTCTACGACGAGCGCGGCTACGGCGGTCTGTCCGACATCGCGCGCTGGTACATCGGCGGCATCATCGAGCACTCCCCCTCGCTGACGGCGTTCACCAACCCGACGGTGAACTCCTTCAAGCGCCTCGTGCCGGGCTTCGAGGCGCCGGTGAACATGGTCTACTCGGCCCGCAACCGCTCCGCCGCGATCCGCATCCCCGTCACCGGCTCCTCCCCCAAGGCCAAGCGCGTCGAGTTCCGCGCCCCGGACCCCTCGGCGAACCCGTACCTCGCCTTCGCCGCGCAGCTGATGGCCGGCATCGACGGCATCCGCAACCGCATCGAGCCGCCGGAGCCGATCGACAAGGACCTCTATGAGCTGCCGCCGGAGGAGCACGCACAGATCCGCCAGCTGCCGGAGTCGCTCGGTGCGGCGCTGGACGCGCTGGAGGCGGATCACGACTACCTCACCGAGGGCGATGTGTTCCCCGAGGATCTGATCGCGACGTGGATCGAGCTCAAGCGCACCACGGAGATCGATCCGTTCCGCTTCCGCCCGCACCCGCACGAGTTCGAGCTCTACTACGACATCTGAACCCCCGAGCTCAGCATGTCACGGAAGGGCCCCCGACCTGCACCGGCACGGTCGGGGGTCCTTCCCGTCGCCCGAGGCGCACACGGCGGACAGGATTGGCAGGATCGGCTCTCGGGGTGTGGAATGAGGGCATGAGCAGCATCCAGATCACCGTCATCGACCGCGAGGGAGTCCGGACCCCGGACGTGGAGTGGGAGGACGACGAGTCCCTCATGGAGTGCCTCGTCCGCAACAGCTATCCGATCCTCGCCACCTGCGGCGGCAACGCCTCGTGCTCCACCTGCCATTCGTATCTCGACGAGATCTCCTTCGAGACCGCCGGGGAGATCGATGAGGACGAGGCGGACGTGCTGGACAGCCTCACCGAGGCGGAGCGCGAGCCCACCTCCCGGCTGACCTGCCAGATCCCCTGGGATGAGGATCTCGAGGGGGCAGTGGTGAGGATCGGCCCGTTCTGAGCCCGGACCGCTAGCCCGCCACGAGGTCGCGGTGCCGCAGCGCGGCGAGCCCCGCGCCCGCGAGCGCGAGGGCGAGGCCGCCCATCAACAGCAGCGGCACCGCGTCGACCTCCTCGGAGGGGTACAGCGCCACGTGCTCCAGCGGGGAGAGGCCGACCGCCCAGTCGGGCAGGCCCAGCAGGTCGCCGAGGAAGGTGACCAGCGCCGTGTAGACCACGAGCAGCCAGGCCAGCCCCGCGAGGCGTGCGCTCAGCCCGTGCAGCAGCAGCGCGACCGCGCCGTACAGGGCGATCGCCGGCAGGTGCGCGAGCGCCGCGAGGGTCATGTCCCCGATCCAGGCCGTCTCGTCGGTCGCGGACCACACCCCGAGGCCCACTCCCGCGCCGAGCAGCACCTGCATCAGCGTGATCTCCACGAGCACCACGAGGTACCAGAGCGCGGCGAGGGCGAGGCGGGAGGTGCCTGCCAGCACCACTCCGGCCAGGCGCCCTGCGACCTCCTCGGTGCGCAGGCGGAGCACGCCGGAGACCAGCAGGGCCACCGGCCCGACGGACAGCATCCGCATCACGAAGGCAGAGAACGAGCCGGTGAGATCGTCCATCGAGATCGGTGCCCACTCGCCGATCGTCGGCAGCTCCTCCATGACGTCCGTGAGGGAGGAGGCGAGCGCCCCGAAGGCGAGCGCGAACAGGAACAGCCCGATGCCCCAGGCGGTGAGCGTCGGGGTGAGCAGGCGGCGCGCCAGCCCGCCGGGGGCTTGCAGCACGGCCGACGCCTGCGGCCGCCCGGCCGAGGCCGCCCACAGCCCCGCGCCCACGTCGCGCCGCCGCGACAGCGCACCGGCGAGGAGCAGCAGGAGGAGGGCCGCGACCAGGCTCACCAGCAGCGGCCACCAGCGCAGGTCCACGTAGACGCGGCTCTGCTGCGCCCAGGCCAGCGGGGACAGCCACGACAGCCAGGATCCCTGCCGCTCCATCACGTCGCCGACGCCGCGCACCATGAACGCCAGCGCGAGCAGGCCGAGCGCCGCGCCGGAGGCGGTGCCCGCGTGCTCGGTGAGCTGCGCGGTGACCATCGCGGCCGCGGCGAAGACGAGACCCGTCAGGGCGGTCGCCGCTCCCAGGGCGAGAGAATCGGCCGCCCCTCCCCCCGTCATGAGGGCGCCGGCGCTGACCGCCGCGCCGACGGCGAGGTTCGCGATCGTCACGATCACTAGCGCGGCGGCGGGCGGGGCGAGCCGGCCGGTGGGCAGCGCGCGGGTCATCTCCAGGCGCCCGGCCTCCTCCTCGCCACGGGTGTGCCGGATGGTCACCAGCACGCTCATGATGGCGGCGGCGAGGAGGATGTACAGCAGCAGCTCGTTGGCGACCATCGCCCAGAAGGTGTAGCGGTCCGTGGCGAAGAACGGGCCGGTCATCATCACGGCGGAGGGGTTGTCCAGCAACATCGCCCGGGCGTCGAGCGTCTCCTGATCGGGGTACGCCTCCTCCATGGCGAGGATCGAGGCGGGCACGAGCACGAGCATCGCCACGGTCCACAGGATGATCTGGCGGCGGGAGAGGCGCCCGTAGAGCCGGATCAGGGAGGTCAGCCCGGTCAGCGCGGAGGCGGGGCCGACGTCACGGCGATGGGTGGGGGCGTCTGAGGGGTGGGCTCGAGTGGTGGGGGCGGTGCTCATGACTGCTCCGCGGTGGCGCCGGTGCTCGAGGCGCCGGCAGTCGAGGCGCCGGCCGTCGAGGTGTCGGCCGTCGAGGTGTCGGCCTCCGAGAGGTCGTCGCCGTAGTGGCGCAGGAAGAGCTCCTCGAGCGAGGGCGGGGTGATCGTCAGCCCGGTGGCGTGCATGCGGGCGAGCTCGGGCAGGATCTCGTGGACCGCGGCGTCGTCGACGTCGAAGCGGAGGCGCTCGCCGTCGGTCTCGAGGTGATGGACGCCGTCGAGAGCGGCCAGGCGCGTCGTGTCCGCGCTGGTGGTCGCGGCGACGGCGGACCGGGTGAGATGGCGCAGCTGGGCGAGGGTGCCGGATTCGACGTCCTTCCCGGCGCGGATGATCGTCACGGTGTCGCAGAGCTTCTCGACCTCGGCGAGGATGTGGCTCGAGAGCAGCACGGTGCGGCCTGCGGCGCGCAGCCGGCTGACCTCGTCGGTGAAGATCGCCTCCATCAGCGGATCCAGGCCCGAGGTGGGTTCGTCCATGATGTACAGCTCCACGTCGCGCGAGAGCGCGGCGATGAGGGAGACCTTCTGGCGATTGCCCTTGGAGTAGGTGCGGGAGCGCTTGGTGGGGTCGAGCTCGAACCGTTCGATGAGCTCGTCGCGTCGGCGCCGGTGGGCGGTGCCCTTCTCGCCGCGGGTGAGCACGTCGATCGCCTCGCCGCCGGTGAGCTGCGGCCACAGGGTGGTGTCCCCGGGGACGTAGGCGAGGCGGTGGTGGATCTCGACCGCGCGTCGCCACGGGTCCATGCCGAGCACCTCGGCCTGACCAGCGCTGGCCCGCAGCAGGCCCAGCAGGATGCGGATGGTGGTGGACTTTCCCGCGCCGTTGGGGCCCAGGAACCCTGTCACCTGGCCGCGCGGGACGGTGAGGTCGAAGCCGTCCAGGGCGCGGGTGGAGCCGAAGTGCTTGGTGAGGTCGCGGACCACGACGGCGGCATCGATCGCGCCGGCGGCGGTGGGGTCGGTGCGGGTCATGAGGGGGTCCCATCCTTCGGTGCGGTGGCGTCGCCGGGCGGTGCCGCGGCGAGATAGGCGTCGAGCAGGGAGGCGTCGGTGAGCAGCGGGGTGGTGTAGAGCTCGAGCACCGGGGCGACGAGGGAGTCGGTGAAGGAGCGCAGCCACGTGGGCAGGCCGACGAGGTCGAGCCGGTCGCGCTGGGAGGGCATCTGGAGCACCAGCGCGCCGAGCGCCATCTCCGTGAGCACCCGGGCCCTGGCCTCGGGGTCCCGGCTGGTGCTGATCAGGCCGGCCGCCTCTCCCTCGGCGAGGTAGACGAGGGCGTCGGCGACGAAATCGCCCACGAGCTGCTGCGCCAGCGGCCCGCCCGCCTGCAGCCGGCGCAGCACGTACCCGACGACGGGGGCGAAGCGGGCGATCTCGGCGAGCTGGGCGAGCATCGCGGCAGAGCCGCCGGTGAGCACCTCTCGCTTGTTCTCCCGGGTGATCTGCAGCGCCCGCCTGTCGCAGGCCTCGAGCAGCTTCTCCCGGGAGCCGTAGTGGTGGATGATCAGGCCCGCGCTGACGCCGGCGTCCTGGGCGACGGCGCGCAGCGGGGCCCGCAGACCCTCCACGGCGAAGCGCTGCAGCGCGGCACGGAGGATCCGCTCATCGGCGGGAGGGGTCGGCTCCATGGCGCTCCTGACGTGAACGGTGCGCACAGCGGGCTGAACGCGTGTTCAACAGGCTATACACCTGTTCAACGGGAGCGCAAGGGGTCGCGCCGAACCGCTCGGCGCAGCTCAGCTCGTCCCAGCTCGTCCCAGCTGGGCTGAGGGCGGCTCAGCTCAGGGCGTCGATCCCGCCCTTGCTGCGCAGCAGCGAGAGCAGCAGGTCCTTCGGGTCCTGTGCGGGTTCGAGCGCGCAGTCGTCGGGTTCGAAGGACCATGCCGCGCGCAGCGAGCGGAACACCTCGAACTCCGCGTCTCCGGTGCGCAGCGGCACCGCCTGGTACCCGCCGGCCTCCGGCAGGTGGATGACGAAGGCGCCGGTGAGGTCGGGCATCTCGCGGGTGCCGCCGTCCTCGTCCAGCAGCAGCTCGGCGCGGCACACGGCCACGCCCTGCAGCGCGTAGTCCCCGCGCACCTTCTTCGACGTCTTGATGTCGGCGCTGAGCACCGTGTTGCCGATCTTCACGATCGCGTCGGTGGTGCCCGCGTAGCCGACGGTGTGGTTCACGACCGTCTGCTCGACCTCGAGGAACTCCGGCTGGAAGTCGTCGAGGAAGCGGGCGTAGCCATCCAGGCGCACCTCCGCGCGGGAGATCAGGGCGCGCGGATCGCGCTCTGCGGCGAAGGCGCCCTGCTCGGTGCGCATCTGCTCGGCGATCGCTCCGATCTGCGCGGCGTCGGGCCGGGTGCCGCTGGTCCCCCACTCCTCGCACACGGCGTGCACGAGCGTGCCGAAGTCCGCGGCGGTGCGCGTGTACTCCGGAGCGGCCGCGGCGATCCGCTTCTGCGTGCCCCAGCGATCGCGGGTCACGCGGGAGATCTCGGCGGCGGCGCGCGCGGGGTTGCGGTCCAGCCAGGCGTACATCTCCAGGGCGCGCTTCGAGGCCATCGTGGCGTACCAGCCCTGGAGGAAGTCCTTCGCCCGCATCCCGGCGACCGTCGTGATCGAGGGATACATCAGCGGCCCGTCGGGCTCGAGACGGTACATGCGGCCGCGCGGCGTATCGGCGCTGAGGGAGGGCGTGGTCATGGGTCCTCTGAGTGGCGGGAGTCGTGGGGACGACGTCGATCGACGAACACCGTACGCCCCGCACCGGCCGGGCGGCACGAGCCGTGGGCGGGACGCGCCGGGGCGCCCTGCCGGATCACACTGCGCAGGGCGGCCGGTGTGCCGATGCGGTCACTCCGCGGGGCCGAAGATGATCTCCTCGGCGATGCTGCGCGCCCGGCGGGTCACGCGCAGGTACCGCTCCTCGAGCTCCGCGGCCGAGCCGTCGTCCCCGTCGATGAGCAGCGCGAGCGCACGCAGGTCATAGCGATCCGTGGGCAGCACGTCCCCCTCGCGCCCCTTCCACAGGAACAGTCCGCGCCGCACCTGCCAGGCGAGCGTCCAGGCCTCATCGAGCTCGTGGACGTCGCGCACCGGGAGCAGCTCGTGCTCCGCCGCCGCCTCGAGCTGCTGCAAGGTGCGGGGCGTGCGCAGGCCCTCGATCTCGTGGCCGTGCTCGAGGGCGAGCAGCTGGGCCGTCCACTCCACATCGGACATCCCGCCGCGCCCCAGCTTCACGTGGCGCGAGGGATCCGCGTTGCGCGGCAGCCGCTCGGACTCCACCCGGGCCTTCATCCGGGTGATCTCGCGCCGGGCGGTGTCCGTGAGCCCGCCGACGGGATAGCGGTGGAGGTCCATCTCGTCGTGCAGCTGCTCGGCGACCGCCTCCGAGGCCACCACCACCCGCGCCCGCAGCAGGGCCTGCTTCTCCCAGGTCTCCGCATCGCGCCGGTAGTAGTCGCTCCAGGACTCGAGGCTGCGGGCGAGCGGGCCCATCCGGCCCTCGGGGCGCAGATCGGCGCTGACCCGCATGTCCGAGCGGGCGGTGGGCGCATTGAGGATGCGCTGGGTCTGGGTGGCGACCGCGATCGCGATCTCGACCGCGTCCTTCCCGGCGCCGCGGTCGACCACCACGAACTGCACGTCCGCGTCGGAGGAGTAGCCCATCTCGCGCGCCCCGAAGCTGCCCAGCGCGATGATTGCCATCTCGATGCCGAGGGCGCGCGCCGGGTCGGAGCGGGTCTCCCGCAGCCGCAGCGCGGTCTCGACATCCACCTCCGGGGCGCTGTCGAGCGTCTCGGCGTCTTCGCCCACCGCGCGTCGTTCGCGGGCCACGACGTGGAGGGCGACGAGCATGCCCGCCTCGAGCACGGCCTCGGCGAGGTCGGTGAGGGCGCGGGCGACCTCCACCGGGTCCGCGAGCCCGGTCAGGTGTGCGAGGGCGATGCGCAGCAGCTCGCGGTTGCGGCTGCGGCGCAGCACGTCACGGGCGACGTCCGCGTCGTCGACGCGGGAGATGACGGCGAGGAACTCCCGGCCGAGCACGCCGCGGGAGAGCGGGCGCAGCTGTGCATCGCGCGCGAGCCAGCGCACGCCCTCGGGGATCTGCTCGAGCTGCTCGCCGACGTAGCGCCCGGAGGCGAGCACGCGGGTGAGCCGCTTCGCCGCCAGCCCCGAGTCGCGCAGCAGCCCCAGGTACCAGTGCGCGGAGCCGATCGTGTCGGAGAGGCGCCGGAAACCGAGCAGGCCCAGGTCCGGATCGACGCCGTCGGCGAACCACTCGAGCATGGCCGGCAGCAGCTGGCGCTGGATCTTGGCACGGCGCGAGATGCCGTCGGTGAGGGCGGAGATGTGGCTGAGGGCGCGGGCGGGGTCGCGGTAGCCGATCGCGGCCAGGCGGGCGGCGGCGTCCTCCTCGCTGAGGCGGATCTCGCCGTCGCTGAGCCGGGAGGCGGTCAGCAGCAGCGGGCGGTAGAAGATCTCCTCGTGCAGCTGCCGCACCCGGCGGCGGGTGCGCTGGTAGCGCTGGTGGAACCCGTCGGTGGACAGGCCCAGGCTGCGCGCGAGCCGGCGCAGGTCCGAGCCGGCGGTGGGCAGCACCTGGGTGCGTCGCAGCCGGTGCAGCTGCAGGCGGTGCTCGACGCAGCGCAGGAAGCGGTAGGCCTCGTCCATCTCCACGACGTGGCCGCGGGAGATGTACCCGCCCTCGCCGAGGCGCGCGAGGGCGTCGAGGGTGGAGCGGCCCTGCACGACCTCGTCGGCGCGGCCGTGCACCATCTGCAGCAGCTGGACGGTGAACTCGACGTCCCGCAGGCCGCCGGGGCCGAGCTTGAGGTTGCGCTCCACCTCGGCGCGCGGGATGTGCGCGACCACGCGGCGCCGCATCGCCCGGGCGTCCTCGACGAAGCCCTCCCGCGTGGAGGCCTGCCACACCCAGGGCTCGACCATCGTCTCGAAGCCGCGGCCCAGCACGCGATCGCCGGCGGCGGCGCGCGCCTTGAGCAGGGCCTGGAACTCCCAGGACTTCGCCCATTCGGTGTAGTAGCGGCGGTAGGAGCCCAGGGTCCGCACCAGCGGGCCGTCCTTGCCCTCGGGGCGGAGGTTGGCGTCCACCTGCCACAGCGAGCCCTCGCCGGTGCGTTCCGAACAGGCGCGGGCGAGCTCGCGGGCGAGGGCGGCACCGATCGCGAGCACCTCCTCCTCGCACTCGGCGTCGCAGAGGCCCTCCGCCTCGGCCGTGTGCTCCGCGGCGGTGCCGGGTTCCTCGGCGGCACGGTTCGGTGAGGCCGGGGCGACGACGTGCATGACGTCGACGTCGGAGATGTAGTTGAGCTCGCGTGCACCGGTCTTGCCCAGGGCGATCACCGCCCAGCGCACCTTCTCGTGCCCCTCGACGGTCGCGCGGGCGATGGCGGAGGCCGCCTCGAGCGCCGCGTCGGCCAGATCGCTGATGGCCGCGGAGACGCGCGGCTGGAGGAGCGTCGGGTCCCCGGCGCAGACGTCCGCCGCCGCGATCTGGGTGAGCCGTGCGTGGTAGGCGACGCGCAGCGCATCGCGCACCTCCCGCCCTCCCTCGGCGGCGACGGGCACCTCCGCCTCCGGATCGGCGCCGACGCTCTCGAGCATCATGCGCCGCACCTCCTTCGGGGGCACGGACAGGTCGTCGTCCCCCTCGCGCAGCAGCGTCAGCCTCTCGGGATGGCGCGCGAGGAAATCGCCCAGGGCGACCGAGGTGCCAAGCAGCGTGATGAGCCTCTGGCCCCCGGCGCCCTCCCGGCCCACGCCCGCGAGGAACTCCTCGCACAGCGCCGTCTGGCCGGCTTCGAGGGCCGCCTCGGACAGGCGCAGCAGCCCCAGCACGGCGTCGTCGCCGTCCGCGGTGGCTCCCAGGGCCTTCGCCGCTCCTGCGCCGAGCCCCTCGAGCGCGGGTTCGGCGAGGAAGCGGCGCACCCGGTCGGTGCTGCTGAAGCCCAGTCGGGCGAGAGCCCCGGTGGTGGTCGAGGGTTCACTGCTCACGGCGGTCCCTCCTCAGACGCGGCTGAAGGTCGAGCGCAGCTCGTAGTCGGTGACCTGTTCGCGATAGCGCTGCCATTCCTGGCGCTTGTCGCGCAGGAAGAACTCGAAGACCTGCTCGCCGAGGGTGCCGGCCATCAGCTCGGAGCCCTCGAAGGACTCCAGCGCCCGGAAGAGGTCGGTGGGCAGCGGGTCGATGCCCATCGCCCGGCGCTCCCGCTCGGTGAGGTCCCACACCGCGTCCTCTGCGCCTTCGGGCAGCTCGTACTCGCCCTCGATCCCGGCCATCCCGGCGGCGAGCAGCACGGAGAAGGCCAGGTACGGGTTGGCGGAGGAGTCCAGGCCGCGGAACTCGACACGAGAGCTGGTGCCCTTGGTGGGCTTGTGGAACGGCACCCGCACCAGGGCGGAGCGGTTGTTGTGGCCCCAGCAGACGTAGCTCGGGGCCTCCTGCGCGCCCCAGAGCCGCTTGTAGGAGTTCACCCACTGGTTGGTCACCGCGCTGTACTCCGGGGCGTGGCGGAGCAGGCCGGCGATGAACTGGCGTCCTGTCTTCGACAGGCCGTACTCGGCGCCCGGCTCGTGGAATGCGTTGCGGCCGCCCTGGAAGAGCGAGAGGTGTGTGTGCATGCCGGAGCCGGGCTGGTCGATCATCGGCTTGGGCATGAACGTCGCCACCTGCCCCATGGACAGGGCGACCTCCTTGACCACGGTGCGGAGGGTGAGGATGTTGTCCGCCGTGGTGAGGGCGTCGGCGTACCGCAGATCGATCTCGTTCTGGCCCGGGCCGTTCTCGTGATGGGAGAACTCGACCTGGATGTTCATGGCCTCCAGGTGCTGGATGGCGGTGCGGCGGAAGTCCTGGCCCTGGCCGCGATGCACGTGGTCGAAGTAGCCGGCGTTGTCGATCGGGCGCAGCGGTTCGCCCTGCGTGTAGGGCTGCTCGAAGAGATAGAACTCGATCTCCGGGTGGGTGTAGAACTCCAGGCCCTTCTCCTCGGCGCGGCCCAGCGCCTCCCGCAGCACACGGCGCGGGTCCGAGGCGGCGGGCTCGCCGTCCGGGGTGAGGACGTCGCACATCATGCGCCCGGTCGCGTTGGTCTCTCCCCGCCAGGCCAGCAGCTCGAAGGTGCCGGGATCGGGGCGCAGGATCATGTCCGACTCATAGCTGCGGGTCAGGCCCTCGATCGTCGAGCCGTCGATGCCGATGCCCTCGGTGAACGCGGTCTCGAGGTCGGAGGGGGAGATCGCGATCGACTTCAGCGTCCCGGCGATGTCGCAGAACCACAGCCGGATGAACCGCACATCGCGATCGGAGACCGTGCGGATGACGTCGTCGTGGAGATGTCCCATGCGCCCAGTGTGCCTCAGGACCGCGGCGTCCCGGCGGCTGTCCCGCCCTTCGACGACGCAGCGCCCCGGCCCCCGCGGGAGGCGGGGCGCCGGGGCGCTGTCGCTGTGGGCGTGCTGCTCAGAGGAAGTCGTTGCCGTCGATGTACCACTGGCCGTCGTCGGCCTCGACGAAGGTGAAACCGCCGTCCTCGCCGAGCATGGTGATGCCGGCAGTCCCGTCGCCGTTGTCCACGCCCTCGATCATCGAGCGGTCGATCACGTCGAAGATCGCGGGGTCGACGCCCTGCTCCTCGGCCCGCTCCTCGAAGCCCTGGGCGCAGGCGCCGCGCTCCGCATCGCCGAGCGGCGCATCGGTGGCCGGGTTCATCACGAGCGCGCAGGCGGCGTCGCCGTCGGCCTGTGCCGCGGCCTCGAGGAACTCGTAGAACCGGTCGCCGACCGCGGTGAGATCGTCCTCGGACAGCGATCCCGCCTCGGCGTCCTCGCCCTCCTCGGCGGAGGTGTCGCCGTCCGCGTCGCTCGCGTCCTCGGCCTCCTCCTCGGCGGCGCTCTCGGCCTCCTCAGCGGCCTCCGCCCCCTCCTCGGCGGCGCCCTCGCCCTCCTCGGCGGCAGTGCCGTCGGCCTCGGAGGCGTCATCCTCGGAGTCGGGACCGTCCTCGGAGGAGCCCTCCTCGACGGTCGTGCTGTCGTCCGTCTCCTCGTCCCCGCCGGTGAGGCCGCCGCAAGCCGCGGCACCGGCCACGATGGCCAGCGCCCCCAGCGTCGCCGCCGTGCCTCGAACCGTCCTGCGCATGATCGACGTCATCGTCCCGTCTCCTCACTCGGTCGTCCGCGCGCCTCATGGCGCCGTCGAGCAGATCGTGTCACGGCGCGCCGCCGCAGCAGATGGGGAGAACTCCCCACCCCGCGGCACGAGCGCCGGGTGCGGCGCTGGAAGTGCTGTTCAGAAGGGGATCGAGAGGTACCAGAGGTCGTCCTCGCCTCGCACCATCGGCACGTCGATCTCCTCGTCGAGCACGCGGAGCGAGACCGTGCCGTCGCCGTTGTCGCTCGCCGTGACGGACGAGGCATCGATCGCCTCGAACACCCCCGGCGCCAGGAGCTCCTCATGGGGTGCGATGGCGCTCTGCGCCCCCTCGGCGCAGTCGGTGAGCCGCTCACCCTCGGGGGCGGTGCCGGTGGTGGGGTCGAGCACGTACGTGCAGGCCGCTTCCCAGTCCCTGTCGTCGAGAACCCGCAGCACCTCGACGAAGCGCTGCGAGGCGGCCTCCAGCGCGGCGTCGTCGAGCGGATCGTCCTGCTCGCCCCCGCCGTCGCTCGGGGCGGGCGTGCTCTCCTGCGGGGAAGCGGTGTCATCGTCGCCGTCGGGGGCCTCCTGGGACGCGGTCGCGGAGCCCGAGGGACCGCCCTCGTCTCCCCCGGTGCACCCCGCTCCTCCCAGCAGCAGCGCGATCACGCCCATGCCTGCGGCCATGCCGCTCACGATGCGGTGTCTCATCGAAGTGCTCTCCTCCCGGACGGCCGCGACGGCGGCAGGCACCAGGGTGGCACATCCGCGCGCGCGGCGGAGTCCGCGGGCCCGGATGCCGGCCGCACGGCCGACGGGGATAGGCTGAACCCGCTGACCATCCATCCCGTGCACCGCCCAGGAGCGCCTTGTGAGCACTGAGTCCACCGCCGGCCCGGCGAAGATCCGACTGCGTCATCTGCAGCAGGCCAAGGTCGAGGGGCGCCCCTTCACGATGCTCACCGCGTACGACCAGTTCTCGGCGCAGATCTTCGAGTCCGCGGGGATCGAGGTGCTGCTGGTGGGCGACTCGGTGGGGACCACCGTGCTGGGGCATGCCTCCACCACCGCGAGCACGCACCAGGACATGCTCACCTTCACCGGCGCCGTGGCCCGCAGCGTGACGCGCCCGCTGGTGGTCGCCGATCTCGCCTTCGGGACCTATGAGAGCGGCCCGGCCGACGCCCTGCGCCACGGCGTGGAGCTGGTCCGCGCCGGCGCGGAGGCGGTCAAGCTCGAGGGCGGCGCCGAGATCGTGCCCCAGGTGCGGGCGCTGGTCGATGCCGGCATCCCCGTCGTCGGGCACCTCGGCTTCACGCCGCAGTCCGTCAACTCCCTCTCCGGCCACCGGGTGCAGGGCCGCGGCGACGCGGCGGCGGAGAAGCTGGTGGTCGATGCCCTCGCGCTGCAGGGCGCGGGCGCGGCGGCGGTGGTGCTCGAGCTCGTCCCGGCCGCGGTCGCCGAAGCGGTCACCGAGGCGCTCGAGGTGCCCACGATCGGCATCGGTGCCGGCCCGCGCTGCGACGGGCAGGTGCTCGTGTGGCAGGACATGGCCGGGCTGTCCGGCTTCCACGGCAAGTTCGTCAAGGCCTTCGCCGATCTGCGCGGCCAGCTGCAGGCGGCGGCGGAGCAGTACCGGGCGGAGGTCGGCGAGCGTCGCTACCCCGGCCCGGAGCACTCCTTCGACTGACCGCTCGGCTGCGCTGGCTCTCGAGCGGTCGCTCGAGCGGTCGACGGAGCGGTCGGTCTCAGCGGGTCCCGCCGTCGGTGGCGGGCGGGGTGCCGTAGTCCTCCCACTTCTCGTCCTCCTCGTCCCAGGACTCGTTGCGCTCGGATGCCGTGCGCAGGGCCCGTGCCGCCTCCTCCCGCGTCGCGTAGGGGCCCATCCGCTGCGTGGCCGGGGACTGCGCCCCCTCCTCCACCTGGCCGGTGCTGAGGTTGTAGTAGAACTGCGTGCCCTCGGTCACGTCGGACTCCTTCCGAGTCGGTGAGAGACTGGTGGTCATGACTGTAGAGCAGGAATGGATCCGCCCTGAAGGGCGCGAGGTGCTGGTGCCCGGCACCATCGGCCCCCGGCGCAGCGTGCCCTCACACATCGAGCGCCCCGAGTACGTCGGGAAGGACGAGGCCGTCTCGGACAGCGGCCCCTACGTCCAGAGCGCCGATGTGATCGCCCGGGTCCGCGAGGCGTCGCGGATCGCCGCGCTCGCGCTGCAGGCCGCCGGCGAGGCCGCGCAGCCGGGAGTGACCACGGACCACATCGATGCGGTGGTCCACGGCGTGCTCCTCGAGAACGGCGCCTACCCCTCGACGCTGGGCTACCTCGGCTTCGAGAAGTCCTGCTGCACGAGCCTGAACGAGGTGATCTGCCACGGCATCCCCGATTCGACGGTGATGCAGTCCGGCGACATCCTCAACGTCGACGTCACCGCCTACCTCCACGGCGTGCACGGCGACTGCAACGCGACCTTCCTGGTGGGCGACGTCCACCCCCGCGCGCAGGATCTCGTCGAGAAGGCGCACGCGGCGATGATGCGCGGCATCAAGGTGGCCCGGCCCGGGCGTGAGGTCAACGTGATCGGACGCGTCATCGAGAAGTTCGTGACCCGTCACGGCATGGAGTCGGTGCGCGACTACACCGGCCACGGTGTGGCCGAGGGTTTCCACAACGGGCTGATCATCCCGCACTACGACTCCGCCCCGATGTTCGACGACGTCATCGAGGAGGGCATGACCTTCACGATCGAGCCGATGGTGACGATCGGCTCGCAGGAGTGGGAGCAGTGGGACGACGGCTGGACCGTGGTCACCCGCGACCGCTCCTTCAGCGCGCAGTTCGAGCACACGATGCTCATCACGGACGAGGGCCCCGAGCTGCTCACGGTGGTCTGAGACCGCGACGTGAACAGCGCTCCCGGCGGCCCCGGGCCCGGGTATCCTGGGCCGCCGTGAGCACCGTCACCCTCGGTGCCCCCACCCTGCGGGGCGATCTCTCGCCCGCCTACGGCACACAGGAGACACGATGAGCAAGCAGGCCTTCGGGATCGACATCGGCGGGAGCGGGATCAAGGGGGCTCCGGTCGATCTCTCCACCGGGGAGCTCGCCGCCGACAGGCTGCGGATCGAGACTCCGCAGCCCTCGACCCCGGATGCCGTGGCGGACACCGTCGCCGAGCTCATCTCCTCCTTCGACGTCGCGCCGGACATGCCCGTGGGCGTCACCTTCCCCGCGGTGATCCAGGCGGGGGTCGCCCAGACCGCGGCCAACGTGGACGATGCGTGGATCGGGACCGATGTGGACGCCCTGCTCACCGAGCGCACCGGTCACGACGTGTTCGTCGTCAACGACGCCGACGCCGCCGGGATCGCGGAGATGAAGTTCGGGGCGGGCCGGAAGTCCACCGGCGTGGTCCTCGTGATCACGCTCGGCACCGGCGTGGGCAGCGCGACCTTCGTGGACGGCACCCTGGTGCCCAACACCGAGCTCGGCCACGTGCTGCTGCACGGCGACTCCGCCGAGCGCTACATGGCCAGCTCCATCCGGGAGAAGGAGGATCTGGACTGGGAGACCTGGGCGGCGCGGCTCCAGGAATACTTCTCCCACATCGAGTTCCTCTTCAGCCCCACTCGCCTCATCGTGGGCGGAGGGGTCTCGAAGAAGCACAAGCACTTCCTGCCGCTGCTGGATCTGAAGAGCGAGATCGTGCCGGCGAAGCTGCGCAACGAGGCCGGGATCGTCGGTGCCGCCGTGCTCGCGCACCGCGAGGAGAAGGCCCTGCGGAAGGCCGCGAAGAAGGCGGGGAGCTCCGAGAACACGGCGGACGCGGCCGGCGCGAAGAAGGAGAAGACCAAGACCAAGGCGGCGAAGTAGCCGACCGACGGGGCCTCGGCCCACTGCCCCGCATCGCGATGCGGGGCGGACCAGCCGGCCTGTAAGCCGGGTTCTGTGATCGGCAGCCATCCCTCTCGGATCGCCGTTGCCGGCGACCTCCAGCGGTCCACCCGGGGACTCGGGCCGGCGCCCTCGAACGTCCCCTGTCCGACCTTGCTCCCGGTGGGGTTTGCCGTGCCGGTCTCGTCACCGAGACCGCGGTGGTCTCTTACACCACCCTTTCACCCTCACCGCCGCTCCCGAAGGGGCGGCGGCGGTCTGCTCTCTGTGGCACTGTCCCGCGGATCGCTCCGGGTGGGCGTTACCCACCACCGTGCCGGATGGAGCCCGGACTTTCCTCGGCCCCGGAGCCTCGGCTCCGAGGACGCGGCTGCCCGGCCGACTGGTCCACGCGCAGTCTACGACGGCCCTCCCCCGCCCGTCCCGCAGCGGTCCGACCGCCCCCGGCGACGTGCGCAACGTCTCCCTCGCCGCGTCCGAGGCCCGTGCCGGGCCGCACCAGAATGGAGGGATGCTCATCCTGCTGCCGCCGTCGGAGAAGAAGACCCGCCCCTCGGAGGTCGGCGCCGCCGCTCTGGATCTGGAGGCGATGAGCCTCCCCCAGCTCTGCGAGGCCCGGAAGACGATGCTGCGCGCAGCGCAGCGCACCGCCGCCGGGACCGATGCCGCCGAGCGGCTCGGCGTGCCCGCCTCCGCGCCGGAGCTGGTGGGGCGGATGCTCCATCTCGAGCAGGAGCCCGCCGCCGCGCCGCTCGCCGTCTACTCCGGCGTGCTCTACGACCAGCTGGAGGCCGGCCAGGCCCCTGTCGAGGGGCGGGACGTGCTGATCCAGAGCGCGCTGTTCGGACTCGTCGATGCGTTCCGCGACCGGATCCCCGCCTACCGTCTCTCCGCCGGCTCGACCCTGTCGCGGCTGGGCAAGGCAGGCTCCTGGTGGGGGCGTCAGCTGCGCCCCCTGGCCCAGGAGCTGCGCGCCGAGCAGGCCGAGAGCGGCTCCCCGCTGATGATCGACTGCCGCTCGGGCGGCTACCGCTCGATGATGGCGATGCGCAGCGGGGACGGGGTGCGGGTGCTCGAGGTCGCCCCCGTCCAGGAGCGCGACGGGGTGCGGAAGGTGATCTCGCACGAGGCGAAGCGCTATCGGGGGCTGGTCACCCGGGTGCTGCTCGGCCTGGAGCGCGCCCCCGCCACGGCGGACGAGGTCGTCGACGCGCTCGGCAGCGGTCTGGGAGCGGGCCTGGAGGTCGAGCTGGACGGCGACCGCCTGGTGGTCGTGGACCGGGTGGGCTGAGCGCGCTCAGCCGGCGCGCCCTCCCCAGGGGTCCGTGGTGTGCTCGCTGAGCAGCACGTCGAGTCCCGGGACCGCGCTCTCGAGCAGCTCCTGCGCGAGCGGCAGCCAGAGCGCTTCGGAGGCCGCATGCGGGACGTCGAGCAGGGCGGGCACGGCGGACGGGTCCGCCGCCGATTCCAGGTGCTCGAGCGCGGGATGGTGGCGCAGGTCCGAGGTGATGTAGGCGTCCACCCCGGCGGTGACCGCGGCATCCAGGAACGAATCTCCCGCGCCCGGACACACGGCCACGGTGCGCACCGGCCGGTCCGCGTCACCGGTGTGGAGGATGCCGCGCGCCGTGGCGGGGACCTGCCCGGCGATGGCGGCGGCGAGGTGCCCGACGGTGGTCGGGGCCGGCAGCGTGCCCACCGCTCCCAGCCCGAAGTGCTGCGAGCCGTGGGCCGCCTCGGCCGGGACCTCGCCGGGCACGAGCGGTCGCGCGTCCTGCAGGTCCAGCAGCCTCATCCAGGCGCCGACGGTGCCGCGGGTGGAGCGGTCCACGTTGGTGTGGCCGCACCACAGGGCGGTCCCGTGGCGCAGCAGGTGGGTGACCACCGCGCCCTTGCCCTCGTCGGCGGGCAGGAAGCTGGCTCCGCGCAGCAGCAGCGGATGGTGGGTGACCAGCAGCTGGGCGCCCTGCTCGACGGCCTCGCGGGCCACGGCCACGGTCGGGTCCACGGCGAGCAGCACGCGCCGCACCGGGGCGTCGCGCTCCCCCAGCACCAGGCCCACCCGGTCCCAGGCCTCGGCCCAGTCCAGCGGGTAGGCGGCTTCGAGCGCGCCGATCACGGCGCCCACGCTGCTCTCGGCGGTGTCGCGGGGGCCGGCGGTGTCACGGGGTGCGGTGGTCATCGGGTCACTCTCCCAGCAGACGTGTCTCGACCAGGGCGGCTTGGTAGGCCTTCCACGGCATCAGCACGCACTTGACGCGGGCGGGGAACTTCGCCGCGCCGAGCAGCGCCATGCCGTCCCCGAGCAGCTCCTCGTCCCCGCCGATGCGCCCGCGCGAGCCGATCACCTGCTCGAAGTGGGTCTGGACCGGGCCGATCTCTGCGACCGTGCGGCCGATCAGCAGGTCCGCCATGATCGAGGCGGAGGCACGGCTCATCGCGCAGCCGATGGCGTCGTAGGAGAGGTCCTCGATCCGCTCGGCGACGTCCTCGGACAGGTGCAGGCGCAGCGTGATCTCGTCCCCGCAGGTGGGATTGACGTGGTGGACCTCGGCATCGAACGGTTCGCGCAGCCCGGCGTGCAGCGGGCGCTTGTCGTGCTCGACGACGAGCTCGGTGTACAGGGCGGAGAGAGGGGAGCTCATGCGAGGGATCCGAAGAAGTCGACGGTGTGGGCGACGCCGGCGACGAAGGCATCGACCTCGTCGGCGGTGGTGTGGACGGAGAAGCTGGCCCGGGTGGTGCCGTGCAGCCCGAAGCGGCGGTGGAGCGGCCAGGCGCAGTGGTGGCCCACCCGCACCTCGAGGCCGAGGGAGTCCAGCACCTGGCCGACGTCGTGCGGGTGGCAGCCCGCGACGTCGAAGGCCACCGCGCCGGTGCGCTCCGGGGAGGCGGCCGGCCCGATGATCCGCACGCCGTCGATCGCTGCGAGGCCGTCGAGGGCGCGCCGGGTGAGCGCCTGCTCGTGAGCGGCGATCCGATCCATGCCCAGGGCGTCGAGGTAGTCGCACGCGGCCGCGAGGCCGACGGCCTGGGAGATCGGCGGGGTGCCGGCCTCGAACCGGGCGGGGGGCTCCGCGAAGGTGCTGCGCTCCATGTGGACGATCTCGATCATCGAGCCGCCGGTGAGGAAGGGCGGCATCTCCGCCAGCAGCTCGTACCGCCCCCACAGCACCCCGATCCCGGTCGGTCCGAGCATCTTGTGGCCGGAGAGGGCGACCAGGTCGACGCCGAGCGCGGCGACGTCGAACGGCATGTGCGGCGCGGACTGGGCGGCGTCGAGCACGGTGAGCGCCCCGACCGCCCGCGCCGCCTCGACCAGGCGGGCGACGGGGGCGACGGTGCCCAGCACGTTGGACTGGTGGGCGAAGGCCACGACCTTGGTGCGCTCGGTGAGCAGGGAGTCGAGGTCGCTGAGGTCGAGCGTGAAGTCGTCGGCGACCGGGATCCAGCGCAGCGTGGCGCCGGTGCGGCGGGCGAGCTCCTGCCAGGGCACCAGGTTCGCGTGGTGCTCCATCTCGGTGACGAGGATCTCGTCACCCTCGCGCACCCGCAGGCGCTCCGGGGTGGAGGCGTCGCCGTCCCCGAGCGAGCGCGCCGCGAGGTTCAGCGCCTCGGTGGCGTTGCGGGTGAAGACCACCTCGTCCGGAGAGGGGGCGCCGAGGAACTCCGCCACCCGCTCCCGTGCCCCTTCGTAGGCGTCGGTCGCCGCACCGGCCATGCGGTGCGCGCCGCGCTTGACCGCGGCGTTGTCGTGGGTCAGGTAGGAGACCTCCGCGTCGATCACCTGCTGCGGCCGCTGCGAGGTGGCCCCGCCGTCGAGGTAGATCATCGGGGTGTCGTCATCGAGCATGCGGGACAGGATCGGGAAGTCCGCGCGGACCGCCTCGACGTCGAACTCTCGGCTGGGTGCACTCACCGGCGCGGCTCCTCCTTCGCTCGGGCCCGGTCGGGGCCTCGCAGGATGCGGAGCGGACCGGTCGTGACGGCTCCGCCAGTATAGGAACCGTCCAGGCAGGATGGCCGGGACATGAGACGCTGGGCACAGCCCGCTGCCCGCCCGCTCCAGGAGGTCGTCATCGAGACCCTGATCCTGTCCGCGATCTTCGTGTCGATCCTGATCTTCGTGGTGATCACGATCGGTCGCCTCCTCATGCGGCGGCGCGAGCAGCGTGAGCGCTGGGAGCAGGAAGGGCGCCCCGAGCCGGTGCCCCGCACCCCGGAGGAGAAGGAGCGGGATCGCCGCACGGCGATCACCTGGGGCTGCCTCGCACTCGCCCTGCCGGTGGTGCTGGTGCTGCTGTACACCGTGACCCGGTGACCGGCGGAGGCTGAGGGGCCTCATTCCCTGCGGTGCGGCCGCCGCTCCTCGGTGCCGTGCGATCTCGACGGATCGACCGGCGGTCGCCCTGACCGATCGATCGGCGGTCGGAACCGCACCGGAGCTATCCTGCCGCGGTCGCCTCGCAGTGTCCTCGACACCCATGGCGAGGCGTCCCCTGGGAAGGGCCGCCCTCCTCCTTCTACGGCGGGATGAGGGCATCTGCCGCAGGCAGCCCGTCCGGCCATGGGACGCACGACACGACCGGGCACGACGAAGCGTCCCCGCTCGCCCGCGGGTGGGCGGGGCGCTTCTCCGTCCCCGCGCCTCCGCCTCCTCCAGCCCGTCGACGCGTCGTCGCGCCCGCCCTGCGAGACCCCGGTCCCCGAGCGGCGCGCCCCGCGGACGCCCCGGACCGCCCCTCACCCGAGCGGGAGCGGCGCGATGAGGCTCGGATCCGTGCGGTCCAGGGTGCGGACGTTGTTCACGGCCCGGGACACGGGGTGTGTGACCAGGGTGGAGGCGACCTCCTCGGAGACGGCGCCGAGCACGCCGTGCAGCTGCTCCCGCTGCGGGGCATCGAGCGCGCCGGGGGCGAGCCACTCCCCCAGCAGCGCCTCGTCGAGGAAAGCGGGCATGCGATCGTGCACCTCACCGGCGGCGTCACGCGCCTCCCGCGTGATGACCGTGAAGGTGACGTCCCATCCGCCGTCCTCGGTCCGGGTGGCGGTGGTGAGGCCGGCGGCGTGCAGCTGCTGTCCGTCGGCGGCGTGCACGTAGTAGGGCTGCTTCCCGTCGCTGCGCGCGACCCATTCGAAGTATCCGGACATCGGCACCACGGCGCGTGAGCTCGCGAACGCGGCGCGGAACATCCCGTTGCTCGCGGCGGTCTCGAAACGGGCGTTGAGCGGTCGCGGGCCCTTGTCCTTCGCCCACGCCGGATGGAAGCCCCAGCGGGCGCGCTCGATCGTGCGCCGCAGCTGCCCGTCCTCGTCGCAGTGCTCGCGCACCACGGGTGCCGTGGTGCGCGGTGCGATGCTGAATGCGGGGTCCCAGTCGAAGGCCGCGGCGGGCTGGGCCGCATATGAGCGCAGCAGCCCCTCGGCGTCGACCTCGAGCACATACCGTCCGCACATGGTGCGCCTCCCTCACGGTGGATGGAGCCGATCGTACCCACCGAGGTGCGGGCGCACCGGGGCTGTGCCGCTCCCGGTGCTCCTCATGTGCTCGCCGGACGGAGAACGCCCCTCACGATGCGCGGGATGCGCAGGTGAGGGGCGTTGTGCCCGGTGGGTCGTGAGGGGCTCGAACCCCCGACCTTCTGGGTGTAAACCAGACGCTCTGACCAGCTGAGCTAACGACCCTGACGGGAGCGGGCTCCCGCTGTCCCCGCCGCAGCGGGGCCATAGCCCCCGAGGCGGGGCGCCCGGATGGTCAGTTGGTGCGGCTGGCCAGGCGGGTGCCGGTCCAGTCCCGGGCGACGCTCACCGAGCTCATCACCCGCAGCCCGGCGATGCCGGCGCTCTCCTGGATGTCGCCCGGCATCACGTGCCCGTCGCGACCGGCCTTCGGCGTCATCACCCACACCGGTGCCCCGGCGTCGATGTTGCGCAGGGTGTCGACCATGGCGTCGGTGAGGTCGCCATCGCCCTCGCGCCACCAGAGCACGACGGCGTCCACGATCTCCTGGGTGTCCTCGTCCTCGAGCTCGCCACCGATGAAATCCTCGATCGCATCGCGCAGATCGAGGTCGACGTCGTCGTCGTAGCCGATCTCCTGCACGATCTGTCCCGTGGTGAAGTTCAGCACCTCGGACAGGGAGCTGGACGAAGGGGCGTCGGCGGACGGTGACAAGAAAGGACTCCTCACAAGCGGTGACAATGCAACAGTGCGCTGCAGCGACGAGGAGCGGGAGGCCCGACGGCGTGCGGCGCGCGCCAAAGTCTATGTCACCCGCCACCCCGGCGCACCACGGGACGTCCGTCCCGCCCCGGCCGCCCGGGGAAGGCGATGTCCTGCGTGTCACAGATGCGGAGGGAGTGTGAAGGTCCCGCGGGGTCACCGCGACGGTAGGCTTGCCTGCACCGAGGCCGAAGGAGCCGTGCCCAACGGCGATCCTCAGCTCCCACGGCCGGTCCATCGCCTCCCGTAGAGAGAAGGACAGTGTGACTTCGCACGAGACCCCTCGTCCCATCGGCATCAACCTGCCGAGCCACGCCCAGGACCCGGATCCCGAGGAGACCCGGGAATGGCTGGACTCGTTCGACGGGCTCGTCGAGCACCGGGGTGCCGATCGCGCCTCCGAGATCGTCCAGAGCCTGATCCAGCATGCGCGTGACGAGGACCTCCACCTGCCGGACTCGCTCACCACGGACTACGTGAACACGATCCCCACGGAGGAGCAGCCCGAGTACCCGGGTGACGTCGAGCTCGAGAAGGAGCTGCGCAACATCAACCGCTGGAACGCGGCGATGGTCGTGCACCGGGCACAGCGGCCCGAGGTGTCCGTCGGCGGCCACCTCTCCAGCTACGCCTCGATCGCGACGATGTACGAGGTGGGCTTCAACCACTTCTTCCGCGGCCGCAACCACCCCGGCGGCGGCGACCACGTGTTCTTCCAGGGCCACGCCTCGCCCGGCATCTATTCGCGCGCGTTCATGATGGGCCGCCTGTCGCAGGAGGAGCTCGACGGCTTCCGCCAGGAGGTCTCCAGCGAGCACGGCATGCCCTCCTACCCGCATCCCCGCGCGATGCAGGACTTCTGGGAGTTCCCGACCGTCTCGATGGGCATCGGCCCGGTCGCGGCCATCGAGCAGGCCTCCTTCGACCGCTACCTCCAGAACCGCGGCCTCAAGGACACCAGCGAGCAGCACACCTGGGCGTTCCTCGGGGACGGAGAGATGGACGAGGTCGAGTCCCGCGGCGCGCTGCACATCGCCGCCAAGGAGCACCTCGACAACCTCACCTTCGTGGTCAACTGCAACCTGCAGCGGCTGGACGGCCCGGTCCGCGGCAACGGCAAGATCATCCAGGAGCTGGAGAGCCAGTTCCGCGGCGCCGGCTGGAACGTCATCAAGGTGATCTGGGGCGCCGGCTGGGACCCGCTGCTGGAGGCCTCCTCCGACGGCGCGCTCATCGATCTGATGAACGCCACCCCGGACGGCGACTACCAGACCTACCGCGCCGAGGACGGCGCCTTCATCCGCGACAACTTCTTCGGCCGCGACCCGCGCACCAAGGCGCTCGTCGAGGACATGTCCGACGAGGACATCTGGTGGAAGCTCAACCGCGGCGGCCATGACGCGAAGAAGATCTACGCCGCGTTCAAGCAGGCCACCGAGCGCAACGGCAAGCCGACCGTGATCCTCGCGCACACCATCAAGGGCTACCGCCTGGGCAAGAACTTCGCGGGCCGCAACGCCACCCACCAGATGAAGAAGTTCACCCTGGAGGATCTCAAGGCGCTGCGCGACACCCTGCGGATCCCGATCAGCGACGAGCAGCTCGAGTCCGGCAGCGTCTACGACGCGCCGTTCTACCTGCCGGACGACGACGCCCCGGTGATGAAGTACCTCAAGGAGCATCGCGAGGCCCTCGGCGGGCCGGTGCCCTCGCGGAGCACCGAGCACAAGGCTCTCGACCTGCCGGGCGACAAGGCCTACAAGGTCGTCAAGCGCGGCTCCGGCAAGCAGGAGATCGCCTCGACGATGGCGCTCGTGCGGCTGCTGAAGGACCTCATGCGCGACAAGGAGACCGGCAAGCGCTGGGTCCCGATCGTGCCCGACGAGGCCCGCACCTTCGGCATGGACTCGCTGTTCCCCACGGCGAAGATCTACAACCCCGACGGGCAGAACTACCTCTCGGTGGATCGTGACCTGCTGCTGGCCTACAAGGAGTCCACCTCCGGGCAGATCAAGCACATGGGCATCAACGAGATCAGCTCCACCGCGGCCTTCACCGCGGCGGGCACCTCGTACGCCACGCACGATTTCCCGATGATCCCGTTCTACATCTTCTACTCGATGTTCGGGTTCCAGCGCACCGGCGACTTCTTCTGGGCCGCCGGCGACCAGATGGCCAAGGGCTTCGTGATCGGCGCGACCGCCGGAAAGACGACGCTCGCGGGCGAGGGCCTGCAGCACATGGACGGCCATTCGCCGATCCTGGCCTCCACGAACCCCGGCGCCGTGATCTACGACCCCGTCTACGGGTACGAGCTCGGCCACATCATCCGCGACGGTCTGCAGCGCATGTACGGCGAGGACGACCGCCTGCAGGAGGTCTTCTACTACATCACGGTCTACAACGAGCCGATGGTGCAGCCCGCCGAGCCCGAGGACCTCGACGTCGACGGCCTGCTGAAGGGCATGTACCTGCTCGACGAGGAGCCCGAGGGCGACGGTCCCGTCGCCCAGCTACTCGCCTCCGGCGTCGGCGTGCCGTGGGCGCGCCACGCCCGTGAGCTGCTGGCCGAGGACTGGGGCGTGCGCGCCGGCGTCTGGTCGGTGACCTCGTGGACGGAGCTGCGCAAGGAGGCCCTCGAGGCCGAGAAGCACAACCTCCTCAACCCGGAGGAGCCGCGCGCCCCGTGGCTCTCCGAGCGCCTCGAGGACGTCGACGGCCCGTTCGTCGCGACCTCCGACTACGACTTCATGGTCCCGGACATGATCCGTGAGTGGATCCCGGGCCGGTACGGCGTCCTCGGCGCTGACGGCTGGGGCTTCTCGGACACCCGCCCGGCCGCGCGCCGCCACCTGAAGATCGATGCGCACTCGATGGTCGTCAAGGCCCTCCAGCTGCTCGCCAAGGAGGGCAAGGTCGATCCCTCCGTGGTGCGCCAGGCCATCGACAAGTACGACCTGACGAACGTGAACGCCGGCCAGTCCGGCTCGTTCGGCGGCGAGTCCTGATCATCCCGTCGGGCCGCCCGTCCGCGATGACGGGCGGCCCGACGACCGTTCCCACCCCTTCGGTCGGCCCGTCCCGTCCCCGGAACGGGCCGTCCCCGTCGTCCACCCCCTGGAGGTACCCGTGCTCGCGATCGTCTGTCCCGGACAAGGGGCGCAGAAGCCCGGTTTCCTGAGCCCGTGGCGTGAGCTGCCCGGTGTCGAGGAGGCGCTGTCCGCGCTGTCCGAGGCCGCCGGGATCGACCTGCTGCGCCACGGCACCGAGTCCGATGCGGACACGATCCGCGACACCGCGGTGGCCCAGCCGCTGCTGGTCGCCGCGGGCATCATCGCCGCCTCGTCCCTGCACCAGGGGCAGGATCTGCCGGCCGCCGACGCCGTCGCCGGCCACAGCGTCGGCGAGCTCACCGCCGCCGCGCTCGGCGGAGTGCTCAGCGACGAGGACGCGATGCGCCTGGTCGCCGTCCGCTCCCGTGCCATGGCGACCGCCGCCGCGGCCGAGCCCACCTCGATGGCCGCGGTCGTCGGCGGGGTGCGCGAGGACGTCCTGGCGGCGATCGAGCGCCACGGCCTGCACCCGGCGAACCTCAACTCGGCCGCCCAGGTGGTCGCCGCCGGCGCGAGCGAGAAGATCGCCGCCCTCGCCGAGGACGGCCCGGCGAAGGCGCGGGTGATCCCGCTGCAGGTCGCCGGGGCGTTCCACACCCCGTACATGGCCGGGGCGCGCGAGGAGCTCGCCGGGTTCGCCCCCACGCTGCAGCCCTCGGACCCCGCCGTCCCGCTGATCTCGAACGCGGCCGGCGAGGTCGTCACCTCCGGTGCCCGCTACCTGGAGCTCATCGTCGACCAGGTCGCCTCCCCCGTCGACTGGGAGGCGTGCATGGCCGAGCTGCGGGCCCGCGGCGTCACCGCGATGATCGAGGTGGCCCCGGCCGGCACCCTCACCGGTCTGGCGAAGCGCGAGCTCAAGGGCATCGCGCTGGCGAACCTCAACACCCCCGACGATCTCGAGCCGGCCCGCGCCCTGGTGCGCGAGCACGCCGGCACCGCCGCCACGGACCAGGAGGCCTGAGATGGCGATCTCCCTCACCGCGCAGCCCACCGTCCCCGGCTCGCAGGTCCTCGCCTACGGTGCCGCGCGCGGCGACCTCGTCGTGCCCAACGACGATCTCGTCGGACCGATCGACTCCTCCGACGAGTGGATCCGTCAGCGCACCGGGATCGTCACCCGCAAGCGCGCGAGCGCCGAGGTGGGCGTCAAGGATCTCTCCCTCACCGCGGCGAAGGAGGCCGTCGAGCGCTCCGGCATCGATCTCGAGACGCTCGACGCGATTATCGTCTCGACGATCTCCTTCCCCTATGCGACCCCCTCGCTGGCGACCCTGCTGGCCGGGGAGCTGGGCCGGCCGGACGTCATCGCCTACGACATCTCCGCCGCCTGCGCCGGCTTCGCCTACGGGATCGGCCAGGCCGACGCCCTGATCCGCTCGGGCGCGGCACGCCACGTGCTCGTGATCGGCGCGGAGAAGCTCTCGGACTTCGTCTCCCCCACCGATCGTTCGATCTCGTTCCTGCTCGGCGACGGCGCCGGCGCCGCGATCGTCGGCCCCAGCGACACCCCGCGCATCGGCCCGACGGTGTGGGGCAGCGACGGCGACAACTGGCACACGATCAGGATGACCGGCTCCTCGATCGACTTCCGCGACGGCAAGACGGACTGGCCCACCCTCGAGCAGGACGGCCGCACCGTGTTCCGCTGGGCCGTGTGGCACACCGCCCAGAAGATCCGCGAGATGCTCGAGAAGTCCGGTCTGGGCATCGAGGACGTCGACGTGTTCGTGCCGCATCAGGCGAACATGCGCATCATCGACGAGCTGGCCAAGCAGCTGAAGCTGGCCGGGGACGTCGTGATCGGCCGCGACATCGCCGAGACCGGCAACACCTCGGCCGCCTCGATCCCGCTGGCCACCCACCGCCTGCTCGAGGAGGGTGCCGCGACGAGCGGCGACGTGCTCGTGCAGTTCGGCTTCGGCGCGGGCCTCGCGTACGCGGGCCAGGTACTGATCCTCCCGTGAGCGCCCCCGCCGGCACCCGACAGCGCTGACTGTCACCCGCGTCACGCCGCGCCGTGACATGGTCCCTGCTGCCCGGTAACCGCCCGCGGCCCGGGTAGTCTGTGACCGCCACTCATCCGCACATTCGAAGGAGCACCCATGGCACACACCGAGAACGAGATCCTCGAGGGCCTCGCCGAGATCGTGAACGAGGAGACCGGTGTCGCCACCGAGGACGTCAAGCTCGAGAAGTCCTTCACCGACGACCTCGACATCGACTCCATCTCGATGATGACCATCGTGGTCAACGCCGAGGAGAAGTTCGACGTGCGCATCCCCGACGAAGAGGTCAAGAACCTCGCGACCGTCGGCGACGCCGTCAAGTACATCGAGGGTGCTCAGAACTGAGCCCCGCCTGACGCCCGGGACGCTCCCGTCCCGGGCGTCGCCGTTCCGCCAGCCGCCCCGACCCGGAGGTCCGTATGTCCGCTCCCCGTTCCCGTGTCGCCGTGACCGGCCTCGGCACCGTCAACCCGCTCGGCGGTGACGTCACCTCCACCTGGGAGGCCGCCCTGGCCGGGACCTCCACGGCGCACACGCTGGAGAACGACTGGAAGGAGTCCTACGGGCTCTCCGTCGACTTCGCGTGCCAGCTCGTGCCCGGCGCGCTCGATTCGCTCACCCGCCCCGAGGCCAAGAAGCTCGATCCCTCCGGGCAGTACGCGATGGTCGCCGCGCGCGAGGCCTGGGCCGACGCCGGCGCGCCCGAGGTCGACCCGGCCCGGCTCGGCGTCGTGGTCGGCTCCGGCATCGGCGGGATCTGGACGACGCTGGATCAGTGGGACGTGGTGCGCGAGCGCGGCGCCCGGCGCGTGAATCCCTTCACCGTGCCGATGCTCATGGCGAACTCCTCGAGCGCACAGATCTCCATGGAGCTGGGAGCTCGCGCCGGTGCGCACACCCCGGTCTCGGCCTGCGCCTCCGGCGCCGAGGCCGTGGCCCTGGGCATGGGCATGATCCGCGACGGTCGGGCCGATGTGGTCGTCGTCGGCGGCACCGAGGCGTCGATCCACCCGATGACCCTCGCGGCCTTCGCGAACATCAGGGCGCTGTCGAGCCGGGTGGACGATCCCGAGCACGCCTCGCGCCCGTACGACGTGGACCGTGACGGCTTCGTGCTCGGCGAGGGGGCGGGCATCCTCGTGCTCGAGAGCGAGGAGCACGCCGCCGCGCGCGGCGCCCGCGTGTACGCCTACGCCTCCGGGCGCGGCATGGCCTCCGATGCGCACCACATCTCCGCGCCCTCCGCCGAGGGCCAGGCACGCGCGGTCCGCGAGGCCGTGGGCGACGCCGGCATCAGCGCCTCGGACGTGGTCCATGTCAACGCCCACGGCACCTCCACCCCCCTCGGCGACATCGGCGAGCTCAACGCCGTCTCCGACGCCCTGGGCGGGCAGACCGACCAGATCGTCGTGACGTCGACGAAGTCGATGACCGGCCATCTGCTGGGCGGTGCCGGGGCGCTCGAGTCCGTCTTCTCGACCCTCGCCGCGCACCACCGGGTGGTGCCGCCGACGATCAACATCGACACCCTCGATCCGGACACGCCGATGCGCATCGCGCAGAACGCGACGGCGGAGCTGCCGGACGGGGACATCGCCGTGCTGAACAACGCCTTCGGCTTCGGCGGCCATGACATCGCGGTGGTGTTCACGAGCGCCTGAGCGCCCGCACCCACCGACGGCGACCCGCGGCCTCTCCCCCACCGGGAGGGAAGCCGCGGGTCGCAGTCGTCGGTGCCGGGGCGCAGGGCGGAGCCTGCGGTCTCGGCGGCGCGGGGTCAGCTCACGCGGTGCAGCCAGCGCATCGGGACGCCCTCGCCCGCATGGCGATAGATCTCGAGGTCCTCGTCCCAGGGGCTGCCGAGGGCGATGCCGAGCTCGCGGCGCAGCGCCGCCGGGTCGTCCCCGGCCCGCTCCATGCAGCCGCGCACGTGGTCCTCGGTGAGCACGATGTTGCCGGCGTGATCGGTCGCCGCGTGGTGGATGCCGAGCTCCGGGGTGCAGCTCCAGCGGGCGCCGTCGACGGCGGCGGTCGATTCCTGGGTGACCTCGAAGCGGACCTCGTGCATGCCGCGCAGGGCGCTGACCAGCCGTGCGCCGGTGTCCTCCCGGCCGCGCCAGGTCATCTCGGCCCGCTGCAGGCCGCGTCCCACCGGCTGGTCCTCCCAGCGGATGCGTGCGGGCACGCTGAGAACTCCGCTGGCTGCCCATTCGATGTGCGGCGTGAGGGCCCGCGGAGCGGAGTGAACGTACAGAACGCCCTGGGTCATCTCATCCCTTTCGGTCTCCGATGCGTCTTCCCCAACGAATCGGTGCCCTGAACGGAACTGATGGCAGCGCGTGTCTGTCGGTGCCGAGCTTAGAGGGTCTCCCTGATCTGGCGCAACGCGCGCTTCTTCACGGAGCGCTCGAGGCCGTCGATGTAGAGCTCGCCGTCGAGGTGGCCCACCTCGTGCTGGATGAGGCGGGCCACGAGCCCCTCCCCCGCCAGCTCGATCTCCTCGCCCTCGACGTCCATGCCGACGCAGCGGGCGTAGGCCGAGCGGGTGCGCGGGTAGAAGAGCCCGGGCACGGAGAGGCAGCCCTCATCATCGTGCTGCAGCTCCTCGGAGAGCTCGACGATCACGGGGTTGAGGATGCAGCCGATCTCCCCGGTCTCCACGAAGTGCCAGGAGAAGGCGCGCAGGTTCACGCCGATCTGGTTCGCCGCGACGCCGGCGCGGCCTTCGTCGTCGACGGTGTCCTTGAGGTCGCGCACGAGGGTGCGGGTGCCCTCGGTGATGGTGCGGATCGGGTCGCAGGGAGTGCGCAGCACCGGATCGCCGACGATGCGGATGGGCCGGATGGTCACGCCTGTCCCTCCTCGGCGCCGAGGACGCGGTGGGCGACCTCGAGGCCCGGCACGACGCTGCGCTCGACCGTGCAGCCGGCCGCGACGGCGCGGCCGAAGACCTTCACGACGGTGGCGATCTCCTCGGCGGTGAGCTCCTCGAGCGGGAGCTGCACCTCCTCGGCGATCGTGAGGTAGCGGTTCTCCCCCTCGTCGGCCGTGCCGTGCGCCCACAGGCGCATCGGGAACTCGTCGCCGAGGCGGCGGGCGAGGTTCACGTCGCTGCTCATGCCGGCGCAGCCGATGAGCGCGAGCTTGAGCAGCTCGCCGGGGTTGATCTCGCCCTCGCCGTGGCCGATCGGGATCTCGACGCCGCGCTGGTTGCGGCCCAGGAGGGTGCGGGGGCCTGTGCGGTCCGCCCAGACGCTGCCGGGACCGACGTTCTCCGGGAGTTCGAAGCGGTCATCGGGGACGGAGGTCATCGTCCTGCTCCTTGGGAAGATCCGGGCGGAAATGCGACAGCCCCGGAGTGATCCGGGGCTGTTCTGCTGCACTGGGCTCCCGCACTTGGATTCGAACCAAGAACCGCTCGATTAACAGTCGAGTGCTCTGCCGTTGAGCTATGCGGGATCGACCTGGACGACTCTAACAGGACTCCTGCCGAACGCGCACCTCGGAACCCTCCTCCGACAGGGCACTATGACGAAGGTAACCTTCCGCCTCCGGGGCGTCGGGGTCGGTGGAGCCGCGCACCACGAGGACCGGCTCGATGGCCCGGGACTCAGGAGGCGTCTTGGCCGAGGCGGCGCGGCCGTCGCGGCTGTCCTCGATGACCTCGAGCAGGCGGGCGGCGGCGACCCGCCCGTACTCGATCGCCGAGCGGCCGATCGAGGTGATCGGCGGGCGGTGGGTGCGGGTGAGGGCCGAATCCTCATAGCTCGCGATCGCGATGTCCTCGGGGATGCGCAGCCCCGCCTCCTCGACGACGTGGATCCCGGCCAGCGCCATCTCGTCGCTGTCGAAGATGATCGCGTGCGGGGCGTCCTCCCGCGCCAGGAGCTCGGCGGTGGCGATCCCGGCGCCGCGGGTGCCGAAGCCGGCGTCCTGCACCACGGGCGTGATGCCGAGCTCGGTGCAGCGCTCCGTGAAGGCGCGGTCGCGCACCAGGATGTGCAGGAAGTCCTCGTTGCCGGCCACGCGGGCGATGCTGCGGTGCCCGCGCTCGCCCAGATGGTCGACCAGCAGCCGGGTGGCATGGGCGTCATCGACGTAGACCGACGGCAGCGCGCCGTGGTGGCCGGGGCCGCCGATGACGAGAGCGGGCAGCCCGAGCTCCTCGAGGGCGGGGATGCGCGGATCGTCCTGACGCAGGTCCACCACGACCACGCCGTCCACGCGGCGCTGGGCGAGCCAGCGGCGGAAGGTGTCGATCTCCGCCTCGGTGGAGTCGACGATCTTCATCTGCAGCGAGTAGTCGCGCCGGCTGAGCACCTCCTGCAGCCCGGCCACGAAGGCGCCGAAGAAGGCTTCCGTGCCGAGCACCTCCGCCGGACGGGCCAGCACCATGCCGATGGTGAGCACCGGAGCGCCGGCCAGAGCCCGGGCCGCCGGGGAGGGCTCCCACTGCATCTCCTCGGCGATCGCGACGATCCGCGCACGGGTGGCGTCCGAGACGCCGGGCCGGCCGTTGACGGCGAGGGAGACGGCTGCGGAGGTGACGCCGGCGCGGCCGGCGATATCGGCGATGGTGACGCGGCGCCCCCGCCCGCTCCCCCGCGGGCGCGACTGCTTGCTGGCGGTCATCGGCTGCACCTCCGGACTGCGCGCTCACGCGCATTCCCTCACCATTGGATAAAGCGTTATAGTAACAGGTCAGAGCACTATTGTCCGAAAATATGCGGACGTTGAACGAGACCGCTCCAGCTGGTCACCGCAGGGACCGTCCTCGCACAGCACCCTCCGACGGAGGCGTCGGAATGGCGACCTCCACTGTAGTTCCGACACCGCACCTCTGGGCTCTGTTCCGCCAGGAATTGCAGCCCCGCTGCACCCGCAGGATCCTTCCGGACCGTCCGCGGATCCCGATGCCGGTTCGCTGTCCCGCATCCCCGGTGTCCCACCTGGTCACGCCCGTTCCCCGTGATAGATTCCTGACGCCCTGCGCGCAGGGCACGGCCCAGTAGCTCAGCCGGTCAGAGCAGCGGACTCATAATCCGTCGGTCGCGGGTTCAAGCCCCGCCTGGGCTACCGAAGAACCGCGCATACAGCGCATTGACCAGAGAAGATGCTGCGCTAGGCGGTTTCGCTCTCACCTCCCAGAATCGGTGTGGGGCACTTTTGGGGCACCTCCCCCGGGACCGGCACCAGTTGCAGGTGCCTCGTCCGGGCCTGTTCCATGGCGTCGGCGACCTCGTCCAGACGGTCCGGCCACAGGTGCGAGTACGTGTCTGCTTCGCGTCGGCGTGCCCCAGCATCTGCTTGACGACCATCACGTCAGCCCCGGCAGCGATAGCAGCCGACGCCGCTGTGTGCCGCAGCTTGTGCGGGGTGAGACCCCGGTGCGCGAGACCAGCGTCAGCAGCAGCCGGGCCGAACACGCGGATTCTCCAGTTGTGATCGTCGATCGCTCCCCCGCGCTGCGCACGGAACACGAACCCGTCAGCGGCCTGCCCTGCCGTCAGGGCGCGCAGCTCGTCGACGAGGAAACCCGTCAGCGGCACGGCCCGGCGCTCGTGAGTCTTCGGCGCACCCAGCGCCCGCTTCCCGTCCGGGTCACGGGTCCAGGTGGCGCGAATGAACGCACGACGGGCGGGCAGGTCGACGTCGGAGACGCGCAGCGCGGTCGCCTCGCCGATGCGCGCCCCGACGTAGCCGAGGAACAGCACTAGCACCCGGTCAGTGTCGGACCCGGTCACGCCCTCGGCAGCACGCGCCAGCGCGTCCAGCTCCCGGTGATCGAGGTACACGGGATCGGCAGCGGTGATCCGGGGCCGCTTCACTCGGGCGGCAGGGTTCGACGGGATCATGTTGTTGTCGACGGCCCACGTCAGCACCGCAGACGCGACGGTGTGCACGTGCTTGACCATCGTCGGCGCGAGCGGCTGTTTCAGCGTGCCCCGCACCCGCTCCCCCGTGTCGCGGTTGAGGTAGGCGACGGGGGCGGTGCCCTTCGCGAGCGCGGACACCCAGCCCTCAACGTCGGCGCGGCTGATGTGCCCGACGGTCAGGTGGCCGAACTGGGGCAGCACGTAGGTGTCCAGCTCTCGCCGGTACCGGTGCAGGGTCGATCCCTTCACGTCCATGCGGGTGCTGATCCATCGCTCGGCAGCATCACGGAATAGGGTGTTCCCCGCCTCGGGTGGCCGGTAGGTGCCGGACCGGATCGAACTGTTCAGCTCGTCGGCGTAGGTCTGCGCGTCGACCTTGCGGGCAAAGTCCTTCTTGCGCCGACGCTTGACCGGGGTATTGCCGGGGCCGGGCGCGGTCTCGTCCCACTGCACTTGCCAGCGTGACCCGACGCCGTGGCGTGCCGAGGGGGTGCGGTCCTTCTTCACCCATCGGTCAAGGATGAATGCGCGACTCATCGGGGCTGGTCTCCTGTCTTGCGGGGCCGTCCACCCTTGGGGGCGGGACGGGTGACGAGGCCCTGGCGGCGGGCCTCACGGATGCGGTTACGGGCTGTGCTGGGGGTGAGTCCGTATCGGTCCTGCACGGCTCTCATGGGCTGATCCCCGGCGCTGTTGTAGGTGTCGGCGATGCGTTGCAGCTCGAAGCGAGCAGGGCCGCGCCGCTCGGAGTGACCGGGCCGCAACCGCCGAGCAGCCTTGCGGGCGTCGGCGTCGGTGCCGTCCCAGACGTCGGAGTGCTTCACCAGAGCAGGCACGACGCGATCCAGCACGACGGGCAGACTCGGCGTGCTGCGCAGGTGCTCTTGCGTAACGCTCATCGCCCCGTCCGGCTGTGACCAGAGGCTGACCTGAGAGCTGATGCCGAGGTCGCCGCCGAGGATCACCTGATGCGTGACGAACATGCTGCGCTGGTATGTGACGTCATGCTCCAGCACGTGGTGGGCGCAGAAGGACACCGGCAGCGGAGGCAGCCCGTCGACGCCGGGACCCCAGTCGCCGGTCATGTGCTGGTGATGCTCAACGGTGACCCACCAGTGCGAGCCGTCCCGCTGTGGTGCTGGGATCACCGTCAGCAGGAACCACGGACGCGGCCCCGGCAGCGGCGGCCTGAACGAGGTGTGGTGCTCGTTGAACAGCTTCGCAAGTGCAGCGGTCTCGTCGGAATAGCCCCGGCTCGTCGTCGCCGCTGATGCGTATGCGCCCCATGCGTCGGTGAGCGCGGCGCGCTGGTCCTCGTCGATTTGCACCCAGAGCGGGCCGAGCATCGCGTCGACGGGCGGGTCGACCTGTTCCGCCTGTTCCATAGAAACCCCTCAACTGGCTGCCTGCCGTGACCCCTGTAAGGGTACTGGATAGATCGCAATCATACCTAGTAGCACGCACAGAACACTAGGAATGGAGCGCCATGGAAACCCTGCCTCGCACCCCCAGCCCCAGCACCGACACCACACCGCAAACGCTCACCCCCGCCCGACTCTCCGAGCGCTGGGATATCCCCGTCGCGACCCTCGCCGGGTGGCGCTACCGGGGCAAGGGGCCCGCGTTCCTTCGCCTCAACGGCGCGGTCCGGTACCGCGTCGCCGACGTCGAGGACTACGAGGCGGCGCAGCTGCACGGGGGGATCGCGTGACCGTGGCCCCACACAGAGAAAGCCGCCCCGGTCAAGCAACCGGGACGGCCTCAGACTTCCGACGAACACGCACCCCCGATACTACCGTCCCCGCGCCCGTTGACGGCGGTCTGGCGATGCTGCACGGGCCGTTGATGCACCCGGACAGTGCCCCCGCGATCTGGCGCGAGTACGGGCGGCCCCCGGCCCCGCCGTGGGGCAGCTACCTGGACACCACACCCCTGCCGAGGCACCGGGACCGGCGCGGCCCGTACGAGGTCGCCATGGACGCAGCACAGCAGCACGGTGCACAGCAGCGAGGGGGGATGATCCCGTGAGCGTCGATCTGTTCGAGCTCGAAGCCGACATGAACGCCGACTCCCCCAACGGCCCCGAACAGCTCTGGTCGGCGCGCCCCCACCTCGGCACGATCCACGACTTCGCCCGTGCCCGTCTCGCCTCACCATGGGCCGTGCTCGGCACCGTCATGCTGCGCGCCCTCGCCACGGTCCCGCCGAACGTCACCCTTCCCCCGCTCGTCGGTGGCAGGGCATCGCTGAACCTCTTTACGGCGCTCGTCGGTGCGTCCGGCAGTGGGAAGGGCGCAGCGATGCGAGCGGCAGCCGATGCTGTCACCATCGTGCAGCCCGTCCCCGTGATGCCCCTCGGCTCCGGTGAAGGTCTCGTCAGGGCCTACGCGATCCGGGAGACCGAGGAAGTCGACGGGGAGCGGGTGCCGGTCACCCGCATGGTCAACACGACGATTCTGTTTGAGGTGTCCGAGGTCGATCACCTCGGCGCGCAGGGACAGCGGACCGGGTCGACGCTCATGCCGCAGCTGCGCAGCGCGTACAGCGGGGAGCAGCTGGGATCGACGTACGCCGCGACCGAGAAGTCGGTGGTGCTGCAACCGCACACGTACCGGCTCGGGATGATCGCCGGAGTACAGCCCGCCCGCTCGGGAATCCTGCTGCACGACGCCGACGGCGGCACCCCGCAGCGGTTCGTGTGGCTCCCGACGACGGACCCGGCCCCGTCCCTCGGCGTCGACGAACCGGCCCCGTACCGGCTCCCGACGGCACCGTGGCCCACTGGCCCGTGGAGCATGGGCGTGCCCGCCGAGGCGGCCCAGGCGATCCGTCAGAAGCGCGTGGCGACGCTGCGCGGCGATGCTGACCCGCTGGACGGCCACGCGATGCAAACGCGGCTCAAGGTGGCCGCTGCACTCGCCGTCCTGGACGGGCGGCAGTCGGTGAGCCGGGATGACTGGCGACTCGCAGGGTTCGTGATGGTGAAGTCCGACGAGTCCCGCGCCGTGTGCGTCGCCGCTCTATCCCACCTTGAGCGGCAGCGAGCACGCACCCAGGGGCAAGCGGACGCCGAGCGGGCCGACGCCCGGGCACTGCACCAGCGGGCGAAGGGCGTAGACCGGATCGCAGCTCTGATCGTTCAGCACGTGACCGCGAATCCGGACGGCATCACCGAGGGGGAGCTGAACCGGCGGCTTGCGAGCCGAGACCGCCCGTTCCTCGCCGAGGCCATTGGGCGGGCCATGGATGCCGGGCAGATCGAGCGATCCGGGGCCGAGGTGTTCCCGTGCTTCTGACCACCGACGGCAGCCCCAGGGACACGTGGACACGTGGACGGGTGGACACCCTATCCCCGCACGTCCACGGCTCTTCCGAATCCATAACCGCAGGTCAACAGGTCGCACCTCTGTCTAGAAGACCAGATTCTGCGCTCTCACCGTGGAGACCCGTCCACCTGTCCACTGTCCACACCACCCAGGAGACACCCCGATGAACTACCCCACCGTGCAACCCATCCGCGTCACCGCGAACCGCGACCACCCCGGCGCGCATGTCGTCACGATCCGGTGCCCCTACTGCCACCGCGAACACTCGCACGGCCTACCCGCCGGGGACACGGCAGCCGGACACCGTCACTCCCACTGCGGGCGTGGCAACGGCTACATGATCGCCGCAGCCGAGGCTGACCGGTGAGGCCCCTCGCAGGCCCTCCCCGCCTCACCCCGTACCTATGGAACCGCCGACAGACCGACGCCGAGCCCGGCGCGATGGTCCACAGCAGGGGCAGCCGCCTGTTCATTCCCGGAGCCGAGCTGCGCAACGTAGCCGACGCGCTGCACGACATCGCCGACGAACAGGAAGCGGATCAATGACCGCGGCAGCCCGGCCACGAGCACCACCACCACACCGCGGCCACCGACCACCAACACGACACCACCACGTCCCGGAAGTACAACACCATGAGCAAGACGAGCAAGTACCAGACCGCCTACCTCGAGTACCGCACCGCCCAGATCAACGCCGAGCGGATGCATGACCCGGACCTGACCCCCGAGGCGAACCGCGCCCGGCGCGCCGAGGCCCGCGCCGCAGCCCGCGCCAAGCTGCGCCAGGCGATCCCGCAGCGGCCCACCGGCCCCGACCCCCGCGACGCCGTGCTCGGCACCCTCGCCGCGACCACCGCGGATCAGATCGCCGTGCAGGGCCGCGAGCGGGAGAAGATCGAGACCCTGCTGGCCCGCGGCACGCACCTCTCCCAGGTCATCGCACAGGCCGACGAGCGCCGCCTGAGCGCCATCCTGGACTGGCTGGAGACCTCGGACCGGGTGCTGAACTCTCCCGACCCGCTCGCGGCGCAGGCGGAGCTGCGCGGTGCCGTGTTCGACCGCCTCGCCGGTCTCGGCTACGACGGCACGCAGCAGGCCCGCGACATCGCCGCCGAGCGCGAGCAGACGACCGCATGGGTCGATGCACTCGAGAGCGCGGCGAGCGGTGAACAGGTCGGCTACGGCCCCCGCGCCGTGATCTTCCAGGCCGACCCCGAGGCGTACCACGGCACCCTCGGCATGAAGCTCCCCGCCGAGGACACGCGGACCCTCGCCGACGCGGACCAGCACACCCGCGCCGACATGCAGCGGGAGCAGGCGGCGGACCGTCAGCAGGACCTCACGGGGACGGACCAGTGACCGGCCGCAGCATGGCCCGGATCGAACGGGCGAAGCGGGACGCGGCGATCCTCGAGGCCCTGGCCCAGGGGCGGACGCAGCGGCAGGCGGCGGATGAGCACGGGGTGTCCAAGACGACCGTTCACCGAGTCCTGACCAACATGCAGGAGACCCTGCCCGAGCAGGCTGTGGCCCGCGACCTGATGATGTCGAGGTTCGCCACCTACCGGGCGCACCTCTGGCCCCTGCTGGAGCAGGACCCGGTGCGGACGGTCCCCCGCCTGCTGGAGGTCGACCAGCTCGAGGCCCGCACCCGCGGCATGTTCGAGCCGCAGCAGGGCGAGGGCACCGCCGAAGTATCGGGCATGCTCGCGATGCTGATCGGACGGCGGGAAGGGGGTGCAGCATGAACCGGCTGGAGCAGCTCCGACTGCAGTGGGCAACCGAGCTGGAGAAGATCGACGACGGCTACGCCGACGCACTGGAGGACGGCAAGGACCCGGTGCGAATGGCCCAGCTGGAGGGCATGATCGCCGCCTATCAGCAGATCATCCGCGACGCGGCACGCTGACGGGCACCGGACGGCCCCCACTCCCCTTCATCGGGGGCTGGGGGCGTCCAGCTTGTCGGCAGCGCGGCCCCGTCTGGGGTTAAATCATCGGATGGCGGTCCGTCCTGGTCCGCGCTGCCTGATAGGAGACTTCCGTGCTGTTCCTACTGACCCCGCCCCACGCCATCCTGTGGAGTGACCTGCCCGAACGCACTATTGACATCGCCCGCGAACACGGCGGCGACCTCGGCCGCCTGGACTGGCGCGACACCGAGGAGCCGCACGACCCGGCAACCGTCGTCCAGGTAGCACTGAGGCACGGGGAGGCGTGCAGTCGGGGCATCGTGTTCCCAGCATCGCCGCTGATCGCCGTGGAGGAGCCTGGGAAGCTGGCCAGCCTCCTGGAGAAGTCGCAAGAGTCCGAGCGTGCGCTGGCCCCGCACGATGAGGTGATGGAAGCACTGATGCCCGGGTGGATCGAGCACGGTCGAAAGCTGTCCGCTGACGTGGATGAGTCCGTTCGCCGCACTATCGCGCGAGAGCAGGAGGAGGCCGACGCCTTCATGGCTGCCCCGGTGCGCGAGGACGTCCGGGCCGCCTGGCTACAGATGGGCGGACTCGTCCTCTAACAACCCGCACAGGACAGTCTGCTGCCGTCACCCCCTCGGCAGGGCAGCAGGGCGGTCCCAGATCCCTTCACCGGGGCCGGGGCCGTTCCATGCTCGCGGGGCGGTAACGGTTCTGCCTCAGTGTCACGAAGCGCAGCAGTGCCATCGTGCAGAGTCATAGTGTCGATGTATCGCCGAGCGCACATCGCGCGACACTCGGGCTAGCGGCCCGCAAAGGAGGGAGCCCCGTGTTCGGACTGTTTAAGAAGCGACCACCGAAACGCCCTCGGCTTATCGAGATTCAGTACCGCGACCTTGATGAAGAACCTCGCGACGGCGGTAGGCCCTACGTATATACCTGGGCACTCAAGGAGGACCCGGAGGTAGGCGGACGGGTGTTTGTTCGTGGCGGGAATGGCGAGAGCACCCCTGCCGTCATCGTTGGGCTCAACGCGTCCCGCCCTGAGAACTACTCCTGGGATGAGCTTGCACCGGTCCTCCGCTTCGCAACTAGCCAGGAGCTGGAGGCAGCACGGAACAAGGCAAGGCGTCGGGCTGAGAAAGCGCTGAAGGATGAACAGGCGTGGCTCAATATGGCGCGCCGTGCTGCAGGGCTACCTACTACGGGGCGTGCCCGGAAAGCGCCCCCGGAAGGCTATAAGGACCTACCGCCCGTTGACGGGGATGCGCCCCCGGAGAAAGCTCATCGGCATGGCAACGGCTGGTGGCGAGCGTTTAAGGCAGCGGAGCGCCACGGTCGCCCTGCTGAGGAAATCGAGGCGTTCGCCTCCATCGCGCGCAGGTGGTATCAGAAGCGCGACGCGGGGTAGTGCGATAGTTCCGATGCATCGCATGCGTAATACGCCAGCGCTATAGCGGCCCCCGATCCCGTCACCCGGGCCGGGGGCCGCTCTATGTCTGCCGACCCGCTCACGGGCCGCACAGCGCCGTCAGCCGAGCGCGTCCGTGTCATAGGCCGTCGGGTCCGCAGGGTCCGCCTGGTCCCCGCCGTCGCCGTCGCCGTCGCCGAGCACGGTCAGCAGCTCGCCGAGGTGGTCCCGGAGCGCGGCAGCCCCGGCAGGGGTCAGGGCAACGTCGCCGAGGTGGATCACGTCCCCGCCGTCGGGCGCGCCGCCGAGGGCAGCCTGGACATCGAGCACGGGCGCGATCCTCTCGGCAGTCTCGATATAGCGGGACGGCGTGGCAGGGCAGCCGGATAGCGTCTCTGTGAACATGCGGGCGCGTAGCTGATGGACGATCTGACGGGCGGCGTCGTCGTGCATGTCGGTCATCGTGGAGTCCTCTCCCACGGACGGCACCCGTGCCCCGTGGGGCACTACTTGGGGCACCGCCCGTTACATTGATCTGTGATCTGTTGCGATCCCAGCAGCGGGAGCAGAGCAGACATAACGCCTGTTCATGTCCACTATTGAGATGAATCGCTGTTCAATGCGAAAGGGTGCGAAAGGTCCCGATTGCAACCGTCGGTCGCGGGTTCAAGCCCCGCCTGGGCTACGACGCAGCGATGCCCGTCCCGGCGGCACCGGGATCACCGCAGCAGTCCGAGGGAGCGCCGATGACGCCCGACGATGCACTGTCCTGCTACCTCCACCTGCACACCACGACGGCCCTGCAGGGCCTCTCGCTCGTCCCCGCCGACGCCACAGCCGACGAGAGCGGCGCGGCCGAGGCGAGGAAAGAGCTCGACCGGCTGCTGGGCGTCGAGACCGTCCACGGCATGCGCACCTCGCTGCGGCGGGTGCGCGCCGCGCTGCTCCTGATCGACCCGGTGCCTCCCGTGCCCGCCCTGCTCGATGACGACCTGCGCGGAGTCTCCCGTGCGCTGAGCGAGGTGCGCGACGCCGACGTGCTGACCGCCTCCCTGCTCGCCGAGATCGATGGGCTGCCCGCCCAGCACGTGCACGGGACGGTGCGTGCGGACCTGCTCGAGGCGCTGGCCGTGAAGCGCCGGGACGGGCTCGACGTGGTGCGCCGCAGCCGCGGCGAGCCGTCCTGGCAGAGGGCTCTCGAGCAGCTGGAGGCATGGCGTCACCGGCCTCCCCGCCTCACCGCGGGGCCTCCCCTTCTCCTGCTTGACCAGGCTCGCGCAGAGGTGCGCCGGCGGCTGCGGGACGCCGACGGAGATCACCGCGGGCTGCATGCGGCACGCAGGGCCGCGAAGCGCTGGCGCTATGCGGCGGAGCTTCTCTGCCCCGCTCTGCCGGAGGCGGCAGCGCACTTCGCCGCCGCGACGCTGATCCACGAACGGCTCGGCACGCTGCAGGACGCAGTGGTGGCCAGAGACTTCCTCGCCGGCCTCGCCCGGGCGGGCGCGGAGTCAGGCCGTGACGTCGCCACCACGCAGCTGCTGCACCAGCGGGCGCAGCAGCGGATCGACGAGGCGGTGAGCCACGCGCCGGAACTCCTGGTGCCGCTCCTCCGTCCCGTGCCTGTTCGACCGCCCTCCTCCCGCTCGCAAGCTCGCAGTTCGTCGGTCACTCCCCGCTCGCGCGAAGGGCGCGGCGGCGGCCCTGCACCTGGGCCAGGCGCGCCATGATGTCCTGATAGCGCTCGGCGTCCGAGGGATCGGTGCGCTGCAGGCGCTGCTTGAGCACCGAGTACTCGCGGGTGATGGACAGCTCGGTGAGCCGGTCCAGCAGCGAATGGGCGAGGCGGCGCAGGCCCTCCTCGTCCCGGGCCGGCAGGTCGAGGTTCGCGATCTCCACGATGAGCGGGCGCACCGTCTCCCCGGCGATCTCGAGGACCTGCTCGAGGTACCGGGCGGCATGGAGCCGACCCTGGACGGCGTCCAGCAGCGTGCCGGCGGCGAGCATCACGTCCCACACTCCCTGCAGGGCCGGCACGTGGAAGGCGTCATCCGGCAGCGAGGCGACCTTCTCGTCCTCCAGCAGCTGCGGGGACTGCAGCATCACCGCGAGCGACTGGGTCTCGACCTGGCCCACCGGGTCGCGAGGGCTGACCACGTCGGCGAGCCGGGCCGAGGGGATCGGGGCGTCCTCCGCCGAACTCCCCTGCCCGGCGCCGCCCTGCCCCTCCGCGACCGTGCGCGCCGGGGTGGCGGGCTGGGGAGCGCGGCCCTGGGAGCGGGCGGCATCGTGCACGGCGCGCAGCACGGTCGCCTCGTCCATCCCCAGCCAGCCGGAGAGGCGGCGGGCGTACTCGGGGCGCATCGCCCGGTCGCGGATCCGGGCGACCACCGGCGCTGCCATCCGCAGCGCGGTGACCTGCCCCTCGACGGTGTCGAGATCCACCTGCGAGATCGCGGTGCGGATCGCGAACTCGAACAGCGGACGGCGCGTCTCGATGAGGTCGCGCACCGCCTGGTCACCCTGCGCGATCCGCAGCTCGCAGGGATCCATGCCGCTGGCCTCGACGGCCACATAGGTCTGGGCGACGAAGCGCTGATCCTCCTCGAAGGCGCGCAGCGCCGCCTTCTGCCCGGCGGCGTCGCCGTCGAAGGTGAACACCACCTCGCCGGCCAGGCCCCGGCCGTCGGTGTTCAGCCGCAGCCCGGCCGAGGGATTGGAGTCCCCCATCACACGGCGCACGATCTTCACGTGCTCCGCCCCGAAGGCCGTCCCGCAGGAGGCAACGGCGGTGGTGACGCCGGCCAGATGGGCGGCCATCACGTCGGTGTATCCCTCGACCACGACCACCCGGTGCTGGGAGGAGATCGCCTTGCGGGCGATGTCCAGCCCGTAGAGCACGCTGGACTTGTGGTAGATCGCGGTCTCGGGGGTGTTGAGGTACTTCGGGCCCTGATCGGAGTCCAGCAGGCGCCGCGCGCCGAACCCGATGGTGTTGCCGGTGATGTCGCGGATCGGCCACACCAGCCGGCCGCGGAAGCGGTCGTAGACGCCGCGCTGGCCCTGCGAGACGAGTCCGCTGGCGGTGAGCTCCGCCTCGGTGAATCCGCGTGAGCGCAGCACCCCGGTGAGAGAGTCCCAGCCCTCGGGGGCGAAGCCGACGCCGAAATGAGCGGCGGCGTCCTGATCGAAGCCGCGCTCGGTGAGGAAGCGCCGCCCCACCTCGGCGGCAGGGGTGCCGAGCTGCTCGCGGTAGTACTCCTCCGCGATCGCATGGGCATCCAGCAGCCGGCGGCGGGTGCCGAAATCGGGGCGATTGCCGCGCCCCTGCCCGGCGTCCTCGTACTGCAGCTGGACGCCGTAGCGCCCGGCGAGCATCTCGACCGCCTCGACGAAGCTCAGGTGGTTGATCTTCTGGACGAAGGAGATCACGTCACCGCCCTCGCCGCAGCCGAAGCAGTGCCAGTGCCCCAGCTGGGGCCTGATGTTGAACGAGGGCGTCTTCTCATCGTGGAAGGGGCACAGCCCCTTCATCGAGCCGATGCCGGCGGTGCGCAGGGTGACGTGCTCGGAGACGACCTCGTCCAGCCGTGCGCGCTCGCGCACGAGGTCGACGTCGGAGCGACGGATCAGTCCCTGGGCCACCCGTTCACAGCTCCGATCCGAGGCCGGGCAGGGGCGTGTCCGCAGCGGTCACATGGGTGAGGCTGCGGTCGAACAGCAGGTCGTGCAGGCGGCGCGCGGTGACGTCGGTGTAGGAGGCGATCTGGTCGACCACCACGCGGCGGCGGCCGTCGTCGTCGGCTGCGCTGTGCCACAGCTCGCTGAACAGGGGGCTGAGGTACTGGGTGCCGGTGTGCCACAGCCGCGAGTACAGGTCGCGGATGATCTCCTCCTGCGCCTCGTACACCGGCTGCTGCGAGGCGGAGGACATCACATAGGCGGCGGCGAGCCCCTTGAGCACCGCGATCTCCAGATGCGTCTGCTCGGGCACGACGATGTCGCCGCCGTAGCGGGAGATCGGCCCCTCGCCGTGGGTGGCGCGGGTCGCGGCGATCGCGGAGCGGGTGAAGCGGCCGATGAGCTGGCTGGCCATGTTCTTCAGAGCCGCCGCGGAGCGCATCGTGCCGGTGAAGGAGAGCATCCAGCTCGGCTCCTCCTCCAGACGGGTGAGCGCGGCGTCGAGCTCGTCGAGCGACTCCTCGGGCATGTACCAGTCCTGGACCACGTACAGCGCGGCGGCCCGCTCCATGGGGTCCTGCAGCTTCTGCAGATCGAGGGTGAGGCCGGTGATGGCGTCCTCGATGTCGTGGACGGAGTAGGCGATGTCGTCCGCGAGGTCCATCACCTGCGCCTCGAAGCACTGCCTGCCGGGCACGGCGCCCTCCCGCGCCCAGGTGTACACGTCGAGGTCATCGGCGTAGGCACCGAACTTCGGGGAGGCGGGATCCGGTCCCTGGCCGCGCGTCCAGGGGTACTTGATGGCGGCATCGACGCTCGCCCGGGTGAGGTTCAGCCCGTAGGGGCGTTCCTCGCCCACCATCTTCGGCTCGAGCCGGGTGAGGAGTCGGAGGGTCTGCGCGTTGCCCTCGAAGCCTCCGAAATCGGCGGCGAGGTCGTCGAGGACCTTCTCGCCGTTGTGCCCGAACGGCGGGTGACCGAGATCGTGGGAGAGGCAGGCGGCGTCGACGATGTCGGGATCGCAGCCGAGCTCCGCGCCGATGTCGCGGCCCACCTGAGCCACCTCGAGGGAGTGGGTGAGGCGGGTGCGCACGAAGTCGTTGGCACCCGCGCCGAGCACCTGGGTCTTGGCACCGAGCCGTCGCAGCGCCGAGGAGTGCAGCACCCGGGCGCGGTCACGCTGGAACGGGGTGCGCGCCTGCGACTTCGGCGGCTCGGGCACCCAGCGCTCCAGATCGGCGGCGCTGTACCCCGGGGGCGGCAGCGCCGCATCCGGGGTGGGGTGCGACGGGGAGCTCGTGCTCATCGGGTCAACCTCCGGAGGTGTCGAGCTCGGCCTCGTGGAGGCGGGTGGCATGCTCGGCGCTGAGCTCGCGCGAGGCCATCCAGCCCTCGGGCACATGCGCCTTCTTCGGAGTCCCGGCGCGGCCGCGCGGCCCCTCCACCGCGGCGCCCGGGTACGGGCTGGACAGATCCAGCTCGGCGAGCTTGGCGTCGAGATCGGCCAGGGATTCCATGGTGGCCAGGCGGTGCCGCATCTGGCCGCCGACGGGGTAGCCCTTGAAATACCAGGCCACGTGCTTGCGCAGGTCGCGCAATGCGCGGCCCTCGTCCTCGAAGAACTCGATGAGCAGCTCGGCATGGCGGCGCAGGATCTGGGCGACCTCGCCCAGGCTGGGCCGCACCCGCTCCGGCCGGCCGGCGAACCCGGCGGCGAGGTCGGCGAACAGCCACGGCCGGCCCTGGCAGCCGCGCCCCACCACGACGCCGTCGCAGCCGGTCCGGTCCATCATGTCGATCGCGTCCTCGGCGCACCAGATGTCTCCGTTGCCGAGCACGGGGATATCGGTGACCAGCTCCTTGAGCTCGCTGATCGCGTCCCAGCGGGCGGTGCCCGAGTAGTGCTGCACCACGGTGCGGCCGTGCAGGGCGATCGCCGCCGCCCCGACCTCCTGCGCGATCAGCCCGGCGTCGCGGAAGGTCTGGTGCTCGTCATCGATGCCGATGCGGGTCTTCACGGTGACGGGCACCTCGGGGCCCGCGGCCTCCACGGCCGCGCTGACGATCCGGGTGAACAGCTCCGACTTCCACGGCAGGACCCCGCCGCCGCCGCGGCGGGTCACCTTCGGGACCGGGCAGCCGAAGTTCAGGTCGATGTGATCGGCCAGGTCCCGTTCGCGGATCATCTCCACGGCGCGGCGCACGGTGGCGGGATCCACGCCGTACAGCTGCACGGAGCGAGGGGTCTCCTGCGCCCCCATCGTCACCAGGCGCCAGGACTCCCGATGGTCCTCGACGAGAGCGCGCGTGGTCACCATCTCGGAGACGTACAGGCCGCCGTCGTCCTCGCTGTGCAGGGCTCCGAATTCGCGGCACAGCAGGCGGAAGGCCATGTTGGTGATCCCCGCCATGGGCGCGAGCACGACGGGGGTGTCGATCGTGTGCGGCCCGATGGTGAGCGTGCGGCGGCGCGGCGCGTCTCCGGTCGTCGGCGCGGCGCCGCGGGACCGGTCGGCGAGCTGGCCGGCAGGCGGGGTGGGGTTCTCCAGGATGGTCATCGCCACGATTGTCCCATCATGGGCGCTCCCCCGGGAGGAAGCCGCGGGTGATGTGCATCAGGGAGCGATGGGGAGGACGGGTGAGGGCGCTTGGTCCCTGTCCCGCGCGCCGTTTCCGGGGGAGACTGGGAGCGTCGGCGCACCCCGGCGCCGCCACGGCACCCTCCGAGGAGGCGCGAGATGAGCACATCCGCAGCAGGCAGGGACGGGCCCCGCTTCGGCTTCGCCGCACAGGTCGAGCACACGGGGATCCGCCGCACGGCAGGGACCGCCGTCAGCCAGGGGCTGGAGGACGGCATCGCGCTGTTCCTCGCCGCCGAGGATCTCGGGTACGACGTCGGCTATGTGCGGGGCCGCCACCTGCAGGACGCGCTGGCCTCTCCCCTGCTGTTCCTGGCCGCGCTCGGAGCCTCCACCCGGCGCATCGCTCTGGGGACGGCGGTGCTGCCGCTGCGGTTCGAGAACGCGGGCCGGCTGGCGGAGGATCTGGCCACGGCCGATCTGCTCACCGGCGGTCGGCTGCGGCCCGGGGTGAGCTCCGGCTATTCCTCTCATGACGCGATGTACGCCCGCGCTTTCGGAGCGCTGGACGGAGAGCGCGCCGAGCACGTGGACCGCGTGCTGCACGATCTGCTCTCCCTGATGGAGGGGGAGATCGTCGCCACCGCCGATCGTCATGTCGAAGGGGTCGATCCCGGCTCGCCGCTGCGCGTGCGGCCCCAGGCGCCCGGGCTGCGCGAACGCCTGGCCTATGGGGCGGCGAGCCCGCAGCGTGCCGCGATGGCGGGCCGGCTGGGGCTCGGCCTGCAGCTGGCCACGATGGCCCCGGACGACGGATCGGGCCGGCCCTTCGCGCAGCTGCAGCTCGACGCGCTGACCGCCTATCGGGAGGCCTCGGCCGAGGCCGGCTTCGGTGCCGGTCACGTGATGGTCAGCCGCCAGATGATCCCGGTGCGCAGCGAGGCGGAGCTCGAGCGGTACGTCACCCTCCTGCCCCGCGAGCGGGCGGCGCGGCCCGGCGTCTCCGGCGAGCATCATGCGCACGAGATCGGCGGGCGGGAGGCCGTGTTCGGCGAGGTCGTGCTGGACCAGCCCGATGTGGTCGCCCGCGCGATGTGGGAGGACCCGGTGGTGCAGGCAGCCGACGAGATCGTGCTGGTGCTCCCCCTCGGCGCACCGCCGGAGGACCAGCGCGAGCTCCTGGCGACATTCGCCTCGCTGGTGATCCCTCCGCTGCGTCTCGTGCTGACACGGCGCCGCGGGGAGCACGCCGGGTAGCGCCGCCGCGGGAGGCCGGGACTCCTGCGCGGTGGGGGGCAGGGCGGCAGCGGCGGGGATGGGACAATGCGGAGGTCCAGCCGCCCACCTGCGAGGAGAAGATCGTGACGTCCACCGCCGGCGCCCCGGGAACCGGCGCGCACGCCCTCCTCACCTCCCGGTCCTGATCCGATGGCCTCCACCAGCACGGATCACCCCGAGCAGAGCCAGCGCGAGGACTGGACCTGGCCTTCCCTGAGGGAGGCGCAGCGCGCCATCCTGCTGGACGTGCTGCTGCACGGCCGCCGCTCGCGCGCCGAACTCGGCCGCCGCATCGGCATGACCCGGGCGAGCCTCAGCAGGCTCACCCGCGAGCTGTCCGCGCTCGGGCTCGTGGCCGAGACCGGGGTGCAGCTGGACGGCGCTCGCGGCAGACCGTCCGAGACCCTCGAGATCGCCCCGGAGGGAGCGCAGTTCCTCGGCTTCAAGCTCACCGGGACCTCGCTCTACACCGCGCTGACCGACCTGTCCGCGCAGGTGGTGCTCATCGAGTCGGAGCAGCTTCCCAGCCGCGAGGTGGGAGACGTCGTCGACTCGATGCGGCGCGCCACGGACCGGCTGCGGGAGCGCGCTCCCCGCCTCGCCGCGATCGGCGTGTGCCTCGCCGGTGATGTGCATCGGGAGCCGGAGCGCGGCGACGTGGTCAGCGGCTCCAGCTTCCTCGGCTGGGAGGAGACGCCGCTCCAGCAGCTCCTCGTCTCGGCGACCGGTCTGCCGGTGACGATCAGCAACGACGTGCAGGCACTCACCACCGCGCACCACTGGTTCGGGGCCGGCCACGGCACGCGCTCGCTCGCCGTCCTCGGCGTGGGCGAGGGCATCGGCTGCGGCATCGTCGTGGACGGCCGGCGGGTGCACGGCGCTCACGGCCGCCCCGGCAAGGTCGGCCATCTCGCCGTCGGCGGGGACGCCCGCTGCGACCAGGGGCATCGTGGGTGCGTCTCGGCGTACGCCACGGTGCCGGCCATGCTCCGCGCTGCGGGGGCGAGCGACTTCGCGGCGCTGGAGGCCGCGGCACGCAGCGGTGACGAACGGGCCGATCGCGCCTTCCGGGATGCGGCCGCAGCGCTCGGCACCGTGATCGCGACGCTCGCGAGCCTCATCGACATCGAACGCGTGGTGGTCACCGGTGAGGCGCTCGCCGTCGCGCAGCTGCACCGCGACACCGTCGACGCCGCGCTCCGGGCCCGGCTGGACCCGGTCTCCGTTCCTCCCGAGATCGTGCTGCACCCGTTCCGGTTCACGGACTACGCCTGGGGCGCCGCCGTGACGGCGATCCACAGCCTCGTCTGATCCTCGGCCGGCGCCCGCCCCGTCGGCCGCTCCTCCCGCACCGGCCCTCCCCGCTGCAGCTTCCGCTGGACCTTTCGCCGACCCGCGCCCTCGTCCCGTGCGCCCCGGTCCGCGCCGCCGCGGCACCGGTGCTCTCGTCCCTGCCCTCAAGGGGTTGACACTTTGTTGCACGCCGATACAAACTGTGTCGCGGTCGGCGGGCACACCGCGTCCGTCACACCCCACCGCGTCGAGGGAGATGCCGTTCGTGAAGCGCAGAACACTGCTGTCAGGGCTGGCCGGTGCCCCGCTGGCCGCACTCGCCCTCTCCTCCTGCGGGGAGAACGGGCTGAGCGACGGGCCCGTCACCCTCGAGTACTGGGCCTGGAACTCCGCACAGAAGCTGGTGGTCGAGGCCTGGAACGCGACGCACCCCGACATCCAGGTGCGTCACACCGATGCCGGCGGCGGTGACGATTCGGCGACCAAGCTCGTCACCACCACCCGGGCGGGCAACGCCCCGGACGTCGCCCTCGTCGAGTACCCCACGCTGCCGTCGATGATCGTCGCCGGTGTCGCCACCGAGATCAGCGAGCACGTCGCCGAGGTCGAGGCGGAGTTCCACGAGGGCATCTGGAGCCAGGCGAGCTTCGACGGACAGACCTACGGCATCCCGCAGGACGCCGGGCCGCAGGCGCTGACCTTCCACCGCGCACGCTTCGAGGAGCTCGGCGTCGAGGTGCCCACCACCTGGGAGGACTTCGCCGCCGCCGCACAGCAGGTGCGAGAGGCGGACCCCGAGACCCACCTCGCCACCTTCGCCCCCGCCGAATTCGGCGGCTTCGCCGGGTTCGCGCAGCAGGCCGGCGCGGTCTGGTGGGAGGGCAGCGGAGCCACGTGGCGGGTCGACATCGACGGCGCGGAGACCGCGGCCGTGGCCGACTACTGGCAGGACCTCATCGACCAGGACCTCATCGCCGCGGAGCCGATCCTCACCCCCGAGTGGAACGCGAAGCTCAACCGGGGCCAGGTCCTGTCCTTCCCCGCAGGCCTCTGGGGGCCCGGGGTCATCGCCAGCGTCGCCGGGGACATGGCCGGCGACTGGGCCCTGGCCCCGCTGCCGCAGTGGACCCCCGGCGATGACGCGGTCGCCTTCCAGGGCGGCTCTGCCGCGATCGTCACCACCTCCAGCCGTCACCCGGCCGAGGCGGCCCGCTTCGCGGCCTGGATCGCCACCGCGGAGGAGGCGTGCCGGATCCAGATCCAGGAGGGCAACTACCCCGCCTCGATCGTCGGCCAGGAGCTGAGCCTCGACAGCGACCCGCCCACGTTCATGAGCGGGCAGGAGGACTACTGGGAGGTCGCCGCGCAGATCGCCGCCCGCACCCTGCCGGAGAGCACCTGGGGGCCCAATGTCAACGTCGCCTCCACCGCGTTCGAGGACGCGATGTCCGCCGCGGTCAACGCCGGCACCCCGCTCGCGGACGCCCTCTCCGTCATCGAACAGGCCGTGGTCACCGACATGACCTCCGTCGGCTACACCGCCGAGCGCTGAGACTGCCGCACAGCACCGAGGAGATCCGCACACCATGACCGCACTCGAGACCGCGCCCCGGGCACGGGGACGACGACTCTCCCACCGCAGCTGGAGAGCGCCCTACCTCTTCCTGGCGCCCGCCGGGATCCTGTTCCTCGCCTTCCTCGCGATCCCCATCGCCTACGCGCTGTATCTGAGCGTGCGCGGGATGCAGATCGAGGACTCCGGCCCGTTCGGCGTCCAGACCGACGCCTGGGTGGGGTTCTCCAACTACCTCCAGGCGCTCACCGATGCCGAGTTCCTGGCCGGTTTCACCCGCCTCCTGGTCTACGGGCTGCTGGCCGTGCCGCTCACCCTCGGGCTCGCGCTCCTGTTCGCGCTCCTGCTGGATCTGCCGCGCGTGCGCGCGGTGCGGTTCTCGCGCACGGCGATCTTCGTCCCCTACGCCGTGCCGGGCGTGATCGCCTCGCTCCTGTGGGGGTTCCTGTACCTGCCCACCACGAGCCCGCTGAACTGGGTGCTCGAGCAGCTCGGGCTGCCGGGGGTGGAGCTGCTCAGCGGCTCCCTGCTCTACCCGGCGATCGCGAACATCGCGGTGTGGACCGGGGTGGGCTTCAACATGATCATCATCTACACGTCCCTGCGGGGGATCCCCGAGGAGATCTACGAGGCGGCGCGGCTGGACGGCGCCACCGAGACGGCCATCTCCTGGCGGATCAAGATCCCGCTCGTCGCCCCCGCGCTCGTGCTCACCGGGCTGTTCTCCCTGATCGGCACGCTCCAGCTGTACGGCGAACCGACCACGCTGCGCCCGATGACCACGGAGATCTCCCAGACCTGGGTGCCGCTGATGAAGATCTACCGCGACGCCTTCGCCCGCGACGACATGTGGCTGGCGGCCGCCTCCTCCGTGCTCCTGGCCGTGGGGACCCTGATCCTGTCCGTCATCCTGCTGCGCCTCACCCAGCGCAGCGCCTTCGGAGGAGACGAGTGAGCATGACCGCCCTGACCGCTGAAGCCCCCGCACCCGCCGCTCCCACCCGCCCCGCACAGCGGGCGCCGCGCTCCGCCCGCCGGCCGCTGCTGGCGACCCTCCTCCTCCTGGGCGGGGCGCTGTACTGCCTGGTCCCCGTCGCCTGGGTGATCATCGCGTCCACGAAGTCGAACTCCGAGCTGTTCACCACCTTCACCTTCGCGCCCGGCACCTCGCTCGGCGACAACCTGGTCGACCTGTTCGCCTACGGCGACGGCCAGTTCCTGCTGTGGGCCGCCAACAGCCTCCTGTACGCGGGCGGCGGTGCCCTGCTGTCCACGCTCGTGTCGACCATGGCCGGGTACGCGCTGGCGAAGTTCTCCTTCCCCGGCAAGAAGATCTGGTACTCCGCGATCCTCGCGGGCGTGCTGCTGCCGGGCATCACGCTCGCGGTGCCGCAGTACCTCCTGCTGGCGAAGATCGGCCTGGCCGGCTCCTACTGGTCGGTGCTGCTGCCCTGCCTGATCAACCCCTTCGGCATCTTCCTGGCCCGGGTCTTCGCCGCCGGCGCCATCCCCACCGAGCTGATGGAGGCCGCCCGCATCGACGGGGCCGGGGAAGCGCGCATCTTCGGCGCGATGGCCCTGCCGATGATGGTCCCCGGCATGGTCACCATCTTCCTGCTGCAGTTCGTGGGCATCTGGAACAACTTCCTGCTGCCCTTCATCATGCTCTCCGACGAGAGCCGGTACCCCTTGACCGTGGGCCTGTACACGCTGCTGTCGAAGGGCTCCGGCGAACCCTCCCTGTACAGCCTCGCCATCATCGGCGCCGCCGTGTCGATCATCCCGCTGATCGTGATGATGCTGGTGCTGCAGCGATACTGGCGCCTCGATCTCGTCAGCGGCGGGCTCAAGGGCTGAAGCCCTGAAGGACCCAGGCCCCTCTCACCCAGCCGGCCACGCCCGCCGCCCCCGTCCGTCCCCTCCCGCTGCGGCTCCGTCCCGCAGCCGCCCCGCCCCACCCGTCAGGAGACCACGATGACCTCTGCCACCCCCGCCTCCTCCGCCGCCCGCCGGCCGTTCGACCCCGGCGCGCTGCTGTTCGGCGGCGACTACAACCCCGACCAGTGGCCGCGGGAGATCTGGGAGGAGGACATCGAGCTGATGACCCGGGCACGGGTCAACACCGTCACCCTCACCGTGTTCTCGTGGTCCCGGCTGGAGCCGACGGAGGGCAGCTACGACTTCGCCTGGCTCGATGACGCGATCGCGATGCTCACGCAGGCGGGCGTCGGGTTCTTCCTGTCCACCCCCACCGCCTCTCCCCCGCCGTGGTTCAGCCTCGCCCACCCCGACGCGATGCCGGTACGGCCCGACGGCACGGTGCTCAGCCACGGATCCCGGGACACCTACGCCATCAGCGCCCCCGCCTACCGCGAGGCGTGCCGGCGCATCGCCCGCGCCCTCGCCGAGCGCTACGGCGCGCACCCGGGACTGCGCGGCTGGCACGTGCACAACGAGTACGGGACGCTCGATCACGGGCCGCACGCGGCGCGCGCCTTCCGCCGGTGGCTGCGTGAGCGGTACGGGACGGTCGAGGCGCTCAACGAGGCCTGGACCACCGCCTTCTGGTCGCAGCGCTACTCCAGCTTCGACGAGGTGCGCCCGCCTCTGGCCACGCAGTACCTCGACAACCCCTCCCACGCCGTCGACTTCCGCCGGTTCGCCTCCGACGAGATGCTCGCGGCGATGTGCGAGCAGCGTGACGAGATCCGGGCCACCGGCTCCACCGCACCCATCACCACGAACTTCATGCTCCCCACCTGGAACCACCTCGAGCAGTGGGCGTGGGCCGAGCAGCAGGACGTCGTCTCGGTCGACCACTACCTGGACACCGCGGGGCCGGATGGCGAAGCGCACGTGGCCTACGGCAGCGACCTGACCCGCTCCTGGGCCGGGGGCGAGCCGTGGGTGCTCATGGAGCAGAACGCGCGCGGCATCATCACCGCCGACCGCACCTACGCCAAGACGCCCTCGCGGATGCTCCGCAACAGCCTGGGATACATCGCCCGCGGCTCGCAGACCGCGATGTTCTTCCAGTGGCGGGCCAGCACGGGAGGCGCCGAGCAGTGGCACGGCGCGCTCGTGCCCCACGCCGGAGGGGACGACGAGCTGTTCGCGCCCGTGGTCGAGCTCGGGCGGATCCTGGAAGCGATCTCCGAGGTGACCGCTCCGCCCACGGACGGCATCCTCCATCACGCCGACGTCGGCATCCTCTGGCACGCCGACTCCTGGTGGACGCTCGAGACGCCGAGCATGCCGCATGACGGCCTGCCCTACCGCGAGGAGGTGCGCGCGGCGCACCGCTCCTTCTGGCGTGCGGGCATCGCCACCGATTTCGTGCGCCCGGGCGCAGATGCCTCGCGCTACCGGCTCCTGGTGGTCCCCGCGCTGATCGCCATGTCGACGAAGACGGCCGCGTGGCTGCGCGACTATGTCGAGGCCGGGGGGCGGCTCGTGGTCACCTACCTCTCGGCCCTCACCGACGAGAACCAGCGCGTGGGCCTCGGCGGCTACCCGGCCGTGCTGCGCGAGCTGCTCGGGATCACGGTGTCCGAGCTGCTGCCGCTGGCCCCGGAGGAGGCTGTGCATCTCGACGACGGCTCCCGCGCCTCGGAGTGGGTCGAGCGGGTGCGGCTCGCCGACGCGAGCGCGCTGACCTCTTACCGGGACGGCCCGGTGGCGGGACGGCCGGCCGTGACCTCGGTCGCGCGGGGCCGCGGCGCCGCGGTGTACCTCTCCGCCCGCCTCGTGCAGGAGGATCGCGATGCCCTCCTCCTGGCCCAGGCGCAGGAGGCCGGCATCGGCCCGGTCCTGCCCGGTGCGAGCGGGCTCGGCGTCGAGGCGGTGCGGCGGCGCGGTGCGACGGCGGACTATCTGTTCCTGCTCCACCACGGGCAGGGGGACGTCATCGTGCGGGGCGAGGGGACGGAGCTGGTCAGCGGGGCCCGCACCGCCGACGGGGTGCGGCTGGACGCGGGCGGCGTCGCCGTGGTGCGTGTGGAGCGCGCGGCCGGGCTCGAGGTGGCGCCGGCCTGATCTGCGCGCTCCGCGCCGCAGCGGGTCCTCTGCTGCTGCGGCGCGGTGCGCCCGCGCTCAGTGCTCCACGAGGCGGCGGCGCGCCGCGGCGTCCACGAGCACGGTGACGTTGTCGCTGATCTGCTCGGCGGTGCCCTTCCCGGCCGGGAGCTCCCGCACGGCCGGATCGGTGATCTGCTCTGCGAGCAGGTCGGGCATCCCGCGCAGGCCCACATGGGGCCGGTCGAAGAACGCCTCGGTGGCGGGCTCGAGCGTGGGAAGCCCGTACGCCCCCTGCATCGCGGCGAGGAGTTCGATCGCGTCGGCGAGGGCGGCCTCGCGGGAGCGCCAGTCACGCGCTCTCAGCACCTCGTGGACGGCCAGCCGCACCACGTCACCGCCGGGCAGCGCCGCCGCCGACCGCGCGAGCCATTTGCCGTAGGGAGGCCAGCGGCGATGCAGCAGGTGGGCGAGATGCAGGAGGGTCCGCACGTGCCGCGCCGCGATCACCGCCGAGCCGTCCTCGTCCCCGCGCAGGCCGGCGCGGCCGACGTCCGGCAGCTCCTGCCCGAGGCGGTGCCAGTCCGCGGCGATCGCGTACAGCCACACATCGTGGGGATACCACTCCAGGCGCTCCCGGAGCGCGGTGAGCGCCTGCGGGCGGTCGTGGAAGACCTCCCCGGCGGTCACCTCGAGCACCGCCTGTCCTGTCAGGGACAGCCAGTCCACCAGGGTGAGGCCGCTGCCGGGGTCCAGGCCGAGCCGGGAGGTCGCGAACTCCGCGGCGGAGCACACCTCGACCCGCTGGCGCACCACCGGGTCCCAGGTGGTCGCGAAGCGGGTGGGAAGCCCTCGGAAGCGCGGGGGCAGCTCCTGCGCGAGCAGGGTGTCGATCTCCTGGGCGTGCCCCTCCTCGACCAGCAGGGTCAGTCGCAGCCCCCAGTCGTGGTCGCGGGACTGCGCGTCGTCGTACCCGAGCACGTCGGAGCCGGAGCCCAGCCGGGCGGCCGCGTGCTCGAGACCGGGGGCGTGTCGCGCCAGCAGCGGCGCGACGACGCTCTCGTAGTAGTCGCGGGACAGCGGGATCCCGGCGGGCAGCGCACCGCTCATGATCCCGCCGTCCCCGGCCCGGGTCTCAGGCGCCGAGCAGGCGCGCGGCGAGGTAGGACTCGACCTGGTCCAGCGCGACCCGCTCCTGCGCCATGGAGTCGCGCTCGCGGATCGTCACCGACTGGTCCTCGGCGGTCTCGAAGTCGACGGTGACGCAGAACGGGGTGCCGATCTCGTCCTGTCGGCGGTAGCGGCGGCCGATCGCCTGGGTGACGTCCATCTCGACGTTCCAGTGCCTGCGCAGCTGATCGGCGAGCTCGGTCGCGCGCGGCACCAGGGCCTCGCTCTTGGACAGCGGCAGCACGGCGACCTTCACCGGGGCGAGGCGCGGATCGAGCTTGAGCACGGTGCGCTTGTCGACCCCGCCCTTGGCGTTGGGGGCCTCGTCCTCGGTGTAGGCGTCCACCAGGAACGCCATCATGGACCGGGTCAGGCCGAAGGAGGGCTCGATGACGTACGGGGTGTAGCGCTCGTTGGCGGCCTGGTCGAAGTACTGCATCTTCGTGCCCGAGGCGTCGGTGTGGCTGGAGAGGTCGAAGTCGGTGCGGTTGGCGATGCCCATCAGCTCGCCCCACTCGCTGCCCGTGAAGCCGAAGCGGTACTCGAGGTCGATGGTGGCGGCGCTGTAATGGGCGCGCTCGCTGTCCGGGACGTCGAAGCGGCGCAGGTTGTCCGCATCGATGCCGAGGTCGATGAACCAGTTCCAGCAGGCCTCGACCCACTCGTCGAACTGCGCCTCGGCCTGCTCCGCCGGGGTGAAGTACTCGATCTCCATCTGCTCGAACTCACGGGTGCGGAAGATGAAGTTGCCGGGCGTGATCTCGTTGCGGAACGCCTTGCCGATCTGGCCGATGCCGAACGGCGGCTTCTGACGCGTGGCGTTGACGACGTTGAGGAAGTTCACGAAGATGCCCTGCGCGGTCTCCGGGCGCAGGAAGTGCAGACCGGCCTCGCTGGACACGGCCCCGAGGTAGGTCTTGACCAGCCCCGAGAACTCCTGCGGCTCGGTGAAGTCGCCGCGGGTGCCGCAGTTGGGGCAGGCGATCTCGGCCATGCCGCTCTCGGGCGCGCGGCCCTTCTTCGCCTCGAAGGCCTCCAGCAGGTGGTCCTCGCGGAAGCGGTTGTGGCAGCTCTTGCACTCCACCAGCGGGTCGGTGAAGGTCTCGACGTGCCCGGAGGCCTCCCACACGCGCTTGGGGAGGATGATCGAGGAGTCCAGGCCCACCATGTCGCCGCGCGACTGCACGAAGGTGCGCCACCACTGCTTCTTGATGTTCTCCTTGAGCTCCACGCCCAGCGGTCCGTAGTCCCACGCGGAGCGGGTGCCGCCGTAGATCTCACCGGACGGGAACACGAAGCCGCGCTTCTTGGCGAGTGCGATGACGTTGTCCAGCGTGCTGGCGGGGGCCTTGGCCACGGGGAGACTCCTGGTGACGGGTGGATCGGAACCGCTCCAGCATAGTCGCCACCGCGCTGTGACGGTCCCCACCCATGGGCGTGCGAGGCCTCCGTCGACTTGCGCGACCCCCTGGCGCTGGTGAGAATGATTGTCATGTCGTTTGCCTCCCGCCCCTCGCGGCGCTCCCTGCTCGCCGCCCTCGGCCTCGGTGCCGGGGGCGCATTCCTCTCGGCCTGCGGAGGCGGCAGCAGCGGTGACGGGGACGGCATCTCGGTCGTGACCTCGGCATATCCCCTCGCCTTCCTCCTCGAACGGATCGGCGGGGACCGCATCGCCCTCACCGATCTCTCCACGCCGGGCGCCGACGCGCACGGCCTCGAGCTCTCCGTCAAACAGGTCCTCGCGATCGAGAGGGCCGATCTCGTGCTCCAGATCCCGGGCTTCCAGGCCGCTCTGGACGACGCGATCGCCTCCCACGCGGGCGAGAACGTGCTGGACGTCTCCTCGGTGGTCCCCCTCCTGCCCGTCGATGCCGCGCTCGAACACCAGGAGCACGCGGGCGACACCGCGCAGGAGCACGCCGAGGGCGAGGATCCCGCCGACCAGCGGGACGGCGGAGAGCAGGAGGACGACGCCGCTCATGAGGACCACGACGGCGCGGCGCACGATCACGGACCGAACGACCCCCACTTCTGGCACGACCCGCTGCTGATGGCCGATCTCGGCGATGCCGTCGCCTCCCGGCTCGGCGACCTCTCCCCCGAGGACGCGCAGACCTTCAGCGACGCCTCTGCGACGCTCCGCTCCGAGCTCGAGGACCTCGATGCCGAGCTCGCGCAGTCCTACGGCGCCGTCGAGGGCGAGCGGCCCTTCATCACCAGCCACGCCGCCTACGTCTACCTCGCCGAACGCTACGACCTGCACCAGATCGGCATCGCCGGCATCGACCCGGAGACCGAACCCTCCCCGCAGCGGCTGCTCGCGCTCGAGGGCGTCGTGCAGGAGGAGGGCGTGACCACGATCTTCTTCGAATCCACCGCCTCGCCGAAGGTCGCCCAGACCCTCGCGCGGAACCTCGGCATCGACAGCGCCGAGCTCGACAACCTCGAGACCCGGCAGTCCGAGGACGCCGATTATCCTCAGATCATGCGAGACAACTGCACCGCACTGGTCGCGAGCTGGACGTGAGCGCCGCTACCCCGCCCGGCATCCCACCCGTCATCGAGATGAGCGGGGCCAGCGTCGCGCGCGCCGGCCAGCGCGTCCTGCATGACGTGGACCTGCGCATCGACTCCGGTGAGCTGGTCGCCCTGCTGGGTGCGAACGGCTCCGGGAAGTCCACGCTGCTGCGCGCCGCGGTGGGGGTGCTTCCCCTCGAGACCGGCTGCGCGCACCTGTTCGGGCAGCCGGTCCATCGCGGCAGCTCCCACGAGCGCGTCGGCTATGTGCCCCAGGAATCCTCGGAGGCGGGCTCGATCCCGGCCACCGCCCGGGAGACGGTCGCCAGCGGGCTGCTCTCGGCCCGCTCCTGGTGGCCCCGCAGCCGCGACCCCCGCGTGATGGACGCCCTCGACGCCGTCGGGATGGCCGATCTCGCGGGCCGGCCGATCACCCGGATGTCCGGAGGCCAGCGCCGACGGGTGATGATCGCCCGCGCCCTGGTGCGGGCCCCGCGGCTCCTCGTGCTCGATGAGCCGTTCTCGGGAGTCGACGTGCCCACCCAGGAGCTCATCGCCGGACTCTTCCGGGAGCTCTCCGCCGCGGGGACCACGATCCTCGTGGTCCTGCACGAGACCGGCCCGCTGGCCGGCGACATCCGCCGCGCGGTGGTGCTCGACCACGGCCGGGTCGTCCATGACGGCGCCGAGCAGGACCGCCCACGCCTCCACCCCGGCCACGGACACCCCGAGGACGCGGCCCCCCTCGACGAGTGCCTCGGACAGGAGATCCACCCCCTATGATCTCGCCGCTCGACCTGCTCACCTCTGATCTGCTGCGCTACCCGATGCTGATCGCCGTGCTCATCGGGCTCACCGCCCCGGTGGTCGGCACCTATCTGGTGCAGAAGCGCCTCTCCCTGCTCGGCGACGGCCTGGGACACGTGGCCCTGACCGGTGTGGCCGTCGGCTGGCTGGTGGGGGCCTGGATGACCGCGACACCCGCGGATCTGCTCGCGATCCCCGGGGCGCTGGCCGCCTCCGTGATCGGCGCGCTGCTCATCGAGTACGTGCGCGAGGTCGGCCACACCAGCCGGGATGTGGCTCTCGCGATCCTGTTCTACGGCGGCATCGCCGGCGGCGTGGTGATCATCCAGCTCGCCGGGGGCACCTCCCAGAATCTGATGGCCTACCTGTTCGGCTCGCTGTCGACGGTCACCGCACCGGATGCGGTGATCTCCTTCGTGCTCGCCGCGCTCGTGCTGGTGCTGGGCGTGGGCCTGTCCGGTCTCCTCGCGGCGGTCACCGCGGACGAGGAGTTCGCGCGGGCCTCGGGCCTGCCGGTGCGCACGGTGAACATCGTCATCGCCGTGATGGCGGCGCTGACGGTGACGCTCTCGATGAGGATCGTCGGCGCGCTGATGGTCTCCGCCCTGATGATCGTGCCGGTCGCCGCCGCGCAGAACATCGTCGTGGGCTTCACCCGCACCATGCGCACCGCCATGGTGATCGCCGTGCTGTGCTCGCTGGGCGGCCTGCTCATCACCGTCTACGTGGACCTGCCGCCCGGCGGTGTCATCGTGCTGCTGACCATCGCGGTGTACATCCTCGGGCTGCTGGTGCGCGCCCTGCGCCCGGCACGGCCCGCCGCCCGGATCGGAGGGCCCGGGCCCTCCCGTGCCGCCGCGGCCCCCGCACCTGCACGTGCAACGCCCCACGACGGATAGAAGTCCCGGTCAGGGTGGGGGACAATGGGGCCATGCAGAGGAACACCCGCCAGCGCGCCGCGATCCTCGAGACGCTCTCGCGCCAGGAGGACTTCCGCAGCGCCCAGCAGATCCATGAGCAGATGCGCTCCGACGGCGAGACCGTGGGACTGGCCACGGTGTACCGCAACCTCCAGGCGCTGTCCCGCTCGGGCCGCCTGGACGTGCTGGTCGCCGGCGACGGGGAGTCCCTGTACCGCCAGTGCGAGGACACCGGGCACCACCACCACCTGGTGTGCCGCGAATGCGGCCGCACGGTCGAGTTCCTCGCCCCGAAGCTCGAGGCGTCGATGACCGCGATCGCCCAGGAGCATGGATTCACCGAGGTGGATCACACCCTCGAGGTGTTCGGGCTGTGCACAGAACATGCCGCGCAGAGCGCCGCGGAGGACGAGGGCGGCACGCGATGATGGACTGGATCCAGGACCTGCCGCTGCTGCCGGCCGTGGCCTTCCTGTACGTGGTGATCTGGTGCCGGGCCGGTGCCACCTACCTGGTTGGCCGCGGTGCCCGCAAGGCCGCGAACCGGGGCCGCGTCGCCGCCTTCCTCGGCTCCCCGGGCGTGGTGCGGGCCACCGCGCTGATCAACCGCTGGGGCGCGCCCGTGGTGGCGCTGAGCTTCCTCACCGTGGGCTTCCAGACGGCGGCCAACGCCGCCGCGGGCCTGACGGGCATGCCGGCCAAGCGCTACCTGCCGGCTCTCGCGATCGGCGGTCTGGCGTGGGCGTTCATCTACGCCACGGTGGGGCTCGTGGCCTTCATGGCCTGGTTCGAGCTGTTCCTCGTCTCGCCGTGGGGTGCGGTCGCCGTGCTCGCGCTCGTGGTGGTGCTCATCGCGGTGCTGCTGCGGCACAAGCGCCGCACCGGCGGGATCCACGCCGCGGCGAGCACCGTCGAGTCGGCGCGGGGCAGTGCGCAGCCGCTCGCCTCCTCCGCCGTGGTCGATGCCGCGGCCTCCGAGCCGCCGGCCACCGACCGCTGAGCCGCTCGCCGGTCGCGCTGAGCCGCTCTCAGCCCTCGTGCGGGCTCAGGCGGGTGCGGTGTCCTGCTCCGGAGCGTCGATCGCCCCGCCGTAGCGGCGGTCGCGACGGGCGTACTCGGTGATCGCCCGCCACAGCACGCGCCGGTCCACGTCCGGCCACAGCTCCTCGACGAAGACGAGCTCGGCGTAGGCGGCCTGCCACAGCAGGAAGTTCGAGGTGCGCTGCTCTCCGCTGGTGCGCAGGAAGAGGTCCACATCCGGCATGTCCGGGTCGTTCAGATGGCGGGCGAAGCTCTTCATCGTGATGCCGCGGGCGCTGAGCCGCCCGGCCCGCGCCTCCTCGGCGATCTCGCGCACGGCATCGACGATCTCGGCGCGGCCGCCGTGGTTGACGCACATGTACAGCGTCATCCGCGTGTTGTGGCGGGTCAGCTCCTCGGCCTCCCGCAGCTCCTTGATGACGCTCCCCCACAGCCGCTGCGCGCGGCCGATCCACACGATGCGCACTCCCCACGAGTTCAGGGTGTCGCGCTGGCGGCGCAGCACGGAGCGGGAGAAGCCCATGAGGAACCGCACCTCCTCGGGGGAGCGCTTCCAGTTCTCGGTGGAGAACGCGTAGGCCGACAGATGGGTCACGCCGATCTGCAGCGCGCCGGCGACCACGTCCAGCAGCGCCGCCTCCCCCGCCTCGTGCCCGGCGGTGCGGGGCAGGCCCCGCCGATTCGCCCACCGGCCGTTGCCGTCCATGACCACGGCGACGTGCCCGGGGATGGTGGGCGCGGGCAGCTGCGGGGGCCGGGCGCCGCTGGGGTGCGCGAACGGCTCCTGGTACCCGTGGCGGTCGGCACCGGGCATGGGATCCTCCTGGGTCGATGGAGCTCGGTCGTGGCGGGCGCTCAGCGCTCGACGTAGTGCAGGGAGCGCACGGAGCGCTCGAGGTGCCAGGTCATGGTGTCGGTGATCAGCCGGCCCGCCTCGTGCATGACGGTCTCGTCGGCGTCGAGCACATTCTCCCAGTCCCCGGCGAGCAGGAAGATCATGTGCTCGATCGTGGACTGCCGCACGGCGATCGCCCCCGGCCGCCGGCAGGGCGTGCACACGAGCCCACCGGCACGGATGTCGATCGCGTGATGCGGCCCGTCGGCCCCGCAGGAGGCGCACACCCGCAGCTCCGGCGCCCAGCCGGAGACGGCGAGGGTGCGCAGCAGGAACGAGTCCAGCACCAGCGGCGGCGGGATGCGGCCCTCGGCCATCGCGCGCAGCGCGCCGACGAGCATGAGGAAGCCGCGCTGATTGGGGTCCACGAACTCGTCGGTGAGGCGATCGGTGGTCTCGAGCATCGCGCTGGCGGCGGTGAAGCGCCCGTATTCGGCGCTGATGCCGACGGCGAAGGCCTCGATGGTCACCACCTGGGTGACGGTGTGCAGGCTCCTGCCGGCGTGCAGCTGCACGTCCACGAGGGTGAACGGCTCGAGCCGGGCCCCGAAGCGGCTGCCGGTGCGGCGCACCCCCTTGGCGACGGCGCGGACCTTGCCGTGGCGGCGGGTGAGCAGCGTGATGATGCGATCGGCCTCGCCCAGGGGGTGGGTGCGCAGGACGATCGCGTCGTCGCGGTAGAGCTTCTGCTGCATGATCACCCGAGCCTACGGCCGCGGACCGCCCCGGCAGGGCAGGCCGGGGCGGTGTCGGCCAGGACGTCGGTCACCCGTCCGCCGCGCACCGAGCGGTCGGCGGGCCCCTCCTGCGGGCCCTGGCACGGCATGATGGCGCCATCATCCGTCGCACCGCGACCGCTGCGGTGCTGCACGACAGGGAGGCACGCACCATGGGGATCTTCTCGATGCTGCGACGTGACGACTCGGCGCGGCGCACCGCCCGCGCGGCGATGAAGGAGGCGCGCCGCGGGCAGGCGTCGCAGGACGGGGCGCTCGAACGGATCGTGACGATGATCCGTGACACCGGCCTGGACGGGAAGCTCGCGTACTCCTCGGCGGCGGAGACCGCCCGGCGTGCGCAGCGGGGGCGCGGCCGGCGCCGACCGGAGGTGGCGGTGCGCCGCCTGGTGCGGCGGCACCGCCGGGGCGTGACCGCCGGCGGCTTCGTCACCGGGCTCGGCGGCTTCATCACCCTGCCCCTCCTGCTGCCCACGAACGTCCTGGAGTTCTACATCCAGGCCACCCGCATGGTCGGCGCGATCGCGGCGGTGCGCGGCTACGACCTCGAGGACGAGGAGATCCGGGTGCGGGTCCTCGCGGCGCTGCTGGGCGAGGAGTCCGGGGACGTGCTGCGGAACGTCGGGCTCGGGCCGGTCGCCGGGGCGGCCGCGCGCGGCATGGCCCGGTCGCTGCCGACGACCCCGCAGTCGCAGCTGGCCGGCGCGATCGGGGGCCGGCTGGTGCGCCGCTTCGGGCTGCGGTCCGCACGGCTGTTCGGCAAGGCGATCCCGGGCCTGGGTGCGGTGCTCGGCGCCGCTGCGGACCGCGCGCAGCTGAACCGGATCGCGAAGGCCGCACGGGCGGGATTCCCGCCGGTGCGCTGATGCGGGTGTTCGTCGCCCTCCGGCCCGCGCCCTCCGCGCTCGCGCACCTGGACGCGGCGCTCGAGGACGTCCGCGCCGGAGCGGGGCTCGCCCTGCGGTGGACGGATCCCGCGCAGTGGCATCTCACCCTCTCCTTCCGGCCCGATCTGCCCGCCGGGGCGCTCGAGGACGCGCTCCACGACCTCGCCGCGATCGCGGCCCGTCACCGGCCGCCGACGCTCCAGCTGAGCGGGGCCGGGGTGTTCGATGCCCGCACGCTGTGGATCGGCGTGGGAGGCGAGACCGCGCCGCTCGCGGCGCTGATGGGCGAGCCGCTGCTCGAGGGCGAGGGGCGGGAGCGGCGCCGCGCGCACCTGACCGTCGCGCGGGTCTCGGCCCGTGCTCCTCGCGCGCCGCGACGGCGCCGGCGGGGCGACCCGCCGCCGCCGGATCCCACCCGGCTCCTCCTCGCCGACGCCGTGCGGGCCCTGTCGGTCTACCGGGGCCCGAGCTGGGAGGCGACGGAGCTCGAGCTCGTCTCCTCCGCGCTCGGCGAGGGACGCTCGGGAGGGCCCCTCCACGAGGTGCTCGCCACCGTCCCCCTGGGCTGAAGGACGCCGCACCGCTGCCCAGCGCAGCGGGAGCCGGATGCCGCCGGGCAGGGGCAGTCCGGGCAGGGTCAGCCGGGGCGACGGCCGATCGCGAAGATGCGCCGGAACGGGAGGACGACGCCGCGCCCGCTGTCGGGATAGGCCTCGCGCAGCCGGGCGCGGAGCTCTACGGCGAAATGTTCGCGCAGCGGCTCGGGCAGTGCCTGGAGCGTGGGCCGCGCACCGGTGCCGCGCACCCACTCGAACACCGGATCCGGCCCATGCAGCACGTGCAAGTACGTCGTCTCCCACGCGTCCACCTCGAGGCCGAGGTCCTGGAGGGCGGCGAGGTAGGTCGCGGCGTCGTGCGAGGAGGGGGATGCGATCTCCTGCAGGTGCTCGGCGTACGGGGCCTCGGCGGCGAGCTCCCGGCGCAGCGCATGGCTGGGCTCGTCGAAGTTGCCGGGCACCTGCAGCGCCAGGCGGCCGCCCGGGGCGAGCATGCCCGCCAGGCGGGGCAGCAGCTCGAGGTGCCCGGGGACCCATTGGAGCGCGGCGTTGCTGAGCAGCACGTCGACCGGCCCGGGCGGCTCCCACCGGCGCAGGTCGGCCTGAACGGCCGAGATGCCGGGGACGGTCGCGGCGCGGGCGATCATCTCGGGGCTCGAGTCCACGGCGAGCACCTCCGCCCTCGGCCAGCGCCGCGCGAGCAGCGCGGTCTGCGTGCCGGGCCCGGCGCCGAGATCGACCACGCGCTGCGGGGCCTCTGCCGGGATCCAGGCGAGGAGATCGAGGAAGGGCCGGGCCCGCTCGTCACCGAACCGGAGATACTGCGCCGGGTTCCAGGTGTGCGTCATCGACCCTCCCCTTTTATCTTGACGTCAAGATATGTGCGGGGCGGTCGATGGTCAAGCGGTCGACGCTCGAGCACACCCGTCACAGCGCCGCGGTGAGGCTCACCTCGGTGCGCGGCTGCATGAGCGAGACGCCCTCCCCCGGTGCCACCCAGCCGCCCGCGAGCGACGGATCGTACGCAGTCTCGACCACGGTGAGCTGCTGGCCGGGGTCCGCCTCGACGGTGATCAGCACGCTCTGCCCGGCCCGGAGGCCGTGGATCTGCAGCGTCTCGAGCCCTGCGGCGGAGTCGACCGGGACGCCGTCGACGGCGACCGCGGAGAAGCCGCCCGCCCCCGGGGTGAGGGTGAGGGCGGAGGCATCTCGCACCGCGGTGACCGCGATCTGCACCCGTGAGCCCTCGAGCCGCTCCACCTCGAGGCTCGGTGCCGGCAGAGCGGAGGTCGCCCGGGTGCCGTCGAGCGCGCGGCCCCAGTCGGTGCTGCCGGTGACCTCCCAGCGGGTCTCGCCGCTGACGCCGTCGACGTGGGCGGTGACCCGCTCCTGGACCGGCTCGGGGGAGGCGAGGGTCCAGGTGGTGCCGCCGACGACCAGGCCGAGCGTCAGCACCGCGGGCAGCACGGGGATCAGGAGACGGCGCAGGCGCCGGGACGGTTCCGCCGCGGCGGGCGCCGCACCGAGCAGCAGCGGCGCGGCGGCCCCGAGCCCGAGCAGTGCGGTGCCCGCCAGGGCACCGGCGGACGAGGCGATGCCGAACTCGGCCAGGGCGTGCAGCTGGGCACCCAGCATCCACCCGGTGGGCAGAAGGGCGAGCACCCGCACCCCGAGCGCCACGAGGCCCGCCCGCGGCGGCAGCACGCTCGCCAGCAGCGTGCCGCCCGCCGCGATCGCCGCGGGCAGGATCATCGCACCGCCGAGATCGGGCGAGTACACGCCGAGCACGGCCAGCAGGAGGGTGACCAGCAGGGAGGCGCCGAGCAGCGCTGCAGCGCGGGAGATCAGGCAGCGGGCGAGCACCCAGAGCGCCGCCGCCACGACTGCTGCCGCCACCAGCTCGGCGAGCACGAACAGCTCGGCCCGCACCGGCTCGTGCGTGGCCTGCGAGAGCATCTCGGGAGTCGCTGCGGCGGTGAGGGCCCAGAGCCCGGCACCGCCGAGCACCGCCCCGACGAGCACCAGCAGGAAGGCCGCGGCGCCGAGGGCGGCGCCCCGGAGGCTCACCTCCCCGCGCCGGCGCCGCACGAGCACGGCGGCGAGCACCGCGAGCGGGGCCAGCAGGGCCAGGGCCGCCACCAGCCCGGGCGGCACCTGCACCACGCCCCAGGGAGCGGTGGTCTGGACCGGGCTCTCCTCCTCGCGCGGCGTGAGCGCGGCGAGATCCCGCTGGGCGAGGTCGCGGGTAAGGGCGAGGGTGAGGTCGCCGTAGTGCTGGAGGGTGCCGGGGTCCAGGTGGTCGGCGTCGTCCTCGGCGGAGTGATAGGCCCAGGAGTCGCCGATGATCGCCATGTCCATCCCCCACCAGCCCCCGTCGCGATAGACGGTGAAGTCGGTGTCGTTGGGGAGGAGCGAGAACAGCGCATCGGTGAAGGATTCGAACTCGGGGTGCGGGGCGGAGCCGATCACGGCGTGCATCGGCCCGCTCGCCCGGGTGATCATCGGACGGCCCGAGATGCCGCGCGCCTCGTGGTTCAGCACCACCACGGGGGCGGCGAGCTCCTCGGCGCCCTCGGCGAGGAACGCCTCGGCGCCCAGCAGGCCGCGTTCCTCCCCGTCCAGGAGCAGCACCACCAGGTCGTTGCGCTGCGCTTCGGGCCCCAGCGCGCGCACCGTCTCGAGGATCACGGCGAGGCCCACGCCGGCGTCCGCGGCGCCGGGCGCGTTTGGGACCGAGTCGGTGTGGGTGGCCAGCACGAGGGTCCCGGTGGGGGCGGTGCCCGCTCGCGTCGCGATGAGGTTCCGCCCGTACCCGGCGCTCGCCTCGGTGCCCATCTCCCGCACCCCGAGCCCCTCCTGCGCCTCGATCTCGAACCCCCGAGCGGCGAGCTCGGCGGCGAGCTCCTCCTGGGCGCGGTCCACGGCCGGGGAGCCGACCGGGCGGGGCTCCTCCACCACGGGGGCGACCGCTTCGGCGGCGCGCTCCGCGCTGAAGACGCTCGAGGGCGCCTCCTCGCCCGCCGGCGGGGTGGTCCCGCGGGAGGCGGCCCCGGCGCCGAGCGTCGCCAGCAGCACCAGCAGCAGGAGGAGCGCGTGGGCGGGCGTCGCGCCGGGGGCGGTCGACGCCACGGCATCGGCGGGCTCGGCGGGGTGGTCAGTCGACGTCGGCATGAGGACTGTCTACCGTCCGCACCGCACCGGGCGCCTCCTGCGTGAGGAGGAGATGCGCGATCGTGTCCGCCCCGCCTCAGGCGTCGAGGCTGTCGAGGTCCTCGAGGGCGGTGAGGGTGCCGGCCGCCTCGAGCAGCGCCGCCCGGAACGCGAGCAGCGAGGGATGGCGCGCCGCACCGGCGCGAGCGGCGGTGTAGAGCGAGCGGCGGGGCTGCCCGGGCAGTCGGAGCACGCGGGTTCCGCCCAGATGCTCGGAGGCGATGAGACCCGGTACGAAGGCGACCGCGTGCCCGGTGCGCACCAGGTGCACCTGCAGCAGCGGATCCGGGGTCGCGAAGCGCACATGCGGCTCGATGCCCGCCTGGCGCAGATACGTGCGCGCCCAGGTGCCGGTCCGGCTGCCGTAGGGATCCAGCGCCCACGGCGCATCGGCGAGGGCGCTGAGCGTGCTCACCTCCGCCCACGGACCGGAGCGCGGCAGCACCAGCAGCAGGGGATCGCGCAGCAGCGCCTCCCGATCGGTGCCGCGGCGCACCCGATGCTCCCCGCCGGGATAGTCCTCACCCAGGATCACGTCGTAGTCGTGGGCCAGCAGCCCCTCGTACGCGTGGTCCACCTCCTGCTGCGCCATCTCGACCTGGAGGTCCGGGGAGCGCTCGGCGAGCACGCTGACCGCTGCCGGGGCGAGCGCGATCATCGGCGTCTGGAAGGACGCCACGCGCAGCAGCCCGCTGGCCTCGCCCTGCGCGAGGGCGAGCTCGGCCTCCGCCGTCTCCAGCAGCCCGAGCATCTCCTCCGCGCGGCGGGCGAGCTGCACCCCCGCATCCGTGAGCACCACCCGGCGGCCCACCTGCGCGAAGAGGGAGACCTTCGTCTCCCGCTCGAGCTGGGCGAGCTGCTGGGACACGGCCGAGGCCGACATCGAATGGGCGTTCGCGACCGCGGTCATCGTCTGCAGCCTGCGCAGTTCGTGCAGCAGGAACAGTCGGTGCAGATTCAGCATGCGCCCTCCCCCAATCATGAAGCTCGGCTTCACGATACAGGTAGGAAACATTCGCTGGACCTGGCGGGACAGGCGCGGGCAGAGTGGAGGCCGTGACCACCTCCTCCTCCGCTCCGGCCCGCCCCACGACGACCGGCCCGCTCCCCTCGGGCGGGGGCCGCGGCGTGCCGTTGACGCCCGTGCTGTTCATCCTCGGCTCCTGCTTCTCCCTGCAGTTCGGTGCCGCGATCGCCACCCAGCTCTTCCCCGCGATCGGCTCCTGGGGCACCACCGCGCTGCGGCTCGGGATCGCCGCGCTCGTGCTGCTCGTCGTGGTGCGCCCGAAGGTGCACCGCTTCAGCCGCCAGCAGTGGATCGCCGTGATCGTCTTCGGTGTCGTCATCGGGGCGATGAACGGAAGCTTCTACTCCGCGATCGAGCGGATCCCGCTGGGCACCGCGGTTGCCATCGAGTTCCTGGGCCCCCTCACCGTCGCCGCGGTGCTCTCCACCCGCCGCACCGACCTCCTGTGGGTGCTGCTGGCTCTGGCCGGGGTGGGACTGTTCGGCGTGGAGTCCTTCACCGGTGCGGCGTCCCTGGACCTGCTCGGCGTGCTCTTCGCGCTCGTCGCCGCGGTGTTCTGGGGTCTGTACGTGATGTCCAGCGCGCGGGTGGGCCAGCTGGTCGCCGGGCAGGACGGCCTGGCCGTCGCCATGGCGGTGGGGGCGCTCACGGTGCTGCCGTTCGGGGCGCAGGGCGCCCTGGTCGGGGTGATGGAGCCGCGTCTGCTCGTGCTCGCCGCCGGCACCGCGCTGCTGGCCTCCGTGCTGCCGTACACGCTCGAGCTCACCGCGCTGCGCCGGCTCCCGCGGCACGTGTTCGGCATCCTGCTGAGCCTCGAGCCGGTGGTCGCCCTGCTGGCCGGGGTGCTGCTGATCGGGCAGGAGGCCACCCCGCTGCGGGTGATGGCGGCGCTGCTCGTGGTGACCGCGAGCGCCGGGGTGACGCTCACGGCCCGACGGGGCGGGCCCGAGCAGCCGCAGCCGGTGGATGAGTCACCGGGCTGGGACCTGCCCACGCCCACGCACGCCACCGTCACCGGGGAGATGCCGATCCTCACCGCGGAGGAGCTGCACGGTCCCGCCCGAGGTGCCGAGGAGTCCCCCGGCCGCAGCCGCTGAGACGACGACGCCGCGCCGCGAGGAGCCCCGGTGCCGGGGAGCTCGCCGCGGCGCGGCGTCGGGATCGTGCCGGAGAGGCGGGGCCGGCGGCTCAGCCGCGGGCGCGCTGCTCCCGGTTCAGCGCCGAGATGATCGCCTCGAGGGAGGCCCGGGTGATGGAGCCGTCGATGCCCACGCCCCAGAAGATCCGGTCGCCGATCTCGCACTCGACGTACGAGGCGGCCAGCGAGTCGTCGCCCTCGGTGAGCGCGTGCTCGGCGTAGTCGAGGATGCGCACGTCGATCTTCCGCTCGGCCAGCGCCTTGACGAAGCCGTCCAGCGGGCCGTTGCCGATCCCGGTGACCTCGTGCTCCTCACCGTCCACCACCAGGGTGACGGTGATGCGGTCCGCCCCCTCGCCGGTGGACTCCTGGCGCACGTCTCGGAAGCCGAAGCGGCCCCAGCGGCGGTCCTCCTCGGGAGAGGGGAGGTACTCGTCGGTGAAGGCGTCCCAGAGCGTCTCGGGGCTGACCTCGCCGCCGTCGGCGTCCGTCTTCTGCTGGACGATGCCGGAGAACTCGATCTGCAGACGACGCGGCAGGTCCAGGCCGTGCTCGGTGCGCAGCAGGTACGCCATCCCGCCCTTGCCGGACTGCGAGTTCACGCGGATCACGGCCTCGTAGGAGCGGCCGAGGTCCTTGGGGTCCACGGGCAGGTAGGGCACCCGCCAGACCATGTCGTCGATCTCCTTGCCGACCTTCTCGGCGTCGACCTCCATCCGCTCCAGGCCCTTCTTGATCGCGTCCTGGTGGGAGCCGGAGAAGGCGGTGAACACCAGATCGCCGCCGTAGGGGCTGCGCTCCGGGACCGGCATCTGGTTGCAGTGCTCCACGGTGCGGCGCACCTCGCCGAGATCGGAGAAGTCGATCTGCGGGTCGATGCCCTGGCTGAACAGGTTCAGGCCCAGGGTCACCAGATCCACGTTGCCGGTGCGCTCGCCGTTGCCGAACAGGCAGCCCTCGATGCGGTCCGCGCCGGCCAGGTAGCCGAGCTCGGCGGCGGCCACGCCCGTGCCGCGGTCGTTGTGCGGGTGCAGCGACAGCACGAGCGAGTCGCGCCGGTCCAGATGGCGGTGCATCCACTCGATCGAGTCGGCGTACACGTTGGGGGTGGCCATCTCCACCGTCGCCGGCAGGTTGATGATCATCTTGTTCTGCGGGGTGGGCTGGAACACCTCGATCACGGCGTTGCACACGCGCAGCGCGTACTCGAGCTCCGTGCCGGTGTACGACTCCGGGGAGTACTGGTACGTCACCGCCGTCTCCGGGACGGTCTCCTCGTACTTCTTGCACAGCAGCGCGCCCTGCACGGCGATGTCGAGCACCGCATCCTCATCGGCCCGGAACACGACGTCCCGCTGCACCACGGAGGTGGAGTTGTACAGGTGCACGACCGCGCGGTGCGCGCCGGCGATCGCCTCGTAGGTGCGCTCGATGAGGTGCTCGCGGGACTGCGTGAGGACCTGGATGGTGACGTCCTCGGGGATGCGGTCCTCCTCGATGAGGGCGCGCACGAAGTCGTAGTCGGTGCGGGAGGCCGAGGGGAAGCCGACCTCGATCTCCTTGTAGCCCATGCGCACCAGCAGCTCGAACATGCGCAGCTTGCGCTCGGAGTTCATCGGGTCGATGAGGGCCTGGTTCCCGTCGCGCAGGTCCACGGCGCACCAGCGGGGCGCGCGGGTGATGCGGCGCGCGGGCCAGGTGCGGTCCGGGAGCTCGACGCGGATCTGCTCGTCGAAGGGCAGATACTTGTGGATCGGCATGCCGGAGGGCTGCTGCGGCGCGTCTCCCGCCGGCCCGACGACGGGCGCTGCGGGGTCCGCCTCTGCCGCGACGGGCGCGGGGGCGGCGGGGCTGGTGATCGTGGAGTCAGTCATCTGGGGAGTCCTTCTCGCTGGGGATGCCGGTCGCCGGGCAGCACGTCAGCCGCGACAGGTTCCCGGCGGTTCAGGACCCGTCGCGGCGGCGAAGCAGGAGCAGCGATCCACGCATGCGGACACCGTAACACCGTCGGCGTCGCGGCTCGGCGCTGCTCACGATGCGAACAGGCGGGCTCAGAAGCCCAGCCGTCCCAGCTGCTTGGGATCGCGCTGCCAGTCCTTGGCGACCTTGATCCGCAGGTCCAGATGCACCTTGCGGCCCAGCAGGGCGTTGATCTCCGCCCGCGCACGGGAGCCGACCTCCTTGAGCCGGGAGCCGCCGCGGCCGATGATGATGCCCTTCTGGCTGTCGCGTTCGACGAACAGGGTCGCCCGCACCACCAGGCGCCCCTCCCCCGGCGCGACCTCGGCGAAGGGGTCGCCGCCCGGATCGGTCTCCACGACCTCCTCGACGACCACGGCGATCGAGTGCGGCAGCTCGTCGCGCACCCCCTCGAGCGCGGCCTCCCGGATCAGCTCGGAGATGCGGTCATCGCGCGTCTCCTCGGTGAGCTGGTCCTCGGGGTACAGCTGCGGCCCCTCGGGCAGGTGACGGGAGATCACCTCGAGCAGCACGTCGATCTGCTCCCCCTTCTTCGCGGAGATCGGCACGATCTCGTCGAAGCCCATCAGCTGGTCCACGCTCATCAGGTGCTCGGCCAGCACGTCACGACCCACCAGGTCGATCTTGGTGACGATCGCGATCACCTTCGGGCCGCGACGTCCGCTGCGCATCTCCGCCAGGTCCTCGGCGACGAAGCGGTCACCGGGGCCGATCTTCTGATCGGCGGGCAGGCAGAAGCCCACCACGTCGACCTCGCCGAGGGTCTCGCGCACCAGGTCGTTCAGCCGCTCGCCCAGCAGGGTGCGGGGCCGGTGCACGCCGGGGGTGTCGACGAGGATGATCTGCGCCTCGTCCCGGGTGACGATGCCGCGGATGGCGCGCCGGGTGGTCTGCGGCTTCGTCGAGGTGATCGCCACCTTCTCCCCCACCAGCGCATTGGTCAGCGTCGACTTGCCGACATTCGGCCGGCCCACGAGGGCGACGAAGCCCGAGCGGTGCGTCTCGGTCCCCATCCCCGCGTCGGCGGCCTGCGTGGGGGCGGGCGCGGCGGTGCCCGGATCCTGTTCAGCGGTCATTGTCGTCCTCCTGGTCGCTGTCCGGCGTGTCCTCGTGCGGCGGGGCGCTGCGCACCAGGACGGTGGACAGTCGCTTGCGGCGGCCGGTGCTCTTCTCGGCCTCGAGCTCGAGGCCGTGGGTGATCGCGTGGGTGCCGGGGATCGGCACGCGGCCGGTCACCTTGGCCAGCAGCCCGCCGACGCTGTCGATGTCGTCGTCGTCGAGCTCGAGGCCGAACAGGTCCCCGACCTCCGACAGGCCCGCCCGGGCGGGAACGCGGTAGCGCCCCTCGCCGAGGTCCTCGATCTCGGGTTCGCGGCGGTCGTGCTCGTCGGCGATGTCGCCGACGATCTCCTCGAGGATGTCCTCGATCGTGACGATACCGGCCACGCCGCCGTATTCGTCCACGAGCACGGTGATGTGCACGTGGCTGGTCTGCATCTGCGCGAGCACCGCATCGGCCGCGAGGAACTCCGGCGCGAAGCGGGCGGCGCGCATGATCTCGTGCACCGGCCGCTGCGGGCGCGGATCCCACGGCGAGTGGATCGCACGCATCACGTCCTTGACGTAGAGCATGCCGCGGAGGTCGTCGACGCTGTCCCCGATGACGGGGATGCGCGAGTAGCCGGAGCGGACGAACAGCCGCATCGCCTTCTCGGCGCTCGCGTCGGCGCTGAGGGTGACCATGTCCGGGCGGGGCACCATCAGCTCGCGGACCATGGTGCCGCGCAGGTCGAAGACCCCCTGGATCATGTCGCGCTCGCCCTCGCGCACGTGCTCGTCCTCGAGCGCCCGGTCCACGTTCTGGCGGGCCTTCTCGGCGCCGTCCTCGGCGGTGTCCTGACCGCCCGAGCGCGAGGCGAAGGTCGCGCCGAGCCCGGTGAGCGCCATGGCGGGCAGCCAAAGCACCGCCCGCACCACCGCGACCAGGGCGCGGGTGGAGACCAGCACCGCCTCGGGCCGGCTGCGCCCGATCGTGCGCGGCGAGATCGCGAGGACGAGGAGCATGAGCAGCCCGGCCACGACGACGGTCGCGAGACCGGGCAGCAGCAGGCCGGAGTGGCCCACGTGGTCGCGCACGGCCACGGTCACGCCCGCCACCGCGGCGACCATCACGGTCTCGGCGAGCATCCTGCCGAGCGACACGGAGGCCAGGGTGCGGGCGGTGTCCGCCTGCTGGGCCAGCACGCGGTCCCGCACCGCGGCGGGGCGCGGGGCGACCGCCTTCTCGAGCGCGGTGCGGGAGACCGAGAGCTGCGCGGCATCGACCGCGGTGAGCACGGCGGAGACCGCCCCTGCCAGGGCGATCAGGGGGATCAGGACGAGCAGCGCGAAGGTCAGCACGACAGCGCCCCCGGACGGGCGTGCGGGGCGAGCGGCGGTCGAGCGGGCCGGGAGGGCATGCTGCGGACGGTCAGCGCGCCGGCCGGGAGGCGAGGAAGGTGAGCAGGAGCTTCCGCTGGAGGTCGAACATCTCGGTGCGCTCGTCCTCCTCCATGTGGTCATAGCCCAGCAGGTGCAGGATCGAGTGCACGGTCAGCAGCAGCATCTCCTCGACGGGGCTGTGACCGGCCTCGGCGGCCTGTGCCGCCGCGACCGACGGGCACAGCACCACGTCGCCGAGCAGGCCCTCCGGGGCCGGCTGCTGAGGGGTGCCCGGGATGAGCTCGTCCATCGGGAAGCTCATCACGTCGGTGGGGCCGGGCAGGTCGAGCCACTGCACGTGGAGCTTCTCCATCGCCGCCTCGTCGACGAACAGGATCGACATCTCGGTGGCCGGGTGCAGGTGCATCGCCTCGAAGACGAAGCGGGCGAGCTCGATGAACTCGCGCTCGTCGACGACCGTGGTGGTCTCGTTGCGGATCTCGATGGTCATGAGCGGTTCCCCTCGTTCGGGCGGTGGCGCGGGTCCCGGCTGCCTCCGGGGCGGATCTCCCAGCGGCCGTAGGCCTCGACGATGTCGCTGACCAGGCGGTGGCGCACCACGTCCCGGGAGGAGAGACGGCAGAAGGAGATGTCGTCGATGCCGGAGAGCACCTGCTCGACCACCCGCAGCCCGCTCTTCTGGGCGCCGGGCAGATCGACCTGGGTGACGTCGCCGGTGACGACCATGGTGGAGTTGAACCCGAGGCGGGTGAGGAACATCTTCATCTGCTCGGGGGTGGTGTTCTGCGCCTCGTCGAGGATGATGAACGCGTCGTTGAGGGTGCGGCCGCGCATGTAGGCCAGCGGCGCGACCTCGATCGTGCCGGCGCCCATGAGGCGCGGGATCGATTCGGGGTCGAGCATGTCGTGCAGCGCGTCGTAGAGCGGGCGCAGGTACGGATCGATCTTCTCGTTCAGGGAGCCGGGCAGGAAGCCCAGCCGCTCCCCCGCCTCGACGGCGGGCCGGGTGAGGATGATGCGGTTGATCTGCTTGCTCAGCAGCTGCTGCACCGCCATCGCGACCGCGAGGTACGTCTTGCCGGTGCCGGCCGGTCCGATCCCGAAGGTGATGGTCGAGGACTCGATCGCCTCGATGTACGTCTTCTGCCCGACGGTCTTGGGCCGGATGGTGCGGCCGCGGGAGGACAGGATGGTGCGGGAGAGCACCTGCTCAAGCTTCTTCCCGCTCGCCCGGTCGTCGCCGTAGAGGGTCGCGGCCCGCTGGACCGCTTCGGCGGTGACGGCCTGGCCGCTGCTGGCCAGCTCGATGAGGGAGCGCACGATGTGCTCGCCGCGCCGAAGCGCCTCCTCCGTGCCGCGCAGGGTCACCTGGTGGCCGCGCACGTGCACGTCGGTGTCCGGGACCGAGTCCTCGAGGGCGGCCAGCGCCTGGTCATTCTCCCCGAGCACCTGGAACGGGCTGAGGTGGTCGGGGATGGCCAGCTTCCGCTCGCCCACCTCGGGAGGGCGGCCGGGAGCCGGGTGGAGGGCGTCGGTCACAGTTCTCCTTCTGCGAGCTTCCCGCCCGCGAGGACGTGCGCGTGCACGTGGAAGACGGTCTGGCCGGCATCGGGGCCGGTGTTGAACACGAGGCGGAAGTCGCCGTTGCCGCGGTCGGCCGCGACCTGCGCGGCGACCCGGGCGGTGTGGGCGAGCAGCTCGGGGTCGTCGGCGAGCTCGGTGATGTCCCGGCGGTGCTCGCGGGGGACGACGAGCACGTGGACGGGTGCCTGGGGGTGGAGGTCGGCGAAGGCGATGACCTTCTCGTCCGCGTGGACCTGCTCGGAGGGGATCTCGCCGGCGATGATGCGGCAGAAGACGCACTGGTCCTCGTGACGGTCCGTGTCGTGCTCGTTGACGTTCTTTCCCATGCCCACGAGTCTACGGGAGCGACGAAGACCACCCTGCCTTGGGAAACCCCCAGAAAGTATGAGAAGTTTTAATCACTATGACGAAGCTCGGAATCATCCTCTCCAGTGCCCGCCCGAACCGTGTGGGAGAGCCCGTCTCCCGCTGGGTCCGAGATCATGTGCCGGCCGACGTCGAGATCGATCTCATCGATCTGCGTGACGTGGCGCTGCCCGCCTTCGACGGCGAGACCAGCCCCAAGCAGGGCCTGCCCAAGACCAGCGCGCACTCCGTCTCCTGGAGCGAGCGGATCGCGGCGCTCGACGCGCTCGTCATCCTCACCCCGCAGTACAACGGCTCCTACCCGGGCAACCTCAAGAACGCGATCGACTACCTCTACGGCGAGTGGCAGGAGCTGCCCACGCTGCTGGTCGGCTACGGCTGGGGCGCCGCGGGCGAGGTGCTTCCCCTGCTCGAGTCGCTCATGAGCCGCGTCGGCGCCGATGTGGTCGGCACCATCGGGCTGAGCTTCCGCGAGGATCTCTCCGTCGAGGGAGAGCTCTTCGTCGCGGAGGAGAAGACCGCGGTGCTGCGCGAGAAGCTCTCCGCGATGCTCGCCGAGGTCCCCGTCGGCGTCTCCTGATCCTGCGCGGGCCACGGCCCACCGCGCCTCCCGGCCCCGTCGAGCAGCGTCTCGGCGGGGCCGGGGCCGTCCCGGCCTCTCAGCCCCAGCGGCCCACGAGCGCGCTGAGGACGGCGAGAGCGGCGGGCCCGGCGGTCGAGGAGCGCAGCACCTCGGGGCCCAGCAGCACGGACCGGGCCCCGGTCTCGTGCAGGGCGGTGAGCTCCTCCGGGGCGATGCCCCCTTCGGGGCCGACGACGAGGAGGATCTCCTCCAGACCGTCCTCGCTCGCGGTGCGCAGCTGCTCGGCGAGGCTCATCAGCCCCACCGACTCCTGCTCGTGCAGCACCAGCACGAGCGCGCCCGCGGCCGTCCGCTCCCGCAGAGCGGCGAGCAGCTCGGTGGTGGTCACAGCGGGGTCGACGGCCGGGATCCCGGGGCGGCGGCACTGCTTCACGGCGGCGCGCACCGTGGCCTGCCACCGGGAACGGCCCTTGCGCAGCTTCTCGCCGCGCCACACGGAGACCGAGCGGCGTGCGATCCAGGGCACGATCCGATCCGCCCCGAGCTCGGTCGCGGACTCGACGGCCTGTTCGTCGCGGCCGCCGGTGGCCAGCGCCTGCACCAGGCCGAGCCGCGGGAGGCGCTGCACGGCGCCGGTGGGGTCCTCGAGCAGGCGCAGCTCGAGGGCCTCCTTCTTCGCGACGGTCACCTCGGCGAGGGCCTGGCGGCCCGGGGCGTCGGTGAGCAGCACCTGCTCCCCCACCCCGATCCGCGCGACCTTCGCCGCGTGGCGGCCCTCCTCGCCGTCCAGCACCAGCGGGTCCCCGGTGCGGGCGTCGGCCAGGGCGTCGTCGAGGATCAGGAAGCCGGGCGGGGTGGTGGGCACGGGGCGCTCTCCTGTCGGGTCAGAGGTCGCGCAGCCGGTCGCGGAGCTTCTGGAAGGGGCCGCCGTGGCCCTTGCTGCGGCGGGTGGTCTCGTCGCCGCGCAGGGCGGCGAACTGCTCGAGCAGCTCGCGCTCCTCGTCGCTCAGCGAAGTGGGCACGTCCACGTCGAGGATGACCCGGATGTCGCCGCGGCGCTCGCGGCGCAGCGGCGTGACCCCGAGCCCCTTGAGGGTGATCTCCTCGCCGGGCTGGGCACCGGGCCGCACGTCGAGGTCCTGGTTCCCGTCGAAGGTCTCCAGCGGGATGGTCGCGCCGAGGGCGGCGGTGGTCATGGGCACGGCGACGGTGGTGACGAGGTCGTCGCCGTCGCGGTCGAAGACGTCGTGGTCGGAGACGCTCAGCTCGACGAACAGGTCGCCGGAGGGACCGCCGGCCTCGCCGACCTCCCCCTCGCCGCGCAGCTGGATCCGGGTGCCGTGCTCGACACCGGAGGGGATCCGCACGGTCACGGTGCGCTCGGTCGCGGTGCGGCCGTGGCCGGAGCAGCTCGTGCAGGGGCTCTCGATGACGTCGCCGTGCCCGTCGCAGGTGGGGCAGGGCGCCATGGTGACCATCTGGCCCAGCAGCGACTGGGCAACGCGCTGGACGTGGCCGGAGCCGTTGCAGGCGGTGCAGCGGGTGGGGCTCGTGCCGGGCTCGCAGCAGGAGCCGGTGCAGCGTTCGCACAGCGCCGCGGTGCGGAAGGAGACCTCCTCCTCGGTGCCGAAGACGACGTCCCGCAGCTCGATCCGCACGCGGCGCAGCACGTCGCCGCCGCGGCGCTGGCGCGGCACCGGGCCCTGGCTGCGCCCGCGCATGCCCGAGGCGCCGGCGAACATGTCGAAGATGTCGTTGAAGTCGAAGCCGGCACCGCCGCCGCCGGGGAAGCCGCCCATGCCCGGGCCGCCGCCCATGTCGTACTGGCGGCGCTTGTCCGCATGGGAGAGGGTCTCGTAGGCCTGGGAGACCCGCTTGAACTTCTCGGCGGCCTCCGGATCGGGGTTCACGTCCGGGTGCAGGGTGCGGGCCAGCTTGCGGTAGGCCTTCTTGATCTCCTCGGTCGAGGCCTCGCGGGAGACGCCGAGCAGGTCGTAGTAGTCCTCGTTCACGGGTGTGGATTCCTTCGCGGGGAGTGGGGGTGTGCGGGCCGCGACGGGCGGCGGGCGGACACGGGCGGGCGTGCGCGGAACGGTGCGGGAGGGCCCGCGGCGCGGCTATTCGAGATAGCGGGAGACGTAGCGGGCGATGGCCTGGACGGTCGAGATGCCGGTGGCGTAGTCCATCCGGCGCGGGCCGAGGATCGCCAGATGGGACCCGGCCCCGTACCCGGCGCCGACCACGGCGGTCTGCTGCAGCGCCCGGTCGCGGAGCTCCGAGCCGATCCGCACCTCCACCGCGCCCGGCGAGACGTGCATCTCGGTGAACAGGCGCAGCAGCACCAGCTGCTCCTCGAGCACGTCCAGCAGCGGCTCGACGTCGCGCGCGAAGTCCTGGGCGGAGCGGGCGATGTTCGCCGTCCCGGCCATCATGATGCGGTCCTCGGCGCGGGTCGCGGCCAGCGCTGCGAGGGCCTCGGCCACCTCGGCGGCGGCCGGGCGCTCGGGCAGCGAGAGCGACTCGAGGTAGTCGGCGAGGGGGCCGTCGAGATCGGTGACCTCACGGCCGGCGACGACCCGGTTGAGATGGTCGCGCAGACCGGCGTAGTACTCGGCGGGCATGCCCGCGATCACCGGGACGGTGCGCTGGTCGACCCTGCCGGATTCGAGGATCAGCACCACCAGCAGCAGCGAATCGGCCACCTTCACCAGCTCGACGTGGCGGATCCTGGCCTGGCGGCGCGCCGGGTACTGGACCATCGCCACCTGCTGGGTGGTCTGCGCCAGCAGCCGCACGGTGCGGCTGAGGAGCTCCTCGACGTCACCGGCATCCTCGAGCAGGGCGCGGATCGCGCGGCGCTCGGGAGCCGAGAGAGGTTTGACGGTCGCCACGTGGTCGACGAAGGTGCGGTACCCCTTGTCGGTGGGGACCCGCCCGGCCGAGGTGTGCGGCTGATGGATCAGCCCCTCCTCCTCGAGCAGCGACATGTCGTTGCGCACGGTCGCGGCGGAGACGCCGAGCTCGTGCCGCTCCAGGAGCGACTTGGAGCCGACGGGCTCGCGGGTGGCGACGTAATCCTCGACGATCGCGCCGAGGATGTGGAGCTTGCGGGCGTCCGTGTCGCTCACCTCCTGCGCTGCGTGTCGTCCTCTGCGGCGGGCCGTCGGCCGACGGTCCGCGTGCCGGTGTCCCGGCGATACTGGCACTCTGCCGTGCCAGGTGCCAATCCTACGCATGTCCGGCGTGCTGCGCGGGGAGGCGTTCGCCACGGGTGTACGGTATCGCGCGTGCCTGCTGACTTCCCCGACCGGTACGGCCGTGACGTGCTGTCCTCCGGTCCGCCCGCCCACCATCGTCGTCGTCCCGCGGCCCGTGAGGTCGCCGCCGCCCGGGACCTGGTCGTCGAGGAGGCCTCCACCGGTTTCACCGGCGCGATCACCCGGGTCGAGAAGATCGCGGGAGAGCTCGTGGTGGAGCTCGAGGACGGCCGCGGGGTGCGCCGCACCTTCCCGCTCGGCCCCGGTTTCATGATCGACGGCGCACCGGTGGTGCTCCGCCGCGCGGTCGCGAGGGCGCAGGCTCCGGTGCGTCGGCGCTCCGCCTCCGGGTCGGTCTACGTCGAGGCGGCGAAGGCCCGCACCGCGCGCGCCTCCCGGATCTGGGTGGAGGGCACGCACGACGCCGAGCTGGTGCAGAAGGTGTGGGGGCATGACCTGCGCGTCGAGGGCATCGTGGTCGAGCAGCTGGAGGGCGCCGACAACCTCGCCGAGCGCGTGCGCGAGTTCGGCCCCTCCCCCGGCCGCCGTCTCGGGATCCTCGTGGACCACCTGGTGAAGGGGTCGAAGGAGTCGCGCATCGCCGCCGAGGTGATGGCGCTGCCCGGCGCGCGCGGCAACGTACGGGTGCTCGGCCACCCGTATGTGGACGTGTGGCAGGCGGTCAAGCCCGCCCGCGTGGGCCTCACCGCCTGGCCCCACGTCCCCAAGGGCACCGACATCAAGGTCGGCTCGCTCGCCGCGCTCGGCTGGCCGCATGCGGACAAGGCCGACATCGGCCTGGGCTGGAAGCGGATCCTCGCGACGGTGCGCTCCTACGCGGACGTCGAACCGACGCTCTCCGGCCGCATCGAGGAGCTCATCGACTTCGTCACCGTCGACCCGTCCTGAGCGGGCGGGCGGGGGATATCCCCCGCGGAACCCGGTGGCCCGCCGCGCTGTCGGCTCGGAGCGCGCTCATTAGGCTGTGGACATCAGCCAGACGCCGGATGCCTCCGGCCCGTCCCGAAGAAGGAAACATGAGCCAGACTCCGAATCCGCACGACCCGTACGGCACCGAGCCCGGCACCCCCGACTCCGCGCCGCAGACCGAGCAGGGGGCTCCCACCTCGGATCCCGCGCTCCACCCGCACGATCCCTACGCCTACAGCCCCGATCCCGCCGCGGCGCCTGCGAGCGACGCGGGGACCGGCTCCCCCGCCCAGGATCCGTACGCCGGCGGCCCGCAGCCCTTCACCGCGGGCGCCGGTGCGTCCCACTCGCACGGCGGGCAGGCCCCGTACACCGCGCCGCACGGCGGCCCGACGGGCCAGGGGCCGAGTGAGGCTCCGGCCGGCACCGCGGGCGTGTACGAGGGTCCGCTGACCGGTCAGGTGATCAGCGGCTCGGACTCCCGGCTGTGGGCGACGCTCTCGCAGGCCGCGGTGGCCCTCGGGCACGTGGTCAGCTGGGGCTTCCTCGGCTGGGTCGGCCCGCTGGTGATCTTCCTGATGTACAAGGACCGCGACCGCTTCGTGCGCTTCCACGCCGCCGAGGCCCTGAACGGCGCGATCGCGGTGTTCATCGCGCAGGTGGTGCTCACGATCGCGATCGCCGTGGGCGGCCTGTTCACCTTCGGCATCGGCTGGGCGCTGTTCCCGCTGGCCGGCCTGCCGGCGCTGCTGCAGCTGGTGTTCTCCATCATCGGCGCGGTGAAGGCCAACCAGGGCCAGTGGTGGGGCTACCCGCTGAACCTCCGCCTGGTGAAGTGAGCGACGCGAGAGCCCCCGGGATCATCCCGGGGGCTCTCGTCATGCAAGGATCGTCGGCGCCTCAGGGCACCAGGTCGCGGATCACCGCGTCGGCGAGCAGCCGCCCGGAGCGGGTCAGCACCGCCCGCCCGTCGGCCAGGGCGGCGGCATCGAGGTGGCCGCGGTCGCGGTGGACGGCGAGCATCGGCCGGCGAGCCTCGGGCACGACATCCACCGGCAGGCCGTCGACGATCCGCAGCTCGAGCATGATCCGTTCGGTCAGGCGGTCCTCGGCGGCGACATGCTCCGAGTCGGCCACCGGCATCTCCCCGGCGGCGAGCATGCGCGCGTAACGGCTGGGGTGCTTGACGTTCCAGGCGCGCAGCCCGTCGCGGTGGCGGTGAGCACCCGGGCCGATCCCCCACCAGTCGGTGCCGCGCCAGTAGGCGAGGTTGTGGCGGGAGCGCTGCGCCGGGGTGCGGGCGAAGTTGGAGACCTCGTACCAGGACAGTCCGTCGGCGCGGGCGAGGTCGTCGACCAGCTCGTACTTGTCCGCCATGTCGTCGGGATCCGGCTCCTGCAGCTCGCCGCGACGCAGCTGCCGCGCCATCGCCGTGTTGCCCTCGATGATCAGCGAGTACGCCGACATGTGGTCGACCCCGCAGGACAGCGCCGACCTCACGGAGGTCTCGACATCGGCGAGGGTCTCGCCCGGGGTGCCGTAGATGAGGTCGAGGCTCACGTCGAGCCCGGCCTCGCGCGCCCACTGCACCGCCTGCGGCACCTTCTCCGGGTCATGGGTGCGGTCCAGGGTCGCCAGCACCGAGGGCACCGCGGACTGCATCCCGATCGAGACCCGGGTGACGCCGCCGTCCGCGAGCCGGGACAGGGAGGCACGGGTGACGGAATCGGGGTTCGCCTCGGTGGTGATCTCCGCGTCCGGTGCCAGGGGGATCAGGGTGCGCAGGTGGTCGAGCATCGCGACGAGCTCGTCGGCGGGCAGCAGGGTCGGTGTGCCTCCGCCGAAGAAGACGGTCGAGATCTGCTCGTACTCGTAGCCGGCGGCGCGGTCCGCGGCGAGGGTGAGGTCCATCTCGGCCATGGCGTTGGCGGGGTATTCCGCCTGGGAGCCTCCGCCGCCGAGCTCGGTGGCGGTGTAGGTGTTGAAGTCGCAGTAGCCGCAGCGCACCGCGCAGAAGGGGACGTGGATGTAGACCGAGAGGTCTCCGCCACGGGTCGGGGCGGGGGTCACAGGCCCATCCCCAGGCCGAGACCGCGGCCGGTCGAGCGCAGTCGCGGCGCGAGCTGCCGGTCCTCCCCCGCGCGGGCCAGCGCGTTCTGCGCGGAGGCGGCGAGGGAGTCGTACAGCACGGTGTCGGTCTCCTCCGCCCAGTCCAGCAGCGCGCGGGCGCGGTCCGGGCCGAGCCCGCGGAAGGCGTCGCCGATGCTCACCCCGTGCGCGGGCCGCTCGAGCACCTCGATCGCGTCCCCCGCGCTCACCTCACCCTCGGTGAGCACCCGGAAGTAGGCACCGCAGCGGCCCTGGGCGGTGAAGGTGCGGCCCCAGCGGCGGTCGCCCATCCGTGCGGCGAAGGTGCCGCACGGGGTGCGGGGGCAGGTCGCCTCGAGCTCGGCGCCGCCGATCCGCCAGCGCTCCCCGATCACCGTCTCGTCCGTGTCCTGGCCGGTGGTGACCAGGTTCTCGCCGAAGAACCCGTCGGGCAGCTCGCGGCCGAGGCCCGCGGCGTAGGCCTCGCGCACCTCGCGGGAGAAGGCGTACACGGCCTTGAAGATCCCGCCGTGGTGCTCGCGATCCCCCTGGACGTCGCCGAGCACGCCGTGGGTGAGCAGGCGGACGGGGCCGTCGGCCGGCCGCTTGTCGATCCCGCTCATCAGACCGCTCTCGGCGACCGGGAACAGCTGCGCCACGGTGCACACCGCTGCGAGGCGACCGGTCGCGGCGGGGTCGAGGGTCACGTCGAGGGTGAGGGGTGCGGTCATCTCGGGGTACCTCCTGGGCCGACGCTCCGCGGGGCGGGACGCCGCCCCGCCGTCACTTCTTCTTGCCGTCCTTGGGCATGTCGCCCTCGTCGGAGGAGAGCGCGGCGATGAACGCCTCCTGCGGAACCTCGACCGAGCCGATGTTCTTCATGCGCTTCTTGCCCTCCTTCTGCTTCTCCAGCAGCTTGCGCTTGCGGGAGATGTCGCCGCCGTAGCACTTGGACAGCACGTCCTTGCGCATCGCGCGGATGTTCTCGCGGGCGATGATGCGGGCGCCGATGGCGGCCTGGATCGGCACCTCGAACTGCTGGCGCGGGATGAGCTTCTTGAGCTTCCCGGCCATCTCGACGCCGTAGTTGTAGGCCTTGTCGCGGTGCACGATGGCGCTGAACGCATCCACCGGCTCGCCCTGGAGGAGCATGTCGACCTTCACCAGATCCGCGACCTGGGAGCCGGAGACGTCGTAGTCCAGCGACGCGTAGCCGCGGGTCTTGGACTTCAGCTGGTCGAAGAAGTCGAAGACGATCTCGGCCAGCGGCAGGGTGTAGCGCAGCTCCACCCGCTCCTCGCTGAGGTAGTCCATGCCGCCGAGGCTGCCGCGCTTGGACTGGCACAGCTCCATCACGGCACCGATGAACTCGCTGGGCACGAGGATCGTCGCCTTGGTGATCGGCTCGCTGATCTCGTCGACCTTCCCCTCGGGGAAGTCGGAGGGGTTGAGCACCTCGACCTCGGTGCCGTCCTCCATCGTGACCTGGTAGACGACGCTGGGGGCGGTGGAGATGAGCTCCAGGTTGAACTCGCGCTCGAGCCGCTCGCGGACGATCTCCAGGTGCAGCAGGCCCAGGAAGCCCACCCGGAAGCCGAAGCCGAGGGCGGTGGAGGTCTCCGGCTCGTAGTTCAGGGCGGCGTCGTTGAGCTTGAGCTTGTCCAGCGCGTCGCGCAGCACCGGATAGTCGGAGCCGTCGATCGGGAACAGTCCCGAATACACCATCGGCTTGGGATCGGCGTAGCCCTCGAGGGGCTCCTCGGCACCGCGCACGGAGGTGGTGATCGTGTCGCCGACCTTGGACTGGCGCACATCCTTCACGCCGGTGATCAGATAGCCCACCTCGCCGGGGCCGATGCCCGGGGTGGGGTGCGGCTCCGGGGAGCTCACCCCGATCTCGAGCAGCTCGTGGTGGGCGCCGGTGGACATCATGTCGATGCGGTCGCGGGACTTCAGCGAGCCGTCGACCACGCGGACGTAGGTGACCACGCCGCGGTAGGTGTCGTACACGGAGTCGAAGATCATCGCACGGCAGGGGGCGTCGGGCTCGCCCTCCGGGGCGGGCACGGTGGCCACGATGTGGTCGAGCAGCTCGGGCACGCCCACGCCGGTCTTGCCGGAGACGCGCAGCACGTCCTCCGGGTCCACGCCCACCAGCTGGCCGATCTCCGCGGCGTACCTCTCGGGTTCCGCGCCGGGCAGGTCGATCTTGTTCAGCACCGGGATGATGGTGAGCTCGTGCTCCATCGCGAGGTACAGGTTCGCGAGGGTCTGCGCCTCGATGCCCTGCGCCGCGTCGACCAGGAGGATCGCGCCCTCGCAGGCGGCGAGGGAGCGGGAGACCTCGTAGGTGAAGTCCACGTGCCCGGGCGTGTCGATCATGTTCAGCGCGTGGTTCACGCCGTCGAGCTGCCACGGCATGCGCACCGCCTGGCTCTTCACGGTGATGCCGCGCTCGCGCTCGATGTCCATCCGGTCCAGGTACTGGGCGCGCATGGCGCGCTCCTCGACGATCCCGGTGATCTGCAGCATCCGGTCTGCGAGCGTCGACTTGCCGTGGTCGATGTGCGCGATGATGCAGAAGTTGCGCAGGCGCTCCTGGGGCGTCGACGCGGGCTGGATGTCCCGTGCCTCATCGACAGCGATCCTGGGGGTCACCGGCATACGTCCTCTCGTCGGTTCGGGATCCGGGCGCGCTCGCACCCGGGCATCGGCCCATCGTCTCACGCATCACGCCTGCGCACCGGCACGGTGCCGCCGCGGCGGGCCGACGTCACATGCTCCGGCTCCCGGGATCAGTGCGCCGGGCGGAAGTAGGTCGTGCCCAGCGCGCGGGTGACGGCGCCGGTGACCCTCTGCAGCTGCTCCATCTCCTCGTCGAAGTCCACGAGGATGTCCTCGAGGGAGCGGTAGCGCAGGCTCGCGAGCGCACGGCCGACGATCCGCCGGCCCGGCTCCGCGGCACCGAGGCGGTCGAAGCTGTTGCCGTGCAGCTTCGCGAGGGTCTCGAGCGCCTCCTCGAGCGCGCCGAGGCAGTGCACCGCCGAGCGGGGGAAGATCGAGTCCAGCAGGAGGAACTCGATGGCCCGGGCGGAGCGGACCCGCCCGCGGTAGGAGCGGATGTACGCCTCGTGGGCGCTGCAGGAGCGCAGCAGCATCGCGGTGGCCGCGGCGGAGGAGTCCTCGAGGTCGTGGTCCTGCAGGTTGCGGGCCAGCATGTCGGCCCGTTCGAGCAGCTGCCCGATCCGCAGGAACAGCCAGGCCTCGTCCCTCGTCATGGTGGAGTCCACGAGCCCGCCCACCACCGCGCAGCGGTCCTTGGCGAACTGGAAGGCGCCGTGCATGCGCGGGGGCCGCACCCCGCGGGGCAGCCCCAGGGTGGTGGTGTTCAGCGATTCCCACACCTCGGTGGACAGCGCCTCGCGCACGCCGCGCGCGTTCTCCCTCGCGGTCAGCAGCGCACCGGCCACCGAGGACGGGTTCGTGCGGTCGGTGACCAGTCGGTCCAGCACGCGCTGCACGGTGAGGTCCGCGGCGTCGACCTGCTCGACCCCGAAGATCCCGTAGACGCCCTCGCACGCCGCTGCGAGATCCTGCGAGGAGTCCTCGGTGATCGACTGCAGCTTCACGTCGAGGATGCGGGCGGTCTGATCGGCGCGCTCGACGTAGCGGCCGATCCAGAACATCGCGTCGGCGATCCTACTGAGCATCATGGGGCGCCTCCTCGACGTCGATGAGCGGGATGGCGGAGGTGACGGGGTCGGGTTCGTCCGCCCGCTCCGCGCCGTGCTCCTCTCGCGGATCCTCGAACTCGTCGTAGCTGTCGTCGGTGGGGTCCTCGATCCCCTCCTCGAGGCTCGCCTGCGACTGCGCCCTGACCGGAGAGGCCGCAGGTCCGGATGCGGCGTGGTCGGCGGCCAGCACCCAGGTGTCCTTGGAGCCGCCGCCGCGGGAGGAGTTCACGATCATCTCGCCGCGGGGCAGCGCCACCCGGGTGAGCCCGCCGGGCAGCACCCACACGTCGTCCCCGCTGTTCAGCGCGAAGGGCCGCAGGTCCACGTGGCGGGATTCGGGCCCCTCCTCGACGAGGGTGGGGATCGTGGACAGCTGCACCACGGGCTGCGCGATCCAGCCGCGGGGGTCCTCCAGCAGGCGTTCCCGCAGCGCGTCGAGCTCGGCTCGAGAGGCGGCGGGCCCGATGACGATGCCCTTGCCTCCGGAGCCGTCCACCGGCTTGACGACGAGCTCGTCCAGGCGGTCCAGGACCTCGGCGCGGGCCTCGGGATCCTCGAGCCGCCAGGTGTCGACGTTGGGGAGGGTCGGCTCCTCGCCCAGGTAGTAGCGGATCAGGTCCGGCACGTAGGTGTAGGTGAGCTTGTCGTCGCCGATGCCGTTGCCGATCGCGTTGGCGACCACCACGTTGCCGGCGAGGATCGAGCGCACCAGGCCCGGGACGCCGAGCATCGAATCGGGGCGGAACACCTCGGGGTCGATGAAATCGTCGTCGGTGCGCTTGTAGATCACGTCCACCCGGCGCAGCCCGGCGGTGGTGCGCATGTAGATGCGCTCGTTGCGCTCGACGAGGTCCGAGGCCTCGACGAGGTCCACGCCCATGGTGCGGGCCAGCAGCGAATGCTCGAAGTAGGCGCTGTTGTAGCGGCCCGGGGTGAGCACCACGACGGTGGCCTCCTCCCCGGCGATGTCCGGGGCGGCGGCCTGCAGGGCCGACAGCAGGCGGCCCGGGTACTCGCCCACCCGGCGGACGGGCCGATCGGCGAACAGCTCCGGGAACCCCTGCGCCATGGCGCGCCGGTTGGAGAGCACGTAGCTGACCCCGCTGGGGGTGCGCACGTTGTCCTCCAGCACCCGGAACTCGCCGTCCCCGTCGCGCACCAGATCGATGCCGGAGACGTGGATCCTCACCCCGCCGGGCGGGGAGTAGCCGCGCATCGCGTCGACCACGTAGGTGGAGGAGGTGACCAGCTCGACGGGGATCACCCCGTCGGAGATCGCGGACTGGTCGTTGTAGAGGTCGTCGAGGAAGCGTTCGAGGGCGCGCACGCGCTGGCCGACACCGGCGGAGACGCGCCTCCACTCCTCCGCCGCGATCACGCGCGGGATCGCGTCGATCGGGAAGGGACGCTCCTCACCGGCGTAGTCGAAGGTGATCCCCTGGTCGAGGTAGCTGCGGGCCAGCGACTCCGAGCGGGCCCGGAACTCCTCCAGGCCCAGCCCGTCCAGCGCGTCGTGCAGCGCCTGGTAGGTGGGTCGCACGCTGCCGTCGGGCGCGAACATCTCGTCTCCGCTCGCGCCGGTGCGAGCGCTGTGGAACAGCGAGGGGGCAGACATGTCTACCATTCTCGCACCACCCCCTCTCCCGTGTGGCGCAGACCGCCCAGGAAGCGAGCACCATGTCCCTGGCCTCTCGGCTCACCGCCGCTCTCCGCACCGCCGCCCGCTCCCCCGCCGTCCGCCGCGGCGTGCGCGATCTGGGCAGGGCCGCGACCCGTGCCGTCACGAGGCAGCGCCGAGGTGCGGGCGGCGGACGGCGCGGCCGGCTCCACGGCACCGGGCCGGCGCCGGCCCCCGTCTCCCCGGACGGGGAGGGGGCGCACGCGCTCGCGGACCGCTCCTCCGCCGCTCCGCTCGCGCTCGTCCACGCGCCCCGGGCGGACGGGCGACCTGATCCGGGCGAGATCGTATGGGGGTGGGTGCCGTTCGAGGAGGATCTCTCCCGCGGCAAGGATCGCCCGGTGCTGGTGGTCGCCGAGGAGGACGCCGCCGTCGGCGGCTCCGACGGCGCCGGCCCGGTGCTGGTGGCGCTCATGCTCACCTCCCGAGACCGCACCGAGCCCGGCACCACGGCGATGGACGAGCACGGCGCGACCTGGGTGGACATCGGCTCCGGCAGCTGGGATCGGCAGGGCCGGCCCTCCGAGGTGCGGGCGGACCGGCTGCTGCGCCTGGCGCCGGACGCGGTGCGCCGCGAGGGCGGGCGGCTGGATCGTGCCCGCTACGATCGGGTCGCCGCGGCGGTGAGGGAGGTGCACGGCTGGTCGTGACCTGGCCGGATGGCGGGTTCCTCGGGAGACACGCCGCACACCGCCTCACGGCGGCGCTCCTCGCTCTGGTAATGTCCTGCTCCGTATGTGTGACATACCGTTCGGTGTGCGCATGACGTCGTCCCGCCGTGTCAGGGGCAGCGATTCGTGCGACCCGGGCGAGTACCCGCGGCAGCGACCCGGTACCGACGTCTCCAGGCGAGTCCCCACCGCCGTCCCCGTCGGGTCCGTTCCTCAGCCGGCGCGGGAGATCCACCGCAGCAGCACAAGAGAAGAGTCTTCGTGGCAAACATCAAGTCCCAGATCAAGCGGAACAAGACGAACGAGAAGGCGCGCCTGCGCAACCGTGCCGTCAAGTCCGAGCTCAAGACCTACACCCGCAAGGTGAAGGCCGCCGTCTCCACCGGCGACGCCGAGGTGGCGGGCGAGGCGCTCAAGACCGCCTCCCGCAAGCTCGACAAGGCCGTGTCCAAGGGCGTCATCCACCGCAACCAGGCCGCGAACCGCAAGTCCGGTCTCGCCAAGCTGGTCGCCGACGCCACCAAGTGACGTCCGGCAGCCGATGAGCTGCCTCCCCGCCTGACGGGGTGAACGAGGAGCCCGGTGCGCAGCGATGCGCACCGGGCTCCTCCATGTCCGTTCCCGCTCGGGCCGGGTGGGGCCGCGTCTCAGCGAGCGCGGCGGGCGCGGCAGATGCCCATCACCATGCGCTGCACCGACCACTGCGGGTCCCGGCCGGCACCCTTCACCTCGTGATCGGCGCGGGCGACGGCCTCGATCGCCCGTGCCAGGGAGCGGTCGTTCCAGTTCCGCGCCTCCCGGCTGAGGTTGCGCAGCATCCAGTCCGGCATCCCCAGGCTGCGGGGCCCGGCGCCCGGGGCGGTGACCTTCGCGAGGGATCGCATCTTCGAGGCGATCGCGGCGACGATCGGCACCGGGTCGGCGCCGGCGAGCTGTGCCTGCTGCAGCAGCTGCAGGGCCTCCTGCTCGCGCCCGGCGATGGCGGCGTCCGCCACGGCGAAGGCCGTGGATTCCACGCGCCCGGCGGTCAGCGCATGGACATCCGCGACGCTCACCTGGGCGGGCTGCTCCCCCGGCTCGGGGGTGGTGTCCTCGATGAGCTGGCGGCTGATCGCGGCGAGCTCGGCGAGGTCGGTGCCGAAGGCGTCGACGAGGGCGATGAGCGCCTCGGGCTGGATGCGGCGCTGCGCGCGGGCGAACTCCGCGGCGACGAAGGTCTGCTTGTCGCCGGCGCGCTTGACGGGGCTCGCGTCGACTCGCGGCACGCCGGCCTTCTTCAGGGCGTCCAGCAGCTTCTTGCCGCGGTTGCCGCCGCGGTGCACGAGCACCAGCGTGACGTCCTGCTCGGGGGTCTTGAGGTAGTCCAGCAGCTCGCCGACGAGGGAGTCGGGGGCCGCCTGCAGCTCGGGCACGAGCACGAAGCGCGGTTCGCCGAACAGCGAGGGGCTCGCCACCTGGCCGAGGGTGCCGGGGCCGAGGGCGTCCCCGGAGAGCTCGTGGACGGCGACGGAGGGATCCGCCTCACGGGCCAGGCCGCGCAGGCGCTGCACGGCGCGGTCGGCGATCAGGGTCTCGGTGCCGTGGACCAGCACGATCGGGGCGAGGGCGACGCTGTGCCACTCGACATCGCTCACTGCGAGCTCCTCACTGCTGGGGGACTGGTCGATCCTATCGGGCCGGGCCGACGCTGCGCGGCGACGACGAGCCGTCGGCCGGGAGGATCACGGTCCCGTGCACGTCGGTGCGCAGGATCCGGGTGCCCGTGGTGTGCAGCAGGTCGAGCAGCTCGTCGGTGGGGTGGCCGAAGTCGTTGTCGCGGCCGACGGGCACCAGGGCGAGATCGGCGTCGAGCTCCTCGTACAGCGAGGCGTGCTGGAAGCGGGAGCCGTGATGGGCGACCTTGACGATGTCCGCCGGTCCCGGGCCGCCGGCGGTCAGCTCGGTCTGGGCGGCGGGTTCGAGATCGCCGAGCGCCACGAGGCGCGTGCCGTCCTCCCAGACGGCTTCGAGCGTGACGGAGCAGTCGTTGGCGGCGTCCCCCGCCCCCGCGCTCTGCTCCGCGGCGCTCGCGCGGTGCGCGTCCTCTGCGGAGCCCGGCCACAGCACGCGCAGGCGCAGGCCCGGGCGCTGCCAGGTCTGCCCGGTGGTCGCGACGGTCACCGGGGCCGAGGGGGCGACGTCCCGGGAGGCCTTGGGCAGGGGGCAGACCCACTGCTGCGCCGGGGCGCGCCGCCCGGTCAGCGCCGCCCGCCCGCCGGTGTGGTCCTGGTGCGGATGGGTGAGCACCAGCAGATCGATCCGTGGGATCTGCAGCCGGTCCAGGCACTGTCGCAGCGCCTCCGGGTCCGGTCCGGTGTCCAGGAGAACGATCGGCGCGTCGCGGTCCGAGGGCCGGGCGCGCAGCAGGACGGCGTCGCCCTGGCCGACGGCGCACAGGGCGAGGGTCCACGGCGGGGCGGTGCCGAGGGGGACCAGCCGCGCCGCTCCCGGGGCGAGCACGGCGACCAGCAGTGCCGCGACCGCCCAGCGCACGAGGGGTCGGCGGCGGGCGGCGACCGCGATCGTGGCGGCGAGCAGCGCGCCGACGGCCAGCACCGCCCCCGTGGCGCCCTCGGGGACGGCGATGCGCGAACCGGGCAGCGCATCGGCCGCCCGGGCGATGAGCAGCACCAGGTGGGCCCCACCCGCGGCGACGCTCCACAGCAGGGCCGCTGCGGCGGGCCACACGGTGCCCAGCACGAGGGCGAGCAGACCGATCACGGTGGTGGGCCCCACGAGCGGCCCCACGATCATGTTCACCGGCACCGCCCACAGCGAGATCTCCGGCGTGAGCAGGACCAGCACCGGGGTGCAGGCGAGCTGGGCGACCAGCGGCACGGCGAGGACGAGCGCGGTGGTGCGGCCGATCCGCTCGCCGCTGAGCTCGACGAGGGCGGTGGCGAGCGGCGGGGCGGCGATGAGGATCGCCGCGGTGGCGAGGCCGGAGAGCAGGAATCCGACGGAGGCGGCGGTGACGGGATCTATCACCGACCACAGCGCCACGGTGAGGGCGAGGGCCGCGACCGGGGAGGCTCTGATCCCGGCGAAGCGCGCGGCGAGCAGCGGGGTCACCATGGTCGCGGCCCGCTGCACGCTGGGTTCGTCGCCGACCAGCCAGAGGTAACCGGCCATCAGGATCCCGGCGGCGAGGAGCCGGGGGCGCCGGCGCACGCCGAGCAGGAGCAGCGGTCCCAGCACGGCGGCGAGCACGAGCGCGATGTTCGCCCCGGAGACGGCGACCAGGTGGGAGATGCCGGCGCGGCGCATGATCTCCTCGGCTTCCTCGCCGAGCCCCCGGGTGTCGCCGATGCTCATGCCGCGCACCAGCGCGGCGTCGTCCCGGGGCAGGTGGTCGGTGGCCTGCCGGGCCTGGTGGCGCAGGTCGTGGCGGGCCGTCTGCGCCGCTCCCGCGAAGCCGCCCGCTACCACCGGATGCACCTCGGTCGCGCGGAGCACCACCAGCGAGCCGCTGACCGCGGCGCGCCCGCGCAGGTGCACGCGATCGCCGTCCCGCACGCGCGCCAGCTCATGCCCCGTGGTTCCGGAGGCGCGCACGAGGACGGGCACGGAGGCGGGCAGCGTCACCGCGTCCCGGCCCATGCGGGCCGGGCCGCGCACCGTCCGGGCCCGCATCTGCTGGCCCGAGCGGGACCACTGCGGTCCGCTGTCCGGCACGGCCGGGTCCGCGGCGGCCGCGACCGTCAGCTCGACGATCAGTCCCTGCTCCGCCGCGTCCTCGAAGGCTTCGGCGGTGCCGCCGTGGCGCTGCAGGGCGGGGAAGAGAAGCACCCCCGCCAGCACGATGATGCCGAGATGAGCGTAGATGCCGTGGGCGAGCCGGGTGCGGCCCATGAGCGTGATCGCGGTGAGCGCGAGGGCGACCAGCACGGCCCCGCCGGCGACGGCCGCGGCGGTGCCGGCGGTCACGCCGAGCACCGCGAGCGCCCACACGCAGGTCGCGCCGGGCAGCAGGCGAAGGTCGCTCCGGGTCATACGGTGGCCTCTGCACGGATCTTCTCGAGGGTGGCGGGCCCGATGCCGGAGACCTCGAGGAGGCCGTCCACCGAGGTGAAGGCGCCGTTCTTCTCCCGGTGCTCGAGGATGCGCTGGGCGATGGCGGGGCCCACGCCGGGCAGCTCCTCGAGCTCGGCCGCGCCCGCGGTGTTCAGATCGATCGCTCCGCCGGCGTCCGTGCCGGGCGGGCCGCTTCCCTCGCCGCCGCCCGGCGGCGCGGCCGGGCCGTCCTCCGCGGGCGGTGGCTGTTCGCCGGGCAGGGGGACGTGGATCTGTTCGCCGTCGACGAGGGGACGGGCGAGGTTCACGGCCGCGAGCTCGGCCTCCTCCGTCGCCCCGCCGGCGGCGCGCAGCGCGTCATCGACCCGGGCGCCGCCGGGCAGGTGCACCACTCCCGGTGCGGCGACCGCTCCGGAGACGTGGACGATCAGCTCGTCGGAGGCGCCGTCCTCCGGTGCCGCCCCCGCTGCGGCGCCCTCCGTGGTCTCAGTGGTCTCGGCCACCTCGGCCACCTCGGTGGGCTCGTTCGCGGAGGGCGTTCCGGTGCTCGGTGAGGTCCCGTCGGTGATCTCCTGGGGACTCGCCTCCTCCAGCGGCACTGCGGAGCCGGAGCCCGAGAGGTGCACCGCGCCGACGGCGATGAGCACGAGCACGGCGATCCCCACCAGCGCCGACGGCGAGGGGGCGGGCAGCGTGAAGCGGCGGGCCGGGGTCTCCGCGGTGTGGTCGCGCCGCGTGATCAGCGCCTGGCCGGTGCGGCGATGCCTCCCGGCGCGGCCTCGCCGCGACCCCTCGGACCCTGGATGAGCTCCCATGCCCGCGAACCTAGGCGGGCATGGCCGGCACAGTCATCGACACCGTGCGCAGTGGGGACAACCACCCGCTGGGGAGGAACGGTCTCAGCGCCGGGAGGCCGGCCCTCGCGGGGTTCAGCCGAGGCCGAGCATCATCAGCCACTGGTGGCGGAACGCCACGGCGATCACCACGATCACCAGCAGGTACCACAGCAGCGACAGCACCACCCAGCGGCGCAGCACTGCCGCGAGCGGAGCCGGCGGCCGCAGATCTCCGCTCTCGACGGTGCGGGCGAGGGTCGCGAAGAACATGGGGGCCGTGACCGTCCAGATCACCATGCACCACGGGCACAGCGCGCGGATCACGAAGATCGTGGAGACGGCCAGGAAGTGCACATACCCGAACGCGAAGGTCATGCCGCCCAGCCGCGCCCAGCGGAACCAGGCGGGCAGCTCGGCCCGGGAGATCATCAGCGCGCCGATCGCGCCCATGAGCGCGAACCCGGCCAGGCCGATGGCCATGTTCGGGATCCCCAGCGCCGAGGACTGCCAGGTCATCATGACGTTGCCGCACGAGATGAACGGGTTCACGTCGCAGCTGAGGCTCGCCCCGGGGTTCGCGAGCAGGAACTCCTTGCCGACCTGCAGCTCGAGCGAGGCGATCCAGCCGATCAGGCCGCCGAGGAGCAGCACCAGCCCGGTGAGCCGCTGCCCGGCACGGGGCCGGGCGAGGCGTTCGGCGGCGAGCTCCGCGTCGATCTGCGCGAGCATCGCCGCGTCGTCGGCCCCGGTGCCGGGGCTGTCGGGGGGCGGGGTCTCGTTCATGCGGTGACCGTGCTCTTCCGTGCGAGGGGACGGGTCGTGCTGCCGGTGCTCAGGCGACGGGATGCTCGCGGAACCAGGCCGCGAGATGCTCGTTGCCCTCGTCCATGCTCACGCGGGGGGTCCAGTGGAGACGCTCCCGGGTGCGGCGCTGATCGAACCAGTGCGCGGTGGACATCTGCTCGGCGAGGAACTCCGTCATCGGCGGCTCGTCGTGCCCGGGGCGCTTCTCCCAGAGCCGTTCGATCACGCGCCCGGCGAAGCGGGCGGCGCTGCCGGGCACCCGCAGGCGCGGCTGCGGCACCCCGGCCGCGTCGCACCAGCCGGCGAACACGTCGCGCACGGTGCGGGGCTCGCCGTTGGAGACCACGAAGCTCTCCCCGTGCACGGCCTCGATCCGGTCGTGGGCGGCCACGATCGCGTCGGCGGCGTTGGTGACATAGGTGGTGTCGATCAGGGCCATGCCGTCGTCCAGCAGCGGGAGGCGGCCGCGACGGGCGCGGTCCACGATCCTGCCCACGAGCTGGGTGTCGCCGGGACCCCACACCACGTGCGGGCGCACGGAGGTGACGAGCAGGTCGTCGCTGCCGTCGGCCTCCATCGCCAGCAGCTCGGCGGCGGCCTTGGTGCGCGCATAGGGGCCGCGGGCCTTCGACGGGTCGGCGGCGGTCGCGTCGGCGCCGACGATGGCGCGGCCGAGGTGCGCGACGGACGGTGAGGAGACGTTCACCAGCGCCCCGCCGCCGTTGCGGCGCAGCGCGTCGAGCACATGGCGGGTGCCCTCGATGTTGATCGCCCGGTACTCGTGCTCGGGGCCGGAGATCGACACCTTCGCGGCGAGGTGGACCACCGCGTCCGCGCCGCGCACGGCACGGCGCACGTCCTCCGCTTCGGTGAGCGAGCCGGTGACGTCCTCGACCCCGTCGAGGCCGGCCGGGCGGCGCTGGAAGGCGCGCACGGTGGCGCCGCGGTCCCGCAGCGCGGTCGCGACCGCACCGCCGAGCATGCCCGAGGCCCCGGTGACGAGGATCGTCGGTGCGCTCACAGCGCGTCCGCCCGTTCGCCGCGCAGGGTCTGCTCCGACCAGCGCGACAGCGCCGCGCGGTCGATCTTCGAGTTGTGGCGGATGTCGGTGGGCAGCGCGCTCGTGGTGAACACGGCGACCACCTCCGCGCCGGAGCGGTCCCGCACGGCACGGCGCACGGCCTCCTGGAGGGAGGGCTCGGCGGGGCGGGGCCGGCCGGGCTTGCCGGGGCGGTAGCCCTCCTGCGTCTCGAGGATCACGACCACCTGCTGGGTGCCGCGGGGGCCGACGACGGCGGCTCCGGCGCGGCGCACGGTGGGCACGGACTCCGCCGCGTCCTCGACCTGGACCGGGGTGAAGAGGCCCTCGGCCGTGGCCAGGACGTGATCCGCCCGGCCCTCGACCCACAGCCGCCCCTCGGCGTCGAGATGGCCGACGTCGCCGGTGGCGTGCCAGCCCTCGAAGCGCATGGAGGTGCGGGTGGTGCGCCAGAGCATCAGGTAGCGGTCGCGCACGTGCGGGGCGCGCACCAGGATCTCACCGCTCTCGCCGGTCTCCTGGGTGATCTCGCCGGTGGTGCGGCCCTGTTCGTCCATCGCCGCGATGGCGATCTCGACGCGCGGCACGGGGCGGCCGACGCACACGCCGGAGCCCTCCCCCGCCGCGTCGATCCCCTCGAGGTCGATCGCGGCCACGGCCAGGCATTCGGTCATGCCGTACGGGGTCAGGGCCCGCGCGGCGGGCATCAGGCTGCGCAGCTCGCGCAGCAGGTGCGCCGGGATCGGTGCGCCGGCGGAGAAGAAGCTCGCCGCCTGCGCCAGGGCGGCGCGTCCGGTGGCGTCGAGCTGGTCGGCGGTGTCGATGATGTTGCGCAGCGCGGCCGGAGCGGTGAACACGGCCGGTCGGCCGAGGGCCGCGATGGCTTCCGCGAGAGCCGGAGCGGTGAGGTCGCCGGGGCGCATGATGTCCATCGCCGGCACCACCGTCGGCGCGCCGAGCGCCGGGCCGAGCAGGGCGAAGGTCGCGAAGCCGGCCACCAGGCCGCGCTCGGGGTCGAGCTGCAGGGTGTCCCCCACAGCGGCGAACATCGCCCCGAGCTGGCGATGCGTGAGCACGGCGCCCTTGGCCGGCCCGGTGGAGCCGGAGGTGAACAGGATCGCGGCGTCCGCATCGGGAGCGGGGAAGGCCGCGTCCAGCGGCGCGCCGAGCTCGCGCATCATCGAGCCGGAGCGGGCCAGCTCCGCGATCGAGGTCTCCACGCCGAGGGCGACGCGGTCCACGGTGGGCAGCTGCTCGACCGAGAGGCGGCGGCCGGGCCAGCCCAGCGCACGGGCGCCGACGAGGGCGCGCTTGATGCCGATGAACCAGTCCGGGTGGGAGCCGATGACCGCGCGGGTCAGTCCCGGGATGCCGAGGCCCGCATCGGCGACCACCGCGACCGCGCCGATGCGGAAGCAGGCGTAGAGCACGCCGGTGAGGTCCGCGCCGGGGGTGATCAGGAGGCTCACCCGGTCCCCGGGGCGCACGCCGTGGGCGAGGAGCCCGGCGGCGATGTCGTCGACCCGGCGGTTCAGCAGCGACCAGGAGATCTCTCGCGGCTCGCCGTCCTCGGCGGCGAGCTCGACGACGGCCGCGCGGCGGGCGTGCTGCGGGTCCTCGGCGAGCTCGGCGATGCGGGCGCCGATGGGATGCTGCGGGGCCGGTTCGGCGTAGGAGGAGACGGGGCGCCATGCGGGCGCCTCGGTGCGGGGCTGCTCGGCGGTGCCGAAGGTGGTCGCGAGCCAGTCGGCGACCAGACCGGCGACGTCGGCGTCCTCCCACACCAGGTGGGAGGCCGTCTCGAAGCGGTGCACGTCCGCATGGGGCACGCGCTGGATGAGGTCGCGCAGGAAGCGGTCCGAGAAGGTGATGTCCCGCGGCCCCCAGGCGAAGAGCGTGGGGACGTGGAGATCCTTGATGCCCTCGGCGACCCGTTCGAGGGTCGCGCGGGAGGGATGGTCGGCGGCCGCCGGGATGTCGGCCACGAACTGGTCGATGCCGCGGCGTCGGGCGCGGCCGCGGTACGGGGCGAGGTAGGCGTCCTGCACCTCGCGCGGCAGCGCCGGCTTCGACAGCGCCAGGGTGGTGCGCAGGAACGCATCGGTGAGCGAGGTCGAGGCGGTGCGGAAGCCGGGGGCGGTCGCCAGCTGCAGCGCCTTGGGGAGGGTCTCCTCGAGCTTCTGGTGCACGCCGGTGTTGGTGAGGATCATCCCGGCCAGGTCGTGGCGGTTGTCCAGGGCCCATCCGGCGGAGATCAGGCCGCCCCAGTCGTGGCCGACGGTCACCACCGGGCCGCGCAGCGACAGCGCGTCGGTGAGCAGCGACAGGTCGGTGATCCGGTCCTGGTAGCGGCGGGTCACGCCGGTGCGCTCGGAGTAGCCCATCTCGAGCTGGTCGACCGCGATGAGGCGCCAGGGGATGTCGTCCCGCACCAGCGAGCGGAACAGGAAGGAGTAGGTGGGGTTGCCGTGGACCGCCAGCAGGGTGCCGCGGGGGCGGATGCCGCGCTCGGCCAGCAGCGGGCCGGAGTCCAGCAGGTGCCAGCGGCGGGGCTCGCCGGTGTGGTCGCGCACCTCGAGGGTGCGGTGGAGCCGCGGGTCCACGCCGGGCTGCTCGGGGTGCTGGGTGCTCTCGGGGGCCGCCGCGCGGCGCCGTCCCGTGCCGGGGGTGCTCACCACTGGACCTCCATCATCGCCGTGTTCAGTCCGGAGCCCACGCCCATCAGCAGCACGCGCTGGCCGCACTGGACCTGGTCCTGGATGTGCGCGAGGGTCATCGGCACCGCCTCGGCGGCGATGTTCCCCCAGTCCGGGAAGGTCACCGGGATGCGCTCCATGCCCACTCCCGTGATCTTCGAGAAGTTGCGGGTGTAGACCATCGAGACCTGGTGCGGGATCACGTAGTCGATGCTCTTGAAATCCAGGCCCGCGTCGTTCGCGCCCTTCCAGGTGTCCACGATCAGGCCGATGCCGTTCTCCAGCAGACCGGCGGAGTCGGTGCGCATGTCCTGCATGTTCGCCACGCACAGCTCATGGTGCTCGGTGCCGGCGCGAGCCTGGGTGACCTTCAGGCGGTGGCCCTCGGGGTGCTCATCGGCCGGGCCCAGCACGGCGGCCGCCGCGCCCGAGCCCAGCGTGAGCGAGGCGAACTGGTTGTTGAAGTCGTCGCGGGTGGAGTTCTTCGCGTTGATCCGATCGATCGTGCCGCGCTGGACCTCCTCGACGTCCTCCGCACCGACGATCAGGGCGTACTTGATCTGGCCGGAGTCGATCATCCCGGCGGCCATCGCCATGGCGTTGACGAAGCCGAGGCAGGCGTTGGTGATGTCGAAGTTCATGCAGCTGCTGGGCATGCCCAGGGAGTGGTGGATCCCGGTGGAGACCGCCGGTTCCAGATGCTGCCGGGAGACGGAGGCGTTGATGAGCAGCCCCACCTGGTCGCGCATGATGCCGGCCTTGGCCATGGCGCGCTCGGCGGCGAGCACCACACCCTGCTTCCAGCCGTTCTCGCGATCACGCCACCAGCGGCGCTCGTAGACGCCGGCCACCCGCTGCAGCACCCCCTTGGGCAGACGCAGCCGCTTCCGCGCCGGGGAGAGCATCTCGTCGATCTCGTCCGACGTCACCGTCACCTGCGGCAGGGTCATCTCGACCGCCAGCAGGCTGGTGTTCGCGTGGACGATCCCTGTGTTCCCGTTCCCCATCAGCGTGAGCTACCTCGTCGTTCCGTGTGGCTGTCGTCGTCGCATGGTCGCCTCACCAGGCCCGGCACATGCATCCGCCATTGTCCCACCTGCGCCTGGGGAGTCCCTCATTCGGTGGTGGATCCCACGTCGACCCCCGGGCCCTCCCCCTCGAGGTGATGACCGAGGTGGTGACGGGCGAAGGCGAGGCTCTGCCGCAGCGTGCGCTCGCGGACCTCCGCGTTGCTGCTGGTGGTGACCTCGAGCAGCACGGAGCCCTCCCAGCCGCGGTTGGCCAGTCGGCGCAGCACCTCGGCGCACGGCTGGTTGCCCTCCCCCGGCGGCAGGTGCTCGTCCTTGGTGGTCCGCCCGGAGCCGTCCGCCAGATGCAGGTGGGTCAGCCGGTCCCCCAGCCGCTCGATCATCTCGAGCGCATCGTCGCCGGCGGTCGCGGCATGGGAGAGGTCGACGGTGACGTGGGCGTACTCCTCGTCGGTGGGGTCGTGGTCGGGCAGGTAGTTCAGCAGCTCCCGCACGCCCAGCCGCCACGGGTACATGTTCTCCACCGCGATCGCGATCCCGTGCTCCTGCTCGAGCCGGGCCACGCCGTCGACGAAGCCGCGCGCGTACTTGCCCTGCCACCGGAACGGCGGGTGCGCGACGATCGTGGGCACCTCGAGCTCCTTGGCGATCTCGAGGGTGCGCTCGATCTTGATCCAGGCGTCCCGGCCCCACAGCCCCTGCAGGAGGAACAGCGTCGGGGCGTGCAGCGAGAGGATCGGCAGCTCGTAGCGCTGCGAGTACTCGCGCAGGATCTCCGGGTCCTGGCTGTCCCGCGGATAGGAGACCATCACCTCCATGCCGTCGTACCCGATCTCGTGGGCGAGGCGGAACGCCTCCTCGACCCCCGCGGGGAACACGGACGAGGTGGACAGACCCACCGGGATGCGGCGCTGCGGGTGCTGCTCGCTGCGCGGATCACCCGCCGAGAGCCGCCGCGAGAGCTTCTCCCGGGCGGAGCGGTTCGCGCTGCTGGGCCGGGTGTACGGCTTGCGGGCACCGTCTCGCGGTGCGTCCGTCGGCTGACGGTCACGGCGTCGAGTCACGGCACCTCCTCGGAATGGACAGGCGTGGTCAGTATGCAACAGCCCGCCGCCTAGACTCCTCCCCATGCCTGTTCGTGACCTGACCACCGAGGATTTCCTCGCCTACAAGACGGTGAGCGCCGGAGCCTTCAGCGGTTTCTTCGACCCCTCCGCGCCCGGCGCCCCGCAGGGCTTCTCCCCTGCCGAGACCGCGCTCGGCATCGACGCCGCGACCCTGCCCGGCGGCCTCGAGGGGGTCATCGCGGCCGGTGCCCGGATCCGCCATGACCGCCTCGCCCTGGGCGGCGGCACCGCCCGCTGCGGCGGCATCGCCGGGCTCGCCGTGCACCCGGCGCATCGCGGCGACGGGCTGTTCGGGACGCTGCTCACCGAGGTCCTCGCGCGCTGCCGGGACGAGAGGATGGCGCTGTCGATGCTGTACCCCTCGAATCCGGCGATCTATCGCCGTTTCGGCTACCAGGTGGTCGCTCGCGGCCAGTCGCTGATCGTGCCACTCGTGGATCTGCAGCGGATCCCGGCGGTCCCGGGGCGGCGCCTGGTGCCGGTCACCGCGGAGACGATGCCGCGCCTGCGGGAGCTGTACCACCGCCTGAGCGCGGGGGACAACGCGATGCTGCGGCGGGAGGGGCCGCTGTTCCCCGAGGAGCTGCCCGGCGGCGGCTGGTCGGCGCTGCTGCTCGTGGACGAGGACGGCGCGGACCGCGGGTACGTGTCCTGGACGCGGCGGGCCGACGCGGCGGACGGCGTCGGCCTCGAGGTGCACGAGCTCTTCGGCCGCTCGCGCGAGGATCGCCTCGCGCTGCTGCGCTCGCTGGGTTCCTGGTCGACGGTGACGGAGCTGATCCGGCTGCGGCTGCGCACCGAGGACCCGGTGCTGGACGTGCTGCCCGGGGGCGGGGCGCGCCCCGATCCGCGGCCCGTGCCGCTGGTGATGATGCGCGTCATCGACACGGCCGCGACCCTGCGCGCCCGCCGGGCGCCGGCCGGGCTGGCCGGTGCTGTGCGGCTCGTCGTCGAGGACGCGACGGTCCCGGCCGGCACCTGCGCCGCCGCGGGGACGTTCCTCGTCACCGCCGCCGAGGGTGCGCTCACGGCCGTCCCGGCGGCGGGCAACAGGGCGGAGAGGGGCAGCGGTGCGGAGCCGGAGGCCGGCGCTGCGGAGGCGTCGCTGGGCACCGCGCGGCTCGACATCCATGCCGCCTCGCTGCTCCTGGTGGGCGGGCGCACCCTCGCCGATGCCCGCCGGCTCGGTCTCTCCGCCGAGGCCGATCCGGCTGCCGAGGGCTTCCTGGACACGCTGCTGGCCGGTCCCCGGCCGAGCGTCCTGGACGCCTTCTGACCCCGCCTTCCCACCCCTTCGCCGACCGCCCCTCGACCCCGGAGCACTCCCGCATGGCCAAGCTGCATTTCAAGTACGGAGCGATGAACTCCGGCAAATCCGACACCCTGATCAAGACCGCCTACAACTACGACGAGAGAGGCCTGGCGACCCTCACGGTGAAGCCAGCTCTCGATACGAAGGGCGAGGACTGGGTGGTGGCACGCGGCGGCGCGAAGCGCCTGGTGGACGTGCTCGCCTGTGCCGGCGAGGACCTGCGCGCCCGGGTGAACGCGACGGCCGACGAGCGCGGGCTGCGCCCGCTGCACTGCGTGCTGGTCGACGAGTCGCAGTTCCTCGAGCCCGCGCAGATCGACGACCTGTTCCGCATCGCGAAGCACGATGGCGTCTCGGTGATCTGCTATGGGCTGCGCTCCGACTTCCGCACCTCGATGTTCCCCGGTGCCTCGCGGCTGTTCGAGCTGGCGGACAACATCGAGAAGCTGCCCACGATGTGCCGCTGCGGCTCGCAGGCGGAGTTCAACTGCCGCGCCGTGGGCGGCCGCTTCGTCTTCGAGGGCTCGCAGGTCGCGATCGACGGTGCCGAGACGACGTACATGTCGCTGTGCGGGCCCTGCTTCATGCAGGAAGAGGAACGCGCCGGCGCCACCGTGCTGGGGTGACACCGGCGCGTGCCGGGGCGTCGGGGGCTGGGAGCCCTCGGAGCAGCTCTCAGGAGCTCAGGGGACGGTCCTCGCCGACCTCCGCGTCGCCGCCCGCGCTGGCGCTGTCCGAGGACCGCGCGGCCAGGGACGAGGCGTCGGCCGAGGCGTCGGAGCCCTCATCGTCCGAGCCGCCGAGCCGCTCCTTGGCGGAGTCCGCAGCGCCGGCCACGGCCTCCTGGGCCTTCGAGGCGACCTCGGGTCCCTTCTCCTTGACGGTCGAGGCGGTGTCCTGCGCGACCTTCGTCGCGGTCTCCTTGGCCTGGGTGGCGCGGCGCTGCACCTCGGGATCCTCGGCGACGCGGTGGGCGGTGCGCTCGAGCGATTCGTAGGGTCCGCGGCCGGCGCGGGAGCCGATCACGAAGCCGATCGCGAGTCCGGCCAGGAAAATGAACTTCTTCATCACTGCCTCCAGCATCGTCGGGGGATGTGACTGCATCGTGCCACAGGCCCCCACCGCGGCGAGGTCGCACCGACCGACCGGTCCCGCGAGGGCGGGGCCGCGGGAGTGCCGCCTCGTCGGTCTGCGTCGGTCCTCGTCGGCCCGCTCCGAGAGGCCGGCGCCGGCCTGTGCCGGGCCCTTCGGAGCTCACCGCCGGGGCCGAGAGGACATACGATCAGGGCACGGCGACGGCGTGGTCCCCCGGGACCGTCCGCTCGCCGCCGCACTGCACCGTCGCCGTGATCCCGAACGAGGAGAAGACTCCGTTGTCCCCCGTGCACCCCTCGCAGTCCCCGCTCGATGACCCCCGCCGCATCCCGACCGTCGAGGACGTCGCGGCGCAGGTGCGCTCCTGGGTGGACGCCGCCGCCACCCGCCCCGTGCCGGGCGCGGCGACGATGCTCTCGGACCTGCTGCGGGACCCGAAGGGCCTGGACTTCACCCTCGCCTTCGTCGACCGGGTGATCCGTCCGGAGGATCCGCGGGCCGCCGCGGTGGAGCTGCGCCGGCTCGCGCAGGATCCGCCGGCCTTCCTGCCCGCGCCGCTGCGGCGCGCGGTCGCCCTCGGAGGCGCCGCCTCGCGCCTCGCCCCCTCGGTCGTGGTCCCCACCGCGCAGGCGGCGATGCGGCGGATGGTGGGGCATCTGATCCTCGATGCGCGGCCCGGCCCGCTGGGGGCCTCGATCACGCGCCTGACGGCGGACGGCACGCATCTCAACATCAATCTGCTGGGCGAGGCCGTGCTCGGCGCGCAGGAGGCGGCCCGACGGCTCGAGGGGGTGCGCGAGCTGGTGGCCCGGCCCGACGTCGACTACGCCTCCATCAAGGTCTCCTCGATCGTCGACCATCTGCCGCTGTGGGCCGCGGCGGAGACCGTCGACCACATCGTCGAGACGCTGCTGCCGCTGTACCTCGAGGCCGCCCGCGCCGAGCGTCCCACCTTCCTCAACATGGACACGGAGGAGTACCGCGACCTGGAGCTGACCCTGCAGGTCTTCGAGAAGCTGCTGGACCGCCCGGAGCTCGCCATGTTGCAGGCCGGGATCGTGCTGCAGGCCTACCTGCCCGACGCCCCCTCCGCCATGTCCCGGCTGCGTCGCTTCGCCGAACGTCGCATCGCGGAGGGCGGGGCACCGATCAAGGTGCGTCTGGTCAAGGGCGCCAACCTCTCGATGGAGCAGGTGGACGCCTCGGTGCACGGCTGGCCCCAGGCCCCGCTGCTGTCGAAGGAGGAGACCGACGCGCAGTACAAGCGCATGCTGCTCGAGGCGCTGGACCCCGAGAAGCTCGCCGCCGTGCATCTCGGGGTCGCAGGCCACAACCTCTTCGACGTCGCCTTCGCGCATCTGCTGATGCGCGAGCGCGCCATCCCCACCGGGCCCGGGCACGGCGTCGAGTTTGAGATGCTCGCCGGCATGGCCCCGGGCCAGCAGGCGGTGGTGCGCGAAGCGACCGGCACCATGCGGCTGTACGTGCCGGTCGTCCATCCCCGCCACTTCGACGTCGCCGTCTCCTACCTGGTGCGCCGCCTCGAGGAGAACGCCTCCTCGCAGAACTTCCTCTCGGCCGCGTTCGAGCTGGACAGCTCCGAGGAGCTCTTCTCCCGCGAGCAGGACCGCTTCGCGCGGGCGCTCGAGCGTGCCCTGCGCGAGACCTCGGTGGCGACCCATCGCGACCAGGACCGCCGCGACGAGGCCCGTGACGCGCACGGGGTCGTGCCCCTCGGCTCCCCGGCGCTGCCGGCGGTGCCCGGCGCCTTCCGCAACACTCCCGACACGGACCTGTCGACTCCCGCGAACCAGGAGTGGGCCGCTCGGATCACCCACCGCATCCGCGGCTCCGAGCTCGGTGAGGCCGAGGCACGCGCCGCCCGCCGCGAGAGCGTCGAGGAGGTCGACGCCACGCTCACGGCGGCGCTCGAGGCGCAGCCCGCGTGGGAGGCGCTCGGCGTGGAGAAACGGGCGACGATCCTGCGCCGGGTGGCGGGCACCCTCGCCGCGCACCGGGCCGAGCTGCTGGAGGTGATGGCCGCAGAGACCGGCAAGACCCTCGAGCAGGGCGATCCCGAGGTCAGCGAGGCGATCGACTTCGCGCTCTTCTACGCGGAGCAGGCCGAGCAGCTGGCAGCGCTCGAGGACCTGAGAGCGCAGGCAAGGCCGCTGACCCTGGTCACCCCGCCGTGGAACTTCCCCGTCGCGATCCCCACCGGCGGGACGCTCGCCGCGCTCGTCACCGGCAGCGCCGTGATCATGAAGCCGGCGCCCCAGTCCCGCCGCTGCGGAGCGCTCATCGGGCGCCTGCTGCACGAGGCCGGTGTGCCCGATGGGGTGTTCACCCTCGTCGACGTGCCGGAGGACGAGGTGGGGCGGTCCCTGATCGCCGATCCGCGGGTGTCCCAGCTGATCCTCACCGGTGCCTCGGACACCGCGGCGCTGTTCGCCTCCTGGCGGCCGGAGCTGCGGATCCTCGCCGAGACCAGCGGCAAGAACTCCATCATCGTGACCCCGCAGGCGGATCTCGACCTGGCCGCCCACGACGTCGCCGCGAGCGCCTTCGGGCATGCGGGTCAGAAATGCTCGGCGGCCTCGCTCGTGATCACCGTCGGCTCGGTCACCACCTCGCGCCGCTTCTCGGCCCAGCTGGCCGACGCAGTGCTGAGCCTGCACGTGGGGATGCCCACCGACCCGACCGTGCAGATGGGTCCGGTGATCGAGCCGCCCGGGGAGAAGCTCCGCTCGGGGCTCACCGAGCTCGCGGAGGGCGAGACGTGGCTGTCCCGTCCGCGGCAGCTGGACGAGGGCGGTCGAGTCTTCTCCCCGGGCGTGCGCACCGGGGTGCAGGAGGGGTCGGCGTTCCACCTCACCGAGTACTTCGGGCCGGTGCTCGGCGTGATCCACGCCGAGACGCTCGAGGAGGCGGTGCGGATCCAGAACGGCACGGCCTTCGGGCTCACCGCCGGGCTGCACTCCCTGGAGCCCTCGGAGATCGCCTGGTGGACCGAGCACGTGGAGGCCGGGAACCTCTACGTCAACCGCGGCATCACGGGGGCGATCGTGCAGCGGCAGCCCTTCGGCGGCTGGAAGCGCTCCGCGATCGGGCAGACCGCCAAGGCCGGCGGCCCGAACTATCTCGTGCACCTGATGGACTGGGCCGACGCCGCGGCCGTGCCGGACGCTCTCGCCGAGGCGGACGCCTGGCTGGCCGAGGCCCGGCACAGCGACCGGGAGCACTGGGCGAGCACCTTCGCCCCGCGCGACGTGCAGGACCTCCACGGCGAGATCAACCTGCTGCGGCACCTGCCGCTGCCGGTGATGGTCCGCGCGACGGAGGGGACCTCCACGCAGGAGCTGCGGCGCGTGCTGCACGCCGCCGCGACCGCCGGCGCCGAGGTGGAGGTCTCGGTCCCGCAGCAGCCGCTCGCGGACGCCGCGCTGGCCGCCGGGATCTCCGAGGCGGCGGTGCGCCTCGAGGACGCCGCCGCCTTCGCGGCCCGGGTCCCCACCCTCGAGCAGAGCCGGATCCGCCTGCTCGGCGAGGCCGACGACGCGCTGCGCCGCGCTCTCGCGGAGAGGATCGAGGTCGCCCTGTTGACGGGCGCCGTCGTGGCCAGCGGGCGCGTGGAGCTGCTGCCCTTCCTGCATGAGCAGGCGATCAGCGCCACGAACCACCGTTACGGCGATCCCCTCCCCCACGCCCTGGATCTCAACGGCGGCCGCGGCTGGGCCCGCGGCTGCGCCTGAGGACGAGGCTCAGACCGCACCGGCTCGACGGGCCTCGCTCCGGGGACGCCCGCTGCGACCCGCGGCACACCTCCCGCCCGGAGGAGGTGCCGTGGGTCGCAGCCGTTCGCGTGCCTCTGCGCCGCGAGGCGGCGGACGTCGTACCGTGCTGCGGTAGTCTCCCGCCCTCATCGAAGGACTCCGATGTCGGACAGCTCCCCGCAGCCCCGCCCCTCACGGCCCCGCGATCCCCACCTCGACAACGCCCGCGGCATCCTCATCGCGCTCGTCGTGGTGGGACACGCCATCGAATGCTTCGCGGCCGAGGCGGGCGTGCTCGGGGACACGCTGTACACGGCGATCTACTCGTTCCACATGGCCGCGTTCATCATGATCTCGGGCTTCCTCTCCCGCTCGTACCGCAACGAGCCGCGACAGGTGCGGCGGCTGCTCACGGCGATGGTGGTGCCGTACGTGCTCTTCCAGCTGATCCATGAGGCGGGGAAGGCGCTGCTGCTCGGCGAGGACTTCGAGCTGCAGATGTTCCTGCCGGCGTGGACCCTGTGGTTCCTGGTCGCCCTGGTGGCGTGGCGCCTGCTCACGCCGGTGCTGCGGCAGCTGCGCCATCCGCTGCTCTTCGCGGTGGCGATCGCCGTGATCTCCCCGCTGGACCCGGATCTCGACTCGACCTTCAGCCTGGGCCGGATCGCGCAGATGCTTCCGTTCTTCGTGCTGGGGCTGGTCACCACGCCGCAGATGCTCGAGCGCCTCCTCGCATTCCGTCACCGCTGGGCGGGGGGTGCGGTGCTCGCGGGCGTCGTCACCGTCGCTCTGCTGGTGGGCGACTGGCTGCCGCCGTCGGTGTTCTTCCTCCGCGGGCCCTACGACCTGGACGACGGCGTCCTGTCCGAGATGGTCCTGCAGGTGCTCGTGCTGCTGGCCGGCGTGGCGGGCAGCCTCTCCCTGCTGCTGGTCGCACCGCGCGGGCGCTCCGCGCTCACCGTGGTCGGCGAGCGTTCCCTGACGGTCTATCTGCTGCACCCGGTGGTGCTGCTGCCGTTCCGGTACGCAGAGCAGCTGCCGGCCTGGTGGGCGAGCTGGTGGGGCACGCTCGGGCTGGTGGCGCTCGCTCTGGTGCTGACCGCTGTGCTCGCCAGCGGCATCGTCGCTCACGCCACCCGGTGGCTCACGAATCCGCCGATCGGTCACCTGCTGGTGCGGCCGGAGCAGCCTGCGGCCCCCTCCCCCGCGCCCCGCTGACGGCGACCGTCGCAGTCGACGCCGTGTGATGCGTGATGCGTCGGACCAGGTGCCGCATTCCGACGCATCACGCAGCCTGCTGGTGCCGGTGGTGCGCAGCAGCGGAGGGGGCGGCGCGTCAGCTGGTCGAGGCGGTGCCGACGCGGGCGCCCTCCGGCACCTCGCCGCCTTCCTCGCCGAGCACCGCATCGCCGATCACGGTCACGTCGGCGCCGAAGGTCCAGTCGCCCTGCACCTCGAGGCTCGAAGCGTCCTTGAGCGAGGGCACGCCGTAGGGGAAGCGCGGCTCGAAGTCCTGGATGAGCTTGTAGGACCCGGCCTGCAGCGACACCGTCGGCACGTTCTCGACCTGCTGCACGAGCGCGGCCCGCTCGTCGAGCGCGTAGGCGTCCGAGCGCACCAGCAGCAGATCGGAGGTCGCCTTCACCGGCAGGAAGCGGTCGCGGCCCACCACGATCGCGGTCGCGCCGTCGAACACCTCGATCGCGGCGCCCATCGCGGACTCGATCTGGTAGACGGGGGTGCTGGTCTTGTCGGCCGGGTCCACCGTCTTCTCGTTGCGGATCAGCGGCAGGCCCATGATCCCGTCGCGCTCGGCGAGCACCGCCGCCATCTGCTCGAGGTCGAACCAGAGGTTGTTCGTGTGGAAGAACGGGTGGCGGTGCTCATCGGTGAAGTAGTCCATCTCCTCGGCCGGGGTCTGCGCGGTGTCGCGCAGGATGAGCCGCCCGTCGGACTTGCGCACCGCCAGGTGCCCGCCCTTGCGGTCGGCGGGCGTGCGGCGGCACAGCTCCGCGGCGTAGGGCGCGCCGGTGGCGGCGAACCAGGCGGCGATCACCGGGCTCGGGACGGTGCCGAGGTTGTCCGAGTTGGAGACGGAGGCGTACTTGAAACCGGCGTCCAGCAGCTGCTGGAGCAGGCCGGAGGTCTGCAGCGCGGTGTAGATGTCGCCGTGGCCGGGCGGGCACCACTCGAGATCAGGATCTGCCTCCCAGTCCACCGGGGTGAGGTCGTCCTGGCGGAGCTTGGGCTCCTTGTTCTGCAGGAAGTCCAGCGGCAGGTCGCCGACCGGGAGATCGGGGTACTTCGAGAGCACCTCGAGGGTGTCCTCCCGGGTGCGGAAGGAGTTCATGAAGATCAGCGGCAGACGCGACCCGGTGCCGCGACGGGCGGCGAGGACCTGCTCCACGATGATGTCCAGGAACGATTTGCCGTCCCGCACGGGCAGCAGCGACTTGGCCTGGTCCAGGCCCATCGAGGTGCCGAGCCCGCCGTTGAGGTTGATGATCGCCAGCTGGTCGAAGACCTGCTTGGCCTCGCCCACATCGATCTTCACGTCCTCGAGCAGCGGCGGGTCGAGGTACGGCTCGATCGTGTCCTCGGGGATCGTGCCGGTGACGCCGTCCTCGAGCTGACCGTAGTAATGGGAGAAGACGTCGATCGCGGTCTGTGCGACCCCGTCGTCGGCCATCTTCCTCTGCGCTGCGGCAAGTCCTTCTGTGCTCATGGGTCCAGGGTATCGGGACGGAGGCGTGCTCTGCTCCGTCCGTCCCGACCGCCCTCTGGATGTCAGCCGTCGAGCGCGAGCCGCGGCCAATGGGCGAGCGCGCGCAGCACGGACCGATCATGCGTGGCGAGCACCACGGCCGACGGGGTCTCCTCGAGCGCGTCGAGCAGGTCGTCGACGCCGCTGATCCCCAGGTGGTTGGTGGGTTCGTCGAGCAGGGCGACGTCGGGACGCTCGGTGAACAGCGCGGCCAGCGCCCGCCGTCTGCGCTCCCCCGGGCTGCCCCGATGGGGTGATCTCGCCCCGTCGTCCTCCTGCTCGAGCAGTCCGATGCGCGCATCGCTCAGACGCCGCACCGCTCCGACCGTGGGGGCCAGGTCCCCGGCCAGGACGCGCAGGAGCGTCGTCTTGCCGGCGCCGTTCGGCCCCACCACGAGCAGGCGGTCGCCACCCGCGAGGCGCAGCGAGGTGGAGGCCAGACGCGGCGGCAGCCCGGCTTCCCGCTCGACCTCCACTCCGTCGGCGCGCAGCAGAGGAGTCCCTGCCCGGGTGTCGGAGGCGGGGAGCCGGAGCCGTGGAGGCGGCGTCGGCACATCGAGCCGATGCTCCTGGAGACGATCGAGCCGATCGTTCATCGCCCGCACCACGCCCGGGGCGCGGCTCTGTCGCTGATGCCTGCCGGTGCCCTTGTCGGGTCGCCATCCCGTGGAGAGGCGGGAGCGAGCCGTCTCGGCCTGGGCCTGCAGCCGCTCGTGCTCGTCCTGCTGCGCCCGGTGGGCGGCCTCCCAGGCGGCCCGATGACGGCGTCTGGCCTGCTGCCATTGCTCCAGTCCGCCGCTGACCAGCAACGGCCGGCCGTCACTGGTCGGGTCCAGATCGAGGAACCCGGTGGCGATCTCGGCGAGCAGCGCCCTGTCGTGGGAGATGATCGCGGCCGCCCCCGGATGCTCGCGCACCGCCTGGGTCAGGTGGCCGAGCCCACGGGCGTCGAGATGGTTCGTGGGCTCGTCGAGCAGGAGCAGATCGGCCCGGGCGGCGATCACCCCCGCCAGGCGCACCCGGTAGCGCTGGCCCACGGACATCGTGTCGAGCCGGCGCCCCCGCTCGGTGATCGCGCCGACCTCCTCGAGAGCGACCTGGAGGCGGCGGGGCGCATCCCAGGCGTCGATCGCGGCGGCCGCGGCGAGGGCGTCGTCGTAGCGCTGCGCCGCGGCGGCCCCGGTGTCCTCGCCGAGCGCCGAGGCCGCCTCGTCGAGAGCGTGCAGCACGCCGAGCGGACGGGCCAGGAGCTCGTCGAGCAGTGCGCCGACGGTGCGCGGACCGGATGCGTCCACGGCCAGCTCCTGAGGCACGACGCCGAGGCTGCCGTGTCGTGCGATCGTTCCGGCATCGGGTTCGAGGTCGCCGCCGAGCGCCTCGAGGAGGGTGCTCTTGCCGCGTCCGTTCTCCCCGACCACGGCGAGGCGGTCGCCCGGAGCGAGGGTGAGGTCCACGCCGCGCAGCAACACCCGGCCGCCGCGGGCGAGGTGGAGGTCCCGGGCGCGCAGGTGCGCAGCGCCGGTGGTGGTGCGGACAGAGATGTGTGACGTCATGTCGTGCCTTCCGGTGAGCAGTCACCGGGCATGGCGGAGCGCCGCCCGGTCGGAGTCCGGACGACGGCGCGAGGGGATGTGCTGTGGCGCCGCCGTCAGCGGCGGGCGCGGGGGCGCGGCGCGACGGTCGCGAAGCACAGGCAGGAGAACGTCATGCCCCGACCGTAGAGCTCCCGCCGCGAGGCGTCACGCGAATACTCGAGGACCACCGCGGCGCCACATCGTCCGCTCGCCGCCTGCCGCCTCTGCTCGGCGTCGCCCTCCGTACGATGGCGCGATGAGCACCTCCTCCCTCACGCAGCTGCGCGACCTCATGCACGATCACCACATCCGTGCGGTGGTGTCGGATCTCGACGGGGTGCTGCGGCTCTTCGATCCGTCTCTGTGGGGCGAGCTCGACGCGATCGGCGGGGTGCCGGAGGGCACGGTCTACGAGGCGGTGCTCGGTCATCCCTTCCTCGACGAGGTGGTGCGGGGCCGTGGCACGCACCGCCAATGGTGCGAGCACGCAGCATCCGCCCTGGTGGCGGCGGGCAGCACGCCGGAGCGTGCCGACGCCGTGATCCGGGGGTGGCTGTCCTCCCCCGCCCGGATCGATCGAGAGGTCCTGGACGAGCTGGAGACGCTGCGCGCCGCGGGGACGGCGGTGTTCCTCCTGACCAACGGCACCGACCGGGTTCCCGAGGAGCTCGACGACCTGGAGATGACGCCCTTCCTCGGCCCGGGCCGACGGTTCCTGCTGAACACAGCGGATCTCGGTGCCGCCAAGCCTGACCGCGGCGCCTACGCGCTTGCGCATGCGCGGATCGAGCACGAGCTCGGCGAGAGCCTGGACGCCGAACAGGTCGCGTTCCTCGACGACTCCCCGCGGCACGTGCGCGGTGCCGCCTCCTACGGGTGGCATGCGGTGCTCCACCGCGCCGTGTGAGAACGGGGATGCCGGCCCCGTCGGAGCACGCGCCCGCCCTCCCTTAGAATCGACTGCTATGAGCACAGTCCTGTCCGCGGTCGCCTGGCCGTACGCCAATGGTCCCCGCCACATCGGCCATGTCGCCGGCTTCGGCGTCCCCTCCGACGTCTTCTCCCGGTACATGCGGATGGCGGGCCATGACGTGCTCATGGTCTCCGGCACCGACGAGCACGGCACCCCGATCCTCGTCGAGGCCGACAAGGAGGGCATCAGCGCCCGCGACCTCGCCGATCGCAACAACCGCCTCATCGTCGAGGACCTCGTCGCGCTGGGGCTGAGCTACGACCTGTTCACCCGCACCACCACCCGCAACCACCACCAGGTGGTGCAGGACATGTTCGTCACGGTGCGGGACAACGGCTACATGATCGAGCAGACCACCTCGGGGGCGATCTCCCCCTCGACGGGCCGCACCCTGCCGGATCGCTACATCGAGGGCACCTGCCCGATCTGCAGCGCCGGCGGTGCGCGCGGCGACCAGTGCGACAACTGCGGCAACCAGCTCGACCCCACCGACCTCATCGACCCCGTCTCCCGCATCAACGGCGAGACCCCGGAGTTCGTCGAGACCTCGCACTGGTTCCTGGATCTGCCGGCGCTGGCCGCAGAGCTGGGCCGATGGCTCGACGAGCGGGAGGCGACCGGGCTGTGGCGCCCGAACGTGATCCGCTTCAGCCAGAACATCCTCGAGGACATCAAGCCCCGCGCGATGACCCGCGACATCGACTGGGGCATCCCGGTGCCGGGCTGGGAGGACCAGCCGAACAAGCGCCTGTACGTGTGGTTCGATGCGGTGATCGGCTATCTCTCCGCCTCGATCGAGTGGGCCCGCCGCTCCGGCGACCCCGAGGCGTGGCGCAGGTGGTGGAACGATCCCGAGACCCTCGCCTACTACTTCATGGGCAAGGACAACATCGTCTTCCACTCGCAGATCTGGCCGGCGGAGATGATCGCCCAGAACGGGCAGGGCGACAAGGGCGGCGAGCCCGGCCGCTTCGGGGAGCTGAAGCTCCCCACCGAGGTGGTCTCCAGCGAGTTCCTCACCATGGAGGGCAAGAAGTTCTCCTCCTCGAAGGGGATCGTCATCTACGTGCGGGACGTGCTCGAGCGCTACCAGCCCGATGCGCTGCGCTACTTCATCTCCGCGGCCGGCCCGGAGAACCAGGATGCGGACTTCACCTGGGTCGATTTCGTCTCCCGCACCAACAACGAGCTGGTCGCCGGCTGGGGGAACCTCGTCAACCGCACCGCGGCGATGATCGCGAAGAACGTGGGCGAGATCCCGGAGGCCGGAGAATTCGAGGAGATCGACACCGCCCTGCTGGATCAGATCCGCGAGGGCTTCACCACGGTGGGCGGCCTCATCGAGGCGCACCGTCAGCGCGCCGCGATCGCGGAGGCCATGCGCCTGGTGGGCGAGGCGAACGCGTACGTCTCCCGCACCGAGCCGTTCAAGATGAAGGCCGAGGAGCAGCGTCCCCGCCTGCTCACGGTGCTGCATGTGCTCGCCCAGGCGGTCACCGACCTCAACACGATGCTCGCCCCCTTCCTGCCGCAGTCCGCGAACGCGGTGGAGCGGGCACTGGGCGGGCAGCGCCAGATCGCGCCGATGCCCCGCATCGAGGAGGTCGAGGATCTCGACGGCGGGCCGCGCTACCCCATCATCACCGGCGACTACACCGACGTCCCCGCCTGGGAGCACCGACCGGTCACACCCGGCCAGACGGTCGCCAAGCCCACCCCGATCTTCGTCAAGCTCGATCCGACGATCGCGGAGCAGGAGCTCGAGCGGCTCGAGGCCGCCGCGGAGGAGTGAGCACGGCCCGGCGCGGGCACCGCCTCCTGCGCACCTGACCGTCTGGCCCGTCCCCGCCCCCCACCGGGCGGTGAGGGGATACGGTGTCCGCACCGAAGCCCTCGGCGAGGAGGCGTTGCCGCCATGTCCATCCCTGAGCCACGATCCGGTGCGGGCCCCGCACCCGCCCAGCATCTGAACACGAAGGTCGTCGGGATCTCGATCGCCGCCGCCGTCGGCGGTTTCCTGTTCGGCTTCGACACCTCGGTGATCAACGGCGCGGTCAACGCGCTCTCCGACGAGTTCTCCCTCGGCGCCGGGCTCACCGGTTTCGCGGTCTCCTCGGCACTGCTGGGCTGTGCCATCGGCGCCTGGTTCGCCGGCGCCCTCTCGAACCGGTTCGGCCGGATCCCGGTGATGGTGATCGCCGCGATCCTGTTCTTCATCTCCGCGGTGGGCTCCGGTCTCGCCTTCGGGGTGTGGGATCTGATCGTGTGGCGCGTGGTGGGCGGCCTGGGCGTCGGCGCCGCGAGCGTCATCGCCCCCGCCTACATCGCCGAGGTCGCGCCCGCGAAGTTCCGCGGCCGCCTCGGTTCCCTGCAGCAGCTCGCGATCGTGCTGGGCATCTTCACGGCGCTGCTGTCGAACGCTGTCATCGCCAACTCGGCCGGAGGCTCCTCGGAGACGTTCTGGCTGGGGGTGGCGGCCTGGCGGTGGATGTTCATGATCGAGGCGGTGCCGGCCGCGGCCTACGGGATCATGGCCCTGTTCCTCCCCGAATCGCCGCGCTTCCTGGTGCGTCGCAACGAGCTGGACCGGGCCTCGAAGGTGCTCTACGACTTCACCGGCGAGCCGGACGTCAACCTGAAGATCGAACAGATCCGCCACACCCTCGAGCGGGAGGACACCGAGAGCCTGCGCGATCTGCTGGGCGGGCGCCTGGGCCTGAAACCGATCGTGTGGCTGGGCATCCTGCTGTCGCTGTTCCAGCAGCTGGTGGGCATCAACGTCATCTTCTACTACTCGACCACGCTGTGGCAGTCGGTCGGCTTCGACGAATCACAGGCCCTGCTCACCAGCACCTTCACCTCGGTGATGAACATCGTCGCGACGATCATCGCGATCCTGCTGGTGGACCGGGTGGGGCGGCGGATCATGCTGCTGGTCGGCTCGGCGGGCATGACCATCTCCCTGGGGATGATGGCCCTGGCCTTCTCCTTCGGGGAGGTCGCCGCCGGCAGCGAGGGCGTGACGCTGCCGGACCCGTGGTCGACGATCGCCCTGATCTCCGCCAACGCCTTCGTGATGTTCTTCGGCACCACGTGGGGCCCGCTGGTGTGGGTGCTGCTCGGGGAGATCTTCCCCAACCGGATCCGGGCGTCGGCGCTCGCGGTCGCCGCGGCAGCGCAGTGGGTGACGAACTGGGCCGTCTCCGCGACCTTCCCGACCCTGTCGACCATCGGTCTGACCTTCGCCTACGGGCTCTATGCCGGCTTCGCGGCGCTGAGCCTCGTGTTCGTGTACCTGTGGGTGCCGGAGACGAAGGACCGCGAGCTCGAGGACATGGACACCCTCTCGCTGGGGCGGGCCGCCCGGAAGGGCTGAGATCCCGGACGGGCTGAGCACGCAGCGGCGCGGCCCCACGCGGCGCGGTCATGCCCCGCGCGCGCCGCAGCCTGGTGCCCGCGCCCCGGTCGCGGGGCGCGGGCACCAGGCGCATCGGGCGCCGCGTCAGCCCGTGAGAGCCCGTCAGCCCTCGAGGGTGGCGCGGGCCGCGGAGGCGATGTGGTCGGCGTCGATGCCGGCCCAGGCCAACAGCTCCTCGGTCGTGCCGGAGCCGGGCACCCCGTCGACCGCGAGATGCTTGAGGTGCAGGTCGGTGATCGGCTCGGCCGCGAGCGCGGCGAGCACCGCGGCACCGAGACCGCCCTCGGCGTGGTGGTCCTCGGCCACGACGACCCGGCCATCGGTCTCGCCGACGGCCGCGCGGATGCCCTCGGCGTCCAGCGGCTTGATCGAGTAGGCGTCGATCACCCGCGCGCGCACGCCGTCCTCGGCGAGAGCTTCGGCGGCGGCGAGAGCCTCGTGGAGGGTCACGCCCGCGCCGATGAGGGTGACGGCGTCATCCTCGGAGCTGCGCAGGGTCTTCGACCCGCCGACGGGGAACGTCTCCTCGGGGCCGTAGAGGACCGGGTACCCGCCGCGGGTGGTGCGCAGGTAGCTGACGCCGTGGAGGTCGGCCATCTCGACCACGAGCGCGGCGGTGGACGTCGCGTCGCTGGGGTACAGCACGGTCGAGCCCTGGGTGGCGGCGATCATCGCAAGATCCTCGAGGCCCATCTGGGAGGGGCCGTCGGCGCCGATCTCGACACCGGCGTGGGAGCCGACGAGCCGGAGGTCGGCCCGTGAGATGGGCGCCATGCGGATGAAGTCCGCGGCGCGGGTGAGGAAGGCGGCGAAGGTCGAGGCGTAGGCGAGGTAGCCGCGGGCGGCGAGGCCGGTGGTCGCCGCGACCATCTGCTGCTCGGCGATGAACATCTCGAAGAAGCGGTCCGGATGGGCCTCGACGAAGTCGGCGACGCCGGTGGAGTTGGAGACCTCACCATCCAGCGCCACCACGCGCTCGTCGACATCGGCGAGGGCGGAGAGCGCCGGCCCGTAGGCCTTGCGGGTGGCGACCTCCTCGCCGGTCTCGAAGCGGGGCAGCTCGACGGTGCCGCGGTGGGGCGCGGGCCGGTCGATCCGGGGCGGCTTCGGTCCCCGCACCTGCAGGGAGCGCTCACCGCCGAGGGCCGCGATCGCCTCCTCGGCGCGGTCCTGGGGCAGGGGTTTGCCGTGCCAGCCGGGCTCGTCCTCGATGCCGGGGATGCCCTTGCCCTTGAGCGTGCGGGCGAGGATCACCAGCGGGCGCTCCCGCTCGTCGTCGGCCCGGGAGAGCGCCTCGTCGATCGCGCCGACGTCGTGGCCGTCGATGATCACGGCCTCGGCGCCGAACGCCTCGACGCGGGCGGCGTAGGCGTCCAGGTCCCAGCCCAGCTCCGTCTCGCCGCGCTGACCCAGGCGGTTGACGTCGACGATGGTGACGAGGTTGGTGAGCCCGTAGTGGGAGGCGGTGGAGAAGGCCTCCCACATCGAGCCCTCGGCGAGCTCGCTGTCGCCGGTGAGTACCCACACGCGGTAGGGGGCCTTCTCGAGCCGCTTGCCGGCGAGGGCGACGCCCACGGCATCGGGCAGCCCCTGGCCGAGGGAGCCGGTGGCGACGTCGACCCAGGGCAGCACCGGGGTGGGGTGCCCCTCGAGGCGCTGATCGAAGCGGCGATAGCCCTCCATGAGCTCCTGGTCGGAGACCACGCCGGCCGCCTTGTACACCGAGTACAGCAGCGGCGAGGCGTGGCCCTTGGAGAAGATCAGGTGGTCGTTGCCGGGAGCTGCGGGCTCGTCCCAGTCGTAGCGCAGGTGGCGGGACATGAGGGCGGCCAGGAGATCGGCGGCGGAGAGGCTGGAGGTGGGGTGGCCGGAGCCGGCGCTCGTCGAGGCGCGGATCGAATCGACGCGCAGCTGGGCGGCGAGCTCCGGCACCTGATCGAGGTCGAGACCGTCGTGCATGGTCGTGGTCATGATGACTCCTTCCGAGACGGTGGTGCCTGACCTGCCCACCCTAGGAGCGCGCTGTGAGGACCCGCAATGTTCCGCGACCGGCTGGTCGGGGCGCGGGGCCGCGCGGCGGTCGCCGGGTCGGCGGCGACCTCCGCGCCGGGACCCAGCCGGTGCGGCTCAGAGGCCGAAGACCCGCAGCACCACCGCGTGCGCGCTGCCGGCGGCCTCTCCGCCGGAGCGCAGGATATCGGGGATGAACTCCTCGGGCCGCGGATGGTCGGTGACATGGGCGAGGTAGGCCTCGTGGGCGTGCAGCGAATCGACCGCGGCCTGCACCTGCTCCTCGTCCACGCTCTTGGCGTGGGTCGGCGAGGGGTGGCCGGCGATCATCAGCTGGGAGGCCTTCCACGGCTCGAGCCCTTCGCTCTCGCGCAGCTCGCGGAACACCCACGGGTTCGCGGCGTCGCGGGCGGCGTCGATCGCGGCGAGCCCGGCGACGCGGTGATCGGCCTGGTTCAGGCCGCCGTAGGCCTCGACCTCGAAGTTCGCGGTGAGGATCAGGTCCGGGCGCACCTGGCGCACCACCCGGGCGATGTCGCGCCGCAGCGCGAGCCCGCCCTCGAGCATGCCGTCGGGATGATCGAGGTAGCGCAGATCGGAGACCCCGACCCTCGCGCAGGCGCGGCGCTGCTCCGTCTCGCGCAGCGGGCCGACGGTCGCGGGATCCTCGGCCATGCCGGCCTCACCGCGGGTGAGCAGCAGGTAGCTGACCTCGATGCCGGCCGCGGTCCATGCGGCGACGGCGGCCGAGGCCCCGTATCCATGTCGTCGGGGTGGGCGACGATGCACAGCACGCGCTCGACCCCCTCGTCGGGCAGGGGCGGCAGGAGGGAGGGCGTCATCGCAGTCATGGGCCCAGCCTAGGCGGGCGCGCGCCGGCGGGCGAGGTCCCGCAGCACTCTGCCCGCCGCGGCCCGTCCCGCCCGGTTGGCGCCGATCGTCGAGGCGCTGGGGCCGTAGCCGAGCAGGTGGATCCGCGGGTCATGGGCCACCGCGGTGCCGTCCATGGTGATCCCGCCCTGTGCGTTGTGCAGCCGTAGCGGGCGCAGGTGCCGCAGCTCGTGGCGGAAACCGGTGGCCCACAGCAGCACGTCCAGCGCCGTCTCGCGGCCGTCCGCCTCCCGCACGCCGTCCGCGGTGATCTCGGTGAACATCGGCCGACGAGCCAGGATCCCGCGCCGCCGGGCCTCCCTCAGCGCGGGGGTCAGGGGCAGCCCCGTCACGGAGACCACGCTGCGCACCGGCAGCCCCTGCCGCACCCGGTCCTCCACCTCGGCCACGGCGGCGCGGCCGAGCTCGGTGGTGAAGGGGCGGTCCTCGAAGACCGGTTCGCGACGCGTGTACCAGAACGTCTCCCCCACCTCCGCGATCTCGAGGAGGTGGCCGATGGCGCTGATGCCTCCGCCGATGATCCCGACCCGCATCCCGGCGAAGTCCTCGGCGCGGCGGTAGCCCGCCGTGTGCAGCTGCCGGCCGCGGAACCGGCCGGCCCCGGACAGGGCCGGGACGAAGGGCCGGGTCCAGGTGCCGGTCGCGTTGAGCACCGCGCGGGTGCGCAGAGGGGCGCGGGGCCGCCCGTCGGGGTCGCGGGAGCGGACCAGCAGCGGCACGGGATCCGCGGCCGGGTCCGGGCTCGGCTCGGTGCTCGGATCGTCCTGGACGGCGGTCACGTGCACGGGGCGCTCGATCGGGGTGCCGAGGCGGCGCTCGAACTCGGCGAAGTACTCCGGCACCGCCCGGTTCGCGCTCTCGGTCCGCGCCGCCTCGATCTCCGGCATGCCGGGCAGCTCGCGGATGCCGTTGACCGTGGCCATGGTGAGGCTGTCCCAGCGGTGGCGCCATGCCCCGCCGGGACCGTGCTCCGCATCGAGGTGCACGACGCTCACGCCGCCGCGACGCTGCAGATGGTGCGCGGCGGAGAGCCCGGCCTGGCCGGCTCCGATCACGACGACGTCCGCGCTGCGCACCTGGGACTCCATGCCCGGCACAACGCGGGGACCCGGGAGATGTTCCCTCCGGGCGAGGGATCTCACGCGGCGGTGGTGACCTCGCTGCCCGAACGCGCGGCGGCCAGGCCCGCCTCGAGATCCGCCCAGAGGTCCTCGCGGTCCTCGAGCCCCACGCTGAGGCGCACGGTGCCGGGGCGCACGCCGCAGGCCTCGCGCTGCGCGTCGGTGAGGTGGGAGTGGGTGGTGGTCGCGGGATGGCAGACGAGCGAGCGGGCGTCGCCGATGTTCACCGCGATCGTCCACAGCCGCAGCGCGTCGCAGAACGCGGCGGCGGCCGCCTCGCCTCCCTCGAGCTCGATCGAGAACACGCCGGAGGTGCCGTGGGGGAAGTCGCGCTCGGCGAGGTGCGCGTCGGGGCGGCCGGGCAGCGTGGGGTGCGCGACGTGGGCCACGCCCGGCCGGCCGTGCAGGCGGGAGGCGAGCGCGGCGGCGTCCTCGCTGATGCGCTGCATGCGCAGGTCGAGGGTCTCGATGCCGACCAGGATCTGCTGGGCGCTGGAGGCGGGCAGGGTGGTGCCGAAGTCGGTGACGTACTTGGCGCGGGCGTAGGCCAGCAGGCCGGAGCCGCCGCGGGCGTAGTCGTCGGCGAAGGTGACGCCGAAGCGTCGGTTGGGGGTGGTCAGGCGGCTCCAGCGGTCCGGACATCGGCGCGGGTCGAAGCGGCCGGTGTCGACGATGAGCCCGGCGATGGTGGTGCCGTGCCCGCACAGGTACTTCGTCGCCGAATGGACGACCACGTCGGCGCCGTGCTCGCCGGGGCGGTACAGGGCGGGGCTGGCGAGGGTGGAGTCGACCACCACGGGCACGTCCCGCTCGTGGGCGATCGCGCTGAGCGCCGGGAGGTCCACGAGCTCCGCGCCCGGGTTGGCGATGGATTCGACGATCGCGGCGCGGGTGCTGTCGGTGAACGCGGCCTCCCAGGCCCCCAGATCCCACGGATCCACGACGGTGCAGGTCACGCCGAAATCGGCGAGGGTGTCATCGAGGAACTCGGTGGTGCCGCCATAGAGTCGGGAGGAGGCGACGACGTGGCCGCCCGGCGCGGCGAGCGCGCACAGGGCGATCGTGGTCGCCGCCTGCCCGGACGCGACGGCGATCGCACCGATCCCCTGCTCGAGAGCGGTGATGCGCTCCTCGAGCACCGCGGTGGTGGGGTTGCCGGAGCGGGAGTAGGCGAAGCCGTCCGCGCGCCGCTGGAACAGTGCCTTGAGCGCGGCATGGGAGGGCTGCGCGTACGCGCTGGCCGTGTGGATCGGCGGGGTGAGCGCCCCGTGGCCGTCCGCGGCGGCGTCCCATCCTGCGTGGATCCCTGCCGTGCTCATCGCTGCTCCTCGCCCTTCGTGATGCTGACCGGACCATTCTCCGGAGCAGCACCGGGCGCGGGCGATCTCTATGACGGAGTATGGCGTGCCGGCCGCGGCTCCGTGGCGGGGGTCTCCTCGCGGGGTGTGCCGTCGGCCGTCCAGAGACCGGAGGTGCCGCGGCGGTGCGAGCCCAGCAGGTGGGTGTCGACCACGCCGAGAGCCTCCATGAGGGCGAACATCGTGGTGGGGCCGACGAACCGGAAGCCTCGCCGCTTGAGCTCCCGGGCGAGGGCGACCGATTCGGAACTCGTGGTGGGGATCTCCGCGACGGTGCGCGGCATGGGCGTGCGGGAGGGGCGGTAGGACCACACCAGGTCCGCGAGGGTGGTGCCGGGGCCGCGCTCCCCGCGCAGCGCGCGGGCGGCGCGGGCGTTGGAGATCGTCGCCTCGATCTTGCCGCGGTGGCGGATGATCCCGGTGTCCTCGAGCAGCCGGGCGACGTCCCCCGCGCCGAAGCGCGCGACGCAGTCGACGTCGAAGCCGGCGAAGGCTCGGCGGAACCCCTCGCGGCGGCGCAGGATCGTCGCCCAGCTCAGCCCGGACTGGAACCCCTCGAGGGCGAGCCGCTCGAAGACGCCGCGCTCGTCCCGCACCGGCATCCCCCACTCGGTGTCGTAGTAGCGGCGCAGGTCGTCGTGGACCGAGGCCCAGGCGGGCCGGGCGAGCCCGTCGTCGCCGACGACGAGGCCCGGCCCGGCGCCGGGGGAGGCCGCCGCGGCGCCGGGGGTCAGCGCCGGCTCCTCACTCGTCGATCTTCCCGATCGCCTCGCGCTTCTCGGCCTGGAACTGGTCCTCGACGCGTCCCAGCGCCCAGTAGGCGGAGATCGAGATCTGCGGGCGCGGGATGCCGGCGTCCTTCACCAGCACCTGGCGCAGCTGCTTGGTGATGCCGCGCTCGACGTGGCAGAACACCTGCAGCTCCTCGGGGTCGGAGAGGTCGAGCCCGCGCACGGTCTCGACGAGCTCCTCCCGCGCACCGATCACCCAGCGCAGCTCCACGCCGCGGGGGTGCTCGAGCTCGAGGCGGTCCTCCTCGTGATCGAGGTGGATCACCACCAGTCCGGCGGCGTCCTCGTCCATCGACTCGAGTGCGGCGGAGATCGCGGGCAGAGCGGCGTGGTCGCCGATCAGCAGGTGGCGGCGGGTCTCGGGCTGCGGGGTGTAGCCGCCGCCGGCGCCCATCAGGGCCAGCCGGTCACCGGGCTGCGCCTCGTCGGCCCAGCGGGCGGCGACGCCGTTGTCCGCACCTTCGCCGTGCAGCACGACGTCGATGTCGATCTTCTGGTTCTCGTCGTCCCAGTGCCGCACGGTGTAGGTGCGGCGCGCGGGCATCAGCTCGGGGCTCTCCTCGCGCAGCGCGTCCATGTCGTAGGGCGGCTGGAGCCCGGACGCGGGGTCGGCGATGAGGAACTTGACGTACGCGTCGGTGTGCTCGTTGCGGTTCAGCGCGCTGTACCCCTCGCCTCCGAGGGTCAGGCGCAGCAGGCGCGGCGAGAGACGGGTCTTGCCCATCACCTCGAGCACGGCCTGCTTCTTCGCGGGGCGCGCACGCCGCTGCGCGGGCGCGTCGGCGGAACTGGTCCGTTCAGTGGTGGTCATGCCCTCCACATTACGCTACAAATCTCTTCCGTAAATGCGTGAGGCTTGCCTTCTGTCCTGCTCTAGGCTTCTTCCATGAGCGTCCACCCCCTCCCCGAGGTCGATGTGGTCGTGGTGGGCTCCGGCCCCAACGGCCTCGCGGCCGCCGTGACCCTCGCCCGCGCCGGCCTCTCGGTGCAGGTGCTCGACTCCGAGGACACCATCGGCGGCGGTGCCCGCACCCTCGATCTCGGGCTCGCCCCGGGAATCGTGCACGACATCTGCTCCGCGGCACATCCTCTGGCGCTGGCCAGCCCCTTCTTCGCCGAGTTCGACATCCGGGCGCGGGGCGTGCGCGCGATCGCCCCCACCGCCTCGTATGCGCAGCCGCTGGAGGCGGGACCGGCGGCCATCGCCTGGCACGACGTCGAACGCACGGCCGAGGGTCTCGGGGCCGACGGGCCCGCCTGGCGGGCGCTGCTGGGCACCCTCTCGCGCCACCAGGACCTGGTGGTCGAGCTGGCCCTCGGGGACAAGCGCTCGCTCCCTCCCGCGCTGCTCACCCCGGGCGCCCTCGCCGCGGCGCCCCTCTACGGCGCGCTCATCGGGCTGCAGGGCACGCCGGCCTGGGATCTCCCGTTCCGCACCGAGCCCGCCCGGGCGCTGCTGGGCGGGGTGGCGGCCCATGCGATCGGGCGGATGCCGTCCCTCGCGATGGCTGCGACCGCCGGCCTGCTGGGCACGATCGCGCACGGGGTCGGCTGGCCGATCCCCGTCGGCGGCTCCCAGTCGATCGTCGACGCCCTGGTGGCGGACCTGCGCGCCCACGGCGGCACCGTCCACACCGGCCACCATGTGCGCACCTGGCGCGACGTGCCGGCCGCGCGGGCGGTGCTGCTGGACACCCCGGCGCCCGCCGCGGCGGAGATCCTCGCCAACCGCCTGCCCGCCTCGCTCGAACGGGCGCTGCGCCGCTTCCCGCACGGCGACGCCGCCGCGAAGGTGGACTTCGTGCTCTCGGGCCCCGTGCCGTGGCGCGATCCGGAGGTCGGCGAGGCCGGCACCCAGCACCTCGGCGGCACCCGGGAGCAGATGGCGCACGCCGAGGCGGAGGTCGCCGCGGGGCGTCTGCCCGCGCAGCCGGTGACCCTGGTGAGCGACCCGTCGGTGGCCGACCCCTCGCGCCGCAGCGGCTCCCTGCGCCCGCTGTGGGCCTACGCGCACGTCCCGGCCGGGGACACGACCGACCCCACCGAGCTGGTCACCGCGCAGATCGAGCGCTTCGCCCCGGGATTCCGCGATCTGGTGGTCGCCGCGCGCGGCATCCCCGCGTCGCAGATGTCCGCGCACAACCCGGCTCTCGTGGGCGGCGACATCTCGATGGGACGGGTCACCATGGCCGGGATGATCGCGCGCCCCACCGCACGCTTCGACCCCTACCGGCTGGGACCCACCGGCTGGTACCTGTGCTCCTCGGCGACGCCTCCGGGGCCCGGCGTGCACGGGATGTCCGGGTGGCATGCGGCCCGGCGGGTCCTCGCGCACGAGTTCGGCATCACGCAGCCGCCGGACCTCTCCCCCGCACCGGTTTCCTGACACTCGTCCCCGAGACTGACTGCTCACATCCGTGTCGCGCACGTTGAAAACGTGTCCCCGCGTGACCCAGGATTGCTCTCCGTGAATTCTCCGCAGAGCCCAGATCCCGCCCCGCACCTGCCCGAGCACGCCGGCGGCGATGGCGGCGGGCTCACTGTGCCGCCCTCCGGTGCGGCGTCCCCCTCCCCCTCGGACCGGTCCTTCCTCGGCCAGCCGGGACCGCTCGCAAACCTCTTCAGCGTCGAGCTGTGGGAGCGCTTCAGCTTCTACGGCATGCAGGGGATCCTCGCGATCTACATGTACTTCGCCGCGACCTCCGGCGGACTGGGGATCGACGAGGGCGTCGCGCTCGGCATCGTCGGCGCATACGGCGGCTCGGTCTACCTCTTCTCGATCCTCGGCGCGCTGATCTCCGACCGGCTGCTGGGCCCCGAGCGGACCCTCTTCGCCAGCGCCGTGATGATCATGCTGGGCCATCTCGCGCTCGCGCTCGTGCCCGCGATCCCCGGTCTCATCGCAGGCCTGCTGCTGGTGGGCATCGGCTCCGGCGGTCTGAAGTCCACCGCGGCGACGCTGGTCGGCTCGCTGTACTCGCGCGAGGATCCGCGGCGCGACGCCGGGTTCTCGATCTACTACATGGGCATCAACATCGGCGGGCTGCTGGGCCCGCTGATCACCGGCTTCGCCCAGCAGCTGTGGGGCTTCCATCTCGGCTTCGCCCTCGCCGCGGTCGGCATGGCCGTGGGCCTGCTGCAGTACGCCCTGACCCGCAAGGGCCTGCCCGCGAGCGTGCACACCGTCCCCGACCCGCTGCCCCGCTCGATGTATCCGCTGTGGGCCGGGATCGGCCTCGGCACCGTCGTGCTCGTCCTCGTGCTGGTCTTCACGGGGGTGCTGAACGCAGGGAACCTCGCGACCGTGGTCGCGGGCCTGGCGGTGGTCGGGGCGCTGGTCATCTTCGCGCTCCTGCTGACCTCGAAGAAGCTCGACGCCGACGAGCATTCGCGCGTGATCGCCTTCATCCCGCTGTTCATCGGCACCGCCGCGTTCTTCGCCCTGTTCCAGCAGCAGTTCACGGTGATCACGCTGTACTCGGACACCCGGCTGAACCGCGAGGTGCTCGGCTGGACGATACCGATCTCGTGGGTGCAGTCCTTCAACCCGTTCTTCATCATCACCCTCTCGCCGCTGTTCGCGGCGCTGTGGACGAAGCTCGGCACCCGCCAGCCGGGCACGCCGCGGAAGTTCGGCGTGGGCATCATCCTCATGGGCTCCGCCTTCCTGCTGTTCCTGCCGATGGCATCGGTGGTGTCGGTGCCGGTGCTGTGGATCGCGCTGATCATGCTGGTGGCGACGTTCGGCGAGCTGTGGCTCTCGCCCGTCGGGCTGTCCCTGGCGACCAAGCTCGCGCCGCGGGCCTATCCGGTGATGATGATGGCGCTGTACAACCTCGCCGTCGCGCTGGGCACCTCGCTCTCCGGGGCGCTGGCGACCTTCTACTCCGGCGATGCGGAGGTCGCCTACTTCGGTGCGCTGGGGGCGGTCACCATCGCCATCGGCCTGGTGATGCTCGCGATCTCCGCACCCGTGGCGCGGGGCATGCGCGGGGTGCGCTGAGCGGCGCGGCCCCGACGGCCCTCGGCGCCGTCCTCTCCGGTCACGGGAAGCTCTGCCGCTGACCTCAGTCGCCCTCGCGCAGCAGCGCCACCACGGCGACGAGCAGCGCCTCGGAGCCGTGGAAGCGCCCCTGGTCCCGGTCGAGAGCGCCGATGGCCACCAGCTGCTCGAGGTCGTGCATGACCCGCATCCAGCGCCCGATCTGTTCGCTGTCCTGCTGGACGGCCGGGTCCGCAGTGGTCGGGTCCGGCATCCGCAGCCCCTCCTCGCGGCAGCAGACCAGCAGAGCGGCGGCGGTGTCGGGCATGCCGCGGAAGCCGCCGTCCTCGCGGTCGCGGGCATCCCGCCCCAACAGCATCGCGGTGAGCACCGCATGGGCGAACTCGACGAAGCCCTCCGGGTCCCCGTCGGCCGGCACCGCGGGGACCGGCCCGGCGGCGCGCCGCACGCGGCCCTGTTCCACCTCCAGCCATCCCCCGTCGCGCAGCGTCACCCAGGGACCGACGATCTCGGGGTGGTCCCACATGCTGCGCACGCCGCGGTCGACGCCGAGGGCGGTGAGCAGCTGCGCCGTCTCGGAGCGGCCCAGCGCGCCGGTGGCGGTGACCCGCCGGCCCTGGCCCACGTGGTCCAGCAGGGTGAGGGCGCGGCGCACGAAGTCGTTGCCGGCGTAGGCCTGGGGGCCCTGGGCGAGCTCGATCTCCTGGAGCGCCTCGGCGGAGTGGGTGGGCTCGGGCAGGAACCAGGGCCAGGAGCTCTGCTCCGACTCCTGCGCCTCGGCGGCACGCAGCGCCTCGGCCCGGTCGTAGGGGTGGCTCGGCGCCTCGAGCCGGCCGGTCTCGCTCAGCGCGAGGCGCTCCCCGTCCGGCAGGCCGTTGTACCAGTGCATGAACGCCGCGAGCTCGTCCTCGTCCTCGAGGTCGACGCCCAGGGACAGGCCGTAGCCGAGGATGTTGGTGGAGAAGGAGCGGCGGGTGGGGTCGTCAGCCGCCTCGAGCGCCGCGAACTCGAGCGCGCCGAGCACTCCCGAGACCTGCCCGACGCTCATGGACTCCGCATGCCAGCGGCCCGTCTCGCGCAGATAGGCGACGAAGCGGACGAGCGTGGGCACCACGTCCATCACCTGTTCGCGCGGTTGGACCACGGTGCGCGGCATCACCTCGGTGAGCAGCGCGGTGGCCAGATCCTCGGTCCACAGCCCGGGATCGGGGCTGGCGAGCTGCTCGGCCTTCAGCCGCAGCAGCGTCTCGAGAGTGCGGATCTCGTCGGCGACGGGCGCCTCCTCCTCGGCGGTGATGCGCCAGGTGCCGTACTCGGACAGCACCAGCTCGCGTTCTCGCCGCTGGGTCTCCCGCTCCTCCGTCATCCCTCCAGCATGCCTCAGGTGATGCCGCGGCGGGTGGCGCCGGCGTCCAGCATCTTCTGCGCACGGGCGATGGTGCGGGAGTCGTAGGCGCCGATCGAGCGCGCCTCGTTCAGGGCGTCCTGCTGCACGTCCAGCAGGAGCTGGCTCAGCTCGGGCAGCTGCGCCGCGAGCGGATCGGCCTCCCCCGCCGTGGTGCGTCCGTTCTGCCGGGCGCTGAGCCGTCTGGCCCGCTCGAGCACCTGCTCGTCGAAGCGCCCTCCGTCGCGGCGTCGCAGATCGGGATTGTCCAGCACCTGCCCGGCGGCGGCCTCCTGCAGCTCGCCCAGCAGCAGCGAGAGCTCCCGCTGCGCGGTCTCCTCATCGGTCCCGCGGATGCCGAGCACCCGGATCAGCAGCGGAAGGGTGCCGCCCTGGGCGACCAGCGTCACCAGTGCGACGACGAACGCGAGCAGGATGAGCTGGGAGCGGTACGGGAAATCGACCGGCAGCGACTGCGCGGCGGCGAGCGTGACCACGCCGCGCATCCCCGACCAGGCGATCACCGCCCCGCCCCGCCAGCCCAGCCCGTTGCCGGCGTAGAAGCGGGCATCGGCGTGGTGCCGCTGGAGCCAGCGCTCGATGCGGGCGCCCTGCGGGTTCTGCTGGAAGTGCTCATCGGCCGAGACCTGGTCGAGCACCTCCTGGAAGCGGCGCGCCTTCTCCTCGTGGCCGGCGCGGCGGCTCCGCGCGGTGAGCACCACCGGCACCACGAACACGGCCCGGATCACGCCGAGGGCCGCGACCATCGCCACGCCGATCCAGATCGGGTCGACCACGGAGAGTCCGGCGCCCTGGACGTCGGCGACCAGGGTGCGCAGCTGCAGGCCCATCAGCAGGAACACGCCGTTCTCGAGCAGCAGCTGGATGGTGAGCCAGTTGATCCGCTCCGCGGTGCGGTCCTGCACGCTCAGGCGCCGCACGCCGCCGGTGCCGGTCACCAGCCCCGCCGCGACCACCGCCAGCACCCCGGAGGCGCCGGCGCTCTCGGCGGGCAGGAACGCCAGGAACGGCACCACGAAGGAGATCGCGGTGGTCAGGGCCGGCTGGTCGATGCGGGAGCGGAGGGCCACGGCGAGCAGCCCCACGGCCGCGCCGATCAGCACGGCCACCGCGACCGCATAGGCGAAATCACCGGCCGCCTGCCAGAACGAGAACGCCCCGGCGGTCGCGGCGACCGCGGTGCGCAGCAGCACCAGGGCGGTGGCGTCGTTGACCAGCCCCTCCCCCTCGAGGATCGTCAGCAGCCGCGGCGGCAGGCCGAGCCGCTTGCCGATCGAGGTGGCGGCGACCGCATCCGGCGGGCTGATGACCGCGCCGACGGCGACCGCGGCGGCCAGGCCCAGATCCGGGAAGATCCACCACAGCAGCGCACCGGTGCCGAAGGCGGAGACCAGCACCAGCACCACCGACAGGGCGCCGATGGTGCGCAGGTCGCGCCGGAAGTCGACGGCCGGCATGTTCACCGCGGCGGAGTAGAGCAGCGGCGGCAGCACGCCGGCGAGTATCAGCTCGGGGTGCGGGGCCAGCGGTGGCAGGCCGGGCAGGAAGCTCAGCCCCAGCCCGAGCACCACGAGGGCGATCGGGGTGGCGACCCCGAACTTCGGTGCCAGGTACGAGGCCGCGACGATCAGCAGCACGCCGACGACGGCGACGAGCTCCAGCTGCTCCACTCCCATGCACGGATCCTAGAACGCGCGCCGCCAGAACTCCGTGGCCGTTCGTGACGTGATGGGCGACACTGGGGGGTGCCCGGACCGGGGCGAGGCCCCCGGGCTCCGCCCCGCACCGAGGCGCGGCGGAGCACGGAGCACGCCGAAGGAGGTGGCGATGGCACAGGTCAAGGTCTACAACCTCGGATACGACCCGGAGACCGGGGTCGGCGAGCTGCTGCACACCACCACCGTGCGCCATGCCCTGGGGATGATCCGCCGGGAGGTCGCCGATCCGGTGGAGATGACGATCATCGAGGACCGCATCGTCCCAACCGTGCTCGAGCTGACCCGCGAGCTGAGCGGGGCGTGGGTGGAGGGCGCGGGCCGGCGCTCGGTGGGCTTCTCCTACCGGGCGGTCCATGAACGGGACCACTGGACCTGCGCCTACTGCGGCCGCAGCGTCTCCAAGACCCCGCCGTGCGAGGCGCTGCTGGCGACGGTCGATCACATCCTGCCCGCCTCCCGGGGCGGCTGCTCCTCGTGGACGAACCTCGTCTCGGCCTGCAAGGAGTGCAACAACCGCAAGGCGGATCGCACTCCCGAGGAGGCCGGGATGCCGCTGCGCGTGGACCCCTATGACCCGGCGTGCTCCTACCGGGTGGGCGGCTTCGCGGAGCGGCTGCCCGTGCTGCTCAGCAGCTGAGTGCGCGCGAGCGCACGGGCGCAACGTGACGATCACCGCACCCCAGGTGAACAGCAGATATCTCATCTATGAGTTACGGTCACGACATGACTGAGAACGAGGACTACCTGTCGCGCATCGGCACCCTGATCCGGGACGCCCGCCAGCACTCCGGCCTCACCCAGGCCCAGCTCGCCTCCGAGCTCGGCACGAGCCAGAGCGCGGTGAACCGCATCGAGAAGGGGCAGCAGAACCTCACTCTGGAGACCCTCTCGAAGATCGGCTCCGCGCTCGATTCCGAGCTGGTGGGGCTGGGCACCTCCGGCCCGAGCCATCTGCGGGTGCACGGCGAGACCACCCTGTCGGGCTCGATCGATGTGAAGTCCTCGAAGAACGCGGGCGTCGCGCTGCTGTGCGCCTCCCTGCTGAACACCGGCACCACCGTGCTGCGCAAGGTGGCGCGCATCGAGGAGGTCAACCGGCTGCTCGAGGTGCTCACCTCGATCGGGGTGAAGGCCACCTGGCTCAACGAGCAGAACGACCTCGAGCTGAAGGTCCCCGCCACCCTCGACCTCTCCTCGATCGATGCCGGCGCCGCCCGCCGCACCCGGTCGATCATCATGTTCCTGGGCCCGCTCCTCCACCGCGCCGGGACGTTCCAGCTCCCCTACGCCGGCGGCTGTGACCTGGGCACCCGCACCGTCGAGCCGCACATGACCGCGCTGCGGCACTTCGGCCTCGACGTGGTCGCGACCGACCAAAACTACCAGGCCACCACCTCCCCGGTCGACGGCTCCCGGCGCCCCATCGTGCTCACCGAGCGCGGCGACACCGTCACCGAGAACGCGCTCCTGGCCGCGGCGCTGTACGACGGCGAGACCGTGATCCGCAACGCGAGCCCCAACTACATGGTCCAGGACCTGTGCTTCTTCCTCGAGAAGCTCGGGGTCGCGATCGACGGGATCGGCACCACCACGCTGCGCGTGCACGGGAAGACCTCCATCGCCACCGACGTCGACTACGCCCCCAGCGAGGACCCGATCGAGGCGATGAGCCTCATCTCCGCCGCGATCGTGACCCGCTCGAGCATCACGGTGCGCCGCGTCCCGATCGAGTTCATGGAGATCGAGCTCGCGCTGCTGGAGGAGATGGGGCTGCGCTACGACCGCTCCGAGGAGTACATGGCGGAGAACGGCAAGACCCGCCTGGTGGACATCACCACCCACCCCTCCGACCTCCGCGCCCCGATCGACAAGATCCACCCCATGCCCTTCCCCGGCCTGAACATCGACAACCTGCCCTTCTTCGCCGTGATCGCCGCGACCGCGGAGGGCCAGACGATGCTGCACGACTGGGTCTACGAGAACCGGGCCATCTACCTCACCGAGCTCACCAAGCTCGGCGCCAACGTGAAGCTCATGGACCCGCACCGCGTGCTCATCGAGGGGCCGACGCGCTGGAGCGGCGCGGAGCTGGTGTGCCCGCCGGCGCTGCGCCCGGCCGTGGTGATCCTGCTGGCGATGCTCGCCGGGAAGGGCACCTCGGTGCTGCGCAACGTGTACGTGATCAATCGCGGCTACGAGGATCTCGCCGCCCGGCTGAACAAGCTCGGCGCGCGCATCGAGACCTTCCGCGACATCTGATCCTCGCCGTCTGCGAGGTCGGTGATCTCGGAGTCACGGACGCCTCGGCGGGCTCCGTCCGGGCTGTGCGAGCCTGGACGGAGGACCGCCGCGGGAGCCGGGCGGAGGAGCGCGCGGCGCCGGCGAGCGGCGCGGCGAGACGACTGCGGTGAGCGAGGAGCGGTGTGAGCGATACCGACCCCCTGCTCGTGCTCGCCATGGCGGCCAGCACCTTCGTGGGCGCTCTCGCCCAGCGCTCGACCGGGATGGGCTTCGCCCTGCTCTCCGCGCCGTTCCTCGTGCTGGTCCTCGGGCCGCTGCAGGGGATCCTCGTGGTCAACGCCGCCTCCTGCGTGGCCAGCGCGCTGATCCTCGTGCAGGTGTGGCGGGACATCGAATGGTCGCGAGCCGCGGTGCTGGTGCCGATGGGCGCGCTCGGCGTGATCCCCGGGGCGGTCGCCGTGGCCCTGCTGCCGGAGGCGCCGCTGACCATCGTGGTGAGCCTGCTGGTGATCCTCGGCCTGACCGCGACCCTCCTGATGCGCGACCGCACCGTGCCGCCCTCGCTCGGGCTCGGCGCGATGGGCGGCTTCGCCTCCGGCTTCATGAACGTCACCGCGGGGGTGGGCGGCCCCGGTGTGGTCGTCTACGCCCGCGCCACCGGCTGGGCGCACCACCGCTTCGCCGCCACCGTGCAGCTGCACGGCCTCGTGCTGAGCATCGTCTCGCTCCTGGCGAAGCGGGAGCTGCCCTCCCTCGAGCCGACCGGATGGGCGGCGCTCCTCCTCGCCCTCGTGCTGGGGCTCGTGGCCGGTGACCAGCTCGCACGGCGCGTGGACGGCTCCTCGCTGATGCGCTCGGTGATGGTCATCGCGATGACGGGCGGGATCCTCGCCCTCGCCCGGGGCGTGCTGGCGATCCTGTGAGGGGCGAGGCTGCACCGCAGCGCCCGGAGGTCGCTACGATCAGGCAATGACCAGCCAGGAGAACGCCCCGGAGGCCGTGATCGGTCGCGCCGGCTCGTACGAGAAGGGCGTCGCGCGGCGTCAGGAGATCCTGGACCGGGCGATCGAGGTGTTCCGCGAGCGCGGGGCCGGCGGCACGTCGCTGCGCTCGATCGCCCAGTCGATCGGGGTCTCCCATGCGGCGCTGCTGCACTACTTCGACTCCCGCGAACAGCTGCTCGTGGCCGTGTACGAGCGCGCCGAGGGGCAGCGCGACACCTCCGGGGATGCGGCCGAGTCCGCCCTGGACGTCCTGGTCAAGGCCGCGATGATCAACGTCGGGGTGCCGGGCATGGTCGAGCTGTACACGAGCCTCGTCGCCGCCTCGCTCGCCGCCGAGGGGACGCCCTCGAACGAGTTCTTCAGCGCCCGCTTCGCCCGCATCCGGGACGAGCTCACCCAGCGGCTGACGGCGGAGCAGGCCGCCGGCCGGCTGCGAGGGGACGTCGAGCCCGCCGATATGGCGGCCCTGCTCATCGCGGCCTCCGACGGTCTGCAGATCCAGTGGCTGCTCGAGCCCTCCGTCCAGCTCGAGCGCACCCTGGAGACCTTCTCGATCCTGCTGGCGCCTACTTCTTGAGGCTCCCGCGCAGATCGGGCACGTCCGCCAGCAGGCGGCGGGTGTACTCGCCCTGGGGGGCGAAGATGACCTCCTCGGTGGTGCCGCGCTCGACCACCTTCCCCCGCTCCATCACCGCCACGCGGTCCGCGAGGTAGCAGGCCTGCCCGATGTCGTGCGTGATGAACAGGACCGTCAGCCCCAGCTCGTTGCGCAGGTCGTGCAGGACGTTGAGCACGTTCACGCGCAGGGTCGCGTCGAGCATGCTGGTGGCCTCGTCGGCCAGCAGCACCTTGGGCCGCATCATGAGGGCCCGGGCCACCATGACCCGCTGCCGCTGCCCGCCCGAGAGCTGGTGAGGGAACTTGCCGAGGGTATCGCGGGGCGTCATGTCGACGTAGCCCAGGCACTCATCGATCAGCGCGTCGGCCTCGTCCTTCGGGACCCGCGCGAGGGCGAGGCTGCGCCGCAGCAGGGACCCGACGGTGAAGAACTGGTTGAAGGAGGCGAAGGGGTCCTGGAAGACGGCCTGCACCTCCGACCAGTACTCGCGCAGCCCGCGCCCCGACAGCGAGGTGACGTCCTGCCCGCGGAAGGTGATCGTCCCCGAGGTCACGGGCATCAGCCGCAGCAGCATCCGCGCGAGCGTGGACTTGCCCGAGCCGGACTCCCCCACCACGGCCAGGACGCTCGCCTCGGGGAACTCGAGGCTGACGTCGTCGACCGCGACGATGGTGCTCCCCGCGACGGAGAACTCCTTGGTCACGTTCCGGCAGGACAGCAGGATCTCCCCGTCCGCGCGGCTGTGGGTGATCATCTCCGGGGTCGGCGACTGGCTCATCGCGTGCCCACCTCCTCGTCTCTGGTCGGGGCGTCCTGCCCCGTGGTGCCGCGTCCCGAGGGGTCGTGCCCCGGGGTCTCCCGGCCGGCGGTCCCCTCCGCGCGGCGGCGCGCCCTGCCCCGCCGTCTCGTCTCCTCGCTCGGGTCGAGCACGGAGGACAGCAGCGTGCGGGTGTAGTCGTGCTGGGGCTCCTCGACCAGCTGACGGGTGGGGCCTGTCTCCACGATCCGGCCCGCGTTCATGATCGCCAGCTGGTCGGAGACCTGGGAGAGGACCGGCAGGTCATGGGTCACGAACACCACCCCGGACATGATCCGCTGCTCGACCATCGCCAGCAGCATCTCCACGAGCATGCGCTGGCTGGAGACGTCCAGGGCCGAGGTCGGCTCGTCGGCGATGAGAAGGCGCGGGTTCTGCAGCGTCGAGATCACGGTGATCATGCGCTGCTTCATGCCGCCGGAGAGCTGGTGGGCGTACGAGTCGAGCACCCGCACCGGCATCTCCAGCATCTTCAGGCGATCCCGGGCGAGGTCCAGCGCCTCGTCCGGGGAGAAGCGGCGGTCGTGCGCGCGCATCACGTCGACGACGAGGTTGCGGATCCGCAGCGTGGGGCTGATGGAGTTCATCGCCCCCTGGGGCAGCATCGAGACCGTGCGCCCCCGGTAGGGCCGGTGGCGTGCGAGGTCGGCGACCGAGAGCGTGGACAGGTCGATGCTCTCGCCGTCGATCTCCAGGGTGCCCGAGAGGATGTACAGCGGCGGGGTCGCGATCATCGCCAGGGCGTTGCCCAGCGTGGTCTTCCCGCAGCCGGACTCCCCGGCCAGCCCGAGGATCTCCCCGTCGCGCAGCTCGAGGGAGACCCCGTCGACGGCGGTGAAATCCTTCTCCCCGCCTCCGTAGACGCAGCGGATGTTGGTGGCGCGGGCGAGGAGCCCGCCCTCGGCGGGTGCGGGCGGCGTGCCGTGCGGCGTGCTCATGCGTGCTCACCTGCTCTCGTGGGTTCGGGGGCGTCGGCCGGGAAGGGCTGCTCGGCCAGCAGCCGCGCCTCCTCGGCCCGGCGTGCCGCGGCCTGTTTCATCTGTTTGCGCTTGCCGCGCCGGAGGCGCGGGTTGAACACCTCGTCGAGGCTGGCCTGCAGCAGCAGGAAGCCGAAGGAGACCAGGGTGAGCACGATCGTCGGCGGCAGGAACGCCCACCAGGCACCGCTCGCGACGGCCTGGAAGGCCAGCGCCCAGTGGAGCTGGGTGCCCAGGGAGTCGGCGCCCGAGGGGCCCAGGCCCAGCATGGACAGCGCCGCCTCCGCGAGGATCGCCCCGGCCACCTGCAGCACGAAGGCCATCACGGTGTAGGACAGGATGTACGGCAGCACGTCCTTGAGCAGGATCGCGGGCAGCCGCGCCCCGGAGAGCCGGGCCACGTCGATGTGCTCGCGGGTGGCGACCGAGGAGGCCTGGGCGCGCACGGCGCGTGCCGTCCACGGCCAGGAGGTGATGCCGATGACGATCGCGAGCGACCAGATGCTGCTCTGCGGCAGCGAGATCGAGATGAGGATCAGCACGATGATCGAGGGGATCGCGAGCACCACGTTCGTGATGCCCATGAGCAGCTCCTCGAACCAGCCGCCCACATAGCCGGAGAGCAGGCCGATGAGCACGCCGATGGTGGTGGCGACGATCCCGGCGACCAGGCCGATGATGAGCGAGGTGCGGGTACCGGCCATCAGCACGGCGACGACGTCGTGGCCGAAGTTGTCCGTGCCCAGGAGCAGGCCGTCGCCCGGGGCGTCGTACAGCGAGCCCACCTTCTCCGAGGAGCTGGTGGGGTACACCAGCCCGGCGAGGCCGAGGAGCACGATCCCGGCCACGAGGACCAGCGCGATCCAGAACCTGCTGGAGAAGTTGAAGGAGCGGAACGGATTGCTGCGCGGAGCGGCCTTCTCGTCCGTGACGGGTGCGTTCGGGGTGCTCATGTCACTTCTCCCCCGCCTTGGCCGCGCGGATGCGCGGGTCGATGACGCCGTAGGCGATCTCCACCAGGAAGTTCGCCACCAGCACGGCGAGGGTGATGATGAGCGTGACGGCCTGGATGACCGGGTAGTCGTTCTGCGTGATCGCGGCGAACAGCAGCGTTCCCACTCCCGGATAGTTGAACACCAGCTCGGTGATCAGCGCGCCGCCCACGAGGGTGCCGATCGCGAGGGCGAGGCCGGTGATCTGCGGGAGCATCGCGTTGCGGAAGATGTACTGGGTGATGCGCCCGTCCCGGATGCCCATGGCCCGGGCGTAGTTGACGTAGTCGCCGCCGAGCTCGTAGATGGCCATGGAGCGCATGCCCACGGCCTGCCCGCCGATGAACACGACCACGAGGGAGAGGAAGGGCAGCCAGTAGTAGCTCACCGCGTCCCAGAGGAAGGCCGCGGAGAACTCCGGGGTCAGCCCCAGCGAGTACGCACCGCCCACGGGGAAGACACCGGCCACGACGGCCATGCCGTACAGCAGCAGGATCGACAGGCAGTAGTACGGCATCGCCGAGAGGAACAGGGCGCTGGTGAAGACGCTGCGGTCCCAGTTCCCGCCGCGGAAGGCGGCGATCGCCCCCACGACGTTGCCGAGGATCCAGCCGATGAGCACGGCGGGCAGCTGCACGGCGATCGACCAGGGCAGCGCCTGGCCCACCAGCTCGTTGACGGAGGCGGGGTAGTTCGCGAACGAGGTCCCCAGGTCGCCGGTGAACACCTTGCTGAGGTAGGTGAGGAACTGCTGCCACAGCGGGGCGTCGAGGCCGAACTCGGCGACGAAGCCCTCGTAGATCTGCTTCTGCTGCTCCCCGGTGGCCGCGCCGCCGCGGGCGAGGTTGGAGACGATGACGTCGACGGGGTTGCCCGGGACGAGCCGGGGCAGCAGGAAGTTCAGGCTCACTGCTGCCACCAGCGCGACCAGGTACCAGCCCGTCTTCCGGGCGATGTAGCGGCCGAGGGTCACGGGACGCTCAGCCCCCGATCTTCTTCAGCGTGAAGATCCACTCGTTCCCCGCGCCGCGGAACATCGGCGGCGCGTAGTCGTTGTCCTCGGCGGGCCAGTTGGACCAGTTCGTGGCGTTGAACTCGAAGAACTCGTCCGGGCGGTACATGAGCGGGAAGGCGGGCACCTCGGCGCGGTAGAGGTCGTCGAGCGCCGTGAGGGCCTCCTTCTTCGCGTCGTCGTCGGAGGCTGCGGCGGCCGCCTCCAGCAGGTCGTTCACCTCGCCGTTCTCCCAGCGCCCGTAGTTGCGGTAGGCGGTCTGTCCCAGCGGCGCCATCTCGACGTTGCTCATGACGTCGCTGAACCGCTGCCACGGGGTCGAGGGACCGGTGCCTGCCACGTACCAGCAGGCCATGTCGAAGTCGCCGTTCTGGATCGCGGACTGGGTCTGGGCCTGCTGGGGGAAGTTGGTGACGGCGTCGACCCCGATCGCCTGGAGGTTGGTCGCCATGATCTCGAGCGCCGCGTTCCAGTCGGTCCAGCCCTGCGGGGTGATGAGCTTCCACGGGCCGAGCTTCTGGCCGTCCTTGGCGTAGATGCCGTCCTCGCCCTTGGCGTAGCCGGCCTCCTCCAGCAGCGATTCGGCCTTCTCCGCGTCGTAGATCCACCCGTCGGATTCGGCCTTGCCGCGGTCCAGCCACTGGTCCTCGGCGCCGTCGGGGATGATCAGCGAGGCGAGCACCTGGGAGGAGTAGCCGCTCATCGCGGTCTCGGCGATCGAGGCGTAGTCCACGGCGTGGGCGAGGGCGCGGCGCACGGCGGGGTCGTCGAGCCCCGGCAGGGTGGTGTTGATGAGCAGCATCGGCATCGAGCCGGGGCTGTAGTAGGGCTTGTCCCGCAGGTAGGTGCCCACAGGCTTGCCCGACTCCCACATCTTCCAGATCTGCGGGACGAACTGCTGCATGACGTCCAGCTCGCCGTTCTGGAACTTGAGGTTGCCGTCCTCGTTGGACTTGAAGATGGGATGGATGATCGTGCTCATCGCGGGCAGGCCGCCGTAGAAGTCCTTGCCCCAGTAGTCCTCGTAGCGCGTGAGGATGATCTGCGTCTGGTCCGCGAGATCGAGGGTGAAGGGCCCGGTGCCCATTGCCTCGGTCGTCTCCCAGCCGGCGATCTTGTTCCCGGTCTCCTCGGCGACCTTCTCGAAGACGGCCTTCGGCACGATGAACTGGGTGGCGATCGAGTTCAGCACGGCGCCGACGTTCTTGCGCTCCTGAGTGACCGCGATGTTGATCGTGCTGCCCTCGGCGGTCATCTCGTCGACCTCGGTCCAGAACGCCGCGACGCCCAGGCCCGGGTCGATCTTGCCGAGCTCGAAGGTGTACAGCACGTCGTCGACCGTGAAGTCGCTGCCGTCGTGCCAGGTGACCCCGTCCTGGAGGGTCAGGGAGATGGATTCGCTGCCGGTCACCTCGTAGCTCGCGGCCAGGCCGGGCAGCAGCTCGCCGGTGACGATGTCGAAGCGCAGCAGGGTCTCGTAGACGTACTGGGCGACATTCGCGGCCGCCGGCCAGGCGGGCGAGCCGGCGAAGGTGTTGAAGTTCGTGGGCGGGCTCCACTGGAAGCCGGCGATGAAGAGCTGATCGGCGGCGTCGCCCTTGCGCCCGGGACCGGCCTTGCCGTTGTTTCCCACGCCCACGAGCTCGGTGCCGCCGTCACCGCCTCCGCCTCCGCTGGCGCCGCCGGTGGCACCGCCGCAGGCCGCGAGGGCGGCGGCGCCGCCGACCATGCCGGTGCCGGCGAGGAATCGACGGCGCGTGGCGCCGCCGGGGATCTGAGGTGCTGCGGAGTCGGACATGATGAGACCTGCCTCTCATGATGCGCTCCGGTGCACGGAGCGTCGGGTCACCGTTGACCCGTGCAGGAATTGAACCCCGCGGCGACGGAAAACCTCCACTGGTAGGCGTCACGGTCGCATAACGATTGTGAGGTACGTCTCCTAGTGCTGCAGGGAGAGGGACGAAAGCCCCGGGAACTGCGCGCCCGCGCGGTGCCGGGCGCGCGCCACGATCTGTTTCGCGGCGACGTCCGCCCCGGCGAGCAGGGGTGAGGGCACCCCTGGTGTCGCGCCGATCGCTGAGCCGGGCTGCGTCGAGGCCGCGGGGATGCCGAGCACCACGACGGACTCGTCGACGGTGCCGTCCTCGGCGATGAGGTTGTGGCCGGCGAGCACCTCCTCGCCGAGCTCGGCGCGGGTGGCCTCCAGGGAGTGGGTCTGCACCCCGTCGACGGTGTGGATGCGGGCGCGCCCGCTGTCCAGCAGCGCACGCAGCAGCGGATCATCGGTCTGCGGGATCCTGCCCTTGGACATCCGGGTTTCGAGCAGCACGGAGGCGGTGACCACGCCTCCGGTGATCGGCGAGGCGGCGCGGAACCGTCCGGCGCTCGCATCGGCCTCGATCACCATCTCCGGGCCGAGCAGGGAGACGACCCCCGCCTCGAGCAGGGCGAGGAAGAGCCGCACTCGATCCGCGGGCGGACCGGAGGCGAGGGCGAGGGAGTCGCCGTCGAACCAGCCGAGCACATCGCGGGCGAGCGACCGCCCGGTGAACACGCCCAGGCCGGTGAGCCGGCCCACGCGGCGCCGGAGCGCGCCCATGGCGCCGTTGACCGCTGCGCGGGGGTGGTGCCATGGGTCGGAGAGCGAGCCCAGCTCGTCGGCGATCAGGCGCCGCACCATGCCGTCCCAGGCCTGCGGGGAGACGGGCTCGCCGCGGGTGGGGCGGTGCAGCTCCTCGAGCGTCCAGCGCCAGCGCGGCGCGGTGATCGAGGCGTCGAGCACGGCGTCGACCTGCTCGGCCGTCTCCGCGGCGTCGAGCGCGGGCAGCCAGTCGCCGCGGATCGCCGCGGGCTCCCGCTCGGTGAGGGCCTCGAGGTAGACGCGGGCGAACTCGCGGGCGAGCACCGGCCACACCTCGGCGCCGAAGTCCACGTCCGTGCGCTGCTCGAACGCGGAGAACCAGTCATCGCTCGCCCAGGCGGGGCTGAAGGGCCGCACGGAGCGGCCGCCCTCGGGCTTGGAGCGGTAGGGGACCCCGCGCCGGGAACCGACCACGAGCTGCGGTTCACGGCCGCTGGGCCGGTAGCGCAGCCGGCCGTGCGGGTCTCCCGGGACAGGCTCGACTGCGCCTCCCCAGTCGGCCACGAGCTGGCCGATCACGTCGAAGAAGTTCGCGCCGAGGCCGCGCACCAGCACCGTCTCCCCCGGCGGCAGGCCGACGTAGTCGCGTTCGGCGGGCATCCCGGGCTCGGCGTACCGCAGGTCGAAGCGCTCGGCGAACTCGATCAGCGCCGTGACCTCGCCGCCGCGCTCGGACTGCACCATCCCCTGGGCGAGCACCACCGTGGGGGCGACGAGCCTCCGGCCGTCCTCGAGCACCACCGCGGTCTCCTCCCCCGCCGGGGCGAGGTCCACGGCGCGGGCCACGACCTCGAGGACCTCGATGGCCCCGCCCGCGATCGCGGCATCCAGCTGGTCGCGGAAGTACACGCCCTGGAGCCGGCGGGTGGGGAAGTCGGCGCCGGTGAGCTCGGCCGCCTCCTCGAGCACCCACTCGCCGGCCGGGTGCCCGCCGTCGGCGCGGATCCTCCGAGCCCAGTCCACGAGGTCCGGCCCGGGGGCGTCGGGGCCGGTCATCGGGGTGGAGTCGTCGGGGTGGACGGTGGTGGCGTCGGCCTGGGTGTTGTTGAGGTACTGGGCCGGCTGGTCGATGAGCCAGGTGGCGCCGGAGCCGACGGCGAGGGCGTCGATGATCGCCAGGCGCACCGGGGAGGTGCCGGCGGAGGTGACACGGGCGGCGGTGCGCAGCGCGGTGGCCACGCCGCGGGGCCCGCCCCCGACGATGACGGCATCGAGATGGTCGGCGGCGGTCATCGGCCGGTCACGGACTCGAGTGCCGGCTGGGCCGGCGCGGTGCGGCGGCGGGGTGCAGAGGTCATGGGGTCCTCGAGGGCGGAGCGGGACGGAGGGGTCGGTCTCATGCGGCGTCGGGCAGTGAGGGATCGCCGAGGCTGAGCATCAGGCGGTTCGCCCAGGCGAAGAACGCGGCGGCGCACAGCAGGTCGGCGATCTCGGGGTCGGTGAGCCCCTGGGCGCGCAGCGGTGCGAGCGGCACGGCCGACGGGCGGGGCCGGGAGAGCTCGGCCGCGGCGGTGATGATCGCCGCCCAGCGCTCGTCCTGGCCCGCGCCGAGCGGCGACAGCTCGGCGGCGATCCAGTCCGCGTCGCGCTCGAGCGGGGCGGCGAGCAGCGCCTCGACCTCGGCCTCGCGCTTGGCGAGGGCGGCGGCCTTGCGGGCGTGGACCGAGGCGCAGTAGATGCAGTCGTTGACCTTGCTGGTCACGGCGGCGGCGAGCTCGCGCTCGGCCTTGGGCAGACCGTCGCGGGGCAGGAAGATCGCGTTGTCGAGCAGGCTGCGGGCCCTCGTCACCGACGGGGTGAGGGAGAGCATCCGGAAGTAGACGCTGTTCGCGCTGGACTTGGAGGCGAAGGAGTCGCGCTGCTCGTCGGTGAGCTCACCTTCCTCGGGCACGGCGATCCACGGCTCCCACTCGAGCTGCTCGCGGGTGAAGTGCGCGGGACGGATGCGGCCCGTGCGGGTGGTGCCGCCGTGCGCGGCGGCACGGTCGCGGGTGCGCGGGGTGCGGACGGGTGCGTCGGCGGCCGGGACCTCGAGGCCGCGCAGCGCGGCGAGCCCCGCCACGAGGCGCTGGAGGTAGCTCTCGAAGGAGACGAGCTGGCTGAGGAGCACGGCGGTGCGGGGGTCGTGTCCGGCGTCGGCCAGGCGCTCCTGATCGGCGAGGGTGACCAGCGCCGGGGAGAGGGAGAGCGCGTCCACGTGGTCGCGCAGGGCGGCCAGCGCAGGGTCCTCGGTGAGCGGGTCGGCGGCCAGCAGCGCGGCGGAGGCGCCCTGGGAGCGGTGCCACTCGGCGAGCGGGCCGCTGCCCTGCCATTCCGCGGAGACGGCGGCGAGCGCGTGCAGCACGGCGGCGGGCAGCGGCTGCGGTGCGCGGTAGAGCGCGTCGTAGGCGGCGCGGGTGTGGGTGAGCACGTCCGGGCGGAGCACGGCGCGCAGCTCACCGCCCTCGGGCGCGTCGGTGAGCAGCGCGGCGAGGATCTCGTGGGCGTCGACGGGGGCGGAGACGGCAGTCATACGCACATCTTAGGGACGACCAAAGCGCGCCCGGCCTGCGGGGACGTGTGCCTCCGCTCACGTCGGCGCCTCATCACCCCATCACCTGGGGCGACAGGCGGCGCGGGGACGTCATCTTCTGTCATGTGCACTGTTCCGCGCCTCGGGGCAGCGGACTCCGTGACGACCCGAGAGGGCTGTTCAGCCCTCGAGCCAGCGGGGCTCGACGAGGGTGACGCGGGGGGTCGCGTCCTCGGTGCGCAGCAGGCGCACGAGCTCGGAGACCGCGAGCTCGCTCACCTCGGCGCGGCGCGGGTCGATCTGCGGGACGGGGGCCAGCAGGCCGCTGACGTCGGCGAGATCCTCGCCTCCCAGGGCGAGCAGGACGGTGCCCTCCTGCGCGAGCGCGCCGGAGGCCGCCATCGCGAACAGCACCTGGCGCACGCCGCCCAGACCGAAAAGGGCGGTGCGGGCGTGGGGAGCGGCCAGGCGCCGGGCGCGCGCGGGGACCTCGGCGAGCGGGCCGTCGTCGAGCACCACTGCGACCGGGATCTCCTCGGCCGCGTCCTCGACGCCGGCGAGGAAGCGGGAGACGTCGTTGCGGGAGCGCAGATGGTCGAGGGCGCCGAAGAGCAGCAGGTGCGCGCATCCCTCCTCGTGGGCGCGCTCGAGCACCATTCGGCCGAGCATCTCGAAGTCGAGGTCGATGACGGAGCCGTGGGGGAACTCTTCGGGTTTGCCGATCGTCACGAACGGCAGCCCGGAGGCGAGGACCGGGGCGATGCGCTCGTCGTGGCGGTCCACCTCCATGAGGATCAGCGCCTCGCACACGCCGGTGCGCACCACGCGCCGGATCCCGTCGGCCCCCTCCTGCGCGGTCACCAGCAGGATGTCGTAGCCGTGGCGGCGCGCCTCGCGGGCGATCGTGCGGACGAACACCATGAGCACGCCGTCGTCGCCGTCGGCCTCGGGGACCATGAGGCCGATGACCCCGCTGCGCCGGGAGCGCAGCGTGCGGGCACCGGAGTTGGGGTGGTAGCCGAGCTCGAGGATCGCCGCCTCGACGCGCCGGCGCGTGGCCTCGGAGATGGGGCGGGAGCCGGTGAGCACGTAGCTCACGGTCGACTGGGAGACCCCGGCGAGGCGGGCGACGTCCTGGCTCGTCGGCGGCTTCTGCCGCCCCGCCCTGTCCTCCGCCATCTCCCGCCCTCCCCGGCGCGCCGTCACCCCGTGGTGAGTCCGGAGGCTCCAGTCTTCCATGCCTCGAGAGCTCCGCTGCGGCCGTCGGCGCGGTCCAGCGCACGGGCTCCGGCAAGGGCCCCGTCGAGCAGATCCGCGAGCTGCACCCTCGCACCGGTCCCGGCCGAGCGCACGGCGGCCTCGACGATCGCCTGGGTCCACACGTTCGCGTGCACCTCGGACTCCGGGGCCTGGCCGCCGCGCAGCGCGGCGCAGAATGTCGCGAGGGAGGCGTCGAGCTCCCAGCGGTCCTCGGAGCCGGGCGTGCGGCCGGCGCGCTCCGGGCCCTCAGCGGGGTGCGCGGTGGGCGGGCTCTCGCCGTCCCAGAGCACGCTGCCGTGCTCGCAGCTGAGCCGCCACTCGCCGTTCCAGCTGGTCTCCGCTCCCGGCGAGCACCAGGAGCCGGAGAAGGTGTGCACCGCCCCCGAGTCGTAGGTGATCGTCACGGTCGCGGCGGCATCCCCGGCGTACCAGCTCCAGGAGGGGTTGTAGGAGGTGGCGGTGACGGAGACGGGCGCGCCCTCGACGAGCACCCGGCCGGCGTCGAAGGCATGGATCGCCATGTCGACGATCAGGGGCTGGTCCATCTCCTCGCGGAAACCGCCGAAGCGGGGCGCTTTGAGGAAGCGGGTGTCCACGATCCCGGCGCCGCCGAGCTCGTCGGCCAGCCGTCGCGCCTCGTGCAGGTGGGGGTTGTTGCGGCGGGACTGGGAGACCATGAACAGCTGCCCGGTGGTCTCGGCGTGACCGGCCAGGGAGACGGCCTCGGCGAGTGTCGCGGCGCAGGGCTTCTCGCCGAGCACCGGGTAGCCGGCGTGGAGGGCATCGGCGGTGACGGTGTGGTGGGCGGCGGGGATGGTCACGTCGATGATCGCCTCGGCGCCGGCGCGGCGGGCGACCTCGAGCATGTCGGTGCCGGTGGCGATCCCGGCGCGCTCGCTCTCCGGGACCGTCTCCGCGACGGCGCGCTCGGCCGCGCCGTCGAGCAGGTCGGCGACGCCGACGAGGCGGGCCGCGTCGTTGCCGAGCACGGTGCCGATCCAGGCCCTGCCCATCCCGCCGGCGCCGACGACGACCACCGGCACCGGCGCCGCGGGCGCGTCGGGGGTGGCCGGGGTGGCGCTCATTCGCCCTTCCCCGCTGCCGCCGCGTCGCCCACGCCCTGCCCGGAGGCGCCGGTGGTGAACCACTCCGTCTCGTAGCGGTCGAGGAAGGGCACCTGGCGGTCGGCGACCGCCGGGCGGGCCCACTGCACCCCGTTGGCGATCACGCGGCGCACGTCGGTGTGCTGGTAGACGGGGTAGTCCTGGTCGCCGGGGCTGAAGTAGAAGATCTTGCCCTTGCCGCGGCGGAAGGTGCAGCCGGAGCGGAACACCTCTCCCCCGCTGAAGGAGGAGACGAACACGAGCTCATCGGGCACCGGGATGTCGAAGTGCTCCCCGTACATCTCCTGCTCGTCGATGATGATCGGGTGCGGCACGCCCTCGGCGATCGGGTGGGAGGGGTTCACCGTCCACACCAGCTCTCGATCGGCCTCGTTGCGCCAGCGCAGGGTGCAGGTGGTGCCCATGAGGCGCGTGAACGGCTTGGACCAGTGCCCCGAGTGCAGGACCACCAGGCCCATGCCGGCCAGGACGTGCTTCTGCACGCGCTCGGCGACCTCGTCGGAGACCTCCTCGTGCGCCATGTGCCCCCACCAGGTGAGCACGTCGGTGCGGGCCAGCACCTCCTCGCTGAGGCCGTGCTCGGGGTCGTCGAGCAGGGCGATGCGGGTGCTGACGCCCTCGCCGAGATGCTCGACGATGCCGTCGCGGATCGCGGCGTGCATGCCCTCGGGGTAGTGCTCGCGCACGCGCTGGTCGCGCTGCTCGTGGCGGTTCTCGCCCCAGACGGTGACGCGCAGGGGTGCGGTGGGAGTCGTCATGCGGTGCTGCCTTTCGCGGAGGAACGAGCATCGATTCGAATCGATGCCGATTTCGTCCATCCTCGCCCAGCCGGCCACCGCCCGCAAGGGTCACCACGCGGGTGCGGGCGGTTCACCGTCGCCGTGCGCTGCGACGGTGCTAGCGTGCCGGGGTGACCGACTCGGATTCCCGTTCCCCCGCCTCGTCCACCACCTCCGCTCCGGCGGCCCCTGGAGGAGGCACGATCGGCTTCGACCGCGAGCAGTACATCGAGCTGCAGTCGCGCCACATCCAGCACCGCCGCGACCAGATCGGCGGGAAGCTGTACCTGGAGATGGGCGGCAAGCTCTTCGACGACCACCATGCCTCGCGCGTGCTGCCGGGCTTCACTCCGGACAACAAGATCGCGATGCTGCACCGGCTCAGGGACGAGCTGGAGATCCTGGTGTGCCTGAACGCGAAGGACCTCGAGCGGCAGAAGGTGCGCGCGGATCTCGGCATCCCCTACGAGGACGACGTGCTGCGGCTGATCGACGTGTTCCGCGAGCACGGCTTCCTGGTGGAGAACGTGGTGCTCACCCAGCTGGAGGAGTCCAATCATGTGGCGCACGCCTTCATCGAGCGGCTCCAGCGGCTGGGGCTGAAGGTAGCCCGGCACACCGTGATCCCGGGCTACCCGCAGGACACCGCCCGGATCGTCTCCCCGCAGGGCTTCGGCGCGAACGAGTACACGCACACCACGCGCGACCTGATCGTGGTGACCGCGCCGGGGCCGGGCTCCGGCAAGCTCGCCACCTGCCTCTCGCAGATCTACCACGACCACCAGCGCGGGATCAGCTCCGGCTACGCGAAGTTCGAGACCTTCCCGATATGGAACCTTCCGCTCGAGCACCCGGTGAACCTCGCCTACGAATCGGCGACCGCGGATCTCGACGACCTGAACCTCATCGATCCGTTCCACCTCGCCGCCTACGGCAAACAGGTCACCAGCTACAACCGGGACGTGGAGGTCTTCCCGCTGCTGCGCACCCTGCTCGAGCGCCTGACCGGCGCATCGCCCTACTCCTCCCCCACCGACATGGGTGTGAACCTGGTCGGGGACTGCATCGTGGACGACGCGGTGTGCCGGGAGGCGTCACGGCAGGAGATCATCCGCCGCTACTACAAGGCGCTCGTGCACGAGCGGATCAACGACGAGGAGGACGTGGTCTCCCAGCGGATCGGGATGATCATGTCCAAGGCGAGCTGCGCGCCGGGCGACCGCGCCGTGGTGGAGCCGGCCCTCTCGGTCGAGGCGCGCACCGGGGAGCCGGGGGCCGCCATCCAGCTCGGCGACGGGACGATCGTGGCGGGCAAGACCTCCCCTCTGCTGGGCTGCTCAGCGGCGATGCTGCTCAACGCGCTGAAGCACCTGGCCGGTCTGGCGGATTCCGTGCAGCTGCTCTCCCCCACCTCGATCGAGCCGATCCAGACCCTGAAGACGGAGCATCTGGGATCGCGCAACCCGCGCCTGCACACCGACGAGGTGCTCATCGCGCTGTCGGTCTCCGCCTCGAGCGATGAGAACGCCCGGCGTGCCCTGGGCCAGCTGCGCAGCCTCGCCGGCTGCGACGTGCACACGACCACGATCCTGGGCACGGTCGACGAGGACATCTTCCGCAACCTGGGGATCTCGGTGACCTCCGAGCCGCGCTTCCTGCACAAGGCGCTCTACCACAAGCGCTGAGCCCTCCCCGGGCCGGCGCTCACCCCATCGCGTGCAGCGTGAGGGCGGCGAGGAAGCCGAGCGTCGCCAGCAGTCCCGAGTACAGCGAGTCCTCGGCGAACGCCTCGGGGATCATGGTGTCGGTGATCATGGCGAGGATCGCTCCTGCGGCCAGGGCGTTCACCGCGGCGAGGGTCCCGGGCGAGGCGCCGTCCAGCAGTGCGAAACCGGCCAGCGCCGCCAGCCCCGAGGCGAGGGCGATCGCGCCCCAGATCCCGAACACGTAGCCGGCGCCGCGCCCGGCCCGCTTCCATCCCGCGCTGCTCGAGAGACCCTCGGGGACGTTCGAGATGAACACGGCCGCGAACATGGGCACGCTGAGGCCGGGACCGCCCAGGACGCTGAGGCCCAGCACCATCGACTCGGGCACGCCGTCCAGCAGCGCACCGATGGCGATCGCTCCCCCGCTGCCGGAGTCCTCCTGCGCCGAGGGCTGCTGATCGCCGGAGCGCTTGCGGTGGCGGGCGCCCGATCGGGCGAGCAGGATGTTCAGCCCCACGTAGATGACGGCACCGGCGAGGAAGCCGCCGCTCGTGGCGAGCAGCCCGCCCTGGTCCATCGCCTCGGAGACCAGCTCGAGGGTGAGCGCCGAGATCAGCACGCCGGCGCCGAACGCCATGATCCCGGCGACAACCTTCGCGGGGACCTTCACGAACCAGGCGATCGCGCTGCCGAGCAGCAGGGCACCGCCGGCCACCAGGCCAGCGAGCAGGGCGATCATCCAGGGGGCCATGTCCACTCCTCACGGTCGGGGGTCGCTGTGAAGGAACGATAGCCCTCCGCCCGAGAATGCCGGGGCTCCCAGCCATCGACCGTCCTGACCACGCGTGCCGAGGACCCGCCCACGACCGCCCGCGCGGGGACGTCCCCGGTGACCGCCGCCGCGGCGGCGGTCACGGCGTGATCGGCGATCGAGGCCCCGGACAGGGCGCGAGGGGCACCGGATGTGGCGCGGTGCCCCTCGCGCGCTCTGCGACCGTCTCAGTCGTCGAGGTGCTCGACTGCGTAGTCGGCCTGCTCCTGGGTGAACTGGTCACCGTAGGGCGAGGACAGCTGGTCGCGGATCGCCTCCGGGGACATGTCCATCGTGTCCCGGTAGACGAGGGCGGACTGGCGGGCGTTCTCGTTCCAGTCCGCCTCGATCGTGTCGATCGCGTGCTGCGCCTGCTCCTCGGTGAACTGCTCGCCGTGCTCGGAGGTGAGCTGCTCGAAGATGCCCTGCTTCGACATGTGCATGGTCTCGGAGTAGCTCTCCGCGGACTGCAGCGCGTTGTCGTTCCAGTCCGCGTCCAGGGTGTCGACCGCGTACTGCGCGGCCTCCTCGGAGAACTGGTCCCCGTACTCGGAGGTGAGCTGCTCGAAGATGCCCTGCTTCGACATGTGCATGAGATCGGAGTAGGTCTCGGCGCTCTTCAGTGCAGAGGCGTGGTCGGAGGGGACGTCGCCGTCGGCGCCGTCCTCCTCCGCAGGGGCCTCTGCCGGCTCCTCGTCGGCCTCCTCCTCGGCGGGAGCGTCCTCCGCAGCGGTCTCGTCCTCCGCCGCCTCCTCAGCAGGCGCGTCCTCGCTCGCCTCTGCGGCGTCGCTCGGCGTCTCCGCCGGCTCGGCGGCCGACGTCTCCTCGGAGGCAGCGGGATCGTCGTCGCCGACGCCGCTGAAGACCAGGGCCGAGCAGCCGCCGACCGCGAGCACGAGCAGGGCGAGGCAGCCGCATCCGGCCGCGATCAGACCTTTCTTCTTCCCGCTCCTGGCGGGAGCGGTCGGGGCGGGCACCTCACCGGGTGGGGCGCCGTGGGCAGGGCCTGAGAACTCGGGGCCGGAGGGGAGGTCCGAGGAGCTCGGATCCTGGGGAGAAGGGGGCATGCTCGTCACGCTGGACTCCATTCTGGGTACGGCACGCTGACCGTCGGGCACGGTGGTGCCGGGGCCGGTGCGGGGGTGAGGCGTGGGACGGGTGCGTCGGCCCGAAGAGTCGCGGTGACGCGTCGAGCTCCGGCGTCTCGACCACGGGAGGGGCGAGGGAGCTGCGCCGTTGTATGCCTGCTCCCGCAAGGTACCGACGGGCTGGGACATTCCAAGCTCGCCCACGCAGGATCCGACCGTCTGCCAGCGCTCACAGGAGCGGAGCGCGAGCTCCTGCGCCCTCCCTCGCGACGCGTGGGTCACCTCGACCACCGGGAAGTTCAACCCGGCGTGCTCTACTCAGGAGATGAACACCCTCTCCTCCACCCGCCGCTCGATGTCCCGCGCCGAGGCGCTCTCCTGGAACCCGAACTGGTCGGTCGGTGATATCCGCGTGATCGAGGAGAACCTCGACAGGCTCGCCGCGCGCACCTTCTTCCGCACGAGGTCGAACAGCACCGTCACCGCACAGGACGACTCGGGGCGCTCGATCATGTACCTCCACCCCGGATATGTGACGTTCCCCAAGGGCCTGGCACCCGAGGACCGCAAGGATCTCGAGATGCACGGGTTCACCCTGTCCACCGCACAGTCGCGGGCCGCCTCCCGGGCGATGCCGGAGGAGACCCTCTCCTTCTGTCCGGGCTGCTTCTATGCCCTGCCCGCCACGGGCGTGTGCGACACCTGCGGCTGAGCAGGACCCGGCTCCGCTGGCGTCGCTGCCGTGCGGGCGCGGCGCAGCGGAGGCGAGGAGCACCGCTGTCGCCGCGCCGCTGCCAGCGCTTTCGGGACAGTGGCGGGGCCCCTCTTGACAAGCACCCGCCCCACCCTCCACCCTCTACGTCATACGATTAACTGATCGTTGACCGGACCAGACCGACGAGCTGAGGACGAGGAGCATCGCGATGGCGCAGCGCCCCACCATGCACGACGTGGCCGCGAAGGCCGGCGTGTCCCAGGCCGTCGTCTCGCTCGTGCTCGGCGGCCGCTACGCCGGCCGCGCCTCGGAGCGCACCGCGGAGCGGATCCGCGAGGCGGCCGACGCCCTCGGCTACCGCCGGAACCTCCAGGCGAAGACCCTGAAGACGGGCGTCGCGGAGATCATCGGCCTGGTCGGCGACGAGGTCGCCACCTCCCCCTTCTCGGGGCAGATGATCAAGGGGGCCCAGGACCTCGCCTGGGGGGAGGGCAACACCCTCATGACGGTCGACACCGGCGGCGATGCCGCCCTCGAGGCCGCCGCGATCGAGACCATGCTCTCCCACCAGGTGCGCGGGATCCTCTACACGGCGATGTATCACCGCGAGCTCGAGGTGCCGCGCGCGGCCCTCGAGACCCGGGCCGTCACGCTCAATGCGCGCGATCTCACCGGGAGCACGCCGAGCGTCGTCCCGGATGAGGAGAAGGGCGGGTACGACGCGACCCGCCTCCTGCTCGAGGCGGGCCACACGCGCATCGGCATGATCAACATCCAACCCGAGGAGGCGATCCCTGCGGCGCGCGACCGCCGCCGCGGGTACCAGCGCGCCCTGGCCGAGGCCGGCCTCCCCTCCAGCCCGGAGCTGATCATCGCCGGCGAGGGCATCCACCGCAGCGGCGACGAGGGGGCGCGCGCCCTGCTCGCGCTCGAGGAGCCGGTCACAGCGATCTTCTGCGGGAACGACCGGACGGCGCTGGGCGCCTACCAGGCGCTCGACGAGCTCGGCCTGCGCATCCCCGAGGACATCTCGATCGTCGGCTTCGACGACCAGGACGTGCTGCGGGACTTCTTCCACCCTCCCCTGACCACCGTGCAGCTGCCCTTCCTCGCCATGGGCGAGCAGGCCGCGGCGCTCGTCCTGGATCCGGCAGCCGCTGCCGAGACCCACATCATCCCCTGCCCCGTGATCCACCGCGGATCCGTCGCTCCCCCGAAAGGACGCTGAGGCATGACCACCGACACCGCCGTCGGCCCTGCACCATCGCAGGCCCCCGCACCGCCGGAGAAGGCGCCGAGGAACGCGCCTCGCCGCTCCCGGCTGCGACGCATCCTCCAGAGCTGGCAGTTATACGTACTACTCGCGCCGGCCGTCATCTACCTGATCGTGTTCAAGTACTGGCCGATGTACGGCGCGCAGATCGCGTTCCGCGAGTACAACCCGATCGACGGCTTCTTCTGGAGCCCCTGGGTGGGCCTGGAGCACTTCGAGACCTTCATCTCGAGCTTCCAGTTCGGGCGCATCGTCGCCAACACGCTGACGATCAACACCGTCGGCCTGCTGGTGGCGTTCCCGGTCCCGATCATCCTCGCGCTGATCGTCAACCAGCTGCCCAGCGAGCGCTTCAAGCGGCTCACCCAGACGGTCCTCTACTCCCCGTCGTTCATCTCGGTGGTGGTCGTGGTCGGCATGATCCACCTGCTGTTCTCGCCGAGCTCGGGCCTCGTCAACCACATGATCTCCGCCTTCGGCGGCGAGCCCATCTTCTTCATGGGCACCCCCGAGTGGTTCCGGCCGCTCTACATCGGCTCGGACGTGTGGCAGAACGCCGGCTTCTCGATGATCATCTACCTCGCCGCGCTCACCGCAATCGATCCCTCGCTCCACGAGGCCGCGCGCATGGACGGCGCGAACCGCTTCCAGCGGATCCGCCACATCGACATCCCCGGGATCCTGCCGGTGATCACGATCCTGTTCATCCTCGCCGTGGGCAACATCTTCAACCTCGGCTTCGAGAAGGTCTACCTGATGCAGACGGACCTGAACCTGCCCACCTCCGAGGTCATCAACACCTACGTGTACAAGGTCGGCCTGCAGGGCGCCCAGTTCAGCTACTCGGCGGCCATCGGGCTGTTCAACTCCGTCCTGAACCTCCTCCTTCTGGTGACCTTCAACTGGGTCGCGAAGAAGGCCAACCAGTCGAGCCTGTGGTGATACCGATGACGACATCCACCCGCACCCTGCCCAGCAACCGCACGTTCAGGCCCCGGCCGCAGAACGTCGTGAACCGCGTCGCGGACCCCCTGTTCGTGATCATCACGTACGGGATCATCGCGCTCGCGATCCTGCTCATCGTCTACCCGCTGTACTTCATCGTGATCGCCTCGATCTCGGATCCGAACCTCGTCCAGCAGGGCAAGGTCGTCCTCTTCCCGCGCGGCGTCACCTTCGACGGGTATCTCACGATCTTCGGCACCTCGACCATCGTGCGCGGCTTCATGAACTCCGTGATGTACACCGCGGTGGGCACCTTCATCAGCGTCGCGATGATCCTCTTCGGCGCCTACGCCCTGGCCCGCAAGGACATGCCCGGCCGGAACGTGTTCATGATCCTGTTCGTGGTCACGATGTTCTTCGACGGCGGCATGATCGCCCGGTACCTCGTGGTCAAGGAGCTGGGCATGCTCGACACGATGTGGGCCGTGGTGCTCCCCGGGGCGGTGGGGGTGTGGAACCTCGTCATCGCCCGCACCTTCTTCGAGCAGAACCTCTCCCCCGAGCTGAGGGAGGCGGCGCAGCTGGACGGCGCCTCCGACTTCCGCTTCTTCTTCAGCATCGCCCTGCCGCTGTCGAAGCCGCTCATCGTGCTCATGGCGATGATCCACATCGTCGCGAACTGGAACGCCTTCTTCGACGCGATGATCTACCTCAGCGACGAGTCGAAGTACCCCCTCCAGCTCATCCTGCGCAATGTGCTCATCCAGTCCCAGGCCTCCGCCTCCGGGATGGACATGGCGTCGATGGACTCCACGGCCGCGGCGCAGAAGATGGGCGAGCTGCTGAAGTACTCGATGATCGTGGTCTCCACGATCCCGCTGCTCGTCGCGTTCCCGTTCCTGCAGCGCTACTTCATCAAGGGTGCGACCCTCGGCGCGCTGAAGAGCTGACCGTCCCCCGACGTCCCGATCCGAACCGTCATACGTACAACTGATCTGCAACCCGAGACGAAGGAGTCCCACCATGCTGTCCCGTCGCCAATTCACCCTCGGTGCCACCGCCCTCTCCCTCACCGCCGGCCTCGCGGCCTGCGGCCGCCCCTCCGCGACCGAGACGGAGGACAAGTCCTCCGACGTCGGCCTCACCGACTCCGGCCTCCCGGTCGTCACCGGTGACCTCACCCTCCGCTTCGGGGGCGGGAAATCCGCCCTCGCCCCCGACTACGAGTCGATGGAGCTGGTCAAGACCTGGACCGAGGATTCAGCCATCACCATCGACTGGGTCAACGAGCCGGACGAGGTCTGGGCCGAGAAGAAGAACCTCCTGATGGCCAGCGGCGAGCTGCCCGACGCCCTGTTCAACACGGGGCTCTCCGACGCCGAGATCGCGAAGTACGGCGCCAACGGCACGCTCGTCGCCCTCGAGGAGATGATCCCCGAGCACGCCCCCACCCTCCACGGCATCCTCGAGGAGCGCCCTGACATCCGCTCCGCGATCACCGCCTCGGACGGCCACATCTACTCGCTGCCCAGCGTCGAGGAGCTCGGACTCGTCGAATTCCCGAGCATGCTCTTCCTCAACACCGACTGGCTCGAGCAGCACGGCCTCGACATGCCGACCACGGTGGACGAGTACCACGAGACGCTGCTGGCCTTCAAGGAGGACGGCCCCTCGGGCGTCCTGCCCCTGTCCTTCATGGGGGCCGAGAACATCGCGGATCTCATCGCGGCGATCGGCGGCCAGGCCGACAACCCCGACCACCGCATCGTCCAGGACGGCAAGGTCCTGTTCACGGCGGACAAGGACGGCTTCGCCGACGCGATCGCCACCCTCCACACCTGGTACCGCGAGGGCCTCATCGACCAGGAATCCTTCGCCCAGGACTACGTCAAGTTCATCGCGAAGGGCAAGGCGGATCCGCAGACTCTCGGCTCCTTCTTCTTCTGGGAGATCACCGAGGTGGTCGGCTACGAGCGCGCCGATCAGTACCAGATCGTGCCGATCTTCCCCGGCCCCGACGGCGTGCAGCGGGCCTGCGTCGCCAACAACCAGGAGATCAACCGCGACGCCTTCGCGATCAGCCGCACCAACGAGTACGCCGCGGCGACGCTGCGCTGGGCCGACATGCTCTTCGACCCCGTCATGAGCGCGCAGGCGAACTGGGGTCCGCTCGGCATCGCCCAGGAGATGAACGACGACGGGATGCTCGAGCAGATCCCCGTCGCCGACGGCGAGAGCGAACAGGAGCGCCGCGTGAAGGTCGCCCCGGGCGGCCCGAAGATCATCACCGCGGAGGACTTCGAGACCGTCGTGCTGCCCGAGCCGCGCGCCGCCGAGCGCCAGGAGCAGATCGCCGAGTTCTACGAACCGCACCGTGCGAACGAGAAGTACCCGCCGGTGATGCTGTCGGTCGAGGAGCTGAACGAGATCAGCACCATCGAGGCCGACGTGAAGACCCTCGTGGACGAGAAGATCTCGACCTGGATCGTCAAGGGCGGCATCGAGGAGCAGTGGGACGGCTACGTCGCCCAGCTCGAATCGATCGGCCTGCCCGAGATGATCGAGGTCTACCAGACCGCCTACGACCGCTACATCGACAACGCCTGACCTGACCGTCACCCGATCCCGGGTGCGGCCGCTTCCCCGACGACAGAGAGATCATGACCCCCACCACGCTGTCCCCGTCCCGTGCCGACCTGTACCGTCCCCGGTTCCATCTGACACCGGAGTCGACCTGGATGAATGACCCCAACGGCCTCATCCGCCACGAGGGCCGCTGGCACGCCTTCTACCAGAACAATCCCCACGGCAGCCTGTGGGGCAACCTCTCCTGGGGCCACGCCGTCTCCGACGACCTCGCGACGTGGACCCACCTGCCGGTGGCGCTGCCCTGCTCGGAGCACGAGATGATCTTCTCCGGCAGCGTCGTGCACGATGCCGAGAACAGCTCGGGTCTGGCCGCGCCGGGCGCATCCGGACCGCTGGTGGCCTTCTACACCAGCGCCTACTCCCCCGACCACCCCACCCACCCCGGGCTCCAGGCACAGTCGATCGCCTACTCCACGGACGGCGGGACCGAGTGGACCTTCTACGCGGACAACCCGATCCTGGACCGCGGCTCCGCGAACTTCCGGGACCCCAAGGTGTTCTGGCATGCGGAGAGCGGGCGCTGGGTGATGGTGACGGTCGAGGCGGCGGATCAGCAGGTCCACCTGCACACCTCGGCGAACCTGCTCACCTGGGAGGAGGCCTCGGTGTTCACCCATCCGGGGCTGGACGGGGTGCTGTGGGAATGCCCGGATCTGCTGCGGGTCCCGGTCACCGGCACCGCCGATGCTCCGGAGGGCGAGGCATGGGTGATGGTGATCAGCACCAATCCGGGCGGGCCGGCCGGCGGCTCGGGCGGCTACGTGCTGATCGGTGATTTCGACGGCCGCACCTTCACCACGCAGGCGCAGCCGCAGCCGCTGGACCTGGGCCAGGACTGCTACGCCGCGGTCTCCTTCTCCGGGGTGGAGGGCGCTCCGGTGCTGCTGGGCTGGATGAACAACTGGGCCTACGCCGACCAGACCCCCACCGATCCGTGGCGCTCCGCCATGACCCTGCCCCGCACGCTCCACCTCGAGCCGGTCGCCGGCGGCGGCCTCGAGCTGCTCCAGCACCCGATCGTCCCGGAGGCGGTGCGGACCGTGGACCTCGGTGCGGTCGCGACCGCGGTGGAGCCGGTGGTGCTGGACGCCGTGGAGCCCTTCCGCGTGCAGGGCACTCTCGGTCTGCGCACCCCGCAGCGCATGGTGCTCCGCTTCGGCGAGGAGGAGGCCGCCCCCGAGCTGGTGCTCTCCGTGGACGCCGAGGGACGGGTGGTCCTGGATCGGAGCGCCGCGCACGGGGTGGACTTCGCCCCGGAGCACGGCGCCTCCGCGCCGTACACACCCGCGGCCGGGAGCGAGGAGGTGGCGTTCGATCTGGTGGTCGACCGCTCCTGCGTCGACCTGCAGCTCGACGGCGGCCGTGCGCTGGTCTCGCAGCAGATCTTCCCCGGCGCCGCCGAGGTGAGCATCCGCGGCGAGAGCGCCTGAGGGCAGCGCCCGACGGTTCAGCGCACCATGCGCAGCGCGGCGATGCCGCCGAAGGCTGATCCGTCGTCCTCCGCCCCGTCGGCGGTGAAGCCGTTGCGCTCGTAGAAGCGCACCGCCCGCGGGTTGCCGCGCGCGACCCACAGCTGGGCCGCGGCACCCGCGGGCAGGACGGCGTCGAGCAGATCCTGCCCGATGCCGCTGCCCTGATGCCGCGCGAGCACATAGAGGTTCGTCAGCTCGAGGCCCCGCAGCGGCGCGACCTCACCGCGCGGCACCGCGGGCGCGGTGATCGCCACGCCCACGATGCTCCCGTCCGCCTCGGCGAGCATCGCCTCGACACCCGTGGAGAGCATCGTCCGCCAGTTCTCGATGCTCCGCTCCCGATTGGCTCGCCGCCAGAAACCCGCGTCGGCGAGGTCCGCGTAGGTCTCGACGAAGGAGGCGTAGTGCATGGCGCCGGCATCCTCGGCATCGTCCGGGACAGCCGGCCGCAGGCGGACCTCGTCAGCGAGCATGGAAGAACGGCAGCCGCGCTCCGGCGCCCGCGCCATGCATCGATGCAGCTCGGTTCACTCGGGTCGAGCTGTCACCGTGCGTTCGACCGCCGACGCCAGCTGCTGCGCCGCCCGGGCGCTGTCGTACGTCGGGTCCTCGTGGTGCTCGGCGACGATCGCGTCGATGGCACCGCCCACCGCGAGCGCCGCGGTGCGCAGATCCTCCTGCGCGGTCGTCTCCTCCTGCGCGTTCATGCCCTGGGCGGCGCGCGCCTCCGCGAGCAGCTGCGCGAGCGGCGCCCATCGCTGCCTCGACTGCCCGGACGGTCCCCGCCGGGTGAGCGCCTCGATGGCGACCCGGGTGTGCTGCGGGTGCGTGCGGAAGTGCCCCACGAGCGCGGTGATGTAGGCGCGGGGCCGTGCCGTCGGCCGCGCCGCCTCCACGGCGGCGCCGACCTCGGACACCATCGCCGAGAGCACCTGTTCGTACGCGGCATCGAGCAGGGAGGAGACCGAGCCGACGTGGTGGAGCACGCTCGCCTTGCTCAGCTCCGCACGCTCGGCGACGCGGCCCAGGGTCGCCGCACCGTAGCCCTCCGCCCCCACGAGCTCGATGGTGAGCGCGATCAGCTGTTCCCTGCGCGGCTGCGGAGCGCCGGGAGGCCGGCCCGCACGTCTCCCTGTTGACATGCCCCTCAATCTACCGGAGGGTCGATTATGTGACTGCGCTGCGTCGAACCGATCGTCCGCTCCGACTCCGGCTGCTCCTCGCCGGTCTCCTGGCCTGCGCGCTGATCGCCGGGTATCTCGTGGGCGCAGGTCGCGCGGCGCCGATCGGCCACTGGCGCTCGGACGAGGGGCGCACCGCATACCTCGAGGCGTACGAGGCCGCCTTCGCGGAGATGCCGGATCCCTCGGAGGTCCGTGACATCCGCACGGGCTTCGGGATCGTGCGCGTGTACCGCTTCGAGGGCGCGGGGCCGGCCCGCCATCCGCTCATGGTGCTGCCCGGCACGGCCTCGGGCGCCCCCGTCATGGCGGACAACCTCCCCTCGCTGCTGGAGATCGGTGACGTCTACGCGATGGATCTGCTGGGCGAGCCGGGTCGCAGCGTCCAGGAGCGCCCCCTCACCTCCGACGCGGACAAGGCCGCCTGGCTCGCCCAGGTCCTCGCCGCGCTCCCGGAGGAGCAGTTCCACCTGCTCGGCCTCTCGATCGGCGGATGGACCGTCACCAACCTCGCCCTGCACCATCCCGAGCGGGCCGCGAGCCTGATCCTGCTGGACCCCGTCCAGACGTTCGACGACATACCTGCCGGCACGGCGCTGCGCTCGATCCCCGCCGCCTTCCCCTGGATGCCGAGGTCGTGGCGCGACTCCTTCTCCTCCTACACCGCAGGCGGAGCACCGGTGGAGGACGTCCCGGTCGCTCGCATGATCGAGGCCGGGATGAAGAACTACCGGATGGTCCAGCCCGCCCCCACCCGGATCGCGCCCGAACAGATCGGCACCCTCCAGGTGCCCGTGCTCGCCATCCTCGCCGGGCAGTCGGTGATGCATGATCCGCCGACCGCAGAGCGGACCGCCCGCGCGTCGCTGGCGGAGGGGCGCATCGAGGTGCTCCCCGAGGCCAGCCACGCCCTCAACGGCGAGCATCCCGATGAGATCGCGGCGCTCACGGGCGAGTTCCTCGCCGAGGTCGAAGAGCGCTGAACCACACCTCGCCCGGGGCGCTGCGTCGCCCTGCCGATCCTGCGCGTGCAGGAGGAGCGTGGCACCGGACCGCGCAGGGCGGCGGATCCCGGCGTGCGCCCGGGTCCCGCCGCCCTCGTCCGGGAGTGTCAGCCGATCTTCTTCAGCTCCGAGAAGGTGATGATGTAGTCCGGAGAATCGATCGACATCGCCTCGGTGAGGTTCGAGGTGTAGTAGCACGTGTCGTTGCCGTCGGTGCCCGACTTCAAGGTCCCGGAGAAGCGCACCGTGTCGCCGGGGGCGAGCGCGAGGGCGGCGTCGTACAGCGGGGTCCCCTGCTCGACGAGGGTGTTGTCGACGATGTCCGAGAGGGCGTTGTTCCAGGTGCCGATCTCGATGTCATCGTCGATCGCCACGGTCACGATCGCCTTGCCCTCACCGTTCGCGTCGACCGTCTTCACGGTTCCGATCCAGTCCGTCACCGCACCGTCCGGGACAGACTCGCACATCGCGTCGCTGCGCACGTTGAGCACGTTGCCGCGCTGCAGATCGGTCTCGGCAGACTTCGCGTCCGCACGGCCCTGCGCGACCGCGGCCGACATCGCCTGCTGCGCGGCGGGGACATCGGCGGCCGGGGCCTCATCGGCGACCGGCTCCTCTGCCGGCTCCTCCGCCGGTTCCTCGGTAGGCTCCTCGGACGCCTCGGCGGCCGGGGCCTCGTCGGCGGGGTCCTCCTGGACCGCGGGGTCGACGTCGGCGGGCTCCTCGCTCGCAGCCTCGTCCTCGATGGATGCGGCCTCGGCAGGGGCCGTGGCGATGATCTCCTCGTGCTCGGTCGCGGCGTCGATGTCACTGCTCGTGGCGGAGTTGATGCTGCTGAAGATCAGCCCGAGGAGCAGGACGATCGGCGTGACGATCCAGGCGATCCGCTTGTTCTTCTCGTAGCCGGCGAGGCGCTGACCGGTGCTGTCACGGCCGCCGGTGAGGATGATGAGCAGCAGGTCGACCAGCGCCCAGACTCCCGCGCCGCCGCAGGTGACGAGCTTGAGGATGCCCAGGCCGATGAAGCCTCGGTAGAAGCGGTCCACGCCGAGGACGCCGAGGAACAGCGCGAGGATCCACGCGGCGACGAAATCCTTGGGCGGAGGCTGTGATGGCACGGGCGAGAACTGCCCCGGAGGCATCTGCGCCGGGAAGGGGACGCCCTGCGGTCCCGGCGCCTGGTGCCCGTAGGCGGGCTGGCCGTATGGCCCGTTCGGAGACGGGGGCCCATACGGAGAGCCTCCGTACGGCGCCGGGCTCTGCGGGTAGGGGGACGGCTGAGGCTGCTGCGGGTGCCATCCGTTCGGCGACTGGGGCGGGTAGGCAGCTCCCTGGCCGGGCTGGTGGGGCCTGCCGCCGTGCGGCGGTGGGGGCGGCGGAGTAGATGTCACGCGGGCTCCTGGAAGGAATCGGGCGCACGACAGCGAGCCCTGGAGGTGAGGGAGGGTGGCCCCGTCGGTGGCCGCGCACGGGGAAGGCTGCGTGTCCGACCGGGCTTCCTGAATCATCAACCATCCGCCAGGCGTTCAGGGCGCGCCCAGCTCTTGTTCAGCTCACACCACCCCCTCCGCGCCCCTCCGATCTGCACGAACACACTGCACTGTGATCTCTCTCTCACCTGTGTCGGTCATCTGTCTGCGGGGGCGTCGCAGCCTCCGCGCGCACGGGAATTCTGGCGCGTACCCTTCGTCGGGCACCCTCGCCGCAGCATCTCCACCCCGTCGAAGGATCCCGATGCCCTCCCCCGATCACACAGCCTCCCCGGCGGCCTCCGCCGACCGTGATCCGCGCCTGGACCGTCCCTGGCCGGCCCTGTGGTCGATCGTGCTGGGCTTCTTCATGATCCTCGTGGACACCACGATCGTCACGGTCGCGATCCCGCGCATGCAGCAGGACCTCGACACCGACCTGACGAGTCTGCTGTGGGTCACCAGCGCGTACCTGCTCGCCTACGCCGTGCCGCTGCTGATCACCGGGCGGCTCGGGGACCGCTACGGGCTCAAGGCCGTGTACATGGTGGGGTTGGTGGTGTTCACCGCCTCGAGCCTGTGGTGCGCGCTGGCCGGTGACGTCGGGATGCTGATCGTGGCTCGGGTGGTGCAGGGGCTCGGGGCCGGTGTGATGACCCCGCAGACGATGTCGATGATCACCCGGATGTTCTCCCCGCAGCAGCGGGGGCGGGCGATGGCGCTGTGGGGTGCGACGGCGGGCGTGGCCAGCCTCGTGGGACCGCTGCTCGGCGGGGTGCTCGTGGACGGTCCCGGCTGGGAGTGGATCTTCCTGGTCAACGTGCCCGTCGGGATCCTCACGCTGCTGCTCGTGCAGCGGAACGTGCCGCGATTCTCGCGCCGGGCCCACTCCTTCGACTGGCTCGGGGTCGTGCTCTCCGCGATCGGGCTGTTCCTGCTGGTGTTCGGGATCCAGGAGGGCAACACCTACGACTGGGGCAGGATCACCGACTCGCTGCGGATCGGCCCGCTCGAGACGGGCATGCCGGTCAGCGTGCCGGGTCTGATCATCGCGGGAGTGGTGGCGCTCGTGGTCTTCGTCGTCTGGCAGGCGCGGAACCGTCGCGAGCCCCTGGTGCCGCTGTCGCTCTTCCGCGATCGCAACTTCTCGGTCGCGAGCCTCGCGATCGCGATGATGGGCGCGACCGTGCTCACCCTCGCGATCCCCGCCACGCTGTTCTTCCAGCAGGTGCTCGGCATGACTCCCACGCAGGCGGCGCTCATGACCGCCCCGATGGCGGTGGTCTCGCTGGTCCTGGCCCCGCCCGTCGGCCGCTGGATGACGCTCCACGACCCGCGCTGGATGGCGCTGGGCGGCTTCGCCTCGCTGGCCGGCGGTCTGCTGTGGCTCTCCCGCCTCATGACGCCGGAGACCCCGTTCGTGCTGCTCCTGCTGCCGTTCCTGCTGGTCGGGCTCGGCAACGCCTTCGTCTGGGGGCCGCTGTCCCTCACCGCGACGCGCAATCTGCCGCCCTCCCTCGCCGGGGCGGGCTCCGGGGTGTACAACGAGACCCGCCAGATCGGGTCCGTGCTGGGGTCGGCGGCGATCGCGACCCTCGTGAGCGACCGCCTCGCGGCGCGGATCGGCGAGGCGACCGGCGGCGCCGGCGGCACGGCCCCGGCAGGAGCCGAGGGCGGCACGGGCACGCTGCCCGAGGCGCTTCATGCGCCGTACGCCGCGGCGATGAGCGATGCGATGCTCCTGCCCGTCGGCCTCGCCGCCGTCGGGGTGCTCGCCGCGCTGCTGATCGGCAAGCCCGTGGACACCGGGGTGTGGGCGCGGGACGAGTGAGCGGCGCCCCTCAGCGGTCCCGGCGGCCGCGGGAGACCGCGTCCTTGAGGCGGGTCGGGATCCGCACCGCGCGCTCCGCCCGGTGGAAGGCGTCACCGGCCTGCCGGGCGACCTTCGTCAGCTTCTTCTCCGTCCTCGTCAGCCGCTGCTCCGCCGCCGCGGCGCGCCGTTCCGCGGACTCGACGGCGCGGCGCGTCGCGGCCAGGTCCGCCTCGGCCGCATCCAGCCGACGCTCCAGGGCCGTGATCCGCTCCGCGCTCTTCGCGGCGCGGGCGGCGGTGGTGCGGCGCAGCTCGGCCTGCTCCTTCTTCCGGCGGGCTTCGCGGTCCTGCAGCACCGCATGGCGCTGCACCGTCGCGGGCGGGTCCTCGAGCCAGGTGGGCCGCACCGCCGGCGCGAACTCCGTCTCGGCGACACGCTGCTCGTAGGCGGCGAGGGCCGCCTCCTGCCCGGGATCGTAGATGTGCGAGAAGCCGTTGTCGTGGATGAAGCGGCTCAGCGTCTCGAACCGCTCGGCATGCCCTCGGTTGAACTCGGTGAAGTCCGCGTGCGAGAAGAGCTCCTGCACCGAGCCCGGCTGCCCGTCCGCCCCGCGGACCAGGGACGGGATGCCGTGGTAGCGGGCCAGCTCCAGGGTGCGGGAGTCGTGGGCGAGCATGACGGCGGGGGTGCCGGCGAGGATCGCGGCGATGTTGCCGTGCGCCCGGGCGCCGAAGGAGAAGTCCATCGTCGCCAGGCGGTCGAACCAGGGATGCGCGTCGATGAAGAACTCGGCCCGTGACGCCGTGAACTGGGGATGGGAGCGTTCCAGGGGCAGGCGCGGATCATTCGCGACGTACGGTTCGCTCGCCCAGAGCATGAGCTCGAGGGTGCCGTGCTCCTGGGGGATGTAGGTCGCGGCGTAGCGGGCCTCCGCGTCCTCGACGAGGTCACCGCCGAAAGGATCCTTGGTCTCCAGGTTGTAGGCGATCGGCGCCCCGTGCCGGAGCGTCTCGGGCACCTCGACCCGGTGGCCGGGGCCGTGGAGGGCGAGGGAGGGACAGCCGACGACCTCCACGTCCCGGAACCCCAGGGAGGCCAGGTAGTCCGCGGTCATCTCGCCGCGCACCGACAGGGCGCTCGAGCCGTTCAGGACCGCGCGGGCGAACCGCTTGACCGTCGGCTCCATCGCCTTCAGCGCCGCCGGGTCCCCGTCCAGCGGGAGCTGCGCCCCGCCGGAGAGCATCAGGAACGGGATCGTGAGCCGCTCGAGGAACTGGGCGGTGCGCAGCAGCTGCCCCTCGAACTCCGGCCGGAAGGCATTGGCCAGCGGCAGGATGAACCCGTCGTACTCATCGTTGACCTGCGCGGCCATACCGGCGTTGATGCGGTAGTGGTTCGCATCCACGATCGTGTCCGCCGTCGAGAACAGCTTGTGGGCCGCCGCACCGTAGACCAGGTTCCCGCTGTTGGTGCCCAGCAGGTTCCGTTCGAGAGTGAGGAAGGGATCGACGACGTCGAAAGGTGTCTTGCCGAGCCTCATCAGGTAGCGCGTGGTCATCGTGTCCCCGTCGTCGCGAACATGGCGCGGGCGCCCCGCGGCGGCGACGCTCGTCGGTCCCGCTCCCGCAGGCTACCGGGCCGGCACGGCGGGAGACGGGAGGCAGGAGGCGAGTGCGCCGTCCACACCGCCGCGCCGCGCTCGCGACCCGTCGGCCCGCCCGCCTAGAGTGGCTCCCATGAGCATCCCGCCTGCCGCCGATCAGATCTCCGCACGTCGCGAGGGTGACGCCGGGCAGGCGGACCGGGCGCTCGAGATCCTCTCCAGCGTCTTCGGCTATGACTCCTTCCGCGGCGATCAGCGCGCGATCATCGAGCAGGTCGCCGCCGGCGGCGACGCCGTGGTGCTGATGCCCACCGGCGGCGGCAAGTCGCTGTGCTACCAGATCCCCGCGCTGCTGCGCGAGGGCACCGGGATCGTGGTCTCGCCGCTGATCGCGCTGATGGCGGACCAGGTCGCGGCGCTCGAGGGCGTGGGGATCCGCGCCGCCTACCTCAACTCCACGCTCGAGCTCGACGAGGCCCGCGCCGTCGAGCAGCAGCTGCTGGCCGGCGAGCTCGACCTGCTGTACATGGCACCCGAGCGGCTGGTGCTCCCCCGCACCCAGGATCTGCTGCGCCGCGCCCACCTGGCGCTGTTCGCGATCGACGAGGCGCACTGCGTCTCCCAGTGGGGGCACGACTTCCGCCCCGACTACCTCGGGCTGTCCGTCCTGGCCGAGGCGTTCCCGACGGTGCCGCGGATCGCGCTGACGGCCACCGCGACCGAGGCCACCCATCGCGAGCTCACCGAGCGGCTGCAGATGCAGGAGGCGGAGCATTTCGTCTCCAGCTTCGACCGGCCCAACATCCAGTACCGGATCGAGCCCAAGGCCTCGCCGCGCGAGCAGCTGCTGCGGCTGATCACCACCGAGCACGAGGGCGAGTCCGGGATCGTGTACTGCCTCTCGCGCAAGAGCGTCGAGCAGACGGCGGAGGCGCTCGTGGCCCGCGGCATCCCCGCCCTGCCCTATCACGCGGGTCTCGACGCGGCCGTGCGGCAGGATCACCAGGAGCGGTTCCTGCGCGCCGAGGGCCTGATCATCGTGGCGACCATCGCTTTCGGGATGGGGATCGACAAGCCGGACGTCCGCTTCGTCGCGCATCTCGACCTGCCCAAGTCCATCGAGGGCTATTACCAGGAGACCGGCCGTGCGGGCCGTGACGGGCAGCCCTCGACCGCCTGGATGGCCTACGGCCTCGGCGATGTGGTGAGCCAGCGGAAGTTCATCGACACCGGCGAGGGCTCCGAGCAGTTCAAGCGCAATGCCCGCTCCCATCTCGACGCGATGCTCGCCCTGTGCGAGACGGTCTCCTGCCGCCGGGTGCAGCTGCTGCGCTACTTCGGCCAGGACACGGAGTTCACCTCCTGCGGCAACTGCGACACCTGCCTGTCCCCGCCGCAGACCTGGGATGCGACCGTCGCGGCGCAGAAGCTCCTCTCGGCGCTGATCCGTCTGGACCGCGAGCGGGGCCAGAAGTTCGGCTCCGGCCAGGTGATCGAGGTGCTGCTGGGCCGGGAGAACACCCGCTCCACCCAGTCGCGTCATCATGAGCTGAGCGTGTGGGGCATCGGCGAGGAGCTCTCCGAGAAGGAGTGGCGCACCGCGATCCGGCAGCTGCTGGCCCGCGGCATCGTGGAGGCCGAGGGCGATTACGGCGTGCTGATCCCCGGGCCGCAGGCCGGGCCGGTGCTGCGTGGGGAGAGCACCGTCGAGCTGGCCGTGGACCGCGCCCCGCAGCGTTCCTCCCGCTCGGGCGGCCGACGGGCCGCGGGCGCCTCCCGCGCCGCGGAGAGCCTCGAGCCCGCCCAGCGGGAGCGTTTCGAGGCCCTGCGCGCCTGGCGCACCGCCGTCGCGAAGGAGAAGCAGATCCCGCCGTACATGGTGTTCTCGGACGCCACGCTGGTGGGGATCGTCGAGGCCCGCCCGGCAAGCGTCGCGCAGCTCGGCGCGGTCAGCGGCGTCGGTGCGAAGAAGCTCGCCGAATACGGCGAGGCCGTGCTCGAAGCGTTACCGGATGCGCCGACCGGGTGACTGGGCCCTCGGTATCCTGAGGTGATCTGACCAGCAGTGACTCCGGGGGGATGTACGCCATGACCGCACCGTCGCCGATGCCGCAGGGGTCGTACACGCCCCCGCCCGCCGAACCGGTCTCGAAGAGCTCCTCGCGCAGGAACCTCATCATCGCCGGCGCGCTCGCCGGGGGCGGCTGCTTCCTGGTGCTGCTGGTGGTGCTCGTGCTGGTCATCGTCCTCGTGATGCGCGGCGGCGGGGGCACCGCGGCCGGGGCCGACGGCGAGGAGTCGAGCATCGCGAGCCTCTCCCCCGAGGAGCAGGCCACGGCGCTGGTCGCCGACTACTTCGACGCCCTCTCCACGGGAGATGCGGAGAACGCTCTGGAGCTGCTGGGGCCGCAGGACGATCCCGACATCACCACGCTGCCGGTCGAGGCGTACTCGCAGGCACTCGAGCTCGCCCCGGTGGCGGAGGTCGAGGTCGGCACCCCGGTCCTCGACGAGAGCGGCCTGATCAGCGGCGAGGTGCCGGTCACCTTCACGGTCGGCGAGCAGACGGTCTCGGATGCCTACTCGGTGCACGACTATGACGACGACGGCGTGCTCGAGCTGACCGGCTCGGGCGCGGACGAGACCGTCCCGGACAACGTCACCGGGCTCGACACGACGCTCAACGGGGTCGAGGTGACCGCCGGGCAGCGGGTCCTCCTCCTGCCCGGCGGCTACGAGCTCGCCTACGGGAGCGAGCACTTCGCGCCCACCTCGACGGATCCGCTGCTCGTCGGGGAGCAGTACGGCCACGTGGACTGGCCGGATCCGGAGCTCACCGAAGACGGCCAGACGGCCTTCCGCGGCGCGGTCCAGGAGGCGGTGGACGCCTGCCTCACAGAGACCACGCTCGCGGCCGGGTGCGGGATGACCCCGGTGCCGGAGACCAGCAACGACGGCTGGACCATGGTCGAGGACACGGTGCAGCGCTCGATCTCGGAGGACACCCAGCGCACGATCGACACGATGGAGGGCACCCCCTCCTACGACGAGCCCACCTACGTCGAGGGCAGCAGCATCGGCACGGTGGAGACCACCATCGAGTGCACCAAAGACGATCAGAAGGGCACGTGCGAGCTGTGGCTCGGCGGCGGGATGGGCCGCCCGCACGTCGACATGTCCGATCCGGAGCTCCCCGTCACCTGGGGCTGAGCCTCAGCGCACCCCGTCCGGGAAGTCCGCGGGCTCGCCCGGGCGGGGCTCCGGCGTGAGGTCGATGCCGTAGTCCGCGGCGAGGCGCAGCTCCGTGCCCGCGAGCACGCCCTCGACGTTCTCGTCGAGGTGGAACACGCGCGCACCGCGCAGGCGGTGCTGCTCCTCGCCGTCGAGCGCGTAGGGGGCGAAGCCGGTCGCGGGCGCGTAGCCGAGCAGGATCCCGTAGTAGTCCGCGACGTAGCTGTTGGCGTGATCGTGGCCGACGAACAGGCCCTTGACGTCCCCGCGGTGCAGCATCGCGGCGAACATGCCCGAGTTCACGGGCCCGGGGCACTCCTCCTCGTTCCGCTCCCCCTCGATCCGGTGCTTGGTCACGGCGCGCTCGTGATCGGCGTCGGTGCGGGAATCCACGGACGCGAACCATGCGAAGCGGTGCTCCCACAGGGCGATGTGCTGGAACACCAGGCCCGGGACCAGGGCCCCGTTGCGCCGCTCGAGCTCCTGCGAGGTGGAGAGGTACCAGCCCACCTGGTCGGGGCGGAGCCAGTCCCAGTCGGGGTATCCCTCGAAGTCCTGGCCCGCGATCTGCTCGGGAGCGTAGCGGCCGGAGTCCAGGAGCCACAGGGCGAACGCCTCACGGGTGCCGTCGGCAGATGCCAGGGTCAGCACCTGGTTGCCGCTGCCGGTGATCCCCTCGGCCTGGCGGGTGTTGACGTTGTGCGCGTACTGGCGGACGAAGTCGAGGTAGGCCTCCTCGTCGAGCCCCGTCCGCTCCGAGGAGTCCTCGTCATGGTTCCCGAAGGTCAGCGCCCAGGGGATGCCGCGATCCTCCATCGGCCGCACCACGTTGTTCAGCGCCTGCTTCGCCTCGAGCGCCGTGGTCGGGGAGCCGTCGATGACGTCCCCGTTGATGACCACGAAGTCCGGGCGCACGTCGTCGAGCACGGCCTCCTGGAGCGCGATGGTGCGCTCGTCGGTGCGGTGGGAGTCCTGTGTGTCGTTGAACTGGACGGCGGTGAAGGTGCCGTCGTCGTGGAAGCGGAGCTGATTGCGCACGATCCCATTATCGGGGCGCGGGCGCCGGGCGGGGAGCGGAGTCGCCTCCGCGCCGGCGAGGCCCATGCCGGTCAGGGAGGCCGCACCAGCGGCGGAATAGCGCAGCAGGTCCCGGCGGGTGCGGGTGGGGCGGGCAGGGGTCACGAAGGGCCACCTTTCAGGAGATCGCCGTGCGGGGGAAGCTCCAGGGAACCTGGCCCGGGCGACGGCGAGCCGACGGAGGCGCGCCGTGCACGGACCCTCGGGGCGAACAGCTGGTGACATCGACGCCTGCGCGCGCTCAGACGCGCGTGAGGCGGCGGACCGTCCGCGCCACCAGGGCCTCGAGCGGGCCGCGGCCGCCGCGTGCGGCGAGCACGGCGCCGAGCGCGAGCGTGAGCACGACGTGCACGCCCAGCACCCCGACGCCTGCGACGTACCAGGGCATGGAGGTGAGCTCCCCGCCCGAGGCCACGACGGCGAGGAGCAGCGCGGCGGTGGTGAGGAGCACGTGACCGACGTAGATGCTCAGCGGCGCGGCGCCGGCGGCGCGCAGCGTGCGGGCGGTGCGGCTCTGCAGCTGCCGGCCGGCGGGCAGGGCCCAGGTGAGGGCGCCGAGCACCGCGGCGGAGAGGCCTGCGGTGGCCAGCATGTCGCCGAGCGTGCCCGTGTGGGGCGCGGCCGTGTACCAGGCCCCGGGAGTGGCGTGGCCGAGGGCCGCGGCGAGCAGCGGCAGGGCGTGCCCGGCCGCGGCGGTGACGGCACCGGCCAGGAGCATCTGCCGGGAGGAGCGGACCGGGTCGCCGTGCTGCTGGGCCCGCAGCAGCCCGCGCATCAGCACGATGCCGAGCAGCAGGTACGGCACCCAGGTGATCAGCGGGTACTGGCCGGTCAGCACGAGTCCTCGCAGCACGCCGACGGGATCGTCCAGGCTCAGCAGGGTCACGGTGCCGAACTCGACCGGGCCGGGGACGGCCGCTGCGAGCGGGGCTCCGCCGAGCGCGAGCACGCCCAGCAGCGGCACCAGCACGCGGCTGGGGACGAGCAGCAGCGGCGCGGTGAGCATCATCGAGAGGCCGAAGGGCACGAGCACCACCATCACCGAGGTGGGAGCGAGCTCGAGCACCAGACCGAGCAGCGTCACGCACGCCCCGCGCACGAGCACCGAGGCCACGGCGCGCCCGCGCTCCCCGCGTGCGAGGGGTCGCCGTGTGGCGAGCACGAGGCTGCAGCCGCCGATCACGGCGAACAGGGTCGAGGCGCTGCCGGCGGCGCGGGCGTCCGCGGCGCGGGCGAGGTGCCCCTGGATGCCTGTGCTGGCGGGGTCCTGCGCCAGCGGGGCGAGCAGGTGGACGGCCATCATGCCGAGGATCGCGAGCAGCCTGGCGAGGTCCAGGGCCTCGATGCGGGCGGTGGCGGTGCGGGCGCCGCCGGGAGGCGAGCTGCCGGCGCGGCCGGGGGCGCGGTCGGGCTCGGGTGCGGGGCGGGCTGCGGGGCGGGAGGGCGCGGAAGAGGTCATGCCTGCCAGGCTTCCGCGCCCGCCGCGCTCGGGCATCGGCGCACGGGTCGATCCCGGCCCGCGGTCTCATACCGCAGGGGGAGGTGAGGTATCAGCCCTGCGCATCACCGCCCCACTCCCGGGCGAACGCCTCCCTCCGCGCGGCCTGCTCGACCGGATCCGGCACCGGCAGCGAGGCGATGAGCTTGCGGGTGTACTGGTGGCGGGGCCGCTGCAGCACATCGGGGCCGTGGCCGTCCTCGACGAGGTCCCCGCGGAAGAGCACGCCGATGCGGTGGGCGAGGGAGTCCACCACCGCCAGGTCGTGGCTGATGAACAGGGCCGCGAAGCCGAGCCGCTGCTGCAGCTCCCGGAACAGGTCGAGCACCGTCGCCTGCACCGACACGTCCAGGGCGCTGGTGGGTTCGTCGGCGATCAGCAGCTCCGGTTCGAGCACCAGGGCGCGGGCCAGGGAGATGCGCTGGCGCTGCCCGCCGGAGAGCTCGTGCGGGTAGCGGCCGGCATAGGTGCCCGGCAGCTCGACCGCCTCCAGCAGGGCGCGCACCCGTGCGCCGCGCTCGGCGGGGCTGAGATGCTCCTCGTGCACGATCAGCGGCTCGGCGATGCACTGTTCGATCGTCAGGTGCGGGTTGAAGGAGGTCGCCGGGTCCTGGAACACGAAGCCGATCCGTCGGCGCAGGGGCTTGAACGCCTTCTCCCGCATCCCGTTCATCTCGTGGCCCAGCACGCTCAGGCTCCCACCGGTGGTGCGTTCGAGCCCGGCGATCGCGCGCCCGATGGTGGTCTTGCCCGAGCCCGACTCCCCCACCAGCCCGAACACCTCGCCGGCGCGGATCTCGAAGTCCACGCCGTTGACGGCCCGGAACGGGGCCCGGCCGAGCCGTCCCGGGTATTCGATGACCAGGTCCTTCGCCACCACCACGGGTGCGGCCTCCTCGAGGGCGGCCCGCTGTGCGGGATCGAGGGCGGTCCAGGCGGAGTCGCGGCCCAGGTGCGGCACCGCCGCGAGCAGCTTCTTCGTGTACGCCTCGCGGGGTGCGGCGAACAGCTCCTGCACGCCGGCGCGTTCGATGATCTTCCCGTGGTGCATGACGGCGACGGAGTCGGCGAGGTCCGCGACCACGCCCATGTTGTGGGTGATGACGATGATCGAGGTGCCGTGGCGTCGCCGGATCTCGCGCAGCAGGTCGAGGATCTCGGCCTGCACGGTGACGTCCAGCGCGGTGGTGGGCTCATCGGCGACGATCAGCTCGGCCCCCAGCGCGAGCGCCATCGCGATCATGATGCGCTGCTTCTGCCCGCCGGAGAACTCGTGCGGGTAGCGGTCGATCCGTTCGGCGGCGTCGGGGATGCCCACCGAGTCGAGCGCCCGCACCGCCTCGGCGCGGATCTCCTTGCGGGTGATCTTCGGGCGGTGCGCGCGCAGCCCTTCCCCGAGCTGCCACCAGATGGGGAAGACGGGGTTCAGGGCGCTGGAGGGCTCCTGGAAGATCATCGAGACGTCCTCGCCGCGCAGGGCGCGCAGCCGGGCCGCGGACAGTCCCACCAGGTCGGTGCCGGAGACGAGCACGGCCCCCGAGGCCTCCGCCGTCTCCGGCAGCAGGCCCAGCACGGACCGGGCGGTCACGGACTTGCCGGAGCCGGATTCGCCGACGATCGCGAGGATCTCGCCGGGCGCGACCTCGAGGCTCACCCCGTCCACGGCGTGGACGTCCCCGGCATCGGTGGCGAAGTGGACGTCGAGCTCGCGGAGGGCGAGGCGCGGGCCGCCCTGTGTGCCGGTGTGTGCAGCGGTCATGAGGCCGCCTCCTTCCGGGCGCGACGCCGGCTGCGCCGGGTGCGCAGGCGGGGGTCGTTGAGATCGTTGACGGATTCGCCCACGAGGGTCACCCCGAGCACGGCGAGCGCGATCGCGAGGCCCGGGAACATGCCCGTCCACCAGATCCCGCTGGTCGCGTCGGCCATCGCCCGGTTGAGGTCGTACCCCCACTCGGAGGCGCTGGTGGGTTCGATGCCGAAGCCGAGGAAGCCGAGCGCGGCCAGGGTGAGGATGGACTCGGAGGCGTTGAGGGTGAAGATCAGCGGCAGGGTGCGGGTGGCGTTGCGCAGCAGGTGGGTGCCCATGATGCGGCGGTGCCCGGTGCCCACCACCTTCGCCGCCTCGACGAACGGCTCGGCCTTCAGCCGCACCACCTCGGCGCGGGTGACCCGGAAGTACTGCGGGATGAACACCACCGTGATGGACAGGGCGGCGGCGAGGATGCCGCCCCAGGCGTCGGACTGCCCGCCGGAGATCACGATCGACATCACGATCGCGAGCAGCAGGGAGGGGAAGGCGTAGATCGCATCGGCCACCATCACCAGCACCCGGTCCAGCCACCCGCCGACGTAGCCGGACACCAGCCCGATCGCCACGCCGATGAACAGCGAGGCGGCGACGGCGCAGGCCATCACGGCGACCGCGGTGCGGGTCCCCCAGATCACGCGCGAGAGCACGTCGAAGCCGGTGACGGTGGTGCCCAGGGGGTGGGCGGCCGACGGCGGCTGCTGGGTGCCGAAGCGCACCCCGTCGGACCCGGTGTCGGCGAAGCCGTGGGGCGCCAGCAGCGGCGCCAGCAGGGCGGTGAGCAGCAGGAGGCCGACCAGCACCAGGCCGGTGACGAGCATGCCCCGCTGCAGGCCGACGCTGCTGCGCAGGTGGCTGAGGATCGGCAGGCGCAGGTACCAGGGCGCGCGGCGGCGCTCGGCCACCTGGCTGGCCTCGGCGGCCAGGCCGGTCGCGCCGGGATCGCCCTCGCCGACGGGTTCGGGGTTCGAGAGGGTCACCTCAGTACCTCACTCTCGGGTCGATGAGCGCGGCGATCACGTCGACCACGAAGTTCGAGAGCGCGACGATCACGGCCAGCATCATGACGATGCCCTGCACGGCGATGTAGTCGCGGGCCTTCATGTACTCGGCGAGCATGTATCCCAGCCCGTTCCACTCGAAGGTGGTCTCGGTGAGCACCGCGCCGCCGAGCATCATCGCGACCTGCATGCCCATCACGGTGATGATCGGGATCAGGGCGGGCCGCAGCCCGTGGCGGGTGGTCAGCCGGGTCTCGGCCACGCCGCGCGAGCGGGCCGATTCGATGTACTGCATCTCCAGCGTGCCGATCATGTTGGTGCGCACCAGGCGCAGGAAGACCCCGCCGGTGAGGATGCCGAGCGCCACGGCCGGCAGCACGGCGTGGCCGAGCACGTCCCTCAGCAGCTCCGTGTCCCCCAGCCGCAGCGCGTCCAGCAGAGAGAACGGGGAGGGGTTGAGGATCGTGCTCATCGTGATCTGCCCGCTGGTCGAGAGCCTCCCCGCGACGGGCAGCCAGCCCAGGCCCACGGAGAACACGAGCTTCAGCAGCAGGCCGACGAAGAAGACGGGGGTGGCGTAGCCGAGGATCGCGATGATCCGCAGCACGGCGTCGGGCCAGCGGTCGCGGGTGCGGGCCGCGATCATCCCCAGCGGCACGCCGAGCAGCAGCGCCACGACGAGCGAGTACACGACCAGCTCGAAGGTCGCCGCGCCGTAGGTGGTCAGCACCTCGGTGACGGGGGTGTTGTCGGTGTAGGTGGTGCCGAAGTCGCCGCGCAGCACCCCGCCGAGGTAGTCGAAGTACTGCACGATCAGGGGGCGGTCGTAGCCGGCCTCGGCCCGTCGCTGCGCCAGCTGGTCGGGGGTGAGGCGGCCGCCGAGGGCCGCGGTGATCGGGTCGCCGGTGATCCGCATCAGGAAGAACACCATCGTCATGAGGATGAGGACGGTGGGGATGATGAGCAGGAAGCGGACGAGGATGTAGCGGCCGAGGCCTCCCGACGCACGTCTGCGCGTGCGCCGGGGGGTGTCCTCGGCCTCGGGGTCGAGCGCGGTGCTCACTTCGAGATCGGCGAGATGCGGAACTTGAAGGAGGAGTCCAGGGTGACGCCCTCGATCTCCGCGGTGGACACCGCGATCTGCGCGCCCTGCAGCAGCGGGAGCGTGGAGATCTCCTCGGCCACGAGGTCCTGGATCTGCACGAACAGCGCCTCGCGCTCGGCCTCGTCCTGGGTGCCGCGCTGCTTCGCGATGAGCTCGTCGACCTCCTCGTTCGTGAAGTGGTTGGCGAGGAAGTTCTCGGTCGCGAAGAACGGGGAGAGGTAGTTGTCGGCGTCCGAGTAGTCCGGGAACCAGCCCAGCTGGTAGGCGGGGTAGACGTCGTCGACCCGGTCCTTGGAGTACTGCACCCATTCGGTGGACTTCAGGTCCACCTCGAACAGGCCGTCGGCCTCGAGCTGGTTCTTCACCGCGGCGTACTCGTCACCGGAGGAGTTGCCGTAGTGGTCGGGGTTGTACTGCAGGCTGAGCTGCACCGGGATCTCGACGCCGGCGTCCTCGAGGCGGGTGCGGGCCCGGTCCGGGTCGGGCCCGCCGGAGCCGTCGCCGTACAGGTCCTGGAACTGGCTGCCGGAGCCCGGCAGCCCTTCGGGGATGTACGAGTACAGCGGGGTGTAGGTGCCGTTGTAGACCGAGTCGGAGATCGCCTCGCGATCCAGCAGGTCGGCGACCGCCTGGCGCACGGCGCGGGCCTTGTCCGGATCCGCGTCCGCGGTCTCCTCGCCGTACGGGTTGGTGTGGAAGTTGAACACGATGTAGCGGATCTCGCCGCCCGGGCCGTCGTGCACGGCGACGGCATCGTCCTCCTGGAGGTCGGCGATGTCCGTGGCGGACAGCGAGCGCCAGACGCAGTCGATGTTGCCCTGCTGGATGTCGAGCTTCATGTTGTTCTGATCGGCGTAGTAGGACATCACCACGCTCGAGGTGGCGGGGGTGCCGAACAGGCCCTTGTACTCGGGGAACGCCTCGTAGGTGACCAGCTCGTTGATCTTCCAGCTGGTGATCTTGTACGGGCCGGAGAAGGCTTCGGCGTCGACGATCTCGTTGTCGGCCAGGGTGGAGTCCGCGGGGAACACCTCGGAGTCGACGATCGGGCCCACCGGGCTGGTGAGCACGTACGGGAAGGTCTGGTCGTTGGGCTCCTTGAGGTGGAACTCGACGGTGAGGTCGTCGACGATCTCGACCTTCTCGAGGTTGCCCAGCAGGCTCGAGGGGCCGTTGGGGTCGGCGATCGCGAGCTGTCGGTCGAAGGTGTGCTTGACGTCCTCGGTGGTCAGATCGTTGCCGTTGGCGAAGGTCAGGCCCTCCTGGAGCGTCACGGTGAAGACGGTGTCGCTGGTGAACTCGGCGGTCTCGGCGAGATCCGGTTCGGGCCGGCCGTCCTCGGAGCCGATCGAGGTGTTCAGCAGGTAGGAGTAGCACTGCGTCCACACGGTCGAGGAGCCGTTGTCGTAGGCGGCGGCCGGGTCCAGGGCGGTGACCTTGTCGGTGGTGCCGACGGTGATGGTGCCGCCGCCCCCCCGTCGCCGCTGCCGGAGCCGCCGGAGCCGTCGCCGTCCTCGGTGGTCTTGGCGCAGGCGGTCAGCAGCACGGGGACACCGGCCATCGACACCAGCACGGCGCGGCGTCGGGGGGTGAAGGCGGCATCGAACATCGGATCCTCCTGAGGATGGAGGAGGCGCCGCAGGGACCACGGCGTCGGGGGCATGGGCGCCGCATGTGACGTGGCGCACCACCGGTTGTGAGCAACCTAGCAGTGCGCCGTCACCCCGCCCATCAGCCGGACCGTCCCATCAGGTGACGTGATGGAAACGTTATGCCGTCGGGGCGTGCACCGGCTCAGCCCTCGTTCCACCAGCGCAGCACCCGCAGCGCCTGCGCGGTCAGCCACGGCGAGGGCTGCCCCACGCCCACGTCGATCTCGAACCACACCTCGCCGGGCAGCACGTGCTGCTGCAGCCAGGTGCCATCGGGCTGCTGGGCGTCCTGCACCAGCGTGATCGCCTCCTGCATCCGCGGGTCGCGCCGGCCGGCGGCCCGGAAGTGATCCAGGGCGCCGAGGGCGGTGTAGATGTGCCTCGGCGGGTACAGGAAGTGATCGACCCAGGGGCCGACGATCTCGCCGGTGGTCAGGCGCCGGGTGAGGTTCCGGCGCAGCAGGTACTCCTCCCCCGCCCGCTGCACCTCGGCCGTCGCCGCGGTGCCGCCGGTGCGCTGTTCGTGCGCGTGCAGCGCCCGCAGGGCGTTGAGGGTGGAGTGGAAGCTCGCCCGCGTCGAGCCGTTCTCCCACTCGCAGTTCCAGCCGCCCTCGGCCATCCGGTGCTCGACGAACCAGGTCGCGAGGCTCTCGACGTCCGCGCCGAGCCACAGGCCGTTGGCGAGGGTCATCGCGTTGATGCACACGTCCACCTCGCCGCCCCAGTAGGGCAGCGTGGGATCGAACTCCCAGCGCGCGTTCCGGGCGAGCTTCGCCGCAGTGTCGCGGGCGGTCAGCGGGGCGGGGTCCATCCCCCATTCCCGCAGCGTGGTCAGCGACCAGGTGGTCGCTGTCCAGGGCTGGCCGGGCAGCAGCTCGCTCTCGGGGTCCTCGAGGTATCCGGCCGGGAAGAACGCTCCGCCGGCCCACAGGCCCGTCTCGGGGTCCTGGCGCTCCAGCAGCGCGGCGCCGAAGCCCTCGTGCGGGATGCGGGCCCGGGTGTCCCTCCACTGCTGTTCGGGGGCGTCCAGCAGGTCGCGCTCGACCTGCCAGCGCAGTGCCGGATCGGTGTCGAGCAACCAGGTGATGACGTCGGTCGGTGCCATCCCGCGATCCTCCTCGCGTACTCACCCGCGGGCAAGCCCGCCCGACGTCACAGCGGGTACGGGCCGAAGCGGGACCAGGCCACGAACACCGAGAGGATCGCCAGCAGGATCGAGGGCAGGGCGGCGGCGGTGCCGTCGCCGCGACGGACGTGCACGAGCGCGGCGAGGACCATCGTGATCGAGAGCCCCGCGGCGGCCATCGGCACCAGGACCGTCGCGACACCGGTGAGCGCGGGCAGGAGCAGGCCGATCGCCCCCAGGATCTCGAGCGCCCCGATCCCGCGGATCACGAGCTGCGGGAAATCCTCCACGTAGGGGGTGCGGTCGATCTGCTGGTCACGCGCGGTGGCGAGCTTCACCACCCCGCTGGCGGCGAAGATCGCGGCGAGCGCGAAGGCCAGTATCCACAGCAGCAGGTCCATCGGTGCGCCTCCTTCATCGGGGCCTCCCAGTATCCCTGCGAGGGGTGGTCCGTGTCACGAAATGCCGTGCTCCGTGGTCATTCCCGGGGCTGCGTGGTCATCCCGGGGGCTGCGTGGTCATTCGCGGGCGCGGACCAGGCGCTCGTGACCGCTCTCCTCGAGCTCGGCGATCTGCGCGTTGCCCTTGAGGAAGTCGTTGAAGGAGCGGTAGCCGATCGCCTTCTCGCTGAAGGACGAGTCCATGCGACGCATGTGCGACTTCACCGCGGAGGCGTGCAGCCATTCGCTGTCGCCGCGGTCCCCGAGCTGGAGGGCGCGCTGGAGCAGCCGGGTCGCGGCCTCGCGCGGGTCCTCGCCGCTCTCGTCGTCCTCCGCCTCCTCGGCGGCGTCGGCGGCCTCCTCCGCGGCGCGCTCGGCGGCGCGGGCCTTCGCGTCGGCGTCGGCGCTGCGGCGGGAGCGCCCGCGCTCGCCGTCGGCGGTCTCCGAGACGCTCTCGGAGGCGGCCTGGCCGCTCGGGGCGCTCGCTCGGCGCGAGCGGGTGCGCTGCGGCTTCGTGGGGCGCTCCACCCCGGGCAGGTTCTCGTAGGATTCGAACTCGTCGCAGGCGGCGGCGAGGGATTTCGCGGTCGAGCCGGCCACGCCCATCGCGATGACGTAGCGGCCCAGGCGGCGGCAGCGCTGCGCGAGGGGGACGTAGTCGGAGTCGCCGGCGACGATCACCACGTGGGTGAGGTCCGGCATGAGGTAGAGGTCCTCGACGGTGTCGACGGCCAGGCGGATGTCGGCGCCGTTCTTCGCATAGGCCGCGGCGGGGAACAGCTGCACGAGGTCCACGGCGCGGGCGACGAGCTGGCTGCGGTAGATCGCGTTGACCGGGGAGGACCAGTCGGCGTAGGCGCGGGTGAGCATGAGGGAGCCGAAGGAGGCGGCGTAGTCGATGACGGCGCCCACGTCCACGGTGGCCTTCGCGAGGCGCTCGGCGATCTCCGGCTCGGTGGGGTCCTCGGCGATGCGCTGGCGGTCGCGGCTGTACGCCTGCCGTCCGTGCACCCGGTCGTACCAGGACATGACGATGTTGTCGAAGTCGAGGTAGACGGCGACGCGAGGATCCTGAGAATCAGCCATGGGTCCAGTCTGCCCCGTGCGTCGGCTCGCGGGGGCACGACATGCGGGCGGCGCGGTACGTGGCTCGCGAGGCTGGCCGGGCATGGTAGGCCGGTCGCGCCGCCCCGGCCCCCGCCCGGCCCCGGCGCGGTGCCCGCGGCCCGGTCGGCGGTCAGGCGGAGGGCGGCCCGCTCTTGATCTGCAGCGACTGCCGACGGCGGTGGACGGTCAGGTATTCCAGGCCGTCCTCGCCCGCGCGGAATCCGCGCACCGTGCGCCGCGGCAGCAGGGCGACGTCCCCCGCGCGCAGCGGCTCCTCGCCGTCCTGGGTGACCAGCGCCCCGTCGCCGCGCACCACGTGGACCAGCGTGTCCACCTCGGCGCCGACGTGCGCGGGGATGCTGTCGCCGGCCGGCAGCCGGATGAGGTTCGAATCCAGCTCGCGGTCGGGTTCGGCGATGGACCAGACCGGGCCCCGGCGGGGCTCGCCGGGCTGTGCGGAGGTGTTGGTGAGGATCGGCATGTGCGGGTCTCCCGGAGATCGATGTCTCGACCGTACCTGGCACCGCGCCGCCCTCAGCGCTCGACCGCCTCGGGCGCGGAGGCGACGGCGACGAGATCCGCGGCCGGGCCGCTGAGCCGCCGGGGCCCGCTCCACACCGCCGTGAGCACCCGGCGCAGCCGGTCCCCGGCCACCGGCACCCGGCAGAGCTGTCCCGCCTCGAGGGAGGAGCGCACCGCGAGCATGCTGAGCACGGCCGGGCCCGCCCCGGAGGCTACCGCGATCCGCACTGCGGCGTTGCTGCCCAGCTCCTGCACGGGCGCAGTCCGAGCAGCGGCGGGCAGCAGCTCCTCGAAGGCGTCCCGGGTGCCGGATCCGCCCTCGCGCACCACCAGCGGGGTCCGGGCCAGCTCCCCCGGGTCCAGCGGCCGCTCCCGCTGCGCCCAGGGGTGCTCGGTGGCGACGACCACCACCAGCTCGTCCTCCCGCAGCCGCATCGCGTGCACCCCGCGCGGCACGTGAGGGGTCTCCACGAAGCCGAGCTGCAGGTGCCCGTCATGGATCCCGGCCAGCACCTTCGTCGAGTTCAGCACCTCGAGGTCCACACGCACGCGCCCGCTGGTGCGTCGCAGCTCGGTGAGCCAGGCCGGCATGAGGTGCTCGGCGATCGTCATGCTCACGCCCACGCGCAGTTCCCGGGCGCCCTCGTCGCGGCTGTGGCGCAGCCAGGCGGAGAACTCCTCCGCCGCCTCGAGGAGCTCGCGGGCGTGGGCGGCGTAGAGAAGCCCGGCCGAGGTGGGGCGGGACCCGCGCGGGTCCCGCTCGAGCAGGGCGGTACCCGCCTGCGCCTCGAGCTGGGCGATCATCCGGCTCGCGTTGGGCTGGTGCATCCCCAGCCGGCGAGCGCCGGCCCCGAGCCCGCCCTCGTCGACGACGGCGAGGAAGAGCGCCAGGGCCTGCAGGTTCGGCAGCGAGTGAGGCATATCAGAAGTGTATGCCCCGGTCGCGAACTGCTGTCTACCGGTCCGTCACCCCCGATGGAACCGTGAAGACCATGACTGCTGCACCCGCTGCCACCGCTTCCCCCGCCCCACCCGCGCCGCGCCTCTCCGCATGGCCGGGGATCCTGCTCTCCCTCGGTGTGGCCGCCGCGTCGATCCTGCTCTCCCGGGTGCTGCCCGGCGTCAGCGCGCTGATCATCGCGATCGTGATCGGCATCGTCGTCGCGAACGTCACCGCGCTGCCCGCGGCGCTCGCCCCGGGGCTGTCCATCGCGGCGAAGAAGCTCCTGCGGGCCGGGATCGTGCTGCTCGGCCTCGAGGTGGTGCTCGGCGACCTGCTCGGCCTCGGCGCACCGATGCTCGCCGTGGTGGTGGTCGTGGTGACCGGCGGGATCCTCGGCACCCTCGCCCTCGGTCGCGCGCTGGGCGTGGACCGCGGGCTGACGCTGCTGGTGGCCTGCGGGTTCTCGATCTGCGGCGCGGCGGCGGTCGCGGCCGCGGCCGGCGTCACCGATCCTGACGAGGAGCACGAGGAGAACACGATCACCGCGGTCGCGCTCGTGGTGCTGTGCGGCACCCTGATGATCGCCGCGGTCCCGGCCGTCGCCGCCCTGCTGCAGCTGGACACCGAGACCGGCGGTCTGTGGGCCGGCGCATCGATCCACGAGGTCGCACAGGTGGTCGCCGCCGGAGGGGCGCTCGGCGGCGCCGCGCTGACGCTCGCGGTGATCGTGAAGCTCGCCCGCGTGCTGATGCTCGCGCCCGTGATGGCGGTGCTCAGCCTCCAGCAGCGCCGCCGCGGAGCGGGCGACGGGAAGCGCCCGCCGCTGGTGCCGCTGTTCGTCCTCGGATTCCTCGCGATGGTGCTGCTGCGCTCCCTGGCGCCGCTGCCCGAGAGCGTGCTCGAGCCGGCCTCCCTGCTGCAGACGGGCCTGCTGGCCGCGGCGATGTTCGCCCTCGGCACCGGCGTGAAGGTGCGCAACCTGCTCCAGGTGGGACCGCGCCCCCTCGCACTCGCCGGCCTGTCCACCGTGCTGGTCGCCGCGATCGCCCTGGGCGGGGTCATCCTGGTCTCCTGACCGCCGAATGTCCCGCACCTGCGGCGGTATAGTCGCTGTCATGACGCAGCTGCGGGTACGGGAGGCGGCGGTGTTCCTCGGAGTCAGCGAGGACACCGTGCGCCGCTGGATCGAGAAGGGCAGCCTCGCGGCGAGCGCCGACGCGACGGGGCGGAAGGTGCTCGAGGGCACCGAGGTGGCGCGGCTGGCCCGCGAGCTCGCGGTGACCCCCGAGGTGCCCGGCGCACCCGCCACCTCGGCGCGCAACCGCTTCGTGGGCCTGGTGACGGACGTGGTCATGGACCGGGTGATGGCGCAGGTCGAGCTGCAGTGCGGACCCTTCCGCGTGGTGTCCCTGATGAGCAGCGAGGCGGCGCGCGAGCTCGGGCTCGCCCCGGGCACCGTGGCCAGCGCCGTCGTGAAGGCCACCCAGGTCGTGATCGAGGCGGCCCCGGCGCGGCCCGGCGGCGGGGCTCCTCCCGCGGGCGAGGACCGATGAGGCGCGCCCTGCGCCTGTGCGCCGCCGTGGCCGGGGCCCTGGCGCTGGCCGCCGGCTGCGGGAGCGGCGCCACCGCCGACCGTGCTGCGGACGGGGGCGGTGCCGGCGGGGCGGAAACGGTCCGGATCTTCGCGGCGGCCTCCCTGCAGCAGCCCTTCGAGGAGCTCGGCGAGCGCTTCGAGGCCGAGCACGAGGGGGTCGAGCTCGAGTTCAACTTCGCGGGCTCCTCCACCCTCGTCGAGCAGATCCAGCAGGGCGCCCCGGCCGACGTCTTCGCCTCCGCGGACGAGGCGACCATGGACGCGCTCGTCGACGCCGGGCTGCAGGAGGCGCCGCCGGTCGAGCTCACCACCAACACGCTGATGATCGCGGTGCCTGCGGGCAACCCCGCGGGCGTCACCGACCTGGCGTCCCTCGAGGCGGAGGGTCTGCATCTCGTCGTCTGCGCCCGCGCGGTCCCCTGCGGCGCCGCGACCGCGGAGGTCGAAGAGGCGGCGGGCCTGGAGCTCGCCCCGGTGAGCGAGGAGCAGTCCGTCACCGATGTGCTGAACAAGGTCACCACTGGTGAGGCGGACGCCGGTCTCGTCTACACCACCGACGTGCGGTCGGCCGGCGAGGCGGTCGAGGGGATCGCGTTCCCCGAGGCGCAGGATGCGGTGAACGTCTACCCGATCACCACCGTCGCCGGGGCGGGGCACACGGACCTCGGCGCGCAGTTCGTCGACCTCGTCACCGGTGAGCAGGGGCAGCAGGTCCTCGCCGCCCACGGGTTCGGTGGCCGATGAGCTCCCTCCCCCGCTGGGTGCTGGTCCCGGCCGTGCTCGGCGGTCTCGTGATCCTGCTGCCGCTGACGGCGATGGCCGCCCGCGTGCAGTGGACGGACTTCGTCCCGCTCATCACGAGCGACGCCTCCCTGGCAGCGCTGCGGCTGAGCCTGCAGACCTCCACCGTCAGCGCCGCGCTCTGCGTGCTGCTGGGGGCACCGATGGCGCTGGTGCTGGCCCGCTGCGAGTTCCCCGGCCTCTCCCTGCTGCGCTCCCTGGTGCTGCTGCCCCTGGTGCTGCCGCCCGTCGTGGGCGGCATCGCGCTGCTGTACACCTTCGGCCGGCAGGGCCTGCTGGGCCGGCAGCTCGAGGTGCTGGGCCTGCCCATCGCGTTCTCCACCACCGCGGTGATCCTCGCCCAGACCTTCGTGGCGCTGCCGTTCCTGGTGATCAGCCTCGAGGGGGCGCTGCGCACGGCCGGGACCCGGTACGAGCAGGCGGCGGCCTCCCTCGGGGCCCGCCCTTCGCGGGTGCTGCTGCGCGTCACCCTGCCGCTGGTGTCCCCGGCGCTGCTGTCCGGGACGGTGCTGTGCTTCGCCCGCGCGCTCGGCGAGTTCGGGGCCACGATCACCTTCGCCGGGTCCCTGCAGGGCACCACGCGGACCCTTCCGCTGGAGATCTACCTGCAGCGCGAGAGCGATCCGGAGGCCGCCGTCGCCCTCTCCTTCCTGCTGATCCTCGTCGCGGTGCTGGTGATCGCCGTGGCCCGTCGGCGGAGCCCTGCATGAGCCTGTCGCTGCGCGCCGAGGTGCCCGAGCGCGGCGTCGCGATCGCGCTCGACGTCCCCGACGGGCAGACCCTCGCCCTCATCGGCCCCAACGGCGCGGGCAAGTCCACGGTGCTCTCGCTGGTGGCCGGGGCGCTGCGCCCCACCAGCGGCCGGGTGGTGCTCGACGGGGAGGTGCTCACCGATGCCGGCCGCTGGGTGCCGCCGCATGCGCGCCGGGTGACCACCCTGAGCCAGGATCCGGTGCTGTTCCCGCATCTCACGGCGCGGGGAAACATCGCCTTCGCGCTGCGCTCCCGGAGGGCCTCCCGGGCGCGGTCGCGGCAGGAGGCGCAGCGGTGGCTGGCGGAGCTGGGCCTCGAGGGGCTCGCGGAGCGCCGGCCGTCCCGGCTCTCGGGCGGGCAGGCGCAGCGGGTCGCGATCGCACGCGCTCTGGCCGCGGATCCGCGGCTGCTGCTGCTCGACGAACCGATGGCGGCGCTCGACATCGACGTGGCCTCGGCGCTGCGCGAGCAGCTGCGGCGCTTCCTGCACGGGCGCACGGCGCTGATCGTCACCCACGAGGTGCTCGACGCGCTCACCCTCGCCGATCGCCTCGTGGTGCTCGACGGCGGGCGGATCGTCGAGGACGGCCCCACCGCGGAGGTGCTGCGCCGTCCCCGCACCGCCTTCTCCGCCCGGTTCGCGGGGCTGAACCTCGTGACCGGGCGCTGGGACGGCAACGCCGTGCATCTGCCCGGCGGGGGTGTGCTGGCAGCGGTGCCGCCCGCGGGCCTGGCCGACGGGGACTCGGTGCATGCCGCGTTCCGCCCCTCGGCGGTGCATCTGCAGGGCACGGGCGGGATCCCGCGCACGGTCGCGTCCCTCGCCCCGCGCGGGGACCTGGTGCGGATCAGCGCCGAGGATCTCGCCGCGGATCTGCCGCCGCACGAGGTCGCCGCGCGGCAGCTCGCTCCGGGCGCGACCGTGCGCCTGGCGGTCCCCGCCGACGCGGTCGCCCTGTACCCGCAGGCGCCGCAGACCTACGATGACTCGCCATGAGCGATTCTGCGCAGGGCTCGGGCAGCGGCTTCACGGTCCTGCTCGCCTTCGCGGCCAACTTCCTGGTGGCCTGCGCGAAGACGGTGGTGGCGGTGCTGACCGGCTCCGCCTCGATGCTCGCCGAGGCGGTGCACTCGTGGGCGGACACCGGCAACGAGGTGTTCCTCCTCATCGGTGAGCGCCGCAGCCGCCGGCCCGCCGATCCGCAGCACCCGCTGGGGCACGGGCGGGACGGCTACGTGTGGGCGATGTTCGCCGCGATCGGGCTGTTCGCGGTGGGTGCCGGGGTCTCGGTCTGGCACGGCATCCAGTCGCTGGGCGCGGCGGAGTCGGAGTCGGCCGGCTACCGGTGGGCGTATCTCGTGCTCGGGATAGCCGTCGTGCTCGAGGGCACCTCCTTCCTGCAGGCGCTGCGGCAGGCCCGATCCGGTGCGACCGCGCGCCGGATCAGCGTGCTGCGCCATCTGCGCACCACCTCCGATCCGATGCTGCGCGCCGTGTTCGCGGAGGATGCCTGCGCCCTGATCGGTCTGGTGCTCGCCGGGGCCGGTATGGGCCTGCACCAGCTCACCGGCGAGCCGGTGTGGGACGCGATCGGTTCGATCCTGGTGGGTCTGCTGCTCGGGGTGGTCGCCCTCGTGCTCATCACCCGCAACACCGCCTTCCTCACCGGGGAGGGCGGCAGCCCGCTCGCCCGGCGCATGCTCCTGCGGCAGCTGCTCGAGCATCCCGACGTCGAGTCGGTGAGCTTCCTGCACGTGGAGTGGATCGGCGCGGACAGGCTGTTCGTGGTCGCCGCCGTGGACATGGCCGGGGACCTTCCCGAATCCACCCTGCGCACGCGGATGCAGCAGGTGGAGGACCAGCTCGAGGAGACGCCCGGCGTGATGCGCGCGGTGCTCACGCTGGAACGTCCGGGCACCACCGAGCGGCTCCGCCCCGCACCGCTGCCCGACTGGTACGACCAGGGGCCGCGCAGCGCGCGGAGCCCGCAGTGACGGGCGGGCTGCTGGCCCACGTCGATCTGCGTGCCCTCCACGCCGAGCTGCGGGACCGGCACGGCCCGCAGGGCTGGTGGTGGCCCGGGCAGGAGCCGTTCGAGATCGCCCTCGGCGCGGTGCTCGTGCAGCGCTGCCGCTGGGCACAGGCGGCCGCCGCGCTCGAGGCGCTGCGCGGCGCAGGACTGCTCGCCCCGGCGCCGCTCGCCGCCGCGGAGGAGGAGACGGTGCGCACGCTCGTGCGGCCGGCCGGCTTCCCCCGGTCCAAACCGCGGCGGGTGCAGGCCCTGGCCCGCTGGTGGGGGCACGGCGCCGCAGCGGCCGAGGGGATGCGCGACGAGGCTCTGCGCACCGCGCTGCTGGCCGTCGAAGGGGTTGGTGAGGAGACGGCCGACGCGATCGGGCTGTACTGCTTCGGCCGCCCGGCCTTCCTGTGCGATGAGTACGCCCGCCGCCTGCTGCGCGGGCGCGGTGCCGCGGTGCCCGCCTCGTACCGCAGCTTCCGGCGGGCGCTCGGCCCGGCTCTCGCGCGGGCCCGGTTCAGCGTCGAGGAGCTCGCCGAGCTGCACGGGCTGATCGTGGAGGAGGGCAAGCACGCCGCTGCGCGTGGAAGGATCGCGCCGGGAGGACCCTGACCTCCCGAGGTGATCCTCCGCCCCGCGACGGGGGCCGAGCCGCCGGCGCAGACGTCACCGGCGTGCTGCGCGCGCCGCAGCTCCCCACCGAACAGCAGAAGGGCCCCACCGCTGGGTGGGGCCCTTCTGACGAGTCACTGTCTCACGAGATTCTCGAGTGGAGCTAAGGGGATTCGAACCCCTGACCTCTTCCATGCCATGGAAGCGCGCTACCAACTGCGCCATAGCCCCGAACCGGGTGCCGCCCTGAGGCGACTCGTCGATATTACATCGATCCCGGGATCAGCGGAAATCCGGGGCGAGGTTGTGTGACACCAACCTCATCAGGCCATCTGCGGGCTCCCCGTGGAGCGGCTCGAGCACCGAGCGGTGGCAGTTCTCGAGCCCTGCGATGCCGCGGAAGCCGTGCGTGTCCAGGCCCAGCAGCGCGGTGATGCCCAGCGTGGTCGCGGCGCCGTGGCCCACCACCATCACGGTGCCGCCCGCGTGCTGGGTCACCAGGGCGCGGCAGGCGGCGGCCACCCGCTCCCCCACCTCGGGGCGGTCCTCGACCCCGAGCCCGCTCACGGGCCGGTGCGCGCGCCAGTCCGCGTGCTCCTCGGGCCAGCGGCTGCGGATCTCCTCGCCCTTCAGCCCCTCCCAGCGGCCGAAGCTGCGCTCGAGGAAGGCCACGTCGGTGGTGATCTCCACATCGGTGCCGCTGCTGATGAGGCGGGCGGTCTCGCGGGCGCGCTCGAGCGGGGAGGCGACGATGACGTCCGGCGGATCGGCGGTGATGGTCGGGGCGAGCGATTCGGCCTGGCGGACGCCGGTGGCGTTCAGCGGGATGTCGACCTGGCCCTGCAGGCGGCCCTCCCGGTTGTAGTCCGTCTGACCGTGCCGCACGAAGACCAGGCGGGTGCGGGGAGCTCTCACGCCGTCGGGTCCTCGTCGATCTGCAGGTCGATGACGGGCGCATCGCGCCACAGCCGCTCGAGCGCGTAGAAGGCGCGGTCCTCGGCGTGCTGGACGTGGACGACGATGTCGCCGTAGTCCAGCAGCACCCAGCGGGCGTCGCGCTCGCCCTCGCGGCGCAGCGGCTTGCGGCGGCGCTCGGTGAGCAGCGCCTCCTCGATGCCGTCGACGATCGCGGCGACCTGCCGCTCGGTCTCCCCGCTGCACACGAGGAACACGTCGGTGATGACGACCAGCTCGGAGACGTCCAGGCCGATCACCTCGTCGGCGAGCTTGTCGGCGGCGGCCTGTCCGGCCACCCGGGCGAGGTCGAGGGATTCTTCAGGGGCGCTCACGCGGCAGCTTCCTCCAGGACGGGATGGACGAGGGGTGTCCCCGACGGGACGGGCAGGGCGGCATCCGCGGCGGACGCCTCGCCGGGGCCGATGACCCCGGTCAGCAGCAGCACGACCAGCACCACGAGGGCGATCGCGATGAGCGCCCACACCAGCCACACCAGGGCGCGGCCGCCGCTGTTCTCGGGACGGTGCAGCACCTTGCCCTCGAATCGGGGCGCGGGGCGAGGGTCGGGTGCCTCGGTGACGGAGAGCTCGCCGAGCTCGACGCCGTCGTGATCGAGGGTGGTGGTCGCCGCGGAGCCGTCCTCGACCCCGGGCACCGATGCCGACGCCGACGCCGACGGGTCGGCCTGCGGGGCGGGCTGCTCGCTGAGCTCGATGATCCGCGCCCTCCTGCCGAACTTGCGCAGGGTGGGCACGGGGGCGTCGGCGGAGGGCGGGGCGACGGCGCCGCGCACACCGGGCACGGTCCTCTGCTCTCCGCTCGCCTCCATCGCGGCGCGCGCCTCGAGGGCGGCGCTCTCCTCGGGGCTGAGCGCACGGGCACGCCGCCCGCGCCGCGGAGTGGTCTCGGGCTCGGTCATCGGCCGTCACCTCCTGTGTAGAGGGCGTACTTGTTGATGTATTGGACGACCCCGTCGGGGACCAGGTACCACACGGGCGCGCCGGCGGCGACGCGGGTGCGGCAGTCGGTGGAGCTGATCGCCATCGCCGGGACCTCGATGAGGGTGACGCCGTCCTCGGGCAGGCCGGAGGTGTCGAGCTCGTGGCCGGGCCGGGTGACGCCGACGAAGTGCGCGAGCTCGAAGATCTCCTCCGTGTCCTTCCAGGTGAGGATGTTCTGCAGCGCGTCCGCCCCGGTGATGAAGAACAGATCCGCCCCGGGGTGCTCGTGGTGCAGGTCCCGCAGGGTGTCGATCGTGTACGTCGCGCCGGGGCGGTCGATGTCCGCGCGGGAGACGGTGAAGACCGGGTTCGCGGCGGTGGCGACCACCGTCATGAGGTAGCGGTGCTCCGGATCGGAGATCGCCTGCTCCACCTTCTGCCACGGCCGCCCGGTGGGGACGAAGACCACCTCGTCCAGACCGAAGACGCTCTGCACCTCGCTGGCGGCGACGAGGTGGCCGTGATGGATGGGATCGAACGTCCCGCCCATCACGCCGATCCGTCGTCGCTGCAGCTCCACGGAGGTCAGCGGTCGGAATCGGCGGTGTTCTTGCGCTTCTTGTCCAGGCTGCGGTGGTGCGCGCCGCCGGTGAGCCAGGTGAATCCCAGCAGCACCATGAAGGTGATGAAGATGCCGATGCCGACGGCGGGGGCGGGCAGCCCCTCGCTGGCGGACGCGCCGGACTCGGCGAGGATCATGAGCTGATCGATCATGGTCTTGGAGGCCTTTCCACGGGTGACCGAGCCATCATCCCACAGCGGCGCGGAAGGTCATCCCTCGACGCGCTCGATGGGAGTGGGGTCACGGCCGCGCGTGGCCCTGCCCCACCACCAGCCACTTGCTCGCGGTGATCTCCTGCAGGCCCATCGGGCCGCGGGCGTGGAGCTTCTGGGTGGAGATGCCGATCTCCGCGCCGAAGCCGAACTCGCCGCCGTCGGAGAAGCGGGTGGAGGCGTTGGCCATCACCACGGCGGAGTCGACCTCGTCGAGGAAGCGCTGCTGGCTGCGCACGTCGGAGGTGAGGATCGACTCGGTGTGGCCGGTGGAATGGGCGCGGATGTGGGCGAGCGCCTGGTCGAGGTCGTCGACCACGGCGATCGCGAGCTCGAGGGCCAGGTACTCGGTGTCCCAGTCCTCCTCGGTGGCGGGGACCACCTCGGCAGTGGTCCCGGCGGCGGCGAGGATCCCGGCCGCGGTCTCGTCGGCGTGCAGGCGCACCCCGGCCTCCGCGAGCGGTGCGGTCAGCCGCGGCAGCGCCTGCTCGGCGACGTCGCGGTGGACGAGCAGCGTCTCGAGCGCATTGCACACCCCGATGCGCTGCAGCTTGGCGTTGGCGACGATCTCGACGGCCTGGTCGAGGTCGGCGCTCGCGTCGACCAGCACGTGGGTCTTCCCGGTGCCGGTCTCGATGACGGGCACCAGCGAGTGCTCGACGACGCGGCGGATGAGCCCGGCGCCGCCGCGCGGGATCAGCACGTCCACCAGGCCGCGGGCGCGCATCAGCACGTCCACGCCCTCGCGGCCGTGCGCATCGATCCCGATGATGAGGTCCTCAGGCAGGTCGTGGGCGGCGAGCACCTCGCGCAGCACGCCGATGAGCGCGGTGTTCGAGTGCAGGGCTGCTGAGCCGCCGCGCAGCACCACGGCGCTGCCGGCCTTGAGCGCGAGGCCCGCGGCATCGACGGTCACGTTCGGGCGCGCCTCGTAGACCATGCCGATCACGCCCATCGGCACCCGCACCTCGCGCAGCTCGAGGCCGTTGTCGAGCACGGAGCCGCGGATCACCTCGCCGACCGGGTCGGGCAGGGCCGCCGCGTCCCGCAGCTGCTCGGCGATCGCCGCCACCCGGTCGGCATCCAGGGCCAGGCGGTCCCGCAGGCCGGGCGCGATGCCGGCCTCGTCGGCCGCGGCGAGGTCCCGCGCGTTGGCGGCGACGATCTGCTCGGCCTGGGCGACGAGGGCCTCGGCCATGGCCCGCAGCACGCGGTCCTTCGCGGCCCGATGGAGGCGCGCCAGGGCGGGCTGGGCATCCTTCGCGGCGCGGGCGGCGGAGAGGACGGCGGTGCTCACAGAAGTCTCCATGGGCGGAGTCTACGAGCCGGCCCGGGGTCCGTGCCTCAGAGCACCACCAGCTGGTCACGGTGGATCGCGGCGCGGCCGAACCGCTCCCCCAGCTGCGCGCGCGCCTCCTCGGTGCCGCGCCCGGCCATGGCACGCAGCTCGTCGCTGCTGAAGGCGGCGAGGCCGCGGGCGAAGACCGGGCCGTCGGGGCCCAGGACGTCCACGGGGACGCCGGCCGGGAAGGTGCCCTCGACAGAGGTGATGCCGACGGCCAGCAGCGAGCGGCGTCCGCTGCGCACGGCGTCGGCGGCACCCTCGTCGAGGCGCAGGCTGCCCGCGCCGCGGGTCGCGAAGCGCAGCCAGACCAGGCGCGAGCGGCGCCGGCCCTGGTGGGCGGGGAAGAAGGTGCCCACGTCCTGCCCGGCGAGGGCGGCGGAGAACTGCTCGGTCGAGGTCATCAGCGCCGCGGTGCCGGTGGTGGAGGCGAGCTGCGCGGCGGAGAGCTTCGTGACCATCCCTCCGGTGCCCACCTTGGAGCCGACCGAGCCGATGTTGACCCCGGCGAGACGGGCGACGTCCTCGACCTCGCCGATGCGCTGCGCGCCCGGCTCCCGCGGCGGGGCGGTGTACAGGGCGTCGACGTCGGTGAGCAGGATCAGCGCGTCCGCGCCGAGAAGCTGCGCGACGAGCGCGGCGAGGCGGTCGTTGTCCCCGAAGCGGATCTCGTGCGTGGCGGTGGTGTCGTTCTCGTTGACCACGGGGACGGAGCCCAGGTCCAGCAGCGCCTCGAGCGCGGTGCGCACGTTGCGGTAGGTCGCCCGCCGGATCACATCGGATTCGGCGAGCAGCACCTGCCCCGTGATCAGGCCGTGCCGGGCGAAGGCTCCCTGCCAGGCGGTGGCCAGCAGCGCCTGGCCCACGCTCGCCGCGGCCTGCTGCAGCTCGACGGCGGCGGGCCGCTCGGGCAGGCCCAGCGGGCCGAGGGCCGCGGCGATCGCGCCGGAGGAGACGATCACCAGCTCGGTGCCGCGCCCGGCGAGGGTCGCGGCGGTGTCCGCGATCTGCCGGATCCGCTCCTCGTCGAGGCGTCCGCGCTCGTCGGTGAGGCTCGAGGAGCCGATCTTCACCACCAGGCGGCGCGCCGTGGTCAGGGCGTCACGGGAGGTCAGCCGCTCGGGCTGGCGGAGTTCTGCGACGCTCACCGCGTCGCCCCGTCGGACGGGTCGCTCCAGTGGCCCGCCTTGCGCTCCGCCTCCATCGCGGCGATCCGGTCCATGCGGGCCGCCGTGCGGGCCCGCTGCTGCTCCTTCTTCGCCTCGCGGGTGGGGCGGTGGCGCTCCTCGAGCCGGTCGTCGGTGCCGCGCCGGCCCAGCAGCTCGGCGCCGCCCACCATCGTCGGCTCCCAGTCGAAGACGACCGCGTCGTCCCCGGGGCCGATGAGCACGGTCGACCCGGCCACCGCACCGGAGGCGTACAGCTCGTCCTCGACGCCGAGCTTCGCGAGGCGGTCGGCGAGGAAGCCGACGGCTTCGTCGTTGGTGAAGTCGGTCTGGTGCACCCAGCGCTCGGGCTTGTCGCCCTGCACCCGGAAGGCGGTGCCGCCCTCGTACTGCTCGGTGACGACGCGGAAGCCCTTCTCGTCCACCGCGCGGGGGGCGAGCACGATCGGGGCCGGCTCCGGCTCGGGCAGCGCGGCCCGCGCCTGCTCCACGAGATCGCCGAGCACGAAGGACAGCTCCCGCAGGCCCTTGTGCGAGACGGCGGAGACGTCGACGATCGGCACCTGCCGCTCGGCGAGCTGGTCGCGGATCATGTCGGCCATGTCCGCGCCGTCGGGCAGGTCGGTCTTGTTCAGCACGATGACGGTGGGCCGCTCCATGAGCGGAACGCGCCCCTCGGTCTCCTCGTCGAGGCTCGCCGCGTAGCTCGCGAGCTCGTGCTCGATCGTGGCGAGGTCGCCTGCGGGGTCGCGGTCGGATTCGAGCGAGGCGGTGTCCAGCACGTGCACCAGGACGTGACAGCGCTCGATGTGGCGCAGGAAGTCCAGGCCCAGGCCCTTGCCCTGGCTCGCGCCGGGGATCAGCCCGGGAACGTCCGCGATGGTGTAGCGGTGCTGGCCCGCCTCGACCACGCCGAGGTTCGGCACGAGCGTGGTGAAGGGGTAGTCGGCGATCTTCGGCCGGGCGGCGCTCATCGCAGCGATGAGGGAGGACTTGCCGGCGCTGGGGTAGCCCACCAGGGCGACGTCCGCGACGGTCTTCAGCTCGAGCACGAGGGTGCGCTCCTCGCCGGGTTCGCCGAGCAGCGCGAAACCGGGGGCCTTGCGCTTCGCGTTCGCCAGCGCCGCGTTGCCCAGTCCCCCGCTGCCGCCGCGGGCGGCGACGAAGCGGGTGCCGATGCCGACCAGGTCGGCCAGCACGGTGCCGTCCGCCCCGGTGACCACGGTGCCGTCGGGGACCGGGAGCACGAGGTCCTCGCCCCGCGCGCCGTGGCGCAGGTCGCCCTTGCCGAAGCCGCCGCCGGTGGCCCGCTGGTGCGGGCGGTGGTGATAGGCCAGCAGCGTCGTGGTGGAGGCGTCGACCTCGAGGATCACGTCACCGCCGCGCCCGCCGTCGGCCCCGTCGGGCCCGGCCAGGGGCTTGAACTTCTCGCGGCGGATGGAGGCGGCGCCGTTCCCGCCCGATCCCCCGACGACCTGCAGCTGGACGCGGTCGACGAATGTGGCCATGGGTGCACTCCGATGCTGAGGAGGAGAAATGCCTCGAGGGGCGGAGCGTTCGGCTCCGCCCCTCGAAGGACGCTGTGTGCCCCGGGAGCCGGGGCGAGCGGTCAGACCGTCTCGACGACGCTGACCACGCTGCGGTCGCGCTTGCGGCCGAACTCGACGGTGCCCGCGGTGAGCGCGAACAGGGTGTCGTCGTTGCCGCGGCCCACGCCGTCACCGGGGTGGATCTTGGTGCCGCGCTGGCGCACCAGGATCTCGCCGGCGCCGACGACCTGGCCGCCGAAACGCTTGACGCCGAGACGCTGGGCGTTGGAGTCGCGCCCGTTCTTGGAGGAGCTGACGCCCTTCTTAGATGCCATCTGGAATCAATCCTTGTCTGGTCGAGGGATCGCTCAGGCGATGCCCGTGATCTTCAGCCGGGTCAGCTCCTGGCGGTGGCCCTGGCGCTTCTTGTAACCGGTCTTGTTCTTGTAGCGGAGGATGCGGATCTTCTCGCCGCGGAGGTCTTCGACCTTCTCGGCGGTGACCTTCACCTTGGCCAGCTCGTTCTGTGCGGAGGTGACCTTGTCGCCGTCGACCAGCAGCACGGGAGCGAGATCGATGCTGTCGCCCGCCTCGCCTGCCACGCGGTTGATCACGATGGTGTCACCGACCGACACCTTCTCCTGACGACCGCCTGCGCGGACGATTGCGTACACCACGTCAATGCTCCATCTTGTGATTCGGATCTGCTCTGGAAGTCGAGTTCCCTGCCGGGTGTCACCGCGGACCTGCGACCGTCAACCGGTCCCGGACCGTGAGGCCCGAGCGGGAGATGCGGTCGGCGATGTCCACCGGGAGCACGACTGCGACGCGTTTTGCGCCAGGGAACAGCTTACGATCCCGCGACCTGCCGGTCAACCACCGGACACGGTCCGACCTGCGAGAACGCCGTCACACCCTGTGGAACGCGTCACCCCTGGTCGGGGGTGTCCTGCTCCGGGGTCTCCGCGGCCGCGCTGTCGGCCTCCGCCTCGGGCGGCGTCGTGCTTCCGGAGGCGGCGGCGATCGAGGCGATCGTCGCCCGCGCCAGGGCGCGGCTGTCCTCGTCGTCGGCGAGGCGGTGCACGTCGTTCTGGGCGTCCTCGCCGCCGTTGTCGCCGTTCTCGGAGTCGTCCTTCGCCCCGCTGCGCGAGCGCCGGCCGCGGCGCCGCGAGGACTTGGCGGACTCGTCCCCGCCGTTCCCGCCGCCGCTGCCGCCGTGCTGGTGCTCGCCGTCCATGTCGACCAGCAGGCCGCGGCCGTTGCAGTGCTCGCAGGAGTGGGAGAACGTCTCGACCAGCCCCTGGCCCACGCGCTTGCGGGTCATCTGCACCAGGCCCAGCGAGGTGACCTCGGCGACCTGGTGCTTGGTGCGGTCGCGTCCCAGGCACTCCACGAGGCGGCGCAGCACGAGGTCGCGGTTGGACTCGAGGACCATGTCGATGAAGTCGATGACGATGATCCCGCCGATGTCGCGCAGCCGGAGCTGGCGAACGATCTCCTCGGCGGCCTCGAGGTTGTTCTTGGTGACGGTCTCCTCGAGGGAGCCGCCGGAGCCGGTGAACTTGCCGGTGTTCACGTCGACCACGGTCATCGCCTCGGTGCGGTCGATGACGAGGGACCCGCCGGAGGGCAGGTACACCTTGCGGTCCATGGCCTTCAGCAGCTGCTCGTCGATGCGGTGCTTGGCGAAGACGTCCTTGCCGGGGCTGGTGGGGACGTGCCGGGTGACGCGGTCGAGGAGGTCCGGTGCCACGTCGCTGACGTAGGAGTGGACCTCGTCGTGGACCTTGTCGCCCTCGACGATCAGGGAGGTGAAGTCCTCGTTGAAGACGTCGCGCACCACCTTGATGGCGATGTCCGGCTCCTGGGAGAGCGCGACCGGGGCGGAGCGGCTCTTCTGCGCCTTGGTGATCTTCTCCCACTGGGCGCGGAGGCGCTCGACGTCGTGGGTCAGCTCCTCCTCGCTCGCGCCCTCGGCGGCGGTGCGCACGATGACGCCGGCGTCCTCGGGGATGATCTGGCGCATGATCTTCTTCAGGCGCGCCCGCTCGGTGTCGGGCAGCTTGCGGGAGATGCCGGTCATCGACCCTCCGGGCACGAACACCACGTACCGGCCGGGCAGGGAGATCTGGCTGGTCAGGCGGGCGCCCTTGTGGCCGATCGGGTCCTTGGTGACCTGCACCAGCACCGGGTCGCCGCTCTTGAGCGCGAGCTCGATGCGGCGCGGCTGGCCCTCCAGGCCCACGGCGTCCCAGTTGACCTCGCCGGCGTAGAGCACGGCGTTGCGGCCCTTGCCGATGTCGACGAATGCCGCCTCCATGGAGGGCAGCACGTTCTGGACCTTGCCCATGTAGACATTGCCGACCATCGAGGTCTGCGACTTCTGGGCGACGTAGTGCTCGACGAGCACGTCGTCCTCGAGCACCGCGATCTGGGTGCGGCCGGGGCGCTCGCGCACCACCATCGAGCGCTTGACGGACTCGCGGCGGGCGAGGAACTCCGCCTCGGTGATGACGCTGCGCTTGCGGCCGGCGTCGCGGCCCTCGCGGCGGCGCTGGCGCTTGGCCTCGAGGCGGGTGGAGCCCTTGACGGCCTTGACCTCGTCGCGCGCTTCGCGGACCTTGACCACGGTGTTCGGCGGATCGTCGGGCGAGCTCGCGTCATCGCCGTTGCTGCCGGAGCGGCGGCGACGACGACGGCGGCGCGAGCTCGAGGAGCCGGAGCCCGAGTCTCCCGCCTCGGAGCGCTGGGAGCCGTTCTCGCCGTCGGAGTCGTCCTGCCCGGCATCCTCGGAGCTCTCGTCCTCGCCGTTGTCGCCGGCGTCGTCCTCGCCGCGGCCGCGGCCGCGACGGCCGCGTCCTCCGCGACGGCGCCGACGGCGCGAGCTGGTGGAGCCGTCCGCGGAGCGGTCCTCGCCCTCGTCCTGCGAGGAGCTCTCCGTCTCGGTCTCCTCCTCGGAGTCCTCGGTGCTCCGCGAGTCGTCCTGGCCCTCGCGCTGCGAGGAGCGGCGCGAGCGGCTGCGGCTGCGGCGGGAGCGGGGGCTGTGCTCCTCGTCCATGCCCTCGCTGTGGGCGGAGCGCTCGGCGGATCCGGTGTCCTCGGCGTCGTCGGCCTGCTCGGAGTCGTCATCCTCCGCGGCGGGGGCGAAGGCGAGGTCGGCGCTGCCGACGGGAGCATCGTGCGGGCCGACGGTGGTGCGCGGCTGCGGGGTCGGGGCCTGGAACAGGAGCGAGGCGAAGTCCATCTGGACCTGCTCGCGGCGGCGGGCGCGGTCGTCCTCGGCGGGATCCTCCGGCGCGGCGCCGCGGGCGGAGGCCAGGGCACGCAGATCGTCGACGACGGGGTTGTCCTCGCCGTCGGCGCTCTCCGTCTCGGTCTCGGCCTCGGAGGTCTCCGCGACCGTCTCGGTCTCGGTGCTCGCGGTCTCGGCGCTCTCGGGCTCCGTGGTCTCGGGCGCCGGCTCCGCAGCGGGCTCGTCCACCGGCGCTGCACGCTCGGGCGTCTCGCTCCGGGCGGTCCCGACCTCGGCGGCGGGGGCGGTCGGCGCTCCCGCGGGTGCGCCGGCGCGGCGGCGGCGACGCGTGGGCGTGGTGGGCGCGGGCTCGGCGGGGACGTCCTCCTGCGCGGCGACCACGGTGCGGGGGGCGGTGCTCTCCGGCTCCGGGACCGTCGGCGGGGTGAAGGCGGGGGCTCCGGCAGGGGCGCCGGCGCGCCGGCGGCGGCGCGCGGGGGGCGGGTTCTGCGTCTCCGACGTGTCGTTCTCGGGTTCGTGGGTGCTGTCAGCCATGCGGCCGTCTCCTTCTGGAGGACCAGCGCACCCTGGTCCCGTCTGGTCATCGTCGCTGAGGACGGAAGTCTCAAGCCCTCACCGTCGCGCAGCTCCACCGTGGAAGCGCTGCGATGCCGAGCGCGGGAGCACTGCGGTCGCGGTCGTCCGCGTAGCCGGTGCTCCGACGTCACGACGCCGGGAGGTTCCCCCACCCGGTACGGAGCGGAAGAGTGCCTCGGCCAGTATGGCACAGGGCGCTTTCTCGGCCGCGGAGGACATGCGCTCCGGCCGCCCACCTGCGGGGCCGTGCCACCAGGACCATGGTCCTGTCCCTCCCAGCGGCAGGGGCGTAGCTTTCATGACAGCGTGTCGCCCCCTCACTGGAGTACTCCCCCACATGGATGCCCTCGACCTCGCACGGTGGCAGTTCGGCATCACCACCGTGTACCACTTCATCTTCGTGCCGCTGACGATCGGGCTCTCGCTGCTCGTCGCCATCATGCACACCCGCGCGGTGTACGCGAAGGACGCCCTGCGCAAGGACGCCTGGACCCGGATGACCAAGTTCTTCGGCTCGATGCTGATCGTGAACTTCGGCATCGGGATCGCCACCGGCATCGTGCAGGAGTTCCAGTTCGGCATGAACTGGTCCGAGTACGCCCGCTACGTGGGCGACGTGTTCGGCGCACCGCTCGCGCTCGAGGGCCTCGCCGCGTTCTTCCTCGAATCCGTGTTCCTGGGGCTGTGGATCTTCGGCTGGGGCAAGATGCCCGAGAAGATCCACCTGCTCACCATCTGGGCGGTGGCGCTGGGCACCACCCTCTCGGCGTACTTCATCATCGCCGCGAACTCGTTCATGCAGCATCCCGTCGGCGCGATGCTGAACCCGGAGACGGGCCGGGCCGAGCTCGACCCCTCGCAGGGCTCGATCCTCGCGGTGCTCACCAACGTCACCGCGATGGCGGCCTTCCCACACGTGGTCTCCGGCGCGTGGCTGGTGGCCGGCGCCTTCCTCACGGGTGTCGCCGCCTGGCACATGGTGCGCCACCACAACCGGGCCCGCGCCCTGGGCCTGGACACGCCGGAGGGCCAGGAGCAGCACCTCGCCGCGCGCGATCTGTACCGGCCCACCGTGCGCTTCGGCGTCATCGCGATGTTCGTCTCCGCCCTGGTGCTGGTGATCTCCGGTGACGTGCAGGCCAAGCTCATGTTCGAGCAGCAGCCGATGAAGATGGCCTCCGCCGAGGCGCTGTGCGAGACGCAGACGGACGTGCCGTTCTCGATCCTCACCGTCGGCGGGCCCAACGCCTTCAGCGAGGACTGCGACGGCGTCACCCACCTCATCGAGATCCCGTACGTGACCGGGATCCTGGCGACCAACGACCCGCACGCCGAGCTGCAGGGCGTGGACGACCTCAACGCGCAGTACAAGGAGCAGTTCGGCGAGACGGCTCTGGACATCAACGGCGACGAGGTCGCCGCCGACTACCGCCCGAACCTCTTCGTCACCTACTGGTCCTTCCGGCTGATGATGGGCCTGGCCGCCTTCAGCGGGATCCTCGCGTTCTGGGCCCTGTGGGTGACCCGCGGCAAGGGCGAGGCCGCGCGCACCACCGGCTCGAAGGCCTTCGCGTGGTTCGCCGTGCTGGCGATCCCGATGCCCTTCCTCGCGAACTCCGCCGGCTGGGTCTTCACCGAGATCGGCCGCCAGCCCTGGGTGGTCCACCCCAATCCCCTGGACCCCACGGTGCGGCTGATGACGATGCAGGGCGTCTCGAACCATCCCGGCTGGATGGTGCTCACCTCGCTGGCCGCGTTCACGCTCGTCTACGGCGTGCTGGCGGTGCTCTGGTTCGAGATGATGCGCCGGGCCGCGCTCCGCGGTGCTCCGCTGGCGAAGCGGGACCCGGACAGCGGCGAGCTCGACACCCCCACCCTCTCCTTCGACTACTGAGACAGGACCCACCGGATCATGGACGCCATGCTCGACCCCACGGTCCTCGAGACCCTGTGGTTCTTCCTCATCGCCTTCTTCTTCCTGGGCTACTTCGTGCTCGAGGGCTTCGACTTCGGGGTGCAGATGAACGTCGCCACGTTCTGGCGGCGCGGCACCGGCACCCGCGGCACCGTGCTGCGCACCATCGGGCCCGTCTGGGACGGGAACGAGGTGTGGGTGATCACGGGCGGCGCGCTGCTCTTCGCCGCCTTCCCCGAGTGGTACGCGACGCTGTTCTCCGGCTTCTACCTCGCCCTGCTGCTCCTGCTGGTGGTGCTGATCGTGCGGGTGTGCGCCTTCAAGTGGCGCGAGAAGGTCGACAGCGAGCGCTGGCGCAACGGCTGGGACGTGGTGCACGTGATCGGCGGCTTCGCCCCGGCCCTGCTGTGGGGCGTGGCCTTCTCGAACATCGTCGCCGGGGTCTCGATCGACGAGAACCGCTGGGTGACCACCACGCTGCTGGAGCTGCTGAACCCCTTCGCCCTGCTGGGCGGGCTGGTGTTCGTGCTGCTGTTCTGGCTGCACGGCACCCTGTACCTCGCGCTCAAGGTCGAGGGGCGGCTGCGGGAGGACGCGAACCGGCTCGCCGGCATCCTGGCCTGGCCCGCCCTCGTCGCCGGTGCCGCGTTCCTGCTCTGGTACCAGCTGGCCCACTCCCACAGCGCGCTCACGCTGATCCCGCTCGCCGTCGCCGCGCTGGGCCTGCTCGCCGTGGTGCCGCTGAACCGGCAGGGCCGGGAGGGGCTCGCCTTCGGCGCGACCACCGCCGCGATCACGGGCGCCGTGATCACCCTGTTCGGGGGGCTGTTCCCCTACGTGCTGCCGGCAACGAACGACGCCGCGAACTCGCTGACCGTCGCGAACGCCTCCTCGACCGGCCACACCCTGACCGTGATGCTGGTGGCGCTGTGCGTGTTCATGCCCGTGGTGCTCGCCTACACCGTGTGGACCTATCGCGTGTTCCGCCACCGGGTGAGCGACGAGGACTCGCCGGCTCCCGGTGCGGAGCTGCTCGAGAAGGCCCGCAAGGGCTACCGGGAAGCGTTCGAGCAGGAATGAGCGACCCCGGCCCATGACCACCGCCGCCGCACCCACCGCCCACGGTCCCGACCCAGGGAGCGCCACCGCGCCCGCCCCCGGGCCTGCCGACGCCCCCGCCCCGCCGGCACCGCGACGCCGCCAGCCGCCGCTGGACCCCCGCCTGGTGCGGGAGGTCCGCGCGGCGCGACGCCACGTGGCGCGCACCGTGGTGCTGGGCCTGGTGCAGGCCGGCTGCGTGATCGTCACCGCTGTGGTGATCGCCCGCCTGGGCTCCGCGCTGCTGGTGGACGGCGTGATGCCGCTCGCGACGCCCGAGCTGCTGCTCGCGCTCGTGGCGGCGCTCGCGGTGCGCGCCGGGACGGTGCTGCTCGAGCAGGCGACCGCGCATCGGGCCGCGACCGCCGCGATCAGCGATCTGCGGGCGAGGATCGTCGGCCATGCCGCGCGCCTGGGCCCCCGGGCCGGGGCGGGGCGCGGCGCGGACCTCACCGCGCTGGCCACCACCGGCATCGAGAACCTGCGTCCCTACCTGGTGGGGTACGTGCCGCAGCTGCTGCTCTCGCTCACGGTGACCCCGCTGTGCCTGCTGACCATCGCGCTGCTGGATCCGCTCAGCGCCGTCATCGCCGTCCTCACCCTGCCGCTGGTGCCGCTGTTCATGATCCTGGTCGGCAAGCTCACCGTGGGCCGTTCCGAGAAGCTGCTGGGGGACATGCGCTCGCTGTGGTCGCAGCTGCTGGACCTCACCGAGGGCCTGCCCACCCTGCGGGCCCTGGGCCGCGAGAAGGGACCGGAGCAGACGGTGCGCCGGCTCGGGGACCGCCATCGCGCCTCCGCGATGGGCTCGCTGAAGTACGCCTTCCTCTCCTCGATGGTGCTCGAGCTGCTGGCCACGCTGTGCGTCGCGCTGATCGCCGTGAGCATCGGCCTGCGCCTGGTGGGCGGCGAGATGGCGCTGCTGCCCGCGCTCGCGGTGCTGGTGCTCGCCCCGGAGGTCTACCAGCCGCTGCGCAACGTCGGCGCCCAGTACCACGCCTCCACCGACGGGCTCGCCGCGGTCGGCGCCGCCTTCGCGGTGCTCGACGAACCGATCCCCGCCGACGGTGCCCGCCCCGCTCCGGACCTGCACGGCGCCGCCCTCGCCCTGCGCGGCGTCTCGGTCCGCTCGCGGGACGGCCTCGCCCCGCAGCGCGCCGAGCTCACGGTGCGCCCCGGGCGGGTGCTCGCGCTGACCGGCCCCTCGGGCGCCGGGAAGACCACCGCGGCGCAGGTGCTGCTGGGGCTGCTGGAACCCGAGGAGGGCCGCGCCGAGATCATCGCCGCCGACGGCGCCGTGACCGCCGTGCACGAGGTCCGGCGGCGCAGCCTGTGGGAGCAGGTCGCCTGGCTCCCCCAGCGCCCCGTGCTGCCGCCCGGCACGATCCGGTCCGTGCTCGCCGCCGCGCGGCCCGACGCCGACCAGGACGCACTCGAGGCCGCGGCCGCGGCGACCAGCCTCGACACGGTGATCGCCGAACGGGGCTGGGACGCGGATCTCGGCCGGTCCGGTCGCGGCATCTCCCTCGGGGAGCGGCAGCGCCTCGCGCTCGCCCGGGCGGTGCTCTCCCCCGCCCCGCTCGTGGTGCTCGACGAGCCCACCGCCCACCTCGACGGCGCGGCCGAGCAGGTGGTCCTCGAGCTGATCGCCGCCCTGCGCGCCGCCGGGCGCACCGTGGTGGTCATCGCGCACCGCTCCCGCCTGGTGGACGCGGCCGACGACGTGGCCCGTGTGGAGGCCTCCCGATGAGCGCCGCCCCCTCCGCCCTGCGCCGCGCCGAGCAGGCGCTCGAGATCCCCCGCGCCCGGCTGCTCGCCGCCGTGCTCGCCGCCTGCGCGACGCTCGGCTCCGCCTTCGCGCTCGCCGCGGTCTCCGCCTATCTCGTCACCCGCGCGTGGACCATGCCGCCGGTGCTCGACCTCACGGTCGCGGTGGTGGCTGTGCGGGCGCTGGGCGTCTCCCGCGGCGTGTTCCGCTGGGTCGAACGGATGCTCACCCATGACGTCGCGCTGCGCGGCGTGGTCGCGCTGCGCACCAATCTGTTCACCGCGCTCGCGGCACGCACCGACGATGCGCTGAGCCGGCTGCGACGCGGCGACCTGCTGTCCCGCCTCGGAGACGACGCCCAGGAGCTCGGCGACCACGTCATCAAGGCGCTCGTGCCCGCGGCGGTCGCGGTGGTGATGGGCGTGGCGGTGCTGACGACCTTCGCGGCGCTCTCGCCGCCCGCGGCCCTCGCGATGCTCGCCGCGCTCGTGCTCGCGAGCGTGCTCGGCCCGCTGGCCGCCCACCGCGCCGCACGGCTGTCCGAGCTGGCGGTGCTCACCACCCGCTCCGGGGTCAGCGCGCAGACGCTCGAGATCCTCGATGACGCCACCTCCCTGCGCCTCGAGGGGCGGCTCGACGGCGCGCTCGACCTGCTGCAGGAGCGTCAGGCCGCGCACGATGCCGCGATCGACCGGGCGGCTCTGCCCGCGGCGATCGCCGCGGCGACGGTGCCGCTGTCGATGATCCTCGCGGTCTCGGGCGCGCTGCTGGCCGGGGCGGACCTGTGGTCCTCCGGTGCGGCGAGCGCCGGGCAGATCGGGATCCTGCTGCTGCTCCCGCTGTCCTCCTTCGAGGCGGCCACCGCCCTGCCCGCGGCCGCCTCGCAGCGCGCCCGCTCCCGGGCCGCGGCCGAACGGCTCTCCGAGCTGGTCGGCCCCGGCCCGCAGGCCACCGCCCCGGACCGCGCCCCGGCGGGCGGGCCCGGCCCCGCCGACGGCGTCCCGACGCTGCGCGCCGTCGGCCTCACGGCGGGCTGGTCGCCGGAGGCGCCGCGGGTGCGGGAGCTGGACCTCGAGCTTCCGCCCGGAGCGCGGCTCGCGGTGGTGGGCCCCTCCGGCTGCGGAAAGTCCACGCTGCTGGCCACCCTCGCCGGGCTGCTGGCGCCGCTCGCGGGGCGCGTCGAGCTCTCCGGGCAGGACATCGCCGGCCTCGCCGCCGCCGAGGTGCGCGCCGGGGTGACGCTGTTCGCCGAGGACGCCCACGTGTTCGCCACCACCGTGCGGGAGAACCTGAAGGTGGTGCGGGGCGGTCTGGGCGAGGAGGAGATCCGCGCGGCGCTCGCGATCGTCGGCCTCCGGGACTGGGTGGAGACCCTGCCTCACGGGATCGACACGGTGCTCGGCCCCGACGGCACCACCGTCTCCGGCGGGGAGCGGCGCCGGCTGCTGCTGGCCCGCGCCGTGGTGCGCGGTGGTCCGGTGCTGCTGCTGGACGAGCCCACCGAGCATCTCGACACCGCCCGCGGCGACGCGCTGCTGGGCTCGCTGCTCACCCCGGGCGATTCCTCGGTGGTCCCCGCGGACAGTACCGTCGTCGTCGTCACCCACCGCGTCGAGGCGATCCCGGACGGGACGCCGATCCTCCGCCTCCAGGAGCACCAGTGAGCACTCCCCAGCCGTCGACCATCCCCTCCGTCCGCGCCGACCGTGCACGGATCCAGGACCTCGGCGGCGCCGTGCTCGCCGGCGGCGAGACCGAGGACCTGCTGGATCTGCTGCTGCACTCCGCCCGCACGGACCTCGCGGCCCGCAACGCGCTGCTGGTGATGCCGCTGACGGCCGAGAGCTGGAGCGTCGAGCTGGTCGACGGGCCGGATGCCGCCGAGCTGCTGGGCGCGGAGATCCCGCCCGACTCCGCCACCGGGGCAGCACTGCACCGCGCCGACGCCGACGTGCTCGAGGCGATCGAGGACCTCGAGCTCGGCGCACAGCCGCCCCGCGCGCTGGTGGGCGTGGTCGACGCCGCCGAGCACGGCCTGGGAGCGCTCGCCGTGCTGCGGCCCGCGGACGGCACGCCCTTCACCGCCGCGGACCGGGAACGGCTCGATGCCCTGGCCGGCCTCCTCGCCCTCACCCTGCGCGCCCCGACCCTGGGGGTCAGCTCGGAGATCGACGACGAGCGCGGACGCATCGCCCGCGACCTCCACGACCTCGCGATCCAGGAGCTGTTCGCGGTGGGGATGGAGCTCGAGGCGCTCGTCGACTCGCTCGAGGCGCCCGGCATGACCCCGTCGAATGCGCGGATCCGCAGCTCGGTCGCGACCTCGGTGCAGGGGGTCGAGAACGCCGTCGCCCAGATCCGGCAGATCGTGCAGTCCCTGCGCCGCGAGCGCACCGAGGCGACGCTCACCGAGCAGCTGCGCCACGAGGTGGGCCTGGCCACCGCGGGTCTCGGCTTCGTGCCCTCGATGCGCCTGCCCCCGCATCCGGCGGAGATGGACGCCGAGCTGCCGCCCGAGATCGCGGAGGACGTGGTCGCCGTGGTGCGGGAATGCCTCGCCAACGCGGCACGCCACGCGCATGCCACTGCGGTCGCGGTCTCGGTGAGCGTGTTCTCCGAGGGGGTGGACCGGGTGGTGCAGGTCAACGTCTCCGACAACGGCCGCGGGATCGACCCCACGGTGCGGCGCCGCAGCGGCCTGGCGAACATCTCCTCGCGAGCGCGCCGTCACTCCGGCTGGGTCGATGCCCTGGGCCTCGAGCCGGGCACGATGATCTCGTGGCGGGTCACGCTGCCGCCCACGAGCTGAGCGGCGTCCTCTCCGGGGCGGCGGGCGCCCCGCCGGTCACTGCTGCTTCCACCCGGCCCGGCGGCGGGCGGCCACCATCGCGGCGACCTGGGTGCGGCGCTGCATGCCGAAGGCCTGCAGGATGATGGTCACGCGGTTCTTCACGGTCTTCTCCGCGATGCCGAGCGCATCGGCGATCTCGCGGTTGGAGTGCCCGTCGCCGATCAGCTCCACGATCCGCTGATCGGAGTCGGACAGCTCCGGTCCCTCCTCGACATGGTCGGCGGGCCAGACCGCCCGGCCGGCGTGCACGGCCTTGATCGCCTCGACGATCTCCTGCGAGCGGGCGGACTTCAGCATCAGCCCGGCGGCCCCGGCGGCGCGGGACTCGCGCAGCGCGGCGACGTCGTCGAAGCTGGTCAGCACCAGCATCCGCTGCTCGGGATCGAGCTCGCGGGCCGTCTTCATGACGTCGATGCCGGTGCCGTCGGGCAGCTGCAGGTCCACCACCAGCACCTCGGGGCGGATCGCGGGCAGGCGACGGTTCGCCTCGGCCACCGAGGAGGCCTCCCCGATCACCCGCAGCGCCCCGCTGGCATCGATCACGGTGACGATGCCGCGGCGGACGACCTCGTGATCGTCCACGAGCATCACGCGGATCGGATCTGCCTTCTCGGTCGCTGTCACGGGGCGTCCTTTCACGTCGTCCTGCGCTGGCATCGGGGGCAGTAATGGCTGCTTCGGCCCTGATGGACCACCCGACGAAGCAATCTACCGCACCGGGTGCACGGCTCACCCTCCCGCCCGTACGCCGCCAGGGAGCGGGCGAAGTAGCCGCTGCGCCCGTCGACGTTCACGTACAGCGCGTCGAAGCTGGTGCCGCCCACCTCGAGCGCCCGCTCCATCACCGCCCGCGCGGCGCGGAGGATTCCGAGGGCTCGGCGCTGGCTGAGCGCGGTGCCGGGGGTGTCGTAGCGGGTGCGGGCCGCCCACAGCGCCTCGTCGGCGTAGATGTTCCCGATCCCGGAGACGATCTCCTGGTTCAGCAGCAGGGTCTTCACGGCGCTGCGGCGGGTGCGCAGCGCGCGGGCGATGGCGGGCAGGTCCGCGGCCGGGTCGAGCAGATCGCGGGCGATGTGGGCGGCGCCCTCGGGCAGCAGCGCGTCGGGGCTGCCCACCGCGGCGAGAGAGCCGTCGGCCGCTTCGACCAGCGGGCTCGTCCACAACCCGCCGAAGAGGCGCTGGTCGACCAGGTCCAGGCGCGCGCCGTCGTCGAGGTGGAGGGAGAGACGGCGGTGGCGCAGCGGATCGGAGGCGGGCCCCTCGGAGGCGGCCGACGGGGCGGCGGCGGGGGCTCCCGGGGTCGCGAACCGCAGCTGGCCGCTCATCCCGAGGTGGCCCATCAGCGCTTCGCCGGTGTCCGCGCCGTCGGGATCGGCCAGCCGCCACCACAGGAACTTGCCGCGACGGGCGACGGCCGTGAGGGCGCTGCCCTCGAGCGCGGCGCGCAACCGGTCCGCTCCCCCGGCCTGGCGGCGGATGATGCGGGCGTCGAGCAGCTCGACATCCGTGATCGTGCGGCCGAGGGTGCGGGGCGCGAGGCCGCGCCGGACCACCTCGACCTCGGGCAGCTCGGGCATCCGGTCAGCCCCGCGGGATGAGGGTCTCGCCGCGCTCGGCGAGGACCCCGCGCACCGCGTTCTGCGCGGCGGCGAGCTCGGCGTCCTTCTTCGAGGCGCCGTCGCCGCGGGCGGTGACGATCCCCGGCACGGTGACGGTGGCGGTGTAGACCTTCTGGTGCTCGAGACCGGACTCGCTGAGGGCGTAGGTGACGTTCTCCCCCTCGGCGGCGGCGATCTCCTGCAGCCGGGACTTGAAGTCGTAGCCGGCCTCGAGGAACTCGTCCGAGTCCAGCAGCGGCCGCAGCAGGTCCAGCACGAAGCGGCGGGAGACGTCCTGCCCGAGCGCGAGGTGGACGGCGCCGATCACCGCCTCGGTGGTGTCGGCGAGGATCGAAGCTTTCGCGCGCCCGCCGGTGAGGTCCTCCCCGCGGCCCAGGCGCACGTACGCGCCGAGGTCGAGCTTCGAGGCGATGACGGCGAGCGCCCGCGTGCTCACGGTCGCGGCGCGACGGCGGGCGAGGTCCCCCTCCGGCAGCGTGGGATGCGCGGCGTAGAGATGCTCGGTGACCGCGAGCTGGAGCACGGCGTCGCCGAGGAACTCCAGGCGCTCGTTGTGGGGCAGGCCGTCGTTCTCGTAGGAGTACGAGCGATGGGTCAGCGAGAGCTCCAGCAGCCCGGAGTCCTGGAGGTCCGCGCCCTGCCCGGCGTCGAGCGGGAGGCGCTCCAGCAGGCCCTGCGGTGCGGCGGCCTCGGTGGCGCGGCGCCTGCGCGCCATCAGGCCTCCTCGCCCTTCGCCGTATCCTCGGCGCCCTCCTCCGACGCCTCGTCGAACAGGCCCTGCAGCACGGCGAAGCGGTCGTCGATGATGTCGTGCGCGTGGTCCGGGTCGTCCTCCATGCGGAAGCCGCACTGGGCGCAGAGGCCGGGGCAGTCCTCGCGGCACAGCGGGCGCTCGTCGGCCTCCATCGCGAGGGCGTCGCGCACCAGCGGGCCGAGGTTCACGTCATCGCCCTGGAGGAGCTCGGTGTCCTCCTTCTCCTCGGCCTTGACCTTCTCGGGGTACATGAACAGCTCGTCGAGTCGGGCGGTGACGTCCTGGTCGACGGGGTCCAGGCAGCGGGAGCACTCGCCCTCGAGGTGCGCGGTGACGGTGCCGTGGGCGTAGATGCCCTCGACCACCGATTCGAGCTCGGCCTCGACGGCGATGTCCTGCCCTTCGGGGACCTGCATGGCGACGCCGCCGGCCTCCCGGGGCGGGGCGGGGACGGTGCGCTCGACGTGGCGGTGCGATCCGGTGCGGCCGACGAGGTCGACCACGTCGAACAGCAGGGCGGTGTCGAGCGTCGTGTCAGGGGCGTTGTCGGAAGACATCGGGGACGGTCCTTTGTGTCGAGGGGGTGTGTGCGTCACGAGGAGGCGTGCGCCGAGCGGGTGCGTCGTCGAGCTGCGTGCGACGAGGGGGTCGTTCAGGATACGGCCGCAGCGGCGCGCAGCGCGTCCAGGGAGGGGCCGGGGAGCATGTCGGAGACGTCACCGCCGAGGCCGTGGACCTCCCGCACCAGGGACGAGGAGATGTGCGACCAGGCCGAGTCGGTGAGCAGGAAGACGGTGTCGACGTCGGCGAGGTGATGGTTCATGCGCGCCATCGGCTCCTCGTAGGCGAGGTCGAGCTGGGAGCGCAGGCCGCGGATCACGGCGGTCGCGCCGACCTCGCGGCAGAAGTCCACCAGCAGCCCGCGAGGCAGCGTGCGCACCTCGACGGCGCCGGAGAGGTCCTCCTGCTCGAGGGTCGTGGTGATCGCGGCCTTGCGCGTCTCGAGATCCAGCGTCCCCTGCTTGGAGGGGTTGTGGGAGACGGCGATGATCACGTGGTGCCCGAGCGCGGCGGCCCGACGGGTGAGGTCGAGGTGCCCCAGGGTGAAGGGATCGAACGAGCCGGGCAGGACGACGGTGCTCATGGCGCCACTCTAGTGCGCCGTGCCTGGACAGCTCAGGTGAGTTCGATCGTCACCTCGTGGTGGCCGTCGTCGTCGATCGTGCCGATCATGAGGGCGCCGGTGACGCCTGCGAGGGCGCCGGTGCCGGAGCCGGGGGCGATGACGTACTGCAGGGTGGGGTCGCCATCGGTCATGGTGCCGAGCTGCTGGAGCACGAGGGTGCCCTCGCGGCCGTCGAGGCTGCCCTCGAACAGCTCGGTGGCGACGTAGGAGGCGCTGCCGCTGGCGGGGTCGCCGGCGGTGAGCATGACGCCGCGGGAGGTGCCCTCGAGGGCGCCGCTCCAGGCCTTGACCAGGTCGAAGCAGTCGGCGGCGCCGGTGAGGATCTCGGCGGGGGTGAGGTCGACGGTGAAGGTGGCCGTGAGAGAGGTCATGGCTCCAGTATCCGCGCCCGGTGCTCGCTCGCCAGCAGGGCGTAGGAGGCTCCGTCGAGCCAGCGGCCGCTGCGGTGCAGGGACTCGCCGCGGAACACTCCTTCGAGCCGCAGCCCGATCTTCTCCATCACACGGCGGGAGGCGAGGTTGTCGGCGAAGCAGGCGGCTTCGACGCGGCGCACGCCGAGCCCGTCGAAGGCGAGGTCGAGCAGGGCCGCGGCGAGCTCCGTGCCCAGCCCCCGCCCCTGTGCAGCGGGATCGAGCACCCAGCCGACCTCGGCCTGCTGCCCGGCGGCCCTGTCCCTCATATCGCTCTGGGACCAGGCGTCCTGGCGTTCGACCTTGCCGACGGCGACGATTCGGCCGCGGTGCAGGCCCACCACGGCGGATTCGAGCTCGTCGTCCCAGTGCTCCTGGTGGGCCTCGAGCGTCGGGCTCAGCGTGGTGGTCCACTCCTGCACCTCGGGGAGCCGGTACCAGGGCCAGATCGCGACGGCGTCCTCGCTCCGCCCCGGTCGCAGCGTGAGGCGCGCGGTGGTCAGGGGCCAGTCGAGATCGCGGAGGCGGCGCATCATCGGGTCAGGGTAGCGCCGTGGTGCGCGCAGCGGCGGGGGCTGAGCAGCGGCGGGATCAGAACGGCGGCGGGGCGTGCTGGGGCAGGGGTGCGAGGGGTGGCGGTCCGGGGTCGTCCCCCTCGTCGTACTCCGGATCCGAGTAGTACTCGAGCAGGTGCATTCCCCACCGGTACGACTCCTCCCGGTCGGCGATCTCCGCCGGCGATTCGTCGAAGATCCTCTGCGTCGTCAGCGCTTCGATCTCGAGGTCGCCGTGGTACTGCTCCCAGGCATGCTCGAGCTTCTCGGAGAGCTCGCGGGTGATCAGGTCGGTGTTCCGGGCGACCTCGCGCTCGAGGGTGCCGGCGATCCGCCAGCGGGTGATGCCGGTGTCCGGGTCGCGGTCGGGGTCGATCAGGCCGGCCGTCTTCATCCGGTGGTGGATCCTGCACAGGCGGTGGAGGTTCGCGATCTCGGTGGGGCCGCCGCGCTCGGGATGCTCGTGGTCGAACTCCTCGACGTGGTCCATCTCCCCGACGGTCATGACGTTGCGGGTGCAGCCGGGGACGGCGCACACGGGATCGATGAGGCGGAGGTTCTCGGCCATCGCCGCGCTGGGCCGGTAGGTGAGGGACGCCGAGGGCAGGTAGTCCCCGGTGACGGGGTCGGTGAGCACGCGCTCGAAGGCGGGGGCCTTCGCGGCGAGCCGGCGCGCCATCCGTGCCGGGATCGGGATCGTGCCGTCGAGGGTCGCGGGGGCGTGCGAGAGGCCGAGCAGCGTGAGGACGGGCACCACGACGGAGAGGCGGAAGGCGGGTTCGGGCACCTCGACCGGCCCGGTCTCGAGCATCGCGCGCACCGCGATCGCGTACCGCAGGGCGGCGAGGGACATCTTGCGGCCCTCGCGGGCGACGTCCCCGTCGAGGTCGAAGGGGATCGGCGCACCCGTCGTCAGAGCGTCGCGCTGGGCGTCCTGGACGGCGCGCGCGGCGGCGTCGAGACGGTGGCCGAAGCCGGTGATCTCCGGGATCGGCCCGCGGATCATGAGGCATGCCGTGCCGTCGCCGTCCGGGGACGGCTGGATGAACACGCTGCGCTGCTCCTCCGGCGATTCCTGGACCGCTGCCCTGCCGAACCATTCCACGAGGTGGCGCAGCTCGCGGTAGAAGCGCTCGACGTCGATCGAGTCGAGCTGCCAGGCGGCGACCCGCTCATCGACCTGGCGGCGCTGGGCCGGGGCGAGGCGCAGGACGCTGCGGATCAGCCACTCGAACCACTCCACCGGCAGGATCCCGCTCTCCACGCACGCGAAGCACGCGGGAAGGTCGGTGACGGCGAGATGGGCATCGCGCAGTCGATCCTCTGCACGGGGCAGCTTCGCCCGCAGGCCCGCTGCGGCGGCGAGTGCGTTCAGCGCCTTCTCGTTCCCCTCGTCCTCCTCGGACCAGAGGGAGGCGAGGTCCCGCATCTCCGCGGTGTAGAGGGCGGCGTGTTCCCGGCTGCGGCGGCGGAAGAGGCGCAGCACCGTCTCGGCCTCCGGGGTGTGCGGTGCGACCTCGGCCCGCTCGACGAGGGACTGCGGCGTCAGGGGTGTGCGGGCACTCACCGGAGGACGGGGCGGTTCCGCGTGCAGCTCCCCCATGATCCTCCCCCTGCATCCCATCGCGACCTCGCCGTCGCAGACATCGTCGTCTCCCCAGATTAGAACACCTGAACGATATGCGCCAGGGCCTCACTGAGTTCCCTGAGGAAATGTGGATGGCGGTGATGTGGGGAGGGCAGCGGGTGCTCCACAGTGAATGCTCATCGTGTGGGTACCCGCAGGTCACTTGCAGGGAGGGCCGCGTAGGCGCACGCATTCACCCACGCCGCCCCCTCCCCTCTTCCGCATCACGACCGCTCAGGGCCACGCGTGCGGGAATGCACATCGAGATCCCCCTCGCCACCGCGGGGCGAAGAATGTGGGCACGACGGCTCGGGACGACTCTCGCACCGGGGCGCTGCGAGTCGCGCCGGAGAGTCGAGCGTCAGGACCAGGAGTCGAGCGTCAGGCCGGGCCGCCGAACTGCAGCACGGTCTCGCCGTAGGTCTTCGTGCCGTCATCGGCCCAGCCCTCGGGCCAGACGAGCGGGCGGGTGCGCGAGGACCGCTCCACGACCACCAGGGCGTCGTCGGCGAGGGCGGGCCGGAGGGTGAGCAGCAGCTGCTCGAGATGCTCCGTGGTGACGTCGTACGGCGGGTCGAGGAAGACGAGGGTCGCGTCATGGCCGGCGAGTCCGCGCGCCACGGTGGCGGCCTTCCCGGCGCGGACGTCGGCGCGCTCGGCGAGGCCCAGCTCGGCGGCGGTGCGGCGCAGCTGGGCGAGGGTCCGCCCATGAACCTCGACCAGCACGGCATGCTCCGCGCCGCGGGACAGGGACTCGAAGGCGAGCGCGCCGGTGCCCGCGAAGAGATCGAGCACCCGGGCGCCGGCGAGCGCGTCCCAGCCCTCGAGGCGGGTGAACAGCGCTTCGCGCACCTTGTCGGAGGTGGGCCGGGTGCCCTTGCCGGGCGGGCCGGGGATGGTGCGGCCACCGAGGGCGCCGGAGACGATGCGGGGCATGTCAGCTCCTCTCCACGTCGGGATCGGCGTCCCGCAGGCGATCCGCGATGGCGCCGTCCAGCGCGGGGTGGGCGGTGAGCTCCGGGTCCGCGGCGACCACGGCGAAGGCGTCCTCGCGGGCCCGCTCGATCGCCTGGGCGTCACGCAGCACGTCCAGATGCGTGAGGGTGCGCTGCAGACCGGACTGCTCCTCCCCCACCAGATCGCCCGCGCCGCGCCGGTGCAGATCCAGCTCAGCGAGCGCGAAGCCGTCGGCCGCATCCGCGACGCGCTGCAGATGCGCGGAATGCTCCCTGCCCACCTCGGCGCTGGTGTCGAAGAAGGCGATGCCGGCGTGCTCGCCGCGCCCCACGCGCCCGCGCAGCTGGTGCAGCTGGGAGACGCCGAACCGCTCGGCGTCGAGGATGATCATCACCGACGCGTTGGGGACGTCGACCCCCACCTCGATGACGGTGGTGGAGACCAGCAGGTCGATCTCGCCGCGCACCATCTGCCCCATGATCTCCTGCTTCTCCTCGCCCGTGAGGCGGCCGTGGAGCACGCCGAGGCGCGCGCCGGCGAGCTCGGCCCGCTCGGCGAGGCGACGCGCGGTCTGGGTGACGCCGCGGGCGGGTGCGAGGGCGGGGGCCTGGGGCCGGCCGTACTCATCCAGGACCGGCGGGGCGGGAGCGTCGTCGGCGGCGTCGTCCTCGTCGATCCGGGCGCACACCACGAACACCTGCCGGTCAGCGGCGATCTCCTCGGCGGCGCGCTGCCACATCCGCTGCTCCCAGGCGGGGAGCTTCTCGTGGACCACGAAGCTGGTCACCCCCGCGCGCTGGCCGGGGCTCTCGCGCAGGGTGAGCACGTCGAGGTCGCCGACGGTGGCGAGCGCGGCCGTGCGCGGGATCGGGGTCGCGGTCATGACGATCACGTGGGGGCTCTGCCCGGCCGGGCCCTTGGTGCGCAGGCGGCGGCGGTGGTCGACCCCGAAGCGGTGCTGCTCGTCGATGACGACCAGGCCGAGCGAGGCGAACTCGACGTTCTCGGTGAGCAGCGCGTGGGTGCCGACCACGATCCCGGCCTGGCCGGAGGTGACGTCGAGCAGGGTCTCGCGGCGATGGGCGGTGCGCTGGGAGCCGGTGAGCAGCCGCACCCGGGTGGCCTCGGGATGGGCGTCGAGCTGGCCGGCGCGCGAGAGCTCCCCGAGCAGCGTGGTGAGGGTGCGGTGGTGCTGTTCGGCGAGCACCTCGGTGGGGGCGAGGAGGGCGGCCTGGTGGCCGGAGTCGACGGCGCGGAGCATGGCCCGCAGGGCGACGACCGTCTTGCCGGAGCCGACATCCCCCTGCAGCAGCACGCTCGTGGGATGGCCGCGCCCGATGCGCTCGACGATGCTCGCGCCGATCTCGCGCTGACCCTCGGTGAGGATGAAGGGCAGCCGCTGGTCGAAGAGGCCCTGGAGAGGCCCCTCGGCGGCGAGCACCGGGGCGGGGGTGCGCTCGTCCTGGGCGCGGCGCTGGGCGAAGATCGCCTGCAGCACGAAGGCCTCCTCGAAGCGGAGGTGGGCCAGGCCGCGGCGGGTGTCCTCGACGGTGAGCGGGCGGTGGACGAGCTGTGCGGCCTCGGCGAGCGGGGGTAGGCCGCGGCGGCTGAGCACCTTCTCGGGGACCGGGCGGGTGAGGGAGTCGGCGAACTCGAGCCCCTTCTCGGTGGCCGCGCGCATGGTCTTCTGCGAGATGTTCCTGCGCAGCGGGTAGACGGGGCGCGGGCGCTGCGCCCAGGCGCGACCCTGCGGGGTGTCCTCGACCGGTTCGTAGTCCGGATGTGCGAGCTGGAGGGCGCCGCGGTAGTCGTCGTAGCCGACGGTGCCGCGCACGAGGATCCGGGCCTTCACCGGGAGCCGGTCGCGATGCCACTGGACCTGGTGCTTCTTGGTGAGGAAGAAGGTCAGCGGAAGGGTCTCGGTGCCGTCGGAGACGGTGACCTCGAGGATGAAGCCGTGCCGGCTGCGCATCGCCCGGTCGTGCACGGAGGTCACCTCGACGATCGCGCTGACCTCCTCCCCCTGGTGGATCTCGCGCAGGGAGCGCAGCGGGGCGGGGACCACGTAGCGGCGCGGCGCGAAGCGCAGCATGGTGTCGAGGTCACGCACGCCGAAGGAGGCCATCGCCCGGGATTCGGTGGAGTTCAGCAGCTCCGACAGCGGCATCGAGCCGCGGGCGGACTCCTGCCTCCTGGCCATGCGGGCGTCTCCTCGTGAGCGGTGTGTACGGTCTCCTCGTGGAGGGACCTGCGAGGTCCTATCGTGCCATTGCCCTGGGACGCTGTGGTGGAATCCACAACCACCCGGGATGCCCGCGCTCTTCAGGCCCACAGGCATCTGGGCTATGATTCCGTGGTTGCCCTGACCGCCGGGGGCCCGCACCTCCGTGCTCACCCAGGTCACCGACCCCGCCGTTCCGGCGCGGGGGTGGAGCGGGCACCGCGATCAGAACATCGACGTACCAGGAGACGACAGTGGCTGCTTCCACGTGTGACATCTGCGCCAAGAGCCCGCGCTTCGGCAAGAGCGTGTCCCACTCGCACCGCCGGCACTCGCGTCGCTGGAACCCGAACATCCAGTCCGTCCGCACTGTGATCAACGGCACCAGCAAGCGCGTCAACGTGTGCACCTCCTGCCTCAAGGCAGGCAAGGTCAGCACGCTCGGTGCCTGAGCGAGACCGCCCAGGACTCATCTGCGTGAGCCCTCACCCCTCGGGGTGGGGGCTTTCGTGCATCCCGGGGCCGGTCAGAGCTCCCGGCCGAGCCGCCGCACCGGAAGGTCGACCTCGGTCACGCCGCCGCCCGCGGCGCGCTCGATCCGCGTGACGCGCGCGCCGTCGACCTCGGAGACCGCCTCGACGAGCTCGGTGCCGCGGAACAGGAGGCCGGTGCCGTCGTCGGTGCACAGCGCCGGTCCGAGCGTCCCCTCGGCCACCAGCTCGCGCAGCAGCGGCCGACGCCGCCCCTCGGAATCCATGTGGACTCCGTTGGCGCCGGGCAGGAGGCCGAGACCGTTGGTGACAGGGGCGAGCTCGGGCCCGAAGGAGTCGGTGACCCCGCCCTCGAACCAGCAGATCGATCCTGCGGAGATGCCCGCGAGCACCACCCCCTCCTGCCAGAGCCGTTCGAGGATCTCGGGCAGCCCGTGCGCCCTCCACACCGCGAGCAGGTTCACCACCGAGCCGCCGTTGACCCAGAGCACGTCGAAGCCGCGCAGGTAGGCCTCGACGTCCTCGACGTTCGGCTGCGAGAACAGGCTCAGGTGGTGCAGCACGCATCCGGCCTCGCGCGCCGCCTCCTCCATGTCCCGCTGGAAGCCCTTGTCATCACCGCTCGCGGTGCCGATGTTGCAGATCCGCGGCGGGCCGTCCCGGCGCGGCCCGCGCTCGGCGGCGAGGTCGACGGCGAGGGCGATCATCGGCCCGAATCCGAAGCGCAGCCGAGGATGAGGCCGATAGCCGGCGCTGGTGGCGAGGATCGTGGGCGCGGAGGCGGGCATCAGGGCAGCTCCCTCAGCACCGCGGTGAGCCCGCCGGGGATCTCCAGGAGGTGCACGGGATCGACCTCCTCGCGGTCCAGGGTGGCCAGCAGCGGTGCGGTGTGCGGGTCGGTGGGGTGGTTGTCGAGGTCGAGCGAGGTGACGCCGACGGCGCGCAGCTGCTCCAGCAGGGCGGCGAGGCAGAGTGCGACGTCCGCCCGGGCGTGCGGTGCGGCGGCGTCGACGGCTTCGAGGGAGCCCTCGCGGGAGAGGCCCGCGCCGCGGCCGCCCGCGCTGCCCTCGCCGTCCTCCACATCCGCCCCGCCGCGGTAGAGATCGGCGAGCGCCGTGATCTGCCCGTCGCGCACCACGGCGATCGAGTGCTCGTGCGAGGAGTCCTCGTAGAACTCCTCCCCCACCACCGGCCGGACCACGTCGCGGGCCGCCGTCGGAGACCAGCTGGCGTGCTGCCAGAGGTAGCGGTCGGTGAGCGCGTCGATCACCTGCTCGCGCGGCAGGTCGCTCCACGGCACCGCGCGGGCGCCCCCGTCGTGGCCCTCGTGCACCGCGGCCGCCCAGCGGGCGGTGCGCTCCGCGGCGACGTCGAGGCGCAGCAGCGGCACCTCGAGGTAGGTCACGGCGCCGAGGGTGCGCAGGAACAGCTCGCGCTCCGAGCCCGGTGCCGCCTTATTGAACAGCGGTTTATTGCTGTATTTGCCGAGTTCGTGGAGAAGCGCTGTGCCGTGGCCGTGGCGGCGGTGCTCCGGGGCGATCTCGAGCTCGACCAGGTCCCGGCCGGGGTGGACGGGGTTCGGGCCGATGCGGCCCACCCCGATCACCCTCGCTCCGGCGTCGGGGTCCGCGAGCTCGAGCACCAGGGCGCGGAAGCCCGTCCGCCAGCCGTCGGGCTTCAGCCACTCGAAGCGGTGCCCGTCCCGCTCCGCATCGGTCTGCGTGGCCGGGCGGAACCGGCGGGACCGGCTGTTCACTGCGCCGGGGCGTCGGCGAAGGTGGCGGTGTCGATGACGGCGCGGAAGTGCATGTCGCCGGCGACCACCCGGTCGTAGGCGGCGTCGGCCTCGTCGACCCCGATCGTCTCGATCTTCGCGGCGAGGCCGTGCTCGGCGCAGAAGTCGAGCATCTCCTGGGTCTCGGCGATGCCGCCGATGTTGGATCCGGCGAGCACCTTGCCGCCGCCGATCAGCGCACCGAAGCCGAGGGGCTGCTTCTCGGGCGGCAGGCCGACGACGGCCATCACGCCGCGCGGGGCGAGGAGACCCAGGTAGCGGTCCACGGGGATGTCGGCGCTGATGGTGTTGAGGATCAGGTCGAACTCGCCGCGGTGGGTGCGGAAGAAGTCCTCCTCCGTGGTGGCCAGCACGCGCGCGGCGCCGAGGGCGAGGGCGTCCTGCTCCTTCTTCAGGGAGCGGGAGAGCACGGTGACCTCGGCGCCCATGGCCGCGGCGATCTGCACGCCCATGTGGCCGAGGCCGCCCAGGCCCAGCACGGCGACCTTCTTGGCCCGGCCGTCGACCTGCTCGCCGGCGCCCCAGCGGCGCAGCGGGGCGTAGGTGGTGATGCCGGCGCAGAGCAGCGGCGCGGCGGCGTCGAAGGCGATCTCCTCGGGGATGCGGCACACGAAGCGCTCGTTGACGACGACCTTCTCGGCGTAGCCGCCCTGGGTGATGGTGCCGTCGACGTCCGTCGCGTTGTAGGTGCCGACGTTGCCCTCGAGGCAGTTCTGCTCCTGCCCGGCGCGGCACTCGAGGCAGGTGCCGCAGGAGTTGACCATGCAGCCCACGCCCACCCGGTCCCCGATCTTCCAGTCGGTGACCTCCGCGCCGACCGCGGAGACGACGCCCGCGATCTCGTGGCCCACGGTGAGCGGGAAGTGCGCCTCGCCCCACTCGTTGCGGATCGTGTGGATGTCGCTGTGGCAGATCCCGGCGGCGGCGATGTCGATGACCACGTCGTCGGGCCGCGGGTCGCGGCGCTCGATCGTGGTGACGCGGAAGGGCTGGTCGGGGCCGGTCTTCTGCAGGGCCTTGACGGTGAGCGGCATGGGAGGTCCTCCGGCGGGTCGGGGTTCTGAGCGGCGCGGGGGCGCCTGCGCCAGGCTAGTCGGGCTCAGGCGAAGTGGTCGAAGCCCGCGCCGGAGATCGCCCGGCCCCCCAGCAGCACCGTCGGGCCCTCGGGGCCGCAGGGCCGGAAGCGGCCGACCGGGCGGAAGCCCTGCGGCACCGCGTCCGGGGCGAAGGCGGCGAGCATGGCGTGCTCCTCGCCGCCGTGCAGCACCCAGTCCCATGGGTCGGCGTCGAGCTCCGCGGCGAGGGCGGTCAGCGGGGCGACGTCCGCCTCGAGCGCGGTGGGGTCGAGGTCGGCGGTGAGGCCCGAGGCGCGCGCGAGCCGGCCGCCGTCGCGCACCAGCCCGTCGGAGAGGTCCATCATCGCGTGCGCAGCGCGGCCGGCACCCCAGCCGAGCGAGAGGTCCGGCTCCGGGGCGTCGTGCCACTGCACGAGCTCGGCGGCCGACGGCTCCTGGATGCCGCCGAGCACGATCGTCGGCCGGCCGCCGCGCGGGGTGCGCAGCAGCACCCGCCCGCTGAGCACCAGGGCGAGGCCGGCGGCCGAGCGGCCCAGGCGCGGGGAGCCGATCGCGAGGACGTCCCCGGCCCGGGCGCCGGAGCGCCGCACCGGCGCCTGCTCGAGCGGCAGGGATCCCAGCGCGGTGACCGTGACGGTGAGGCGGTCGGCGCGGCCGAGGTCCCCGCCCACGAGGCTCGCGCCCTCGGCCTCGGCGCGGGCGGTGAGCCCGATCGTGAGCTCCTCGAAGACGGCGGGCGCGGTGGAGGCCGGGGCGGAGATCGCCGAGACCAGGGCGAGGGGCCTGGCACCCATCGCGGCGACGTCGGCGAGGTTCTGCACCGCGGCCTTGCGGCCGATCCAGCGGGCGGTGGTGGTGTGGGGCAGGAAGTCGAAGCCCTCGACGAGGGTGTCGGTGGTCGCCACCAGCCGCGGGGAGGGCAGGCTCACCACGGCGGCGTCATCGCCCGGGCCCACCTCGACCTCCGGCCCGAGGGTGAGGTGCGGGAGCATGCGCGCCAGGAGCGCCGCCTCCCCCGCACCCGCCTCGGCAGGGGCGGTGCTGCGCTCTCGCGATGTCGCGGTGCCGTGCTCGTGCGTCCTCGCGGCGCCGGGCTCGTGCGGGGTCTCGGGGGTGCTGCCGGGGGGTGTCTCGCCTGCCATGTGCCCAGTCTGCCGGACCTGCCGCCCGCGCCGGTCGCCGGAGGTTCCCGGTAGGCTCCTGGGGTGCTCCGTTCCCGCCTGCTCGCCCTGCCCGCCGCCGGCCTGATGGCCCTCGGCGTGGTCTCCTGCGGCGCCGTCCAGGTGCCTCCCGCCCCCGACGCCACGGACCCCGTCTGCGCCGACATCATGCTCGGTGCGCCGCCCGAGGTGCTGGGCCTGGAACGGGTGGAGACCTCGAGCCAGGGCACCGCCGCGTGGGGCAGCGGGGACACGACGGTGGTGATGCGCTGCGGTGCCACCCCGCCCGGTCCGACCACGGACATGTGCACCACGCTCACCGACGGCAACGGGGTGGAGGTCGACTGGATCGTGCGCGACCTCGAGGACGGGATGTTCCTCTACACCACCTACGGCCGCGAGCCCGCGATCGACGTGACGGTGCCGCACGCGGCCGCACCGGACCAGCCCTCGGGGGCGGCGCTCGACCTCACCCAGCTGATCTCCCGGAACATCGAGGCGACGGACTACTGCATCGGCCCCGGGGAGGACGCGGAGGGCTAGCCCTCAGCGCGCGCCGAGACGCCGGGAGCGGGCCTGCTCGATCAGCTCCGCGATGAGATCCGCGTAGCTGAGGCCCATGTTCTCCCACAGCACCGGGAACATCGAGTACGGGGTGAAGCCGGGCATCGTGTTGACCTCGTTGATGAGCACCCGATGATCGGAGGTGACGAACATGTCCACCCGTGCCAGGCCCTCGAGCCCGAGCGCGCGGAAGGCGCGGCAGGAGGTCTCGCGGACCTCCTCGAGCACGGCGTCAGGCAGCGCCGCGGGCACGTCGATGCTCACCGTGCCCTTGCCGAAATACTTCGCCTCGTAGTCGTAGAACTCGAGGTCCCGGCCCACCTTCACCTCGCCGGGCAGCGTGGTGCTCGGCTCCTGGCGATCCGCGCCCTGGAGCACCCCGCACTCGACCTCGCGCGCGTCCAGCCCCTCCTCGACGAGCACCTTGGGGTCCTCGGCGAAGGCCTCCTTCATCGCGGCCTCGAGCTGTGCGGGATCGGTCACCCGGGTCACGCCGAGGCTCGAGCCGGCCCGAGCGGGCTTGACGAACCAGGGCAGCGGATGGTTCCGGCGCAGGTAGGTGGCCACGCGGTGCGATTCCTCCGCCCAGCGGTCCTCGTGCACCACGATGCCGGGGGCGCAGTCGAGCCCGGCGGCGCGCAGCACGAGCTTCGTGGCCGCCTTGTCCATCGCGGCGGCGGAGGCGAGCACCCCGCTGCCCACGTAGGGGATGTCGAGCATCTCGAGCATGCCCTGGACGGTCCCGTCCTCCCCGTACACGCCGTGCAGGAGGGGCCAGAACACGTCGACGTCCGCGAGGTCCTGGATCAAGCCGTCGCGCACGGTGCGCAGCGTGATCCGCTCGCCCGGGCGGTGGCGCGAGTGCGGCAGCAGCACCTCGTTGCCGCTGGGATCGATCTCCGGGGCGCGCCCGTCGACCAGGGTCCAGTCGCTGGGGTCGTCGGAGACGTGCAGCCAGCGGCCCTCGCGGGTGATGCCGAGGGCGATCACCTCGAAGCGCTCGCGATCGATCGCGGCGAGGATGCCGCCGGCGGTGACGCACGAGATGCCGTGCTCGCCGCTGCGGCCGCCGAACAGGAGGGCGACGGTGGTTCTCATACGCAGAGGATATTCACTCCGGCCGGACCGAGCGAGACAGCAGGGCCGTGGTGACCTCGTCGATCCGCGCACCATGGTCCACGACGGCGACGACGGCGCGCGTGATCGGCATGTCCACCCCGAGCCGGGAGGCGAGGTCCGCGACCGCCCGCGCGGTGGCGACGCCCTCGGCCGTCTGCCCCACCTCCGCGGCCGCGGCGGTGACGTCGAGCCCCCTCCCGAGGGCGAGGCCGAGGCGATGGTTGCGGCTCAGCGGGGAGGCGCACGTGGCCACCAGGTCGCCCATCCCGGCGAGCCCGGCGAAGGTCTCCCGGCGCCCGCCCAGCGCGATGCCGAGGCGGGTGATCTCCGCGAGGCCGCGGGTCATGAGGGACGCGGTGGTGTTGTGGCCGTGGCCCAGCCCGGCGGCGGCGCCGACGGCGATCGCGATGACGTTCTTCACCGCACCGGCGATCTCCACCCCGACCACGTCCGTCGAGGTGTAGGCGCGCAGGTAGGGCGCATCGCACCATCCGGCGAACAGATCGGCGAGATCCTGCGAGGGGGCGGCGACGACGCTCGCGCACGGGCGGCGTGCGGCGATTTCCGCCGAGAGGTTCGGTCCCGAGAGCACCCCGAGGCGGGCGGGGTCCACTCCCCCGGCCGCGGCGATCACCTCGCTGATGCGCGCGTCGGTGCCGCGCTCGATGCCCTTGGTCAGCGACAGCACGGGGAGCTCGGGCAGGGCGGGCCATGCCGCGAGGGTGCCGCGCAGCGCCTGGGCCGGGATCGCGATCACCACCCCGTCGGCCCCCTCGAGGGCCTCCTCGGGGCGGGAAGCGGCGCGGATCGACTCCGGCAGGAGGAGATCGGGCAGGTAGGCGCTGTTGCGGTGCTCCTGGCGGATCTCGCGCGCGATCTCCTCGCGGCGGGCCCAGAGCATCACCTCGGCGCCGGAATCGGCGAGGACCTGGGCGAAGGTGGTGCCCCAGCTGCCGGCGCCGAGCACGGCCAGGCGGGGCCGAGAGGGCGGGACGGGCGCCTCGGGCGGGGCGGGCGGGTGTGTCGCGGCGGGCCGGTGTGTCGGGGCGGGCGGGTCGATCATGAGGTCTGCCTCCAGGCTCGGTAGCCGCGCTGCGGGCGTCCCACCTCGGGGCGGTGGGCGTCCCGTCGGCCGTCGTGCAGCACGGTCGGCGCCTGCTCTCCACGCAGCTCGCCGAGCAGCGCGGCGATGCGGGCCATGAGCTCCTCGGTGACGCGCAGCGCCGCCTGCTGGGTGGTCTCGCCCGGGCGGACCGCGACGGTGAACGGCTCCCCCACCAGCATCTGCACGCGCCGCCCGGGGCGGGGTCGCGGCAAGGGCGAGCCGACGGGCCACAGGGCGCGGCCGCCCCAGGTCGCGATCGGCAGCAGCGGCGCTCCCGTCTCCAGGGCGAGCCGGGCCGCGCCGAGGCGGGCCCGCATCGGCCACAGCTCCCGATCCCGGGTGTAGGTGCCCTCGGGGAAGATCATGAGCAGCTCCCCGCGGGCCAGCGCGGCGCGGGCGTCGGTGAGGGCGTCGCCGCTGCGGGTGGTGCCGCGGCGCACCGGGATCTGCCGGGCGCCGCGCAGCAGCGCGCCCAGCACCGGCAGGCGGAACAGCGACTCCTTGGCGAGGAACCGCGGGGCGATGCCCGAGGCCTGCAGCAGGTGGCCGTAGCCGAAGGGGTCGAAGGCGCTGAGGTGGTTGCCGCAGGCGATCACCGGCCCGCTCGCCGGGAAGTGCTCGGTGCCCTGCCAGCGCGGGCGGGCGAGGAGGGTGAGCAGGGGCCGCAGCGGGAGCTGGGCGAGATCGATGACCGCTCCGGCGCGGCGCGGCGGGATCCGGGCGGTGCCCACGTCCCAGCTGCGCAGCAGGCCGGTCATCGCCCCGCGGCGGGGCCCCGGCCGAGCGCCCTGCGCGAGACCTGCCCGGTCAGCGACGCCGCGCGCGGGTCTCCCGCGAGGGCGCGGCGGCGCAGGGTGGTGGGGGCGCGGCGGGCGAGGGTGTTGACGGCGGCGGCGTGCATGAGCCGGCGCGGGGCGAAGGCGAGCCGCCCGCGCACCGAGCGGTACTTCACCGCGGTGGTCACCTGGAGCAGCTCGCCGCCGGGCAGCAGCGCGACCCCGATGCGCACGGTGAGCTTGTCGTCGTCGTCGATGATCAGCGCCTCGGAGCCGACCACCTCCTCCGCCACGAACTCCTTCTGCGGCGGGGGCACCATGTCGAACAGGCGCACCGTCTCATCGCGCAGGGCGCGCAGGCCCCGCGAGGTCAGCGGCGAGTTCTCGTGGGCGAAGATCGCCTCGGCCCAGACCCTCGGATCGGTCTCCTCGACCCCGCCGGTGGGGACGATCACCACATCGCAGTAGTCCGGGATAGGGATGTCGCGCAGCGCGAGGGAGCTGGCCGTCATCGCCCCTCCTCCCAGTACTCGGCGCCGAGGGCGGAGAGCTTCTCGCGGAAGGACTCGTAGCCGCGGTCGATGAGGTCGATGCCGCGGATGGTGCTGGCGCCCTCCGCGCCGAGGGCGGCGATGAGATAGGAGAAGCCGCCGCGCAGATCGGGCACGGTGATGTCGGCGCTGTGGAGGGCGTGGGGGCCCGAGACCACCGCCGAGTGGTTGTAGTTGCTGCGCCCGAAGCGGCAGCTCGAGCCGCCCAGGCACTCGCGGTACACCTGGATGCGGGCGCCCATGTCGTTCAGCGCGGAGGTGAAGCCGAGGCGGTTCTCGTAGACCGTCTCGTGGAGGATGGAGATGCCGTCCGCCTGGGTCAGCGCGACCACCAGCGGCTGCTGCCAGTCGGTCATGAAGCCGGGGTGCACGTCGGTCTCGAGCGCGATCGCGCGCAGCGGCGTGCCCGGGTGGAAGAAGCGGATGCCGTCCTCGCGGATCTCGATCCCGCCGCCCACCCGGCGGAAGACGTTGAGGAAGGTCGCCATGGGCTTCTGCTGGGCGCCCCGCACGAACACGTCGCCCTGGGTGACCAGAGCGGCGCAGGCCCAGGACCCGGCCTCGATGCGGTCGGCCAGGGCCGTGTGCTCGTAGCCGCCCAGGGCGTCGACGCCCTCGATGGTGATGGTGCGGTCGGTCTGCAGGGAGATGAGCGCGCCCATCTTCTGCAGCACGGCGATGAGGTCCTCGATCTCGGGCTCGACCGCCGCATTGGTCAGCTCGGTGATGCCCTGCGCCCGCACGGCCGCGAGCAACACCTGCTCGGTGGCGCCGACGCTCGGGTACTCGAGGTGGATCTTGGTGCCCTTGAGGCCGTGCGGCGCGGTGATGTAGATGCCCATCTCGCGCTTCTCGACGACCGCGCCGAAGCTGCGCAGCACATCCAGGTGGTAGTTGATCGGCCGGTCGCCGATCCGGCAGCCGCCGAGGTCGGGGATGATCGCCTCGCCCAGGCGGTGCAGCAGCGGCCCGCAGAAGAGGATCGGGATGCGGGAGCTGCCGGCGTGCGCGTCGATGTCCGCCACATGGGCGCGCTCGACGTTCGAGGGGTTCAGGTGCAGCGTGCCGCCCACGACGTCGTGCTCGATCTTGACGCCGTGGATCGACAGCAGCTTCGAGACGATGCGGACGTCGCTGATGTCGGGGACAGAGCGCAGGACGCTCGGCCCCTCGCCCAGCAGCGCGGCGACCATCGCCTTCGAGACCAGGTTCTTGGCGCCTCGGACGGTGATCTCGCCGTCGAGCGGGCGGCCGCCGCGCACATGGAAAGTCGAACTCATGGTGTCCTCGCCTCGATGGACGGGCGTCGCCGACGCCCGTATCTGACCGGGTCACCATACCGGAGCACGGTGCGCGCGGCCCGAGAGCTCCGAGACCCCCGCCGCGCCCCGGCGGGAGCCGTCAGGGGGTGTCGGCCGTGCGCGCCGGCAGGGTCTTCGGCATCCAGGCGGGTCGCGTCGCCTCGAAGTCGGTGATGTCCTGCTCGTGGCGGAGGGTCAGGCCGATGTCGTCCAGCCCCTCCATGAGGCGCCAGCGGGTGTAGTCGTCGATCTCGAAGCGGAAGGTCGCCTCACCGGCGTGGGCCTGCCGGTTCTCGAGATCGATCGTCACCTCGGTGCCGGGGTTCTCCTCGAGGATCTTCCACAGCTGCTCGAGATCGTCCTGGGACAGGATGCCCGCGACCAGGCCCTGCTTGCCGGCGTTGCCGCGGAAGATCTCCGCGAAGCGGGTGGAGAGCACCGCCTTGAAGCCGTAGTCGCGCAGCGCCCAGACGGCGTGCTCGCGGGAGGAGCCGGTGCCGAAGTCGGGGCCGGCCACGAGCACCGAGCCCTTGGCGTAGGCGGGCTTGTTGAGCACGAACTCGGGGTCGTTCGTGCGCCAGGCGTTGAACAGGCCGTCGTCGAAGCCGGTCTTGGTGACGCGCTTTAGGTAGACGGCGGGGATGATCTGGTCGGTGTCGACGTTGCTGCGGCGCAGCGGGACGCCGATCCCGGTGTGGGTGGTGAAGGCTTCCATGGCGGAACTCCTGGTAGGGCGGGTCAGGCGACGGGCTGGAGGTCGGAGGGCGCGACGGGGGCGCCGAGGTCCGACGGGGAGGACAGGGTGCCGCGCACGGCGGTCGCGGCGGCCACGACGGGCGAGACCAGGTGGGTGCGCCCGCCCTTGCCCTGCCGGCCCTCGAAGTTGCGGTTGGAGGTCGAGGCGGCGCGCTCGCCCGGGGCGAGCTGATCGGGGTTCATGCCCAGGCACATCGAGCAGCCCGCCTGGCGCCACTCGGCGCCGAAGGCGAGGAAGATCTCGTCGAGACCCTCCTGCTCGGCCTGCAGGCGCACCCGTGCCGAGCCCGGCACCACCAGGACGCGCACGTCAGGGTGCTTGGTGCGCCCCTCCAGCACGGAGGCGAAGGCGCGCAGGTCCTCGATGCGGCCGTTGGTGCACGAGCCCATGAAGACGGTGTCGACCTTGATGTCCTTCAGCGGCATGCCGGGGACGAGGTCCATGTACTCCAGCGCCCGCTCGGCGGCGTAGCGGTCGGTCTCGTCGACGAAGTCCTCGGGCGCGGGGACCTCGGCGGACAGCGGCAGCCCCTGGCCAGGGTTGGTGCCCCAGGTGACGAAGGGCTCGAGCTCATCGGCGTCGATGACGACCTCGGCGTCGAAGGTCGCGTCGTCGTCCGTGCGCAGCGTCTTCCAGTACTCGACGGCCTCGTCCCAGTCCGCGCCCTGCGGGGCGTGCGGCCGGCCCTTGACGTACTCGAAGGTGGTCTCGTCCGGGGCGATCATGCCGGCGCGGGCGCCGGCTTCGATCGACATGTTGCAGATCGTCATCCGCCCCTCCATGGACAGGGAGCGGATCGCCTCGCCGCGGTACTCGAGCACATAGCCCGCACCGCCGCCGGTGCCGATCTTCGCGATGACGGCGAGGATGATGTCCTTCGCGGTCACGCCCGGCTTGAGCGAGCCGGTGACGGTGACCGCCATGGTCTTGAAGGGGGTCAGCGGGAGGGTCTGCGTGGCCAGCACGTGCTCGACCTCGCTGGTGCCGATGCCGAAGGCGAGCGCGCCGAAGGCACCGTGGGTCGAGGTGTGGGAGTCGCCGCAGACCACGGTGATGCCCGGCATCGTCAGCCCCAGCTGCGGGCCCACGACGTGGACGATGCCCTGCTCCTTGTCGCCCAGCGGGTGGATGCGCACGCCGAACTCCTCGGCGTTGCGGCGCAGGGTCTCGATCTGGGTGCGGGAGGTGATGTCCGCGATCGGCTTGTCGATGTCGATCGTGGGGGTGTTGTGATCCTCCGTCGCGATCGTCTGGTCGATGCGGCGCGGCGCGCGGCCCTCCTGCCGCAGCCCGTCGAAGGCCTGCGGGCTGGTCACCTCGTGGAGCAGCTGGAGATCGATGTACAGAAGGTCCGGCTCGCCGTTCTCACCGCGACGGACCACGTGATCCGCCCAGACCTTCTCCGCGAGAGTCCCCGCCATGTCGATCCTTCCCTGTGCCCCTCGTGGGGGCGCGTGATGTGAGAGCTGAGTGGCGCTCGGGGTGCGAGCGCTCGCTCCATGGTGTGCGGGTCCACGATGCGATGCACTTGCGTCTCACAAAACAAGACGGCAGTATCGAGCCATGGACAAGACCTCGGAGGAGAACGGCAGCGGCGTCGGCGTGCTGGACAAGGCGGCGATCGTGCTCGGCGCCCTGGAAGCCGGCCCCGCGACCCTCGCCCAGCTCGTGCAGTCGACCGGCCTCGCCCGGCCCACCGCCCACCGCCTCGCGGTGGCGCTGGAGTTCCACCACCTCGTGGCCCGGGACATGCAGGGCCGGTTCGTCCTCGGCCCGCGCCTGGGCGAGCTCGCGGCCGCGGCCGGAGAGGACCGACTGCTGGCCTCCGCCGGCCCCGTCCTCGCCGCGCTGCGGGATCACACCGGCGAATCCGCGCAGCTCTACCGCCGCCAGGGCGACCACCGCATCTGCGTGGCCGCCGCCGAGCGCCCGATCGGGCTGCGCGACTCGGTGCCGCTGGGCTCCGCGCTGACCATGCGCGCAGGCTCGGCCGCCCAGATCCTCCTGGCCTGGGAGGAGCCGGACCGCCTGCATCGCGGCCTGCTCGGGGCGCGCTTCACCGCCACCCAGCTCTCGGCGGTGCGCCGCCGCGGCTGGGCGCAGTCGATCGGGGAGCGCGAGCCCGGCGTCGGCTCCGTCTCCGCGCCCGTGCGCGGCCCGAACGGCCGCGTGGTCGCGGCGCTGAGCATCTCCGGCCCGATCGAGCGGATCACCCGGCAGCCCGGGCGCCTGCATGCGGCGTCCGTGATGAGCTCCGCGAACCACCTCACCGAGCAGCTGCGCCGCGCGGGCGCCTGAGCCGGCACGGGATCGCGATGCCGGAGAAGCGGCGCGGGGTCAGTCCCGCTCGATCCACACCGGCGTGTTCGCGAAGCGCAGCACGTTGACGAGCTGGCGCGGGGCGGCCACCTTCCCGCCAGCACCGTGCGAGCGCTCCCCCGCGACGACCATCAGGCAGGCGTCCTCGCTCGCCTGGATCAGCTCCCGGGGGCTGTCGGAGGCGGCGATGGTCACATCCCGCACGAACACCGAGGGGTGGGTCATCGCGATCCGCTGCGCCATGCCGGCGAGGATCTCCTGCGCCTCCTCCGGGGTGGTCTCGGGCCGCACCACCAGGTGGATGTCCCGTTCGTAGGCCTCGGCGAGGTCTGCCGCGCGGGTGACGAGCTCGGTGGCGATCTCGTGGTGGACCAGGCCGATCGGGCCGCGGCCGTCCACCTTGCCGCGCACCACCACGACCGGGCAGTGCGAGCGCGCGGCGAGGGCGAGGCTCTTGGAGCCGACGATGAGGGTCATCAGACGGCCCATGCCGCGCCCGCCGAGCACCAGCAGATCGGACTCGTCGCTCGCCTCGACCAGCACCGGCACCGCGTTGCCGTCGACGATCTCCGAGGTGACCGGGATGTCGACCCCGGTCTCGCGGACGATCTCCGCGGCGTCGAGGATGAGGCTGTGCGCGGCGCTGCGGAAACCGGAGCCGGCCATCCCCGAGATCGGGTCGATGTTGACGTCGAGCTCCGTCCAGACGAACGCGTGGACGAGATGGAGGCTCCCGCCGACTGCGGCGGCGTGGAGGGCGGCCCAGCGGACCGCCTGATCGGATTCGTCGGCATCGAACACACCGACCGTGATGCGGGGACCAGTGCTGTGCGTCATGTCACGACGATACTCCGCGGCCCGCCGCCGCGCCCACCGAACGACGGAGCCGCTCGGGCAGGGGCTCGAGGCGGCGGGTGCGGATGCAGAAGGAGCCGGCACCCGAAGGTGCCGACTCCTGTGTGTACCCCGTACCGGATTTGAACCGGTGTTACCGCCGTGAGAGGGCGGCGTCCTGGGCCGCTAGACGAACGGGGCGGGAGCAGGATCTGCAGATCCTGCCTCGTACCCCGTACCGGATTTGAACCGGTGTTACCGCCGTGAGAGGGCGGCGTCCTGGGCCGCTAGACGAACGGGGCGCGGACTGCGCAGCAGTGACTGCTGCGAAGCGCTGGGGTACCAGGACTCGAACCTAGAATGACGGTACCAGAAACCGTTGTGTTGCCAATTACACCATACCCCATGGTGAGAAGTACTTTCCGCAGTATATTCCGTTCCGATCCCCGGTGGTTTCCGTGGACTTCCCGGCTCATCCTGCGTGCCGTACCGAGGTAAGACTCTAGCGGGTTTCTCCGGCGAGCACAAAGCCAGAAGGCCCTGGAGCGCTGTGAGGCTCGGCACTCGGCCTCACAGCGCCCCGGAGCTCACCCCTGGGAGGCGAGGCGCTCGCGCAGGGAGCGCAGGCGGGCGAGGCTCGAGGACTTGCCCAGCAGCTCCATCGACTCGAACAGCGGCGGGGAGACCCGCCGCCCGGAGATCGCGCTGCGCAGGGGGCCGAAGGCGAGGCGGGGCTTGATGCCCATCTCCTCGACGATCGCGGTGCGCAGGGCGGGCTCGAGCAGCTCCGCGGTGAAGGAGCCGTCGGGGACGGCCTCCACCTCGGCGATCCCGCGGTCGAGCACGGCGACCGGGTCCTCCCCCAGCTTCTTCAGCGCATCGTCCTGCACCACGAGGTCCTCATCGGCCACGAACAGGAAGCCCATGAGGTCCCCGGCCTCGCCGAGGAGGTTCATGCGGGTCTGCACCAGCGGGGTCGCGGCGGCGACCAGGGCGCGCTGCTCCTCGCTGACCGTCTCGGGCAGCACTCCCCCGGACTGCAGAGCGGGGATCAGGCGCTCGGCGAGCTCCGCCTCGGGCAGCAGCCGGATGTGGTCGGCGTTGATGGCGGTGGCCTTCTTGAGGTCCACGCGGGCGGGGTTGGGGTTGACGTCCGAGGCGTCGAAGCGCTCGATGAGCTGCTCGCGGCTGAAGATGTCCTCATCGGCGCTGTAGCCCCAGCCCAGGAGGGCCAGGTAGTTGACCATGCCCTCGGGGATGAAGCCCTGCTCCCGGTAGAGGAAGAGATCCGCCTGCGGATCCCGCTTGGAGAGCTTCTTGTTGCCCTCCCCCATCACGTAGGGCAGGTGGCCGAACTCCGGCACCCGCTCGGCCACGCCGATCTCGATCAGCGCCCGGTAGAGCGCGATCTGGCGGGGCGTGGAGGAGAGGATGTCCTCTCCGCGCAGCACGTGGGTGATGCGCATCAGCGCGTCGTCGACAGGGTTGACCAGCGTGTAGAGCGGCTGGCCGTTCGCGCGCACCACCACGAAGTCCGGCGTGGAGCCGGCCTTGAAGGTGATCTCGCCGCGCACCATGTCGGTGAAGGTGATGTCCTCCTCGGGCATGCGCAGCCGCCAGGTGGGCTCACGCCCCTCCGCGCGGAAGGCCTCCTTCTGCGCGTCGGTGAGGTCGCGGTCGTAGCCGTCGTAGCCGAGCTGCGGGTCGCGGCCCGCGTCGCGGTGGCGCTGGGAGATCTCCTCGGCGGTGGAGAAGGACTCGTAGATGTGCCCTGCCTCCTTCAGCTTCGCGATGACGTCCTGGTAGATCTCACCGCGCTGCGACTGGCGGTAGGGGCCGTGCGGGCCGCCCACCTCGACGCCCTCGTCCCAGTCGATGCCGAGCCAGCGCATGGCGTCCAGCAGCTGGTGGTAGGACTCCTCGCTGTCGCGTGCGGCGTCGGTGTCCTCGATGCGGAAGATCAGCCTGCCGCCGTGGTGGCGCGCATGGGCCCAGTTGAACAGGGCGGTGCGCACCATCCCGACGTGCGGGGTGCCGGTGGGGCTGGGGCAGAAACGCACCCGGACCTCGCCGGCGGCGCCGGTCTCGGGGGTGCTCGGGCTGGGGGCGGTGGTCACGCGGGAACTCCTGGGGGTGGGGTGGTGCTGAGGGAGGGGGTGCGAAGGGTGGAGGTGCTGCGAGGCAGGGGCGGGCGGCGGCGGTCAGCGCCGCACGATCGGGTTCGACAGGGTGCCGATGCCCTCGATGCTGATGTCGACCGTGGCGCCGGCGGGGACGGTGCGGACCCCGGCCGGGGTGCCGGTGAGCACCAGGTCCCCGGGCAGCAGGGTGACGACGCCGGAGATCTCGGCCACCAGGTCGGCGACGGAGCGGAGCATGTCCGCGGTGGTGCCGTCCTGGGCGGTCTCGCCGTCCACGGTGCTGGAGATCGCGAGGGCGGCCGGGTCGAGGTCCGTCTCGATCCAGGGGCCGACGGGGCAGGAGGTGTCGAAGGCCTTCGCGCGGAACCACTGGGACTCCTCCCGCTGGGCGTCCCGCGCGGTGAGGTCGTTGGCGCAGGTGTAGCCGAGCACGTGCTCGGCGACCTGCTCGGGGGCGAGATCCCTGGCCATCCGCTTGATGACCACGGCGAGCTCGGCCTCGAGGCTGACCTCCTGGCTGTAGGTGGGCAGCATCACCGGGTCACCGGGACCGATGACGGAGGTGTTGGGCTTGAGGAAGAACAGGGCCTGCTCGGGCGCCTCGCCCCCCATCTCGGCGACATGGGCGGCATAGTTCTTGCCGACGCACACCACCTTCGACCGGGGGATGACGGGTGCGAGCAGGCGCACGTCCTCGAGCGGCACGATGGTGCCGGTGGGACGGATCTCGGTGTACAGGGGGTCGCCGGTGATGCCGTAGACCATGTCTCGGCCGTCCTTCTCCTGGACGATGCCGTACATGGGGTCGTCACCGGTGGTGAATCGAGCGATGCGCATGCCCGCCAGTCTAGGTCGCCGCAGCAGCGCGAGCCGTAGGATGGCGCGGTCATCAGCCCGCCCGCGCCAGGAGGACATCGTGAGCACCCGGTCCCCCGCCGCTGCACCGGCCCGTGTGCTGTCGGCCGCGGAGGCCGGCCGCGCCCGCCGAGCGCATGAGCGCAGGGCCGACGCCCTCACCGCGGGGCATCGAGAGCGCCGTCGTCGCGGCCAGAAGCATGCGGTCGAGGACTTCCTGTTCACGTACTACCCCTTCTCCCCCGCCCGGCTGCGCCGCTGGCACCCGGGATGGGAGATCGCCTACGACGCGGCCGCCGACGTCGACGCGCACGGGGCGAGCACGATCGCGGACGTCGACGAGGCCGGGCGCCGCTCCTGGTACGCGGACTCCCCCGTCGCGTCGCGGCCCGCCGGTCCCGCGGGCGCCGGGGGTGCCGAAGGTGCCCGCGGTCCCGACACCCCGGCGACGCTGCGCCGCGCGGACGTGGAGCGCTATCTCGCCGAGCGCGGCGATGCGTTCGGCTTCATGACGCGGCTGCTCTCGTCCTCATCGCTCGCGCGGCGCCGGCCGGAGTTCGGCTGCTTCGGCCTGCACGAGTGGGCGATGGTGCACCGCCTGCGCGAGGGCGAGCAGCGGCACGAGGACCTGCCCCTGCGGCTCAGCCAGGCGGAGACGGACGCTGTGGTGGAGCGGGAGAACCTGGTCTGCTCGCACATCGACGCCTTCCGCTTCTTCACGCCCTCGGCCGCACCGCGCAATGCCCTGCAGCCCAGTCGGGAACGGCAGGTGGAGCTCGACAACCCCGCCTGCCTGCACGTGGGCATGGACCTGTACAAGTGGGCGATGAAGCTCACGCCGCTGGTGCCCTCGGACCTCGTGCTGGACTGCTTCGAGCATGCGCGGGAGACGAGGGTGCTGGACATGGAGGCGAGCCCCTACGACGTGCGGCCGCTCGGCTACGGCGCGGTCCCGATCGAGACTCCCGCCGGCAAGGCCGAGTACGTGCGGCGCCAGCGCGCGCTGGCGCTCCGGGCCGATGAGCTGCGCGAGCGCCTGCTGGCCGTCCTCTCCCCGCTGAGCGAGGCGCAGGGGGCCTGAGCCGCGCCGGCGCCGCACCACGAAACCCGTCTCCGCCGCGAGGTGCTGCGCCTCGAGACCGCGCCCGGGCACCTCGACCGGGCACCGCGCCCGCGGTCGCGACGGTGCGCTGCCGGCCTCATCCCTCACGGCGTCACCCAAGGTGTCGCTCGAGGCATCCCTCGGAGCCGGTCTCATCCCTCGAGGCCGGGCATCGTCGTCCCGTCCCGACCGAGGAGGAATGCGCGGATCCGCAGCTCCGCCTCCGCGCGGCTGATGCCGCGATGCACGTCCCGCGACAGCGGATGGCGGTGGAGCGAATCCGGCCGCAGCTGTGGTCGATGCGGGAACGGCTGGCAGAGGATCTGCAGCGGGAGGGCCGCGGTGTCCTCGTAGCCGGGGATCGCGTTCGCCGGCGCACCCACGTAGGTGCCCAGCCCCTCGGGATCCTCGTAGTGCAGCTGATAGTCCAGGAACACCTCCTCCGAGACCTCCACCCAGAGCCCGTACTCGAGCGTGATGGACTCGCCGAGGATCGGGACGGACAGGCAGCCGCGCAGGAAGCAGCGCACCCCCTGCCCCGTGGCGATCCAGCAGAGGTCGTTCGTCGCAGCCGCGTGGTGGCGGCGCAGGTGGCGTGACAGCGCCACGTACGCATCCGGCCGCCGGAAGCTCAGCGCCGGCCACGGCGAGCCCTCCCGCCCGTCGGTCCCCCGATGCTCGCTCCCGCAGCTCCCGCAGCGGTAATCGATGCCCACCATGCTCTCTCCCCCGTCCTCGTCCTCGCGCCGCGTCGGCGCCGGCCCCCTCACCGTAGGGACGGCGGTCGCCGCGCTGCGCGGGTCGCGGCCCGGCTGTGGACGACGCGGCCCTGGGGAGGACGGGCGGCGCGCTCCCCGCCGTGCAGGGCGCGGAGCCTCGTCGCGGCGGCCTGGCAGACTGGGGCCATGCCGATCCTGACGCCGTTCCTGCCCGAGAGCTCCACCGATGCCGGACAGGACGCGATCGTCGACGGGTTCGTGGACGCGCAGGAGTCCGTCGGCCGCGTTCTGTATCCGCACCAGGAGGAGGCGCTGCTCGCGATCGCGGCCGGTGATCACGTCATCGCCGCCACCCCGACCGGCTCGGGCAAGACGACCATCGCCTATGCCGCGATCTTCGCGGCCATGGCGCGAGGGCAGCGCTCTTACTACACCGCCCCGATCAAGGCACTGGTGAGCGAGAAGTTCTTCGACCTCGTCCAGCAGTTCGGCGCCGAGAACGTGGGCATGATGACCGGCGACTCGGCCGTGAACCACGACGCCCCGATCATCGTGTGCACCGCGGAGATCTTCGCGAACCACGCCCTGCGCGACGGCCCCGGCTCCGAGGTGGGGCTGGCGGTGATGGACGAGTTCCACTACTACGGCGACCCGCAGCGCGGCTGGGCCTGGCAGGTGCCTCTGGTCGAGCTGCCGAACTGCCAGTTCGTGCTGATGAGCGCGACTCTCGGCGATGTCTCCTTCTTGGTGGAGGATCTCGAGGACCGCACGCAGCGCGAGGTCACCGTGCTCGACGACGCCCCGCGCCCGGTGCCGCTGGATTTCCGCTGGTCTCTCGAGCCGCTGCCGGACACCATCGACACGATCCTGCAGGACCGCGACGCGCCGGTGTACATCGTCCACTTCACGCAGAAGGACGCGCTCGAGCAGGCGCAGGCCCTGCAGGGCCAGAAGATCCTCACCGCCGAGGAGAAGGAGCAGATCCGCGAGATCATCGGGGACTTCCGGTTCTCCAAGGGATTCGGCCAGATCCTCTCCCGCCTGGTGCGCGAGGGCATCGGCGTGCACCACGCCGGCATGCTGCCGAAGTACCGCCGCCTGGTGGAGAAGCTCGCCCAGTCCGGGCTGCTGAAGATCATCTGCGGGACCGACACCCTGGGCGTCGGCATCAACGTGCCCATCCGCACCGTGCTGCTGACGGGCCTGGCGAAGTTCGACGGCAAGCGGATGCGGCTGCTGAACGCGCGGGAGTTCCATCAGATCGCCGGCCGGGCCGGGCGCGCCGGCTTCGACACCGTGGGCCATGTGGTGGTGCAGGCGCCGACGTGGACGATCGAGTTCGAGCGGGAGAGGGCGAAGCAGCGCGCCCGGGAGGAGGCCGGCAAGGCTCCCAACAATGCGAAGAAGCGCAAGAAGGAGCCCAAGCCGAGGATCCCCGAGGGCGCGGTGAGCTGGTCCGAGGCGAACCTCACCAAGCTGGTGGAGAACCCGCCCGAGCCGCTGCGCCCACACCTGAAGATCACCGCCGGGATGGTGCTGGCGCTGATCGCGCGGCCCGGCGATGCGATCGCCTCGGGCCGCCACCTGATCATGACCAGCCACCAGACCACGACCCAGAAGCTGAAGCTGGTCAAGGAGGCGGTGGACCTCTTCCGCGGGCTGCGCGATGCGGAGATCATCGAGGTGCTCGAGGTGCCGGACCATCTGGGGCGGCGCTTCGCCCTGGTCGAGGACCTGCAGCTCGACTTCACCATGAACCAGCCGCTGGCCCCCTTCGCGATCGCCATGATCGACTCCCTCGACGAGGAGTCCGAGTCCCTCACGCTGGACACCGTCTCGATCATCGAGGCGATCCTCGAGGACCCGCGCCAGATCCTCCTCGCACAGCAGAACGCCGCCAAGGGCGAGCTGCTGGCCGAGCTCAAGGCCGATGGGGTCGAGTACACCGAGCGGATGGCCCGGCTGGACGAGGTGACCTGGCCCAAGCCGCTCGAGGAGGATCTCGAGGCGGCGCTGGAGATCTATGCACGCACGCGCCCCTGGGTGCGGGCCGAGGACCTCTCCCCCAAGTCCGTGGTGCGGGAGATGTACGAGACCGGGCAGACGTTCAGCGAGTTCGTGCAGCGCTACGGCCTGCAGCGTTCCGAGGGAATCGTGCTGCGCTACCTCTCCGACGCCTTCCAGGCGATGCGGCGCACCCTGCCCCAGGATCTGCGCACCGAGGACCTCGAGGACCTCATCGAGTGGCTGGGCGTGCTGGTGCGCGGGATCGACTCCTCGCTGCTGGACGAGTGGGAGGCGCTCACCCATCCCGAGGACCTCGAGCACGACGGCGCCTCGGAGATCCGTCCCAGCACGCCGCGGGGGCTGTCCGCGCAGACGAAGGTGCTGCGCACCATGGTGCGTGCCGCGATGTGGCAGCGGATCGAGCATTTCGCCTTCGAGCGCGAGCAGCGCCTGGCCGAGCTCGACGGGGACTCCGGCTGGGATCGTGCGCGGTGGGCCTCCGCGATGGACGACTACTACGACACCTACGACCACGTGGGGATCGACGGTCCGGCGCGGTCACCGCAGCTGCTGCAGATCACCGAGGAGTCGAAGGTGTGGCGGATCCGCCAGGCCTTCGACGATCCCGAGGGGAACCATGACTGGGCGATCGAGGCCGAGCTCGATCTCGAGGCGACCGATGAGGCCGGGGAGCCGGTGCTCGCGATCACGCACGTCGGCGACGCCTCCACCCGCCCCTGAGGGCAGAGCGAGGCCGGCCCTGCGGAGCACCGCGGGGCCGGCGAGTCCTCATGCTGCTGACGCGCCCACCGGGGTGGACGCGTCAGCGCGGGGTCACTGCGGGTTCACCTCGGGGCTGGACCGCAGCGCCTTCTGCGGGTTGACCTCGACCTGCGGGTTCACCTCGGGGCTCGACCGCAGCGCCTTCTGCGGGTTCACCTCGGGGCTCGACCGCAGCGCCTGCAGCGGGTTCACCTCGACCTGATACGGGGAGGGTCCCTGCGGGTTCACCTCCACAGCGGAGGCGGCACCCGCTCCGGCGAGGCCCAGCCCCGCGGCGAGGGCGAGACCTCCGGCCATCCGGGCGGCGCGCCCGGCCCAGCGGCGGGGGGCGGAACCCTCGCGCAGCACATCCTTGTCTGAATTCACAGCGATCGTCCTCTCGAGCACAATGGGGTGGCGCGATCGGAAGCACGCCGACCCCAGGATACCCCCTGTGATGGTTACCACAAGCACTCCGAGGGTGCGGACAGGGAGCGCGAGTGCCCGCCCGGGCGGGCCGAGGCCTACGGTGCGGCGCTCGGGACGGTCTCGGCCGGGGCGCTGATGGCCTCCACCGCGGCGCAGGCCTCCTCGAGGCTCGCACCGCGGGCCACGGCCGCGCCCACCAGGAACGCCGAGATCGGTGCCATCGAGCGCTGCACGCCCTCGGCGACCACCCCCGTCATGAGGTGCACGCGGTCCACGTCCAGGTCCACGCCGTCCACCTCGAGCTGGGCGGCGATCCGCTCCAGCCAGGGGCGCAGCGTCGTGGTCCACTCCGGCTGCAGGGTCACCGGGGGCTTCGCCATCAGAAGTCCACCTTCTCCCAGCCGCGGCGCTGTGCCTCGCGGCGCGGATCCTTGCTGCGGTAGAGGATGTACGGCCGCGTCAGGTAGCCCACCGGCGCCGCGAACACGTGCACCAGGCGGGTGAAGGGCCAGATCGCGAACAGGGTCAGTGCCGAGAGGACGTGCAGCTGGAAGAAGATCGGCGCCTGCGCCATGAGGTCGACCGAGGGCCGCAGCGTCCAGAAGTCGCGGAACCAGATCGACACGCCCTCGCGGTAGTCGTACGTGCCGAAGGTGGTGTGCACGACGGTGGCCAGCACGCCGCACACGATCGTGGCCGCCAGCAGCAGGTACATGAGCTTGTCCCCGGCGGTGGTCGCGCCGAAGACGCGGACGTTCGTGCGCCGCCGGTACAGCAGGATCATCAGGCCGCCGACGCAGGCCGCGGCCGCGGCCAGGCCGATCGTCACCGCCATGAGGTGGTAGACGTGATCGCTGATGCCCAGGAAGCGGGTCCAGGACTTCGGGATGCCCAGGCCCACCACGTGCCCGAAGAAGATGCCGATGATGCCGTAGTGGAACAGCGGCGAGCCGATCGACAGCAGCTTGGACTCGTAGATCTGGCTCGAACGCGTGGTCCAGCCGAAGCGGTCCGCCTTGAAGCGCCACACGTGTCCGAGGACGAACACGGCGAGCACCATGTAGGGGTACACCACCCACAGCAGCAGCTGGAGGGTCGTCATGTCGTTCATGAGGGTCGTCCTCTCATCAGGTCCACCGGGACGGGCCCGGGCGCCGCGGCGCGGGAGCCGCCGGCATGTGATCCGCAGGCATCGGAGGGGCTGGTGGCGAAGGTCTGCCCGGCCATGTCCCCGGCGGCCCCGTCGAGGCCGTAGCCGTCGAGCCCCACGAGCTCGTCCTCGGGGCCCTCCTCGGCGAGCTTCATGACGGCCGCGCGGTCCTCGGCATCCAGCGGGGGCAGCGTCGCGCACAGCGCCACCAGCGCACCGTGCCAGGGCGAGGCGATCTCCTCGAGGTGCAGCCGCAGCAGCTCGACGCCCGGCCGGTTCGCGCGCAGGATCTTCGCGCCCCGCCCCGGGTCGTGGGCGGCCGCGAACTCGAGCACCACGGGCAGGTGGTCCGGCAGCTCGTCGCTGCCGATCTCGAGGCCGACGGCGCGGAAGTCCTGCTTGATGCGCAGCAGCGCCATCCCCCGCCGACGGGTGTCGCCGTGGCTGAAGTACGTCAGGTGCAGGCATCCGCGGCGGCGGGTGTCGAAGGTGTCGACGTACTCCTCCTGGACGCTCACCGGGTCGCGCCGCTCGAGCGCCGCGACCGTCGCGCGCACTCCCTCGCGGGCACGCTCCGGCAGCGAGGCGCTGAGCTCGCGCAGCAGCGGGAGGCGCTCGAGCGTCGCCTCGTCCGGGTAGGTCAGCAGCCAGGAGACGGCGATCCACGCGGCCTGCAGCTCCTCGGTGCTCATCCCCGAGGCGTGCAGCAGGTCCTTCGGCGTCCGGGCCTTGCGCGGGGCGGTGCGCCGCGACGGCGCCGCGGTCTTCTCGACGTCGCCGCGACGGGCGAGGAGCCGGGCCAGGGCGCCCATCAGGCCCTCCCCGGGGACGGTTCGGGGAAGAGGCCCTCGGGCCGGCCCCTTCCGTCCCAGTTCAGCAGGTTGACCCGCACGCCGTCGGGGCGCTCGGGACCGTTCTGCTGGCGGTTCGTGGAGTAGCCGGGGCCGGCCATGCCCATCGACTCCTCGGGCAGGGACATGTTCATGCCCGGACCGCCGGGGGCGTTCAGCGGGCAGTCCGTGCCGGTGGACTCGAGATCGTGGGCCGATTCGTGGTGGCCCACCGGGATCACGTAGCGATCCTCGTACTTCGCGATCGCGAGCAGGCGGTACATCTCCTGCATCTCCTCGCCGGTCATGCCGACGGCGTTGGCGATGCCCTCCTGCGGCTCCCGCTCGAGGTTGATGTCGCGCATGTAGGAGCGCATCGCGGCCATGCGGTACAGCACCCTCTCGACGGTGGGCACGTCACCGGCGGTGAAGAGGTTGGCGAGGTATTCCACGGGGATGCGCAGCGCGTCGATCGCGGCGAAGAGGCTCTCGGCGTCCTCCGCGTCGTAGCCGGTGTCCCGCACCACGTCCACCACGGGCGACAGCGGCGGGATGTACCAGACCATCGGCATGGTGCGGTACTCCGGGTGCAGCGGCAGCGCGACCTCGTAGTCCTTGATCAGCCGGTAGGTGGGCGACTTCTGCGCGGCGAGGATCCAGTCGTGCGGGATCCCGGCCGCCTCCGCGCCGCGGATCACCTCGGGGTCGTGGGGGTCCAGGATGATGTCGCGCTGGGCGCGGTAGAGCTCCTTCTCGTCCTGGGTCGAGGCCGCCTCGGTGACCCGGTCGGCGTCGTACAGCACCAGACCGATGTAGCGCAGGCGGCCCACGCAGGTCTCCGCGCACACCGTGGGCTCGCCCTGCTCGATGCGCGGGTAGCAGAAGGTGCACTTCTCGGCCTTGCCGGTGCGGTGGTTGAAGTAGATCTTCTTGTACGGGCAGCCGGTGATGCACATGCGCCAGCCACGGCAGGTGTCCTGGTCCACCAGGACGATGCCGTCCTCCTCGCGCTTGTAGATCGCGCCGGACGGGCACGAGGCCACGCAGGTGGGGTTCAGGCAGTGCTCGCAGATGCGCGGCAGGTAGAACATGAAGGTCTGATCGAACTCGAACTGGACCTTCTCCTCGATGCCCTTGAGCATCGGGTCCTTGTCCTTGTGCAGGTAGGTGCCGCCGAGGTCGTCGTCCCAGTTCCCGGACCATTGGATCTGCGTGCGCTCACCGGTGATCAGCGACTTCGGGGGCGCGGTGGGGATGGTGTCCTGCTGCGCGGGGGCGGTGAGCAGGTTGTCGTACTCGTAGGTCCACGGCTCGTAGTAGTCCTCGATGCCGGGCAGCTTCGGGTTGGAGAACAGCTGCAGGAGCTTCGTGATGCGCCCGCCGGCCTTGAGCTTCAGCCGGCCGTTGCGGCCCAGCTCCCAGCCTCCCTTCCACTTCTCCTGGTCCTCGTAGCCGCGCGGGTAGCCCTGGCCGGGCCGCGTCTCGACGTTGTTGAACCAGATGTATTCGGTCCCGGAACGGTTGGTCCACGCCTGTTTGCAGGTCACCGAGCAGGTGTGGCAGCCGATGCACTTGTCGAGGTTCATCACCATCGACATCTGGGCCATGACTCGCATGGGGGTACTCCTTCTCGCTCGCGGGCTCAGTACTCGACGGGGGCGGTGCGCTTGCGGATCATCGTGACCTCGTCACGCTGGTTCCCGGTCGGGCCGTAGTAGTTGAACGCGAAGGACAGCTGCGCGTACCCGCCGATGAGATGCGAGGGCTTGATCATGATGCGGGTGAGGGAGTTCGTGATCCCGCCGCGCTTGCCGTCGCGTTCGGTCAGGGGCACGTTGACGGTGCGCTCCTGGCCGTGGTGCATGAAGGCCGTGCCCCGGGGCATGCGGTGGCTGACCACCGCGCGTGCGGAGACGACGCCGTTGCGGTTGACCGCCTCGACCCAGTCGTTGTCGGTGATGCCGACGGCCTCGGCGTCCTCGACGCTCATCCAGATGTTCTGCCCGCCGCGGGACAGGTTCATCATGAAGAAGTTCTCCTGGTACATCGAGTGGATCGCCCATTTGTTGTGCGGGGTCAGGTACCGCACGGAGATCGAGGTGCCGTCGGTGTGGCCCGGGGTCTTCTCGCCGAACAGGGCGGTCATGTCCAGCGGCGGCCGGAACACCGGCAGCGCCTCCCCCATCTCGAGCATCCAGTCGTGATCGAGGTAGAAGTGCTGACGCCCGGTGAGGGTGTGCCAGGGCTTCTTGCGCTCGACGTTGATGGTGAAGGGGCTGTAGCGGCGCCCGCCGGTCTCGGAGCCGGACCATTCCGGGCTGGTCACCACGGGCACCGGTGCGGCCTTCGTATCGGCGAAGGAGATGCGCTTGCCCTCGTGCTCGGCGGCGAGGTCGTGCATCGTCGTGCCGGTGCGCTTCTCGAGGGTGCGGAACCCCTGCGTGGCCATGTGCCCGTTCGTCGTGCCGGACAGCGCGAGGATGAACTCGCAGGCCTGCAGATCGGTCTCGATCTTGGGCCGGCCGGCGGCCGGTCCGCTGCGGTGGACGCCGTTGAGCGCGCCGAGCTCGGCGACGTACTGCGAGACGTCGTAGGTCAGGCCCTTGGTGGTCATGCCCTTCTCCTCGAGGAGCGGGCCGATCGAGGTGAACTTCGCGTGGACCTGCGTGTAGTCGCGCTCCACCTCGACCAGGGCGGGCATGGTCAGGCCGGGGACCGCCTCGCACTCTCCCTTCTTCCAGTCCCGCACCCTCCCGTGCGGGGTGGCCATCGCGTCCGGGGTGTCGTGCTGCAGCGCGAGGGCGACCACGTCGGTGCGGGTGCCCAGGTGGTCGCGGGCCAGCTCGCTGAAGCGCTCGGAGATCGCCGCCCAAGTCTCCCAGTCGGTGCGGGATTCCCACGGGTTGGAGATGGCGGGGTTGAAGGAGTGGATGAAGGGGTGCATGTCCGTGGTGGACAGGTCGTGCTTCTCGTACCAGGTCGAGGCCGGCAGCACCACGTCGGAGTGGAGGGTGTGGCTGGTCATGCGGAAGTCGAGGGTGAGCATCAGATCGACCTTGCCGATCGGGGCGTCCTCCCGCCAGCGCACGTCGCGGGGGCGGAACTCCTCCGGGGTCTCCTCCTCCGCGGCGGAGCTGTCCACGCCCAGCAGGTGGCGGAAGAAGTACTGGTCCCCCTTGGCGGAGGAGCCCAGCGTGTTCGCGCGCCAGATCGACCAGATGCGCGGGAAGTTCTCCGGGGCGTCGATGTCCTCCGCCGCGAAGCGGACCGACCCGTCCTTCAGGGCGTCCACCAGCCAGGGCACCGTCTCCCGCCCGGCCTCGGCGGCCCGATCGGCGACGTCCAGGGAGCTGATGTCGAACTGCGGGAAGAAAGGCTGCCAGCCCAGGCGCTGGGAGAGGGCGACGGCGTCGGCCGTGGTCATGTCGGCGAAGGAGCCCGCGCCGGTGGTGGCGGCGAGGGTGTCGGCGCCGAAGCGGTCGTAGCGCCACTGGTCGGCGTGCATGTACCAGTAGGTGGTCTGGCACATCTGGCGCGGGGGCCGCGACCAGTCCAGGGCGTTGGCCAGATGGGCCCAGCCGGTGATCGGGCGCACCTTCTCCTGGCCGACGTAGTGGGCCCAGCCGCCGCCGTTGACGCCCTGGGTGCCGCAGAGGTTCGTCAGGGTGAGGAAGGAGCGGTAGATGGTGTCGGAGTGGAACCAGTGGTTGGTGCCCGCGCCCATGATGATCATCGACCGGCCGCCGGAATCGACGGCGTTCTGGGCGAACTCGCGGGCGATGCGCGCCGCGGCCTGGCCGGGCACTCCGGTGATCCCCTCCTGCCAGGCGGGCGTGTACAGCGCGTCGGCGTCGTCGAGACCGCTCGCCCACTGCCCGGGCAGGCCTTCGCGGCCCACGCCGTACTCGGCCAGCAGCAGGTCGAAGACGGTGGTGACGAGGCGGCCGGCGACGGTGCGCACGGGCACGCCGCGCGGCACGTCGCCGCGCCCGCCCTGGCCGACGGTGTCGAAGCGCGGCAGCAGCACCTCGGCGACGTCCTCGTGGTGGCCCAGCAGGCTCAGCGTGGGCTCGAGGTCGCCGAGCTCGAGGTTCCAGCGTCCCTCGCCGTCGGCGGAGAAGCGGTGCCCGAGGGTGCCGCCGGGCACGGCCGGCGCCTGGGTGGCGGTGTCGAACAGCATCGGCTTGAAGTCGGCGTGCTCGGTCTCGGCCTCGTCGGTGATCGCGGTGCCCGCCTCGCTGGCGACGAGGAACTTGCCCGGCACCAGCGAGCCGTCATCCCGCTGCTCGAGCTGCACGAGGAAGGGCAGGTCGGTGTACTGCGTGGAGTAGGACTCGAAGTAGGGCTCCTGGCGGTCCACGTAGAACTCGCGCAGGATCGTGTGGCCCATCGCCATCGCCAGCGCGGCGTCCGTGCCGGGGTGCGGGGCGAGCCATTCGTCGGCGAACTTGACGTTCTCGGCGTAGTCGGGCGCGATCGAGATGACCTTCTGGCCGCGGTAGCGGGCCTCGGCCATCCAGTGGGCGTCCGGGGTGCGGGTGAGCGGGACGTTCGAGCCCCACATCATCAGGTAGGAGGCGTTCCACCAGTCCCCCGACTCCGGCACGTCGGTCTGGTCGCCGAAGACCTGCGGGGAGGCCGGGGGAAGATCCGCGTACCAGTCGTAGAAGGACAGCATCGAGCTGCCGATGAGCTGGTGGAAACGGGCGCCGGAGGAGAAGGAGACCTGGCTCATCGCCGGGATCGGCGAGAAGCCGGTGGCGCGGTCCGGGCCGTGCTCCTTGACCGTGTGCACGTAGGCGGCGGCGACCAGCTCGACCGCCTCGTCCCAGGAGGCGCGCACCAGGCCGCCCTTGCCGCGGGCCCGCTTGTAGCGCATGGCCTTCTCCGGATCGGAGACGATCGCCTTCCACGCCTCGACCGGATCCTGGCCGGGGGCCTTGGCCTTCTCCTCGCGGAACATGCGCAGCAGCTCCGAGCGCACGTAGGGGTAGCGCACCCGGGTGGGCGAGTACGTGTACCAGGAGAAGGAGGCGCCGCGGGGGCAGCCGCGCGGCTCGTACTCGGGCTTGTCCGGCCCGGTGGAGGGGTAGTCCGTCTCCTGCGACTCCCAGGTGATCACCCCGTCCTTGACGTACACCTTCCAGGAGCACGAGCCGGTGCAGTTCACGCCGTGGGTGGAGCGCACCACCTTGTCGTGGCTCCAGCGCTCGCGGTAGAAGGAGTCGCCGCTGCGGCCGCCCACCTTGTGCGTCTCGCGGTTGTCCTCGCTGATCCGCTCCGAGCGGGAGAACATCCTGCGCGCCCCGATGAGCGCGTCGAACAGCGGGGAGTCGATCCCGGGCGATCCGGTGCCCTCGGGGGCGGGCTGGGCGCTGCGGCCCGGGGACGCGTGACGGTCCTGGATGGTCATGGGAGCTCCTCCTGGAGGACGGCGGGGTGAGGATCGACGGTGAGGGACGGGCGGTGAGCCGGCTGTGCCCGGGGACGGGCGACCGGCACCTCGGCCCGGCTCCCGGCTAGGACACGGCGGCCGCGCGGGCGCCGCGGGCGACGAAGAGGGTCACGACGATCGCGCCCAGCGTGGCCAGCAGCAGCAGCACGATCCCCAGGGAGTAGCTGCCGCTGACGGCGTGGATCGCAGCCATCACCAGCGGCGGCACGAAGCCGCCCAGACCGCCGGCCGCACCGACGAACCCGGTGACCGAGCCGACCACCGAGGGATCGCTGGTCTGGGCGACGAGGGCGAACACGGCGCCCGAGCCGAGGCCGAGGCCGGCCGCCATGACGATGAAGGCGATCGTGCCGATCGGCATCAGCGCGGGCTGGAAGGCGAGCGCGAGCGCCGCCAGCGCGACGGCCGTGTAGGAGATCAGCAGGGTGCGGGCGGCGCCGAGGCTGTCGGAGAGGGTGCCGCCCAGCGGGCGCATGATGACCGCGACGATGACGAAGCCGGCCATCCGGAAGGAGGCGTCGGCGGCCTCGAGCCCGTACCAGTTCTGCAGCATCGTGGGCAGGAAGACGGAGAAGGCGACGTAACCGCCGAAGGAGAGCGCGTACAGGTAGCAGGCCTGCCAGGTCACCTTCAGCGTCATCACCGCCGCCGACTGGGCGAGGATGTTCTTGCGCGAGGGCTCCCAGGTGGGGGCGTTGCGCATGAACAGCCAGCCGACGATCGCGTAGACGGTCAGGGCGAGGGCGGTGAGCACGAAGGGGGCCGCGTCGCCGATGCTGTTCACGAGCGGCACGGTGGTGAAGGCGCTGATCGCGGTGCCGCCCATGCCCACGCCGTAGAGGCCGGTGGCCATGCCCCGCTTGGCCGGCGGGAACCAGGAGTTCACATACGGGACGCCGATCGCGAAGGTCGTGCCGGCGATGCCGAGGAAGAATCCGCCCACGAGAAGGGTGGGATAGGCGTACTGGCCGACGAATCCCAGGAACAGCACGGGAATCACGGTGATCAGGGAGACCAGCGGGAACATGAGGTGCCCGCCGAAGCGGTCGGTGAGCCCGCCCATGGCGATGCGGCCGAGGGAGCCCACGAGCACGGGGATCGCGACGATCAGCGAGGCATCGGCGGTGAGCCCGCGCTCGAGGTAGACGGGACCGAGCGGGCTGAGCAGGGCCCAGGCCCAGAAGTTCACGCCGAAACCGATGGTGACGAGGGCGAGCGCCCTCCAGGCTCCGGTGGGGACGGTGTCTGGCTGTGCGACGGTGGCTGCAGGGGACGCTGTCATGGTCTCTCCACGCTCGAGGTCGAGTGCGCAGGTCGAGGGATGCCCGACGGCGCATCGCGGGGTTCTTCCCGCACCCTCATAGGGTCCTCGGCCCGTGGGGCCAGACTAGGGGACTTCGGTCCCGGAATACACCTTTTCCGTGGTTCGCCCGCGCTTTCTCCGCGCTATCTGGCGGAGCTGCCCGACAATTCTGCCGGAATCTATTTCAGCAATGCCGACGTCACGTAATTAGTGGCCTCGTGCCCGCTCTGGGACGGCACGGAGTGCGCCGGTGCCGTCACTCCGGGGCGTCGAGCTCGAGGTCGACCATCAGCTCCGCGGCGATCGTCTCGAGCGCCTCGCGCACACCGCCCTCGCCGGCGTGCGCGGGAAGGCGCACCTCCGCCTCCGCCTCGAACAGCATCCCGCCGCCCTGGGGCGCCTCACGGGTCCAGCTGCGCAGCGAGTCGATGGTGGCGCCTTGCGAGCGCAGCGCCGCCGTCACCTCGCGGACCATCCCGGTGCGGTCCTGGCCCAGCAGGTGCAGCCGCAGCACGCTGCGGGGCTCCTCCGCGTCGCCGCGCGGAACCCCGACGGTCGCCTCGACGGCCAGACCCACCTCGTCGGCGAGGGCGGGCAGCGCCTCGAGGAAGGAGCGGGCGCTCTCATCGGGCACGTCGACCTGGACGATGCCGGCGAAGGTGCCGGCGAGCAGCGCGAGCTGGCTGTCGACCCAGTTCCCGCCGTGCTCGTCGACGGCCGCGGCGAGAGCGGCGACGAGCCCGGGGCGGTCCTCGCCGATCGCGGTGAGCACGTAGGTGGTGGTCGGCGCGTGGGTGGTCATGCGCTCAGGGTAACCCCCGCGCGGCCGGACGCCGAGGGGTTCAGCCGCTCCGCCTGCTCAGACCCCGGACTTGAACAGCCCGTAGGTGTACGCGTCGTAGATCGCCTCCCAGGAGGCCTCGATGACGTTGGGGCCCACGCCCACGGTCTGGAACTCCAGCCCCCGCCCGGAGGTGCGCACCAGCACGCGGGTGGTGGCGTCCGTGCCGTGGTGGGCGTCGAGGATGCGCACCTTGAAGTCGCGCAGCTCGAACTCGTCGACCTCGGGGTGACGGTCGCGCAGCGCCGCGCGCAGCGCGAGGTCCAGGGCGTTGACCGGCCCGTTGCCCTCGGCGATCGCGACCTTCCGCTCGTGCGCGCCGTCGCCGTCGGCGAGCAGCTTGACCGTCGCCTCGCTCTCGAGGGTGCCGTCCCGGCCCAGCTGGGAGGTGGCCCGCCATGACTCGACGGTCGAGTAGCTGGGCACCTGGTCCAGGTGGTCCAGCAGCAGCAGCTCGAAGGAGGCGTCGGCCGCCTCGTAGGAGTAGCCCACCGCCTCGCGCTCCTTGACGGTCGCCGCGAGGCGCGAGAGGAGCTCGGGCTCCCCCGCGAGGTCGAAGCCCAGCTCGCGGCCCTTGAGCTCGATCGAGGCGCGGCCGGCCATGTCGGAGATGATCATCCGCATGTCATTGCCCAGCTGCTGCGGGTCGGTGTGCTGGTACAGGTCGGGGTCGACGCGGATCGCGCTCGCGTGCAGGCCGGCCTTGTGCGCGAAGGCGCTCGCCCCCACGTACGGGGCCCGGGACCCCACCGGCATGTTCACGATCTCCCCGATCGCGTGCGCGATCCGGGTGGTCTCGGAGAGGGTCTCGGCGGGCAGCAGCTCCATGCCCATCTTCAGCTGCAGATCGGCCAGGAGGGTCACCAGATCGGCGTTGCCGGTGCGCTCCCCGTACCCGTTGATGCATCCCTGGACGTGGGTGATCCCCGCGCGCACCGCGGTGAGGGCGTTGGCCACCGCGCAGCCGGTGTCGTTGTGGGTGTGCGCGCCGAGCCGCGCATCGGCCGCACCGGCCCGTGCCAGGCGGGCGCGGAGGTCCTCGATGATCTCGGTGACCTGGTGCGGGAGCATCCCGCCGTTGGTGTCGCACAGCACCAGCACCCCGGCGCCGGCCCGATGCGCGGCCAGCAGCACCGACGTGGTGTAGTCGGGGTCGTGGAGGAAGCCGTCGAAGAAGTGCTCGGCGTCGACGAACACCTCGCGGCCGAGGGACACGAGGTGCGCGACCGTTTCCCCCACCATGGCGAGGTTCTCCTCGCCGGTGGTGCGCAGCGCACCGGTGACGTGTCGCAGATCCGATTTGGCCACGAGAGTGATCGTCGGGGCGCCGGAGTCGACGAGCGCGGCGACCTGCGGATCCTCCTGCACCGCGACGCCCGCCTTGCGGGTCGCGCCGAAGGCCGCGAGCCGGGCGTGATGCAGCTCGAGCTCACCGGCGGCGCGGGCGAAGAACTCCGTGTCCCGCGGGACGGCACCGGGCCACCCGCCCTCGATGTAGGTGACGCCGAGCTCGTCGAGATGCCGGGCGACGGCGAGCTTGTCGGCGACCGACAGCGTGAGGCCCTCCTGCTGGGAGCCGTCGCGCAGCGTGGTGTCGTAGAGGTGGAAGGCGCTGATCGGCGCGGTGGGCGCGGCGTGGGTGGTCATCATCGCCTCACACCAGCCGGGTCAGCCAGCCGTGCCGGTCCGGGACGCGGCCGTACTGGATGTCGGTGAGCTCCTGGCGCAGGGCGAGGGTGACCTCGCCGGAGCCGCCGTCGCCCACGGTCCAGGAGCCGCCGCGGGCGGCGAAGGAGCCGATCGGGTTGATGACGGCGGCGGTGCCGCAGGCGAACATCTCGGTGATCTCGCCGGTGCCGAGCTGGTCGAGCACCTCGCTCATCACCAGGCGCTGCTCGACCACCTCGAGGCCGCGGTCGGCGGCCAGGCGGAGGATCGAGGCGCGGGTGACCCCCTCGAGGATCGATCCGGTCAGGGCCGGGGTCAGCAGGCGGCCGTCCCGGGTGAGCGCGAAGACGTTCATCCCGGAGAGCTCGTCGATGCTGGCGTGGGTCTCGGAATCGAGGAAGAGCACCTCGTCGGCGCCGTTCTCCGCGGCCTCCCGCTTGCCCAGCAGCGAGGAGGCGTAGTTGCCGCCGCACTTGGCCGCGCCGGTGCCCCCGGCGCCCGCCCGGGCGTACTCGTCGGTGATCCACACGACCAGCGGCTGCACGCCGCGGGGGAAGTACGGACCGGCCGGCGAGGCGATGACGTAGTAGTCCACCGTCTGGGAGGCGCGCACGCCGAGGAACTCCTCGGAGGCGAACATGAAGGGCCGCAGGTACAGCGACTCCTCGCTCGTCGCCTTCGGCACCCACGGCTCGTCCGCCGCGGTGACCGCCCGCAGCGAGGCGAGGAAGTCCTCCACCGGGAGCTCGGGCAGGGCGAGCCGCCGCGCGGAGCGCTGCATGCGCTCGGCGTTCGCCTCCGGCCGGAAGGTCCACACCGAGCCGTCGGCATGGCGGAAGGCCTTCAGACCCTCGAAGATCTCCTGGCCGTAGTGCAGCACGGCCGCCGCCGGGGAGAGCTGCAGCGGCCCGTACGGCAGCACCGAGGACTCGCCCCACCCCGACTCCTCGGTCCAGCGGGCGTGGGCCATGAAGTCGGTGAAGTGGGTGCCGAACCCGGGGGCGGCGAGGACGCGGGCGCGCTCGTCGTCGGCGATGCGACGGACGGTGCTGGTCTGGGGGAAGTCGAGCGCGCTCACGGGATTCTCCTCGGTGCAGGTTTCAGGGTCAGTGTGACAGGGGCCGGGGCTCAGCGCCCGGAGATCGCGGCGACCAGGGCATCCCCGATCTGTGCGGTGCCGCGTTCGGCGAGCTCCGGCGACCCGGCGCGGGCGGAGAGGTCGTTCTCGACCGCGGCGCGCACCGCGGCGGCCGGCTCGAGATGGCCCAGGTGGTCCAGCAGCAGCGCGACCGAGAGCACGGTGGCGGTGGGGTCGGCGAGATCCTTCCCGGCGATGTCCGGGGCCGAGCCGTGCACGGGCTCGAACATCGAGGGGAAGGCGCCGGTGGGGTTGATGTTGCCGCTCGCGGCGAGGCCGATGCCCCCGCCGACGGCGGCGGCGAGGTCGGTGACGATGTCGCCGAAGAGGTTGTCGGTGACGATCACGTCGAAGCGGGACGGATCCTGAACCAGGTAGATCATCATCGCGTCGACGTGCGCGTAGTCCACCTCGACCTCCGGGTGCTCGGCGCCCACCTGGTCGACGATGCGGCGGTAGAGGTGCCCCGCATGGACCAGCACGTTGTGCTTATGGACGAGGGTGAGCTTCTTCCGGCGCCGCTCGGCCTGCTCGAAGGCGTAGCGGACCACCCGCTCGACCCCGACGGCGGTGTTCAGGGAGACCTCCGTGGCGACCTCGAGCTCGGTGCCGGTGCGCAGCGAGCCGCCGTTGCCGACGTACGGCCCCTCGGTGCCCTCGCGGACCACCACGAAATCCATCTCCCCCGGATTCGCCAGCGGGGAGGACACGCCCGGGACGAGCCGGGTGGGGCGCAGGTTCACGAAGTGGTCGAAGGCGAAGCGGAGCCTGAGCAGCAGGCCGCGCTCGAGCACGCCCGAGGGCACGCCCGGGTCGCCGACGGCGCCCAGGAGGATCGCATCGTGCTCGGCCAGGCGCGCCATGTCCTCGTCGGTGAGGGTCTCACCGGTGCGATGCCAGCGGCCCGCGCCGAGGTCGAAGTCGGTGGTCTCGACCTGCACGCCGACGGGCTCGAGGGCGGCGCGCAGCGCGCGCAGGCCCTGCGGCACGACCTCCTTGCCGATGCCGTCGCCCTCGATGACGGCCAGGCGCAGGGTGCGGGAAGCGGGGGTGCTCATGGGGAGTCTCCTCGAAGTGGTGGAGTGGCGGGTGATCAGTAGACGAGGTCGACGGCGTCGATCGAGCGGGCGTCGATCGCGGCGCCGAGCTCCTCGGCGAAGTCGCGGTCCACGCTCTCGTCGAGGTCGAGGACGACCAGCGCCTCCGCGCCCCGGGCGCTGCCCGCGCGGGAGACCTGCATGCCGGCGATGTTCACGCCGGCCTCGCCCAGGCGCAGCCCGTACTGGCCGATCAGGCCCGGGCCGTCCTCGTAGCGGATGATCAGCAGGTGGTCGCTCAGCGGGACGTCCAGCGCGTGGCCGAACACCTCGGTGAGCTTGTGCTCCTGGTCGACGCCGCTCAGCGTGCCGGAGACCGTGACGACCTCGCCGTCGCGCAGCGTGCCGCGCAGGGTGATGACGTTGCGGAAGCGCTCGGAGGTCTCGTCGGTGACCAGCTGCACGGTGATGCCGCGCTCCTCCGCGAGGACCGGGGCGTTGACGTAGCTGACCTGCTCGGTGACCACGGAGCGGAACACGCCGCGCAGGGCGGAGAGCTTCAGCGCGGTGACGTCCCGGGAGGCGATCTCGCCGTGCACCTCGATGTCCAGCAGCTCGGGCGACTCCCCCGCGAGGGCGGTGAAGAGCTGGCCGAGGCGATCGGCGAGGGCCACGCCGGGGCGCACCAGGTCGTCGATCGCACCGCCGGCGACGTTGACCGCATCGGGGACGAGCTCGCCGGCCAGTGCCAGGCGCACCGACTTCGCGACCGCGACGCCGGCCTTCTCCTGCGCCTCCGCCGTCGAGGCGCCGAGGTGCGGGGTGAGGGTGATGTTCTCGAGCTCGAGCAGGCGCTGGGCGCTCTCGGACGTCGCGGGCGGCTCCGAGGAGTACACGTCCAGGCCGGCGCCGGCGATGCGCCCGGTGCTGAGCGCCTCGTAGAGCGCGTCCTCGTCGATGAGGCCGCCGCGGGCGGCGTTGACGATGTGCAGGTTCGGCTTGGCGATCGCGAACTGCTCCGCGCCGATCAGCCCGGTGGTCTCCGGGGTCTTCGGCATGTGCACGGTGACCACGTCGGAGCTGCGCATGAGCTCGTCGAGCTCGACCACGCGGGCCCCGAGCTCGGCGGCCCGGGCATGGTTGACGTAGGGGTCGTAGGCCAGCAACGTCACGCCGAAGGGGCGCAGGCGCTCGGCGACCAGCTGGCCGATCCGGCCGAAGCCGACGACGCCGACGGTCTTCTCCAGCAGCTCGACGCCGGTGAGCTGCTTGCGCTCCCAGCGACCGGCCTTGACGGAGGCGTCGGCCCGGCCCAGGTTGCGCAGCGAGGAGAGGATCAGCGTGATCGCGAGCTCCGCGGCGGAGACGATGTTCGAGGTGGGGGCGTTGATCACCATGACGCCCGCGGCGGTGGCGGCGTCCACGTCGACGTTGTCCAGGCCCACGCCGGCGCGGGCGACGACCTTGAGCTGGGAGGCGGCGGCGTAGACCTCGGCATCGACCTGGGTCGCGGAGCGGACCAGCAGGGCGTCGGCGTCCGCGATCGCGGCCAGCAGCGCCGGCCTGTCGGTGCCGTCGACATTCCTGATCTCGACCTCGGGCCCCAGGACCTCGACGGTCGCGGGCGACAGCTCTTCGGCGATGAGCACGACAGGACGCGTCACGGAAACTCCTCCAGTACGGATAGCGGTCGTCGCGCGCATCCTCGAGGGCGACGTGTACGGGAACAGCCTAAACCCCTGTCCGCCATGCGGTCACCGCAGTCAGGATGCGAGATGTGGGCAGGCGTCCTCACCGGCGGATCGGCCGACCGCCAGAATGCGGAACGGCGGCGGGTGCACCTCGTGGGTGCACCCGCCGCCGCTGCTCAGGGCGTCGCTCAGCGCGCGGCGCTGCCCTCGACGTAGTCCGAGTCGATGGCCTGGGCGCTCCACGCGAACATCTTGCGCAGGTCCTTGCCGACCGTCTCGATCGGGTGGGCGGCCTCCTTCTCGCGCAGCTCCTTGAACTCCGCGGCGCCGTTGTCCTGGTCATCGATGAAGCGCTTCGCGAAGGCACCGGACTGGATGTCCGAGAGGATCGCCTTCATGTCGGCCTTCGTCTGCTCGGTGACCACGCGGGGGCCGGAGACGTAGTCGCCGTACTCGGCGGTGTCGGAGATCGACCAGCGCTGCTTGGCGATGCCGCCCTCGTGCATGAGGTCGACGATGAGCTTGAGCTCGTGCAGCACCTCGAAGTAGGCGATCTCGGGCTGGTAGCCCGCCTCGGTGAGGGTCTCGAAGCCGGCCTGGACCAGGTGGCTCATGCCGCCGCAGAGCACCGCCTGCTCACCGAACAGGTCGGTCTCGGTCTCCTCGGTGAAGGTGGTCTTGATGACGCCGGCGCGGGTGCCGCCGATGCCCTTGGCGTAGGAGAGGGCCAGGTCCCAGGCCGAGCCGCTCGCGTCCTGCTCGACGGCGACGATGTCCGGGATGCCGCGGCCGGCGACGAACTCGCGGCGCACGGTGTGGCCCGGCGCCTTCGGCGCGATGAGCAGCACGTCCACGCCCGCGGGCGCCTCGATGTAGCCGAAGCGGATGTTGAAGCCGTGGGCGAAGGCGAGCGCCTTGCCCTCGCCCAGGTGGGGCTGGATCGACTCGCTGTACACCTTCCGCTGATCCTGGTCCGGGGTGAGGATCATGATCAGATCGGCCCACTCGGCGACCTCCGCGACGGTGCCGACGGCGAGGCCCTCCTCCTCGGCCTTGGCGGCGGACTTCGAGCCCTCGCGCAGGCCCACGCGGACCTCGACGCCGCTGTCGCGCAGGTTCAGCGCGTGGGCATGGCCCTGGGAGCCGAAGCCGACGACAGCGACCTTCTTGCCCTGGATGATGGACAGGTCGGCGTTGTCGTCGTAGAAGATCTCAGCCACGATGTGCTCCTTCGTTGTGGGGTGCGGGCGACGGGTCGATCCTATCGCCCAGTGTCTTACGTCGTGAGAGTCGGTCTCTGGATGTGGGATGCGGGTGCGGTGGACGCGGCCCGCGGTCAGGACAGCAGGCTGCGGTCCGTGATCGCGCGCCCGCCGCGGCCGATGGCGACCTCGCCGGACTTCACGATCTCGCGGATGCCGAAGGACTCGAGCATCCCCAGCAGCGCGGTGAGCTTGTCCTGCGTGCCGGTCGCCTCGATGGTGACCGAATCAGCCGCCGCGTCGACCACCTTCGCGCGGAACATCTGCACGATCTCGAGCACCGGGGTGCGGGAGGAGTTGTCCGCGGTGACCTTGATGAGGATGAGCTCGCGCTGGACGGTGGAGCGGGCGTCGAGCTGGACGATCTTCAGCACGTTCACCAGCTTGTTGAGCTGCTTGGTGATCTGCTCGAGGCGTCGCTGGTCGACGTCGACGACCACCGTGATGCGGGAGATCTCCGGGTGCTCGGTCGGACCCACCGCGAGCGAGGAGATGTTGTACCCGCGGCGCGAGAACAGCGCGGTGACCCGGGTGAGGACGCCGGGCTTGTTCTCCACCAGCACCGAGAGCGTCTGGCTGTCCGGGGTCATCACGTAGTCCGACGTGTGCGTCGTGTTCGGTGTGTGCGTGCTCATGCTCAGATGTCCCTCTCCCACTCGGGGCTCATGCCCTGGGCGATCTGGATCTCGTCGTTGGAGACCCCGGCCGGCACCATCGGCCACACCATGGCGTCGGCGCTGACGGTGAAGTCCACGACCACGGGCCGGTCGTTGATCTCCATCGCCTGGCGGATGGTCTCGTCGATGTCCTCGTCCCGCTCGCACCGCAGCCCGGCGCAGCCGTAGGCGTCGGCGAGCTTGACGAAGTCGGGGATGCGGCGGGTGCCGTGACCGGTGTTGAGGTCGGTGTTGGAGTAGCGCTGGTCGTAGAACAGGTTCTGCCACTGGCGCACCATGCCGAGGCTCGAGTTGTTGATGACCGCGACCTTGATCGGGATGTCGTTGATGACGCAGGTGGCGAGCTCCTGGTTGGTCATCTGGAAGCATCCGTCGCCGTCGATCGCCCACACCACCTTGTCGGGCATGCCCGTCTTCGCGCCCATCGCCGCGGGCACCGAGTAGCCCATCGTGCCCAGGCCCCCGGAGTTCAGCCAGGTGCGCGGGTGCTCGTAGCGGATGAACTGGCTGGACCACATCTGGTGCTGGCCCACGCCTGCCACGTAGATCGACTCGGGCCCGGAGATCTCGCTGAGGCGCGAGATCACCTTCTGCGGGGCGGTGAAGCCGTCGGCCGTCTCCGTCCAGCCCAGCGGGTAGTTCTCCCGCAGCATGTCCAGGGTGTTCCACCAGCCAGCGTAGTCCCGCGGATCGCCCTGGTCCAGGCGCGTGCGCACCTCGGCGGTCAGGGCCCGGGCGACATCCGCCGCCTGGCCGACGATCGGGACATCGGCCACCACGTTCTTGGAGATCTCCGCGGGGTCGACATCGGCGTGGACCACCTTCGCGTTCGGGGCGAAGGAGTCCAGGCGTCCCGTGACGCGGTCGTCGAACCGGGCGCCGATCGCGACGATGAGGTCCGCGCGCTGCAGCGCGGAGACCGCGGCGACGGTGCCGTGCATGCCCGGCATGCCCAGGTGGCTCGGGTGCGAATCCGGCAGCGCGCCGCGCGCCATGAGGGTGGTCATGAACGGGATGCCGGAGGCGTCCACCAGCTCGCGCACCTCTTCGGTGGCGTCGCCGCGCAGCACTCCCCCGCCGAGCAGGAACACCGGCCGCTTGGACTCCAGCATCAGCGCGGCCGCCTCGCGGATCTGCTTGCTGTGGGGCCGGGAGTCGGGCCGGTAGCCGGGCAGGTCGAGCGCCTCGGGCCACGTGAAGGTGGTCTGCCCCTGCTGGGCGTCCTTGGTGACGTCGACGAGCACCACGCCGGGCCGCCCGGTGGAGGCGATGTGGAACGCCTGCTTGATGACCTGCGGGATCTCGTCCGCGTCGGAGACCAGGAAGTTGTGCTTGGTCACCGGCATCGTCATGCCGACGATGTCCGCCTCCTGGAAGGCGTCGGTGCCGATGAACTCCGAGCCGACCTGGCCGGTGATCGCGACCATCGGGATGGAATCCATCTGGGCGTCCGCGATCGCGGTGATGAGGTTCGTGGCGCCGGGGCCGGAGGTGGCCAGGCACACGCCGACCTTGCCGGTGGCGTGGGCGTAGCCGCTCGCGGCGTGGCCGGCGCCCTGCTCGTGGCGGACCAGCACGTGGCGCAGGCCCTCCGCGTCCATCAGCGGGTCGTAGGTGGGCAGGATGGCACCGCCGGGAAGGCCGAAGACGACCTCTGCCCCGGCGTGCTTGAGGGACTCGACCAGCGCCTGCGCGCCGGTCATCTGCTGTCCGGTCATCGGAACTCCTTCGTCGTCTCGGACGGTGGGCGTGGCGGGGAACTGCTGCGGTGCGCTGCTGCGGCGGCGCTCCTCTGCGGCGATCTCCGATCCCTCCCGGCCCTGCCCCGCTCCGGGACACGAAAAAGCCCCTCCGCCTGGGGCTCGGGGAGGGGCGCGGATGACAGCTCGTAGTAGACGAGTGGGCGTCAGCCGCGCTCGGGAACTACGAGAAGGATCGTCTGCATGCACCCCACCATAGGTGCACCCCGGCGCCCCGGGCCACCTGTCCGGATCGCGAGACCCCGCCGGACTGCGCTCCGCCGCACGGGCGGCGACCTCGGGCCCGACGAAGGTCCTGCGCACGGCGCCGAACCGCTTCTACCGTATGAGCGAGGCCACCCGCGCCAGAGAGGACCGTGAGCACTCGTCATGACCACCACCGGCCATTCACCGCTCGCCCCCGCCGCCGGCACCCGCATGCCGGCCGGCACCCGCGTCGTCGTCGTCGGCGGCGGCATGACCGGACACCGCGTGGCGGCCCGGCTGCAGTCCCAGGACCCCGACGGGGACTGGACGCTCACCGTGATCGGGGAGGAGGCCCACGCCCCCTACGACCGGGTGCACCTCTCGACGTGGTTCGGCCACCGCCGCGCCGAGATGCTCGCGCTCGACCCCGGTGTGTGGGCCGACCCGCGGATCACCCTTCTCACCGGAGACGCCGCCGCCGGCGTGGACCGAGCCGCCCGCACGGTGACCTGCTCCTCCGGCACCGTCCACGAGTACGACCGGCTCGTGCTGGCCACCGGCTCCTGGGCCTGGGCGCCGCGCGCGGAGGGCAGGGACCTCCCCGGGGCCTTCAGCTATCGCACGGTCGACGACGTCCGGGCTCTCGCGGACTGGGTCGCCGAGAGGGGCGAGAGGCTCGGCCGCCGGGTGCGGGGCGTCGTGGTCGGCGGCGGGGTGCTCGGCCTCGAGGCCGCCGCGGCGCTGCGGGACCTCGGCGCCCACAGCACCGTGGTCGAGTTCGCCGATCGGCTCATGGCCGTCCAGCTCGACGACGGCGGCGGGGAGATGCTCCGGCTCCTCGTCGAGGACCGGGGCATCGAGGTGCGCACCGGCGTGGGCGCCGCCGCGTTCCGCCCCGCGGACGACGGCGCGATGGGCATCGCCGAGCTCACCGACGGCAGCGAGCTGACCGCCGATGTGGTCGTCTTCTCGACCGGGATCCGGCCCCGGGATCGGCTCGGCCGCGAGGCCGGTCTCGCGATCGCCGATCGCGGCGGCATCGTGGTGGGCGAGAGCTGCCAGACCTCGGATCCGGACATCTGGGCGATCGGCGAGTGCGCGTCGTTCGACGGAGTGTGCGCGGGCCTCATCGCTCCGGGCAACGACATGGCCGACGTGGTCGCCGACCGCTTCCTCGGCGGAACCCGCACCCACCATCGCGCCGACGACGGCACCAAGCTCAAGGGCGTGGGCGTGGAGGCCGCCGCCTTCGGGGACGTCAACGCCATGACGCCGGACGCGCTCGAGGTCTCCTTCGTGGACCCCGTGCACCGTCAGTACCGCAAGCTCGTGATGAGCGACGACGCGACGACGCTGCTCGGCGGCGTGTTCGTGGGCGACATCAGCCTGTATGCACAGCTGCGACCGCTCAGCGGTCGGCCTCTCGGCGCGGATCCGTCCGCGGTGATCGCCCCGGAGGGCGGCGGCGACGCGCTCTCGGGCGCCGAGCTGCCGGACGACGCCGTGGTCTGCTCGTGCAACAACGTCGTGGCCGGCACCATCCGCCGGGCCGTGAACGAGCAGGGCTGCCACACCATCGGCGCGCTCAAGGAGCGCACCACCGCCGGGACGGTGTGCGGCTCGTGCGTCCCCACCCTCACCACGCTGCTGACTCAGGAGCTGACCAAGGCCGGCGTCGAGGTGTCGCGCGCCCTGTGCGAGCACTTCGATCACTCCCGCGCGGAGCTCTACGGACTCGTCGAGGCCGGAGGTCAGGAGACGTTCACCGAGGTCGTCGCCGCACACGGCACCGGGCCGGGGCGCGGCTGTGCGGTGTGCCGACCCACCGTCGCCTCGATCCTGTCCTCCCTCGGGGCGTTCACCGGGCGCCGGCACAACCCGGTGGGCCGCCAGCTCGGCTCGCTGCAGGACACCAACGATCACGTCATGGCGAACATCCAGAAGGACGGCACCTACTCGGTGATCCCCGCGATGCCCGCGGGTGAGGTCACTGCCGAGAAGCTGCTCGTCTTCGCCCAGGTCGCGAAGGATCACGGCCTGTACGTGAAGGTCAACGGCGCCCAGCGGATCGGCATGTTCGGTGCCCGCCTCGAGCAGCTTCCCGAGATCTGGGAGCGCCTGGTGGCGGCCGGCTTCGAGTCCGGGCACGCCTACGGCAAATCGCTGAGGATGGTGAAGTCGTGCCTGGGCACCAACTGGTGCCGCTACGGCGTGGGCGACTCGACCGCGATGGCCGTGCATCTCGAGCGGCGCTACCGCGGCCTGCGCTCGCCCCACAAGATCAAGATCGGCGTCTCCGGCTGCGCGCGCGAGTGCGCCGAGGCCCAGGCGAAGGACGTCGGCGTGATCGCCACCCACCGCGGGTGGAACCTCTACGTCGGCGGCAACGGCGGCGCCCAGCCCGCCCACGCCCAGCTGCTCGTCGAGGACCTCGACGACGAGACGCTCCAGCGGTGCATCGATCGCTTCCTCATCCTCTACATCCGCGAAGCGGACAAGCTCCAGCGCACCGCGCGCTGGGTCGAGCAGTACCCCGGCGGGATAGACGCGCTGCGGCGCGTGGTCGTCGAGGACTCCCTCGGCATCGGCGAGGAGCTCGAGGCGGCCATGCAGCGCCACACCGACACCTACGTCGACGAATGGGCCGAGGCGGTGCGCGATCCGGAGCGCCGCGCGAAGTTCGTCTCCTTCATCAACGCCCCGGACCTGCACGACTCCACGCTGCGCTACGTGATCGAGCGCGAGCAGGCGCGCCCGGCCCGCCCCGAGGACGATCCGGATGCCACCTTCCCGACCCCGTGCGCCGCGAAGGAGCACGCGCTCGCCGGGGCCGCCCACCTCTCGCAGGAGGACCAGTGATGACCATCCCCGCCGATGCCTTCGTGCCGATCTGCGCCGCCTCCGCGCTGACGCCCGAGCGCGGCACCGCCGCCCTGCTGCCGGACGGCACCCAGATCGCGGTGTTCCTGCTGGACGACGGCAGTGTGCGCGCCGTCCAGCAGCACGACCCCTACTCCGGTGCGAACGTCCTGTCCCGAGGGCTCGTGGGCACGCACCTGCGCGCGGGCGAGGGCGAGGAGCCGGGACGGCTCGTCCCCACCCTGTCCTCGCCCATGTACAAGCAGAGCTGGGATCTGGACACCGGCGAGGTGCTCGATGCGGGCGGCGGGGAGCCGCTGTCGATCGCCGTGCACGATGTCGTGGTCCGCAGCGGCCAGGTGCGCGTCGCGCCGCGCCCGCGTCCCGCGCCGGGCGGCGACGCATGAGCGCGCTGACCGCTGCCCGGCTCGAGCCCGGCGAGGTCGCTCTGGTGGGCGGCGGGCCGGGGGCCGAGGATCTCATCACGGTGCGTGGGCTGCATCTGCTGCGACAGGCCGACGTGGTGGTCGCGGACCGGCTCGGCCCGCGCTCCCTGCTCGAGGAGCTCGGCGGAGAGATCGAGGTGATCGATGTGGGCAAGCGGCCCGGCGCCCACTCCCTCGCCCAGTCACGGATCGGCGAGCTGCTGGTCGAGCGGGCGCTCGCGGGGCAGCGGGTGGTGCGGCTGAAGGGCGGGGACCCCTTCGTGCTCGGGCGGGGCGGCGAGGAGGTCCTCGCCTGCCGGGCCGCCGGGGTTCCGGTGCAGGTGGTGCCCGGGGTGACATCCGCGCTCGCCGGTCCCGCCGCCGGCGAGGTGCCCGTCACCCATCGCGGCACCGCCGTCGCCGTGCACATCGTCAACGCCCACGGCGACCTGGGCCCCGCGGATCTCGCGGCCCTGCGGGATCCGGGCACCACGACCGTGCTCATGATGGGTGTGGGGTGGTTGCCGCGCCTCGTCTCCCAGGCGCTGCTGAACGGCGTCGATCCCTCCACTCCGGTCGCCGTGGTGCAGGACGCGACGCTCGCCGGGCAGCGGCGCGTGCACGGGGATCTCGGCAGCATCGACCGGATCGTCGCCGAGGCGGGTCTCGGCCATCCCGCGGTGATCATCGTGGGCCGCACCGCGGCCGAGGGCTTCCTCGGCGCGCCCGTGCCCGTTCCCGCGCAGGGCGCGGGCCGGGAGGCGCTCGTGCCGGAGGCGGTGGCTCAGACCGCGCCCGGCTCCCCTGCTCCGGTTCTCCTGGGGTGTTCGCACGGCACCCGCTCCCGGGAGGGGCGCGACGTGATCCGTGGGCTGCTGCGGCGCATCGCACGGCATGCGCCGGGCGGGGTGCGGGAGGCGTTCGTGGACGTGCAGTCGCCGGACATCGCCGAGGTGGTCTCCGCCCATGCCGAGGCGGCCGAGACCCGCACGCGGGAGTCTGCGGAGGTGCAGGCGGTGGTGGTGCCGCTGCTGCTCTCGCTCGGCCACCACGTCAAGGACGACATCGCCGGAGCGGTCGCGGGCCGGGCTGCGGTCGCCGCCGCGCCGCTCGGCCCGGACCCGCGCCTGGCCGAGGTGATGGCACAGCGCCTCGCGGAGATGGGGCTCCGTCCGGGCGACGCGGTGGTGATGGCGGGCTCCGGCACCCGGGATCCCGAGGGGGTCGAGCAGGTCCGGACGATGGCCCGCCTGCTCGGCCGCAGGCTCGGCCGAGAGGTCGCACCGGCCTTCGCCTACGCCGCGAGCCCGAGCGTCGAGGAGGCCGTCGCGTCGGTGCGCGAGCGGCAGCGCAGCGGGGAGCTGCCCGGCACCCGGGTCGTGATCGCGAGCTATGTGCTGGCGCCCGGGCACTTCCACGACCTCGTGCGCGCGGCGGGCGCCGACGCGGTCAGCGCTCCGCTCGGGGACCACGAGCTCGTCGCCGAGGTCGCGCTCGAGCGCTACGAGGCCTCCCTCGGCGCCTGAGCCGGAGGCGACGGCGCCCGCCTCCCTGCGCGGGGAGGCGGCCGCCGCGGGTGGGACGGCGCTCAGTCCAGCGGACGGCGGGTCGCGCCGTAGGTCGCCGAGCGCACCAGGTGCGCGTAGACCTTGAGGGCCTGGGAGACCTGGCGCTCGCGGTGCTCGGGGCGCCAGGGCAGCGCCCCCTTCGCCTCGCGGCGCCGGGCGAGCTCGTCCTCGGGGACCTCGAGCTCGAGCAGGCGCTTGTCCACGTCGATGACGATCTTGTCGCCGTCCTCGATGAGGCCGATGAGGCCGCCCTCGGCGGCCTCCGGGGAGATGTGCCCGATGGAGACGCCGCTGGTTCCGCCGGAGAATCGGCCATCGGTGATCAGCGCGCAGGTCTTGCCCAGCCCTCGTCCCTTGAGGAACGAGGTCGGGTAGAGCATCTCCTGCATGCCGGGACCGCCCTGGGGGCCCTCGTAGCGGATCACCACGACATCGCCGGCCTTGACGGTCTTGTCGAGGATCTTCTGGACCGCCTCCTCCTGGGAGTCGCACACCACCGCGGTGCCCTCGAAGTGGAAGAGGTCCTCGGTGACGCCGGCGGTCTTGAAGACCGCGCCGTCGCGCGCGAGGTTGCCCTTGAGCACGGCGAGGCCGCCGTCCTTGGTGTGGGCGTGCGGGACCGCGCGGACCACGCCCTCCTCACCGTCCAGGTCGAGCTCGTCCCAGGTGTTCGTGGTCGAGAACGCCTGGGTGGTGCGCACCCCGCCGGGTGCGGCATGGAACAGGGCCTCGGCCTTCTTCGAGGCCGTCCCGCTGCGCACGTCCCACTCGGCCAGCCAGCTGGCCAGGTCGGGCGAGTGGACGGTGTGGATGGTGTGGTCCAGCAGCCCGGCGCGGTCGAGCTCGCCGAGGATCGCGGGGATGCCGCCGGCGCGGTGGACGTCCTCCACGTGCGCGGTGCCGTTGGGTGCCACCTTCGACAGCGTGGGCACGAGGCGGGAGATGCGGTCGATGTCGTCGAGGCCGAAGTCGACCCCGCCCTCGATCGCGACGGCGAGGATGTGCAGGATGGTGTTCGTCGAGCCGCCCATCGCGACGTCCATGGCCATCGCGTTGGAGAACGCGGCCTTGGTGGCGATCGAGCGCGGCAGGACGGATTCGTCGCCGTCCTCGTAGTAGCGCTTCGCGAGGTCGACGATCTTCCGGCCGGCCTCGAGGAACAGCTCCCTGCGGAAGGCGTGGGTGGCCAGGGTGGTGCCGTTGCCGGGCAGGGACAGGCCGAGCACCTCGGTGAGGCAGTTCATGGAGTTCGCGGTGAACATGCCCGAGCAGGAGCCGCAGGTGGGGCAGGCGTTCTCCTCGACCTCGGCGAGCTGCGCATCGGTGATGGAGTCGTCGGCGCTGAGCGCCATCGCGTCGACCAGGTCGATGCGGTGCTCGGTGACGCCCTCGATCGGCTTGCCGGATTCGGAGGGCCCGCCGGAGACGAAGATGACGGGGATGTTCAGCCGCATCGCGGCCATCATGTGGCCGGGCGTGATCTTGTCGCAGTTGGAGATGCACACCAGGGCGTCGGCCGTGTGGGCGTTGACCATGTACTCGATGGAGTCGGCGATGATGTCGCGGCTGGGCAGCGAGTAGAGCATGCCGCCGTGGCCCATCGCGATGCCGTCGTCCACGGCGATGGTGTTGAACTCCTTGGAGACGCCGCCGGCCTCCGCGATCGCCCCCGCGACCAGGTCCCCCATGTTCTTGAGGTGGACGTGGCCCGGCACGAACTGCGTGTACGAGTTCGCGATCGCGATGATCGGCTTGCCGAAGTCGCCGCTCTTCATGCCGGTGGCGCGCCAGAGTGCGCGGGCGCCGGCCATGTTGCGGCCGTGGGTCGAGGTACGGGAACGAAGAGGACGCATGGCGTCATGCTACGCCGCCATGCGAGATGCGGGTGTCACCATCCGGACAGCGGACGGCCGGGCCGGCGAGAGCCGGACGAGCCCCCAGCGGGCCGCCCGTCTCGGCCCCCGATGCTGGTCAGGCCCCGGTCGGCTGGGTCGGCGCGGGGTCGCCGCTCTCCCACCCGTCGGTGTCCGGGGCGCCCATCGGCGAGCTGAGATCCTCGTCATGGTGCTCCGCGCGGACCGGGAAGCCCGGATCCTCGGCAAGTCGGCGGTGCAGCTCCGCCAGGCGCAGCTCCTCGGTCGCGGTCCGCTCGTGCGCGGCAGCGACCTGCTCCGCGGTCGGCTCGTGGTCGCGCATGCCCACCTGGAGCTCGGGCTCGACCTCGGTGAGCGCGCCGACGCTCACGCGGTAGCGGTGGCGGAGGATCTCCAGGCGCAGCACCCGTGCCAGGAAGTAGATGCCGAGCAGGTTCGGGACGGCCATGAGGAAGAACATGGCGTCCGAGAACGCGATGACGGAGTCCAGCGAGATCGCGGCGCCGACGACGATCGCGAGCACCCAGGCGAGGCGGAAGGTCGTCCGCACCCGGGCACGGTTGCCGAAGAGGTACATCGCGTTGAGCTCGCCGTAGTACGAGTAGGCGAGGATCGTGGAGAACCCGAACAGGGCCACGGCGATGGTCAGGAGGATCGGGAACCAGGCGGTCACGGTGGCGAAGGCGCTCGCGGTGAGCGCGACGCCGTCCTCCGCACCGCTGGTGTGCACGCCGGTGACCACGATCGCGAGCGCGGTGAGCATGCAGATGCCGACCGAGTCGATCAGCGGCTCCCACATCGCTGTGAAGCCCTCGGTGGCGGGCTCGCTCGTCTTCGAGGCGCTGTGGGCCATCCCGGCGGAGCCCACCCCGGCGGCGTTGGAGAACAGGGCGCGCTGGATGCCGATCACCGCGACGCCGATGATGCCTCCGGTGACGCCGTCGGCCGTGAAGGCGCCGGTGACGATCTGGCCCAGCGCCTGGGGCAGGGCGGTGACGTTGACGACCAGGATGAGCAGGATGCATGCGGTGTACAGCACGGCCATCGCCGGCGTGAGCGCCGAGGTCCAGCGGGCGATCGACTTCACGCCGCCGAGGATCACCGCGGCGGTGAGGACCGCCACCACCACGCCGATGATCCAGCCGTTGGACTGGAGGGCCTCGCTGCCGGTCGCCCCGGCCACGATCATCGCCACCTGGTTGGACTGGAAGAGGTTGCCGGCGCCGAACACGCCGACCAGGGCGAAGACGGCGTACAGCACCGCGAGCACGCGGCCCAGGCGCCGGCGGCCGATCGAGGCCAGCCCGTCACGCAGGTAGTGCATGGGCCCGCCCTCGGTGGTGCCGTCCGCGTTGACCCTGCGGAACATGACGCCGAGGGTGGCCTCGGCCATCTTCACGCTCATCGACAGGACCCCGAACAGCGCGATCCACAGCGCGGCGCCGGGGCCGCCCGCCGAGATCGCCACGGCGACGCCGGCGATGTTGCCGAGGCCGACGGTGCCGGAGAGCTCGGTGGCCAGCGCCTGGTAGCTCGAGACCTCGCCGGGGTCGGTCTTCGCGGTGTAGCGGCCGCGGATCACCTGGATCGAGTGCCGCAGGCCGGTGATCGGCTGGAAGCGCAGCCAGACGGTGAGGAAGAGGGCGGCGGCCATCAGCCACACGACGATGACGGGGATCCCCCCGAAGACCGGGACCTCGAAGAACACGACGGCGCTGAGCCAGTTCGCGATCGGGCCGAAGAACCTCTCCACGGCGGCGTCAATACCTGTCATCGGGCGTGCGCTCCTCCGGCGGCCGGGCCGCCTGCGGGTCGGGTCGGTGACGCCGCCGCCGTCACCGGGAGGGCCGGGAGGCGCGGGCGTCAGGGAGCTGTCGACTGTACAGACGCTGAGTTACCGACAAGTCATCGCCGGGCAACGGCGGGAACACACTCATCTCTGCTGGTCAGGCGGGCCATCTGCGAACTGCATGCAGCGTTTGTCCGACAATCCCACGCCCTGACAATTTACGAAGTCTTGACGTTCGAGGTGCGGGCGTTCACAGGCGGGACCGTGTCCCTGTCACACGGCGCACACCGGCCCGGGAGCGCGCGGGAGCAGGCGCGGACGCCGCAGCGCCCGGCACCGTCGGAAGGACGGCGCCGGGCGCTGCGGTGTTCGGGCGGCGGCGAGCCGCCGAGGGAGGATGCTCAGCTGACGCCGAGCTTCTCCATGATGATCTCGCGCACGCGGCCGGCGTCGGCCTGACCGCGGGTGGCCTTCATGATCGGGCCGATCAGCGCGCCGATCGCCTGGACCTTGCCGCCCTGGATCTTGGCGACCACGTCCGGGTTGTCGGCGATCGCCTGGTCCACCGCGCCGGTGAGCACGGAGTCGTCGGAGACCACGGCGAGGCCCTCGGACTCGACGATCGCGGCCGGGTCGCCCTGGCCGTCGAGCACCTTGGTCAGCACCTGCTTGGCGATCTTGTCGTTGATCTTCTTGGCGTCGACCAGGCCCTGCAGCTCGGCGATCTGCGCGGGAGCGGCCGCGAGCTCCGCGAGCTCGATGTCGCGGTCCTTCGCGATGCGGGCCAGCTCGCCCATCCACCACTTGCGGGCGCTCTGGGCGCTCGCGCCGGCGGCGACGGTCGCCTCGATGAGGTCCAGGGCGTCGGCGTTGATGACGTCGCGCATCTCGAGATCGGTGAACCCCCACTCCCCCAGCAGCCGGCGGCGGCGCGCGGCGGGCAGCTCGGGCAGGCTCGAGCGGATCTCCTCGACCCATTCGCGGCTCGGCGCGACGGGCACCAGATCCGGCTCGGGGAAGTAGCGGTAGTCCTCGGCGTCGGACTTCGGCCGGCCCGAGGAGGTGCCGCCGGTGTCCTCGTGGAAGTGGCGGGTCTCCTGGATGATCTCCTGCCCGGCGTCGAGCAGGCCCGCCTGGCGGGAGATCTCGTAGCGCACCGTGCGCTCGATGGAGCGGAAGGAGTTGACGTTCTTCGTCTCGGTGCGGGTGCCGAGCGGCGCCTGGGCGTTCTCGCGCAGGGAGACGTTGACGTCGGCGCGGACGTTGCCGCGCTCCATCCGCGCCTCGGAGACGTCGAGGGCGCGGAAGATGTCACGCAGCGTGCGCACGTAGGCGGCGGCGACCTCGGGGGCGCGCCCCTTGGTGTCCGGGATCGGCCGGGTGACGATCTCCACCAGCGGGACGCCGGCGCGGTTGTAGTCCACCTGGGAGTGGGTCGCGCCGTGGATGCGCCCGGTCGCGCCGCCGACGTGGGTGTTCTTCCCGGCGTCCTCCTCCATGTGGGCGCGCTCGATCTCGACGCGCACGATCTCCCCGTCCTCGAGCTCCACGTCGACCCAGCCGTCGAAGGCGATGGGCTCGTCATACTGCGAGGTCTGGAAGTTCTTGGTGAGGTCCGGGTAGAAGTACTGCTTGCGCGCGAAGCGGCAGTTCTCGGCGATCTCGCAGTTCAGCGCCAGGCCGATGCGGATCGCGTACTCGATGGCCTTGCGGTTGACCACCGGCAGCGCGCCGGGCAGGCCCAGCGAGGTGGGGGTGATGGCCGTGTTCGGCTCGGCGGCGAAGATGTTGGGCGCGCCGTCGAACATCTTGGTGGCGGTGCCGAGCTCGACGTGGACCTCGATGCCGAGCACCGGGTCGAAGCGGGAGACGGCCTCGTCGTAGTCGACGAGCTCGATATCGGTGGCGGTCATCAGTGCGCTCCTCCTGCGAGCTCGGGGGCCTTGGCCAGCAGCGGGCCGCCCCAGGCATCCTCGAGCAGCGCCTCCAGGGCGCCGCCCACGCGGTACAGGCGCTCGTCGGCGCGGGCCGGGGCGAGGAACTGGATGCCGGCGGGCAGGCCGTCCTCGGCCAGGCCCGAGGGCAGGGAGATGCCCGGGACGCCGGCGAGGTTGGCGGGGATGGTGGCGATGTCGTTCATGTACATCGCGGTGGGGTCGTCGATCTTCTCGCCGAGGCGGAAGGCGACGGTGGGCGAGGTCGGGGAGGCGAGCACGTCGACCTGCTCGAAGGCGGCGGCGAAGTCGCGCTGCACCAGGGTGCGGACCTTCTGGGCGCTGCCGTAGTAGGCGTCGTAGTAGCCGGCCGAGAGGGCGTAGGTGCCCAGCAGGATGCGGCGCTTGACCTCGTCGCCGAAACCGGCGCCGCGGGTGGCCTTCATGACGGACTCGGCGGTGGGGCTCTCCTCGGGCACGACGCGCAGCCCGAAGCGCATGCCGTCGAACTTGGCGAGGTTGGAGGACGCCTCCGAGGGCATGATCAGGTAGTAGGCGCCGAGCGCGTACTGGAAGTTCGGGCAGGAGATGCGCACGATCTCGGCGCCGGCCTGCTCGAGCTGGGCGAGGGACTCGGTGAAGCGGGCGCGGACCTCGGGGGCGAAGCCCTCGCCTTCGAGCTCCTCGATCACGCCCACGCGCAGCCCCTTGACGTCCCGGTGGCGGGCGGCCTCGGCGAAGCCGCCGACGGGCTCGGGCAGCGAGGTCGAGTCCAGCGGGTCGTGACCGGCGATCAGCTCGTGCAGGAGGGCCGCGTCCTCGACGGTGCGGGTGACGGGCCCGGCCTGGTCCAGGGAGCTGGCCATGGCGATCAGCCCGTAGCGGGAGACGGAGCCGTAGGTGGGCTTGACGCCCACGGTGCCGGTGGCGGCGCCGGGCTGGCGGATCGAACCGCCGGTGTCGGTGCCGATCGCGAGCGGCGCCTCGTACGCGCCCACCGCTGCGGCGGAGCCGCCGCCGGAGCCGCCGGGGATGCGGTCGCGGTCCCAGGGGTTGCGGGTGGGGCCGAAGGCGCTGGTCTCGGTGGAGGAGCCCATCGCGAACTCGTCCATGTTGGTCTTGCCGAGGATCGGCAGTCCGGCGGCGCGGAGCTTCTGGACCAGGGTCGCGTCGTAGGGCGGGATCCAGCCCTCGAGGATCTTGGAGCCGGCGGTGGTGGGCTGGCCCTCGGTGACCACGACGTCCTTGACGGCGACGGGCACACCGGCGAGCGCGGGCAGCTCCTCCCCGGCGGCGCGGCGGGAGTCCACCTCGCGGGAGGAGGTCAGGGCCGCCTCCTCGTCGACGTGGAGGAAGGCACCGAGATCGCCGTCGACGGCGGCGATGCGGTCCAGGTGGGCGCGGGTGAGCTCCTCGGAGGAGACCTCCCCGGCCCCGAGCGCGGCGGCCTGGGCGGCGGCGCTGCGGCGGATCATCTCGGTCATGGTCACTCCTCTCCCAGGATCTGCGGGACGGCGAAGCGGCCGTCCTGCGCCTCAGGGGCGGCGGCCAGCGCCTGCTCCTGGGTCAGGGTGTTCGCGACCACGTCCTCGCGGAAGACGTTGGTCATGGCAATGGGGTGGGACGTCGCGGGGACATCCTCGGTGGCGACCTCGGAGACGGAGGCGACAGCGTTCATGATGGAGTCGAACTCGCCCGCGAAACGGGCGATCTCCTCCTCGGTGAGCTGGATCCGTGCGAGGTCGGCGAGGCGTGCGACGTCATCTCGTCCGATCGAAGGCATGAGGGCATTCTAGGCGTGTCGACGCACTGGTGAGGAACGAGCCGGCAGGAGGCGCGCTCCACGAACCGCGCGTGCCGACGCACTGGTGAGGAACGAGCCGGCAGGAGGCGCGCGCGAGGGGTCAGGACGATGTGGCGGGGGTCGAGCCCAGGCGGTAGTGGTATCCGCCGATCCGGCGGAAGCCGAGGTCGCGATAGAGGGTGCGGGCAGGGGTGTTCTCGGCCTCGACCTCGAGCAGCGCGCGGCGCGCCCCCTGCACGGCGGCGAGGGCCAGCAGCGTCCCGGACAGGGCGCGGCCGAGGCCGCGGCGGCGGTGGGCGGGATCGACCGCGATCATGTTCAGCACCACGAGCGTCTCCTTGCCGACGTCCACGAGCGCGGCCCGGCCCACGGCCGCGTCCGGCACCTCGCCCGCGGGCAGGCGGACCTGGATCGCCGGGGTGCCGGCGAGGATGTCGTGCAGGCTCTCGCGGGCGCCCTCCCCCTCGCGCGGTGCGAGCGCCCAGGCGGCGTCGAACCAGTCCTCGTCCAGCGCCCCGGTGGAGATCACGGCGGAGGGGTGGGGCCGGGGCAGGGTGCCGGTGAGCTCCCGTTCGAGGATCTCGCTGTCGCCGGCGCTCTCGTCGCCCCGTGCCTCCAGCAGCGGCTCCAGGGCCTCGGGGGTGACGCCGTCGAGGATGCGGTGCGTGGGCCGTTCCCCCGCTCTCGCGACGAGCGATTCGACCCGGTCCAGGGCGGCGGCGAGCTCCGGCTCGGAGTCCGGGGCGTCGAGGGCGAGGATGCTGTGGGCACGGCGGGTCACGCCGCGGGAGCGGAGCACGGAGAACCCGTCGACGTCGAGGCGCTGCAGCGGCCGCCAGCCGCCGATCAGCGCTTCCGCCAGTCGGGTGCCCGTCAGGGGGCGCAGGGGCGGGGGCGTCGCGGAGCGTCGGGTACGTCGGGTCACGCATCGAGCCTACCGAGCACGGGGGCGGTGGGCGGGCCGGGGCGGTTAGACTTCTTCCTCCTCTCCGACCCATGAAGGGATCCCGACATGTCCGTCGACCCGAACATCGACTACCACTCCCACGACCCCGAGGACGGGGAGCAGCCGGCAGAGGACCCGAGGATCCGGGAGGCCGAGGAGATCGAGGCGCGCATGCGCCGGGCCCTGGCCACCAAGGACGATCCGCTGCGAGACGGCGAGTCCACCTCGGAGCGCCTGCGCCGCCTCGAACAGGCCGATGCGGAGAAGGCGGCCGGCCCCTCGCAGACCGAGGCCGACGAGGAGAGCTCCTCCGGCGAGCGCGGCGAGGACTCCCCCGCCTCCTGACTGCGCGCCCGTCCGCGGCGCCCGTCCACAGCGCCGGTCCGCGCGTCGGCGGGCCTTGACACACTGGGGGCATGGACCCCTCTTCAGCGCTCACCCCTCCCCCTGGCCAGGCTGACCCCTCCGCGCTGCGGGAGGAGGCACTCGAGGCGCTGCGCGCCCTGACCGGCCGCAGGGACGCGACCTTCCACGACGGCCAGTACGAGGCCATCGCGGCGCTCGTCGAGCAGCGCCGCCGGGTGCTCGTCGTCCAGCGCACCGGCTGGGGGAAATCGGCGGTGTACTTCCTGGCCGCGCTGCTGCAGCGGCGGCGCGGCTCCGGCCCGGCCCTGATCATCTCCCCGCTGATCGCGCTGATGCGCGATCAGGTGGCGGCCGCCCGGCGGGCCGGGGTGCGGGCCGAGGCGATCAGCTCCGCGAATCCCACCGAGTGGGCACAGATCGAGCAGGCGCTCGAGGCCGACGAGATCGACGTGCTGCTGGTCTCCCCGGAGCGGCTGGTCAACCCGCGGTTCCGCGAGGAGCAGCTGCCGCGCCTGGTGCAGCGCTGCGGGCTGCTGGTGATCGACGAGGCGCACTGCATCTCCGACTGGGGGCATGACTTCCGCCCGGACTACCGCCGGCTCCGGGACCTGGTCGCCGAGCTCGGCCCCGAGGTGCCGGTCCTCGCGACCACCGCGACAGCGAACTCCCGCGTGGTCGAGGACGTGGCCGAACAGCTGGACGTCCAGACGCAGGACCCTGCCGCTCCCGGCCCGGGGGTGCTCACGCTGCGCGGCGCCCTGACTCGTGAGTCGCTGCGACTGGGCTGCCTGAGCCTCGAGGACGACCGGTCGCGGCTGGCCTACCTGGTCGAGCACCTCGACCAGCTGCCGGGCTCGGGCATCATCTACACCCTCACGGTCTCCGCCGCCGAGGACCTCGCCGAGCTGCTGGACCGGCCGGGGCGCCGGGTGCGCGCCTACACGGGCCGCACGGATGCCGAGGAGCGGGCGGAGCTCGAGCGGGCGCTCAAGGAGAACGAGGTCAAGGCGCTCGCGGCGACCAGCGCCCTGGGGATGGGGTTCGACAAGCCGGATCTGGGCTTCGTGGTGCATCTGGGCGCGCCGAGCTCGCCGGTGGCCTACTACCAGCAGGTGGGGCGTGCGGGGCGCGCGACCGACACCGCCGACGTGCTCCTGCTCCCGGGCCGCGAGGACCGTGCGATCTGGGAGTACTTCGCGACCGCGTCCATGCCGTCGCAGGAGAGCGCGAGCGCGGTGCTCACCGCGCTCGCCTCCTCGGACCGTCCGCTGTCCACCCCCGCGCTCGAGGCCCGGGTGGACGTGCGCCGCACCGCGCTCGAGCTGCTGCTCAAGGTGCTCGCCGTCGACGGGGCGGTGCAGAACGTCAAGGGCGGCTGGATCGCGACCGGCGCGCCGTGGAGCTACGACGGGCCGCGGTACGAGAACGTCGCCCGGGCCCGCCGCGAGGAGCAGCAGGCGATGCTCGCCTACGAGCGGCTGCAGCCGGGCGATCCGCAGCAGTGCCGGATGGTGTTCCTGGCCCGCCAGCTCGACGACGACACCGCCACTCCATGCGGCCGCTGCGATGTGTGCGCCGGGCCCTGGTACCCGGCTCCCGGCACCCGGGCGCAGGGCACCGCGGGGCAGGGCGCCCCGGGACAGGGCGGCCCCGGGCAGGACGCCGAGGGGCAGGATGCCGCCGCCCAGGTCTCCGCGCTGCTGGAGCGCGTGGGGGTGCCGATCGCGCCCCGCGCACAATGGCCCCAGGGCCTGGACCGCCTGGGCGTGCTCGACGAGAACGGGAAGACGCCCCGCGGCACCATCCCCGCCGCACAGCGGGCGGAGGAGGGCCGGGCGTTGGCGCGCACCTCCGATCTGGGATGGGCCGGTCAGCTGCGCCAGGTGCTGCGCACCGACGAGGACGGCCGGCCCCTGGATTCCGAGGTGCCCGAGGCGCTCGGCCGCCGCATCGTCGAGGTGCTCGCGGCCTGGGACTGGGACCAGCGGCCCGCGGCCGTGGTCGCGGTGCCGTCCCTGACCCGGCCGCACCTGGTGAGCTCGCTCGCCGGCGGGATCGCGGCCGTGGGCCGGCTGGAGGACCTCGGCCCCCTGGACCTCGGCCCGGGCGCCGCGCCGCTGCGCCCGGGCGGCAACAGCGCCTTCCGCGTCGCGGACCTCTGGGACCGCTTCGTGGTGGGAACGGAGCTGCAGGCGCGCCTCGAACAGCTCGCCGGCGCCCCGCTGCTGCTGGTGGACGATTCCGTCTCCACCCGGTGGACGATGACGCTCGCGGCCCGGGAGCTGCGGCGTGCCGGCGCGGGGCCGGTGCTGCCGCTCGCCCTCGCCCTCGAGGCCTGAGCCGTCGCGGTCACGGCATCGCAGGCACAGCAGCGCGGGCGCGGCTGTGGACTACGGCGTCGTCTCCTCCGTCACGCCGTCCGCCGCGCCCGCGTCGTCGTCCGCGCCTGAGGGGGCGTCGGCCGGGTCCGCGTCGTCGGCGTCCTCCTCGAGCGCGACCGCTTCGGCGCCGCCCTCGAGCAGCGCCACGAAGCCGGCCTCGTCGAGGATCCGCAGCCCCAGCTCTCGGGCCTTGGTCTCCTTAGAGCCGGCGTTCTCGCCGACGACAACGAAGTCGGTCTTCTTCGAGACGGAGCCGGAGGCCTTGCCGCCGCGGGTGATGATCGCCTCCTTGGCGCCGTCGCGGGTGAAGCCCTCGAGGCCTCCGGTGACCACGACCGTCAGCCCTTCGAGGGTCTTCGTGAAGCCCTCCTCGACCTCATCGGCCATGCGCACGCCCGAGCGGGCCCAGCCGTCCACGAGCTCGCGGTGCCAGTCCACGGCGAACCACTCCACGACGGCCTCGGCGATGATCTCGCCGACCCCGTCGGTGTCCGAGAGCTGCTCGACGCTCGCCTCCCGGATCGCGTCCATCGAGCCGTAGGCGGTGGCGAGGGAGCGAGCTGCGGTCGGGCCGACGTGGCGGATCGAGAGCGCGACCAGCACCCGCCACAGCGGCTGGGACTTCGCCTTCTCGAGCTCTGAGATCAGCACCTCGGTGGATTTCAGCACCGACGGGGCCTTCTGCTGCCTCCACTCCTCGTCCCGCTTGTAGTGGCGGAACTGGGGACGGGACCAGAACGCGGGCTGGATCCGCCAGTCCCCCGTCGGCTCGCCGTTGCGGCGCTCCGGCTGCCACACGAACACGCCCTCGAGCCCCTCGGGGGTGAGGTCGAAGAGATCGGCACCGGTGGTGATCACGCCCTGCTGCGGCGCGGGCAGCAGCGGATCGTCGGCGGAGGTGATCCGCAGCAGCGGCACCCCGTCGGTGCCGGCGGTGACCTCGCCGTTCTTGAGGACCACGAAACCCTCCTCCGCGGTGTCGGAGGCGTCGCGGAGCGGGAGGTGGATCGCGTGCCCCTCGGCGAGCGCGGCGAGCGCCTCCCCGCGGCGCTTGTCCGGATCGGTGAGGGCGATCGCGCTCTCCTCGCCGAGGGACTCGATGTCGAAGGCGCCGCGGGACCCGGCGTGCTCGACCCTCCCGGTGACCTGCGCGGGGCAGTCGCGCTGGTTGGGGCAGCGCCAGTCCTTGTCGCCCTCCCGCTCGGGGCGGATCTCGGTGCCGCATGCGGGGCACTGCGCGGGCATCACGAAGGGCCGCTCGCTGCCGTCGCGCAGCGACTCCACGGGGGCCAGGATCTCGGGGATGACGTCCCCCGCCTTGCGCAGCACGATGGTGTCGCCGATGAGCACGCCCTTGCGCTCGACGTCGAACTGGTTGTGCAGGGTCGCCTTCTCGACGGTGGAGCCCGCGACGGTCACCGGCTCCATCACGCCGAACGGGGTGACGCGGCCGGTGCGGCCCACCTGCACCTGGATGTCCAGGAGCTTGGTGGTGACCTCCTCGGGAGGGAACTTCACCGCGATCGCCCAGCGCGGGGCGCGGGAGGTGGAGCCCAGCGCCCGCTGCTGGGCGAAGGAGTCGACCTTGACGACGATCCCGTCGATCTCGTGCTCGAGGTCGTGACGGTGCTCGCCGTGGTGCTCGACGTAGGCGGCGACCTCGTCGATCGAGTCGACGACGTCCATGTACCGGCTCGTGGGCAGGCCCCAGGAGGCCAGCAGCTCGTACATCTCGCTCTGGGAGCCGACGGGCGGGTCGGGCCAGGCACCCAGTCCGTGCACCGTGAGCCGCAGGGCCGCCAGGCGTGCCTCCCCGGCCTCCCGCTCGAGGCCCTCCTTCTTGTCGAGCTGCTGGCGCAGGCCGCCGGCGGCCGTGTTGCGGGGGTTGGCGAAGGTGGGGAACCGGCGGGCGGCGGCGAGGGACTCCCGCTGCTCGTCGAAGGGGCGCCGTCCGCTGCCCTGGCGGGATTCCCAGCGGGTGCGGGATTCGGCGACGGCCCGTTCGCGCAGCTCGACCTGGAGGTCGTTGAGCCGTTCGAAGTCCGCGGTGGGCATGAACACCTCTCCGCGCACCTCGACCAGCGCGGGGTGGCCGCTGCCGCTGAGGCGCTGCGGGATGCCGTCGATCTGCAGCGCGTTGACGGTGACGTCCTCGCCGGTGCGGCCGTCGCCGCGGGTGGCCGCGGTGACCAGCTCGCCGTGCTCGTAGCGGAGGTTGATCGCCAGGCCGTCGATCTTCAGCTCGGTGAGGTAGCGCACCTCGCCGCCGAGCTCCGCCGCGGCGTGGGCGCACCATTCGCGCAGCTCCTCGAGGGAGAAGACGTTGTCCAGGCTCTGCATCCGCTCGGCGTGGTCGATCGTGGGCAGGCCTGCGGCGGCCGCGCCGCCCACGGTGCGGGTGGGCGAGTCCTCGGCGGCCAGCTGCGGGTTCGCCTCCTCGAGGGCGCGCAGCTCCTTCTCCAGCTCGTCGTACTCGGCGTCCGCCATCGTGGGGGCGTCGTGCTCGTAGTAGTCGACGCGCGCCTGCTCGATCCGGGCGGTGAGCGCGGCGATGCGCTGCTGCGCGGTCTCGTCGGCGGTGCGGGGTCCCTGCTCGTTCGTGGTCACCGGATCATTGTGGCGCACGGGGGCGTCACGGGGCAGTCTCAGGCGGCCAGGCGCTCCGCCCAGGAGGGCGCCACCCGCAGCAGCGCCTCGAGCGCCGGCTCGTCCAGGAGGGTGGAGGTGTGCGGCTGGGCGGAGGGGTCGACGCGTCCGGAATGCAGATCGTGCGAGGCACCGGTATGGGCGATGACGGCGACACCCGCGGCATCCGCGTCGGAGTGGCCCAGGCGCCGCCACGTCTCCAGCATCATCTCCAGCTCGGGGCCGAGGTTCCCGCCGGGGCGGGGGTCGACGACGATCTCGAGCACGGCGCCGTCGTCGCAGGCCTCGGCGATGCCCTCCCAGAGCGCACGGCCCGCGTCGGTGGACAGGGGCGGCAGGCGCCGCGGGGCGATCGCCATCCGGCGGATGCCCGCCTCGCGAGCGGCGCGCAGCAGCGACAGATCCGCGCCGACGCCCACCGTCACCGAGTCCGGGCCGAGCCCGTAGTCCTCGAGGGCGACCATGAGGATGCGCCACAGCACCCCGATCTCGGGAGCGGGCACCGGGTTGTAGCGGCGTCGGCCCGAAGGGGTGGGGATGCGGCCCTCGTGCACCGCCGCGACGGCGTCCTCGCGCAGCAGCACGTGCTGGCGCGCACCGGGCACCCGCTCGGCCATCACCCCGAGATGCTCGACCAGCCCCTCGGCCAGCAGCATCGGCAGGTCGCGCACCGCGCCGGGATCGCCGAGGGTGCGCTCCCCCGACTGGAGGAACGTCGCCCCGGCGAGGGTGGCCGGCCCCAGGGCGCTGGTCATCAGCGGGCCCTCGTAGCCCAGCAGCGCGATCCTCGCGGCGTCGAGCATCCGCTCGCGCAGCTCGCGGGCGTGCTGCCAGGCGCGCCCCGTGCCGGTGCCGAGGCGCCAGCCGTAGCTGACCAGGTCCCCGGTGGTGTCGGCGAGCAGCGCGAGCGTGGCGGGCAGCAGGTGGTCGGTGTCGTCGAGGCCGAGGGCGGACGGCAGGTACAGGCGGGTGGCGATCTGCTCCTCGAGATCGTCGCCCAGCAGCGCCCGGATGCGCAGCAGCGCGGCCAGGTGCGGATCGTCCGGGAGGTCGAGGCGGAGGACCTCCTCCGCGCTGGGGGCCCGGAACGTGCCGTCGCCGGTGAGGGTGACCAGGGGTTTCATGCGCGACGCTCCAGGGTGGCTGCGGCGAGGACCCGGTCGGCGTCGTAGAGCACGAGCGTCTGGCCGGGAGCGACGCCGCGGATCGGGGTGCTCAGCTCGACCCGCAGGCTGCCGTCCGCGGCCGGGGCGGGATCGGCGGAGTCGGGGACGGCAGAGGCCGGGACGCCCGCGGCGGGACCGGCGGCGCTGGTGGCGGGGACCTCGAGGATCCGGGCGGGGACCGCCTCGCCGTGGGCGCGGATCTGGGCATGGACCTGCCGGCCCACCTCGAGCGGCTCGAAGGAGATCACGTCGCCGGCGACCAGCTCGCGGGTGGACAGCAGCTCGGCGGCGCCGATCACCACCTGCCGGGAGGAGGGGTCGATGTCCACGACGTAGCGGGGGGCGCCGTCCGGAGCCGGTTGCTGGATGCCCAGGCCCTTGCGCTGACCGATCGTGAAGCCGTGGGTGCCGCGGTGCGTGCCCAGCACGGTGCCGTGCTCGTCGAGGACCTCCCCGGGGGATTCGCCGAGGTGGCGTTCGAGGAAGCCGCGCGTGTCCCCGTCGGCGACGAAGCAGATGTCGTAGCTGTCGGGCTTCGTGGAGACGCCGAGGCCGCGGGAGCGGGCCTCGGCCCGCACCTCCTCCTTGGTCTCGTACTCCCCCAGCGGGAACAGCGAGCGGCCCACGGCCTCCGGCCCCATCACCGCCAGCACGTAGGACTGATCCTTGGCCATGTTGCGCGAGCGGTGCAGGGAGGGGGCGCCGCCCGGGCCGTCGGTGCGGATCGAGGCGTAGTGGCCGGTGCACACGGCGTCGAAGCCCAGCAGGGTGGCGCGCTCGAGCAGGGAGGCGAACTTGATCCGCTCGTTGCAGCGCACGCAGGGGTTGGGGGTGCGGCCGGCGGCGTACTCGGCGAGGAAATCCTCGACGACGAGGTCGTGGAAGTCATCGGAGAGATCCCACACGTAGTACGGGATCCCGATGCGGTCCGCGGCGCGGCGCGCATCGGAGGCGTCCTCGACGGTGCAGCAGCCGCGGGATCCGCTGCGGGTCTGGTCGCGGCTCTTCGACAGCGCCATGTGCACGCCCACGACCTCGTGACCGGCCTCGGCGGCGCGCGCCGCGGCGACGGCGGAGTCCACCCCGCCGCTCATCGCTGCCAGCACCTTCATGCCCTGCCGCCTTCCTCGCAGATCCTCGCCGTCCTGCGCATCGAGTGTACGGAGGTGCTGGCCCCGGGGCAGTTCCTGTGAACGTGAGATGCGCCCCGATGCGAGAGCCGACGGAGTGCGGTCAGCGGTGCAGGGCGCCGACGGCGCGGGAGCGCTCGAGCGCCTCCGGGAGGGCGGCGAGGAGGATCTCCACATCCCGCTCGGTGCTCGTCCATCCCAGGGAGAGGCGCAGCGCCCCGCGGGTCTCCTCCTCCGCGAGCCCCATCGCGGCGAGCACCGGGCTGGCCTGGACCACCCCGGCCGAGCAGGCGGAGCCGGCCGAGCAGTCCACGCCCCGCTGATCCAGCAGGAAGAGCAGCGAGTCCGAGTGCGCGCCCGGGAAGATCACGTGCACGATGTGCCCGGACTGCGGCGAGTCCTCGGGCAGGGTGAAGCGGGCGCCGGGGTCGATCTCGGCGATCCCGGCGCGCAGGCGCGCCGCGAGTGCGCGCACCCGCCGGTTCTCCGCCTCGCGGTCGGCGAGCGCCGCCTCCAGCGCGGCGGCGAAGGCGGCGGCATGGGGCGCGTCCAGGGTGCCGGAGCGCACGCCGCGCTGCTGACCGCCGCCTGTGCTCACGGGGGCGAAGGGCACCGCGGGATCCGCGATGAGGGCGCCCACGCCGACGGGCGCGCCGATCTTGTGCCCGGTCAGCGACATCAGAGGCACCTCGGCCGGGGACGGCAGCGGCACCTGCCCCACGGCCTGCACGGCGTCGGTGTGCAGCAGGGTGCCGTGGGCGCGCGCGATCTCGGCCAGCGCGGCGAGGTCCTGCCGGGCACCGGTCTCGTTGTTGACCAGTGCGGCGCTGAGCACGCTCACCGTGCCATCGGCCAGCGCCTCCTCGACGCCGTGCGGTGCGAGGAGCCCGCGCTCGTCCACCGGCAGCTCGCGCAGCGTGAGCGCCGGATCGGCGCCCGGCAGGGAGCGGGCGGTGGCGAGCACCGCGGGATGGTCGGTCGCGGCGACAGCGACAGCGGTGCGGGAGGGGTCCCGGGCGAGCACCCCCAGGGGCACGGCGCGCAGGGCGAGATTGTCCGACTCGGTGCCGCCGGAGGTCATGAGGACCCAGCTGCGCGACACCCCGAGCAAGCCCGCGATCGTCTCGAGCGCCTCGTCCAGCACCGCGCGGGCACGGCGCCCCGCGGCGTGCGTGGAGGAGGGGTTGCCGTGCACGGCGGAGGCCGCGAGGAACGCCTCCCTCGCGGCGGGGCGCAGCACGGTGGTCGCGGCGTGGTCGAGATAGGCGCGCTCGGCGCCGTCGGCCGGCGTCCCGGAGCTCACCACGGCTTGACCGGGTCGTCGTCCGCGCCGCCGGGCTCGTCCTCGCCGTCCCCGCCCTGGGCGTCGCGGTTGCGCTGCTCGAGCTCGTCGTCCTTCTGCTCGCCTTCGGAGCCGCTGGTGGGCGCCTCCTCGTCGGGGCCGTCTCCCTCGGGATCCTCGCGGGTGGGGTCGCCGGGGTCCTGCTGGCTCGGGGTGCCGCCCTCCTCGTCGTCCCCCTCCCCGGACTCCTCGCCGCGGGCGTCGGGGTCGTTGCCGGCCTCCTCGTCGGCCTCGCGTCGCTTCTCCTCGACCCGCTCGCCGTTGCCCTCGGTGGTCTCCGAGTCCTCGTTGCCGGCGCCGCCCTGGCCCTCGCCGTCGCCGCCTCCCCCGCCGCCGGCGCAGGGGGCCAGCAGCTCCTCGGCCTCGAAGAGGCGATCGGCGCGCTGCTGCGGATCCTCGAGGAGATCGGCCTGGCGCTCGATCGAGAGCGCGAGGTTGTTGAGGATCTTGCACTGGGCGTGCAGCGGGGAGTTGAGGTCGCTGTGCGCGGTCCACTCCTCGTAGGAGCGGCGCAGCTCCTCCTCCGCGGCGGCGTCCTCCCCCTGCTGCAGCAGGGTCGTGCCCTTGGACAGATGGGGCAGGTAGGGCTCGAACCAGTTGACCGTCTCGACCGGTCGGAGCCGCTGGATCGCGGCCGGGTAGTCCTCGCCCTCGTAGGCGCTCAGATGGGTGGCCTGCGTGATCGGCATCGAGACGAAGCGCACCGCCAGCAGGGCCAGCAGGAGGATCACGGGAGATAGGAGCGCGAAGACGATCAGCCGCACCCGGCGCAGCCGCTTCACGTCCAGGCCGAAGTCCTTCGGCCGGCCCCGGCGCTCCAGCGCGAGCGGCCCGGCTGCGGCGGCGTCCGGGCCGTGCGGCTCCCCGGTGCGAGGATCGTGCACCAGCGGTGTGCTCATCCCTGCGCTCCTGAGATGTCGTAGCGGTCGAGCCTGCGCGGCAGGCGGTAGGTCATCTCCCCCAGCTCCCAGATCAGCAGAGCCGTCAGCGGGATCGCGGCCACCCAGTACCAGTCCTCGAAGCTTGCCACGTCCCGCCGGGACTCGTCGGCGATCGGCCGCAGCGTGATCCCGTCCATCGTCCCCTCGATCGGCGCCTCCGGATCGTCGCGGTGGAGGTAGGGCACTCCCAGCTCCCCGGCGATCGTCTCCAGCTGCTGCTCGTCGATGCGGGAGATCCCCTGCTCGCCGTCGGGACCGGTGATGTATTCGCCGTCGTCCTGCCCGCCCTCGGCCTTCATGGGGCCGCCCTCGGCGGTGCCGTACCCGAGCACGGCGCCGCCGTCGATGAAGCCGCTCGCCTGCGTGAAGGACTCCGCGTCCTGGCCGTCGGTGTTCTCCCCGTCGGCGAGGACGTAGACGAGCACGCTGGAGTCAGGGTCCTCGCGCTTGGCCTCGGAGATCTCCACCAGCAGCGGGTTCAGGGCGCGGTCCACGTTCGAGCCGGTCGAGTAGGCGGTGGGCTCGGTGGTGAGCGTGTCGATCCAGGCCGCCGCGGCGCCGGCGTCCGTGGTCAGGGGCAGCTGCCGGGTGGCGGTCGAATCGAAGGCGAGGATCGAATAGCGCGCCCCCTCGGTCATCTCCATCACGCGGGTCATGTCGGCCCTGACCCCCTCGAGGCGGGGCCGGTCCCCCGCGTAGTCCTCGGCGTTCATCGACCCGGTGCGGTCCACGACGAAGAAGACGTTCGCGTTCATGCGCTCGGTCTGCTCCGACTCGATCGGGGTGACCGGTCGCAGGGCGACCGCGAGCAGCAGCGCCACCATCAGCACGCGGCGTCCCCAGGCCGTGCGCTGGCGGGGGCGGCGCACCAGGAGCACGATGCACAGCGCCAGCATCGCGCCGAACAGCGGGATCAGGGCCCACAGGGGCAGCAGGGGCTCGAGCCGCATCAGCGGGACCTCCATCCCAGCACGAGGATCCCCAGCAGCGTGAGGACGGTGAGCGCGAAGGGGGCCAGCGGATGGTCCGTGCGGAGCACGCTGGGCGTCGCGCCCATCGCCTCGGCCTGGCTCTTCTGGATCTGGTTGATGATCGAGGGGATCGCCTCCGGGTCCGAGGACTCGTGCAGCTCGCCGCCCTGCTCCTCGGTGGCGGTCTTGAGCTCCTCGTAGCACTGCGGCCCGCACTCGTAGGCGCCGGGGTAGAAGGTGTACAGGTCGATGTCCCGGGCGGCCACCCGCTCAGCCGCCTCCTGGAGGGTGAAGAGGGGATCGCCGTTGACCTCGTTGTCGGTCGCGAAGATGATCGAGCGCGAGCGGTCCTCCTCCGCCTGGTCGAACTCCTGCGCGCAGGAGGCGAGGCCGTCGGGGATCACCGAGGCCTCGTCCGCGATGCCGCGGGTGCCGTCGACGAACTCCACGTACTGGCGCACCTCGTCCTCGGAGTAGTCGCGGTTGCCCAGGCGGTAGCCGAACTCGTCGAAGTCGATCGCCTCGGCGCCGGCCTCGAGCTCGCGCTGGACGAGGTCGTAGTCGTTGGTCAGCGGGAACACGGTGCGGCTGGTGGAGTTGAAGATCGACAGCGCCACCCGCTCGCCCTCGAAGGTGTCCACCAGCTCCGCGAAGGTGGAGAGGATCTCCGTGTCGTACTCGTACATCGAGCCGGAGACGTCCAGGCACAGCACGATGTCGCGCGAGGAGAACTCCGGGGTGGAGATGCGCTCGCTCGCGATCCGGCCCGAGAGCACCGAGGCGGCGAGCACCGCGAGAACGGCGATCGCGACCTGCAGCGCCCGCACCGCCCGAGCCATGCGCTGGGCCCGCACGAAGCTCGGGATCCGGTCCATGTAGCGGGAGTTCGCCACCAGCACCGGCGAGCGTCGCATCGCCCGACGGTTCCAGAAGGTGATCGCCCAGACCACGAGCGCGGCCAGGAGCAGCAGCGCGGTGACCCACCAGAAGGTCATGACCATGTGCGGATCACCTCCCGGGCGCGGCGCACGGAGTCGCGCAGGTCGCGGTCCGAGGCGATCGCGAAGTCCGGCTCGTAGAGGTCCCCGATCAGCTCGCCGACGGCGCGGGTGCGCTCGTCGGCCAGCAGCGTGGCCAGGTCCTGGCTGGTCACGTCATGGCCGGTGGTGCGCCGCACGAAGCGTCGCATCACCCCGGTGAGCTCGTGGTGGCCCTCGCGGACCTCGACCCGGCCCGCCTCGTGCCGGTCGGCGATGTCGTTCACGGCACGCAGGAACTCGGCCTTGAGCGCCTCGATGTCGCTGGGGCGGCGACGGTACGCGATGCGCTTCTCGATGGCGCGGGTGATCTTCAGCGTCCCCACGACGAGTGCGGTGATCACCAGCAGGCACAGCACCGCGAGGATCACCCAGGCGATCGAGTACTGGGGCGGGTCGATGATCTCCGGCGGCGCGGGCTCGGCCAGCAGCCTCGGGGCGACGCCGCGCAGCTCAGGCACGGGCATGGCGGTACTCCCTCGAGCGCAGCAGGGCGATCATGTCCTCGACCACGGTGCTCTCCCCCTGGGTGAGCAGGTGGCTGATGTGCAGGCGGTCCAGCATCTCCGAGATGCCGTCGCGCCGGGCCTCGCGGTATGCGGCGACGTCGTGCGCGACCCGCTTCGAGGTCCGCACCAGGGAGGGGATCTCGCGGGGGTCCTCGACGTCGACCACGTCGTGGTCGAGCGCCGCGGCCTGCAGCGGGTCCGCGTCCGCGATGCGGATCACCAGAAGGTCGTGCCGGGTGGTGAGGCGGCGCAGCAGCGAGAAGTCCTCGACGGTGGGGTGGGCCTCGTCGGTGATCAGCGTCATCAGGGTGGGGCGGGCGGTGACCCGGAAGGCGCGCTCGAGGAGCCAGGAGCTGTCCGCCGGGGCGGCCGCCGTGGTGGTGGCCTGCTGGGCGGTGCGCAGCAGCAGCTCGAGGTGGCCGTCGCTCGAGCGGGAGGGCAGCTGGATCGGCCGCTGCTCGCTGCCGGCGACCATGCCCACGAGATCCCCGTTCTTCTGCGCGAGGAAGCAGATCATGCCGGCCGCGAGGATCATCGCGTCGCGCTTGGAGCTGCCGTCGGCGGCGGTGGCCGCCATCGCGGAGGAGGTGTCGGCGACGATCGAGAGGTGCCGCACCCGCTCCTCGTTGAACTGGCGGATCAGCGGTTCGCCGGAGCGGGCGGTGGCCTTCCAGTCGATGTCGGAGATCTTGTCCCCGGGCTGGTAGTACTTCAGGTCGTCGAAGTCCTCGCCGCTGCCCTTGAACAGGGAGCGGCCGCGGCCCTGGATGAGCCCCCGTGCCCGGTTCGAGGTGTGCAGATCGACCTGCGCCTTGACGCGGGTCAGCAGCGAGGTGGCCATGAGGGGGTGTCGCGCTCCGTCCTTCTCGTCCGTGGTGTGTGCGGGGGCTGCGGGATCCGTGGGCGCTGTCGCGCCCCGGGGGCCGCTCAGGGCATCGGCACGGCGTGGAAGACCGCGTCGATGATCTGTTCGGGCTTGATCCCGCTGGCCAGCGCATCGAAGGTGAGCACCAGGCGGTGGCGCAGCACGCCGTACCGCATGGCGCGCACGTCGTCGGGGATCACGTAGTCGCGTCCCTGGAGCAGCGCATGCGCCTGCGCCACCCGCATCAGCGCGAGGGAGCCGCGGGGGCTCGCCCCCACCCGCACGGACTGGGTGAGGTTCGGCACCGGGCGGGGGCCCGAGCCGCGCGTGGTGAACACCAGGTCGATGATGTACCGCTTCACGGCCGGGTCCACGTACACCTGGTCCACCATCGCCTGGAGGAAGCGCACGTCCTCGAGGGAGACGGACCCGGCGCTCTCGCGCGGGCCGGTGAGGCTGCCGGCCGTGGAGCGGTCGAGGATCTCGTGCTCCTCGGCGGGCCGCGGATAGGTGAGGATCTCCTTCATCAGGAAGCGGTCCATCTGCGCCTCGGGGAGGACGTACGTGCCTTCCTCCTCGATCGGGTTCTGCGTGGCCAGCACCATGAACGGCTCGGGCAGGCGATGCACCTCGCCGCCGATGGAGGTCTGCCGCTCCTGCATCGCCTCGAGCATCGCGGACTGCGTCTTCGCGCTCGAGCGGTTGATCTCGTCCAGCAGCACCACGTTGGCGTGCACCGGTCCCAGCTGGGTGGTGAAGGTGCCGGAGCCGTAGTTGAAGATCTGGGTGCCGATGATGTCGTTGGGCATCAGGTCCGGCGTGCACTGGATGCGCGCGAAGGAGCCGGTGATCGAGGAGGCCAGGGCGCTCGCGGCGGTCGTCTTCGCCAGGCCGGGCACCGATTCCAGCAGCACGTGCCCGCCGGCGGCGAGCGCCGCGAGGAGGGTCAGGCGAAGGTTCTCCTGGCCCACCACCCGGGAGTGGAACACCCCGGTGATGGTGCCGATGATCGCGCGGCTGCGCTCGAGGTCGCCGGGCCCGATCGCGGCGTTCGGCGGCGCGAAGGCGCCGGGGCGGCGTGCGGCCGCCGGTCCGCGGCCCGGCTCCGGCGCCGAGGCGGCCGAGCGGCCCGTCGGCGCGGGCGGCACCGCGGCCCGTCCCAGGTCCGCGGATGGCTGGCTGGGTGGATGGCTCATGCGCTGCGGTTCCCCCGTCGTGCGTTCTGCTCGTGCGGATGGTCCGCGTCCCGTCGGCGACGGGGCGGCACCACCGCGACGATCCTAACCGCGATGATCCTAGCGGCCCCGCTCAGGCGGCGGGCCGCCCCCGGGGCGAGGGCGACGATGGGACAATGCTCGGGTGCCAGCCGACCGTCATGAGCGCGCGACTCCCCCCGTCGCCCCCACCTCACCCGGGCTCGTCGTCGACGCGCAGGGCCGCGGAACCTTCGCCGTCGCCGCACCGCGGGCCGAGTCCGTGGACCTGTGCATCCGCCACGGGGTGACCGAACACCGCCAGCGGCTGCGGCGCTTCGACGGCGGCCTGCACTGGGATCACGTCACCGGGATGACCCCCGGGACGCGGTACGGGCTGCGGGTCGATGGCCCCTGGGATCCCGCGGCGGGGCTGCTGTGCTCCCCGTACAAGCTGCTGCTGGACCCCTGGGCGCGGGGCGTCTCCCATTCCTCCCCGCTGCTGCGCTCCTTCTTCCCCTTCGAGGTCGACGCGATGCTCGACCGGGTCGGCGACCCGCCGCGGCGTGACGAGGTGGACGACGGCGAGGACGCCGTGTGGTCCGTCGTGGTCTCCGACGCCTTCGACTGGCAGGACGATCTGCGCCCGCTCGTGGACTGGGACTCCACCGTGCTGTACGAGCTGCACGTCAAGGGCTTCACCCAGCAGCATCCCGCGCTCCCGCCGGAGCAGCGCGGCACCTACGCGGGGCTCGGCCATCCGGCGGTGACCGGCTATCTGCGCAGCCTCGGGGTGACCAGCCTCGAGCTGCTGCCCGTCCATGCGGCGATGGACGAGCCGCATCTGACGCGGCTGGGGCTGACGAACTACTGGGGCTACTCGCCGCTGTCGTTCTTCGCCCCGGAGCCGTCGCTGGCCACGCCGGCCGCGCAGGCCGCCGGCGCGCAGGCCGTGGTCGACGAGGTCAAGACCATGGTGCGCAGCCTGCACGCGGCCGGTTTCGAGGTCATCCTCGACGTGGTCTACAACCACACCGCCGAGGGCGGGGCCGACGGGCCCGCCCTCTCCCTGCGCGGCCTGGACAGCCTCGAGTACTACTGGACCGATCACGGCCGCTTCTTCGACGTCACCGGGACCGGCGGCACCCTGGATCCGCGCTCGGTGCATGTGATGGACCTGATCCTCGCCTCGCTGCGGTACTGGGTCCAGGAGATGCACGTGGACGGCTTCCGCTTCGATCTCGCGGCGACCCTGGGCCGCGACGACCAGGGCTTCCGCCCCGACCATCCGCTGCTGCGCGCGATCGCGACGGATCCGGTGCTGCGCGGGGTCAAGCTCATCGCCGAGCCCTGGGACGTGGGCACCGGCGGCTGGCAGACGGGCGGCTTCCCGGTGCCCTTCGCGGAGTGGAACGATGCCTTCCGCGACGACGTGCGGTCCTTCTGGCTCTCCGACCGCGCGGTGCGCGAGCGCACCGGCGAGGACGCGATCGGCGGGGTGCGCGATCTGGCCACCCGGCTGGCCGGCTCGAGCGATCTGCTCACCGGGCGGGACCCGCTCGAGCTGCCTCCGGGGCGCAGCCTCCGCTCGCCCTGGGCCTCGGTCAACTACGTCACCGCGCACGACGGCTTCACGCTGCGGGACCTCACCGTCTACGAGACCAAGCGCAACGAGGCCAACGGCGAGGACAACCGCGACGGCACCTCGGACAACCGCTCCTACCACCACGGGCACGAGGGCGAGCTGCCCGCGGGGACGAGCGGGGCCGCCGAGATCGAGGCGGCCCGCCGCCGCACCGCCCGCAGCGTGCTGGCCACGCTGCTGCTGGCCTCGGGCACCCCCATGCTCACCGCCGGGGACGAGCGCGGCCGCACCCAGCGGGGCAACAACAACGCCTACTGCCAGGACAACGAGATCTCCTGGATGGACTGGTCCCGCGACCGCCGCACGGAGGACCTCCGCGAGACGGTGGCCCGGCTCCTCCAGCTGCGCGGCGAGCACCCCCAGCTGCGGGCGCCGCACTTCCTGCGGCCCGCCGACCCGCACGCGCTCGACGCCGGACAGGTCGCCTGGTTCGGGGCCGACGGCCGGGCGCTGACCCACGAGGCCTGGATGGACCCCTCCCAGCACCTGCTGGGGATGCTGCGTCCCGCGATCCGCGGGCGCGAGGGCGCCGAGCACCTGCTGGTGCTGCTCTCCCCCGAGGCCGAGGAGGTGCTCGTGCCGCTGCCCGAGGCGCCCTGGCCGCAGGGCACAGCGCGCATCCTGCTGGACACGGCGCGGGAGACGCCGGCGGATCTGCCGTCCGCCCCGGTGGCCGATGGCGCGGTGCCGGTGGCCCCGGGCGCCGTGGTGGTCCTCGGGATCACGCCCGACGGCGCGGGAGGCGGCCCGGAACGGCTATCGTGAGGAGCGTCACCGCGTTCATCGCAGGGCATCCCGACCACAGCGGGAGCCCAGGCAGGAGGGCCCATGTCCGAGACCACAGACCTCACGGGACTGGGAGCCGGGATCGGCCGGATCCCGATCATGGACGTGCAGCCGGTGGTCGACGGCGGCCGGTTCCCCGCCCGCTGCGTCGAGGGCGAGACGGTCACCGTCTCCGCCAACGCCTTCCGTGAGGGGCACGATGCGATGGGCGTGCAGCTGGTGCTGGCCGCGCCCGACGGCCGGGAGCAGCGGCAGGCGCTGCACGCGGTGAATCCTGGCCTCGACCTCTGGCAGACCACCATCCGCCCCGAGACCACCGGGCACTGGAGCTTCCGCCTCGAGGCGTACTCCGCCCCGTACGAGACCTGGGCCCACACCGCCGAGGTGAAGATCCCCGCCGGCATCGACCCGGACCTGGTGTGCGCCGAGGGCGCCCAGGTGCTGGCCCGCGTGCTCGCCGAGATCGACGAGGGCACGCGACCGGCGGCCGACGGCCCGGTGGTGCGCGCCGCGCTCGAGAGCCTGCGCTCCCCCGGTCTCTCTCCGAGCGCCCGCGTCGCCCCGGCGCTGGCCGCGGATCTGCGCGGCATCCTCGCCGAACGTCCGCTGCGCGACGGGGTCACCACCGCAGGGCCGTACTCGCTGATCGTCCAGCGGGAGCGGGCGCTGTACGGCTCGTGGTACGAGTTCTTCCCCCGCTCCGAGGGCGCGCACTTCGATCCCGAGCACGGCTGGACCTCCGGCACGCTCCGCACCGCCGCCCGCTCCCTGGACCGGATCGCGCAGATGGGCTTCGACGTCGCCTACCTCACCCCGATCCATCCCATCGGCACGACCTTCCGCAAGGGCCGCAACAACTCCCTGGACCCGCAGCCCGGGGACCCGGGCTCGCCCTACGCGATCGGCTCCCCGGAGGGCGGGCACGACGCGATCCATCCCGAGCTGGGCACCATGGAGGACTTCGACGCCTTCGTGGCCCGGGCGCAGGAGCTCGGGATCGAAGTCGCGATGGACATCGCGCTGCAGTGCTCCCCCGACCATCCCTGGGTCGCCGAGCACCCCGAGTGGTTCACGGTGCGCGCCGACGGCACGATCGCATACGCCGAGAACCCGCCGAAGAAGTACCAGGACATCTACCCGCTGAGCTTCGACACGGACTACGAGGGCCTGTACGCCGCGATCCGGGACATGCTCGAGCACTGGATCGCCCACGGGGTGACCCTCTTCCGGGTCGACAACCCGCACACCAAGCCGGCGCGCTTCTGGGAGGAGCTGCTGGCCGAGTTCGACCGCACCCACCCCGAGGTGATCTTCCTGGCGGAGGCCTTCACGCGGCCCACGATGATGCACACCCTCGGCAAGGTGGGCTTCCACCAGTCCTACACCTACTTCACCTGGCGCGAGAGCGCCGAAGAGCTGCGCGAATACCTCGAGGAGCTGGTGGAGGCCGCCCCGTACATGCGGCCCAGCTTCTGGCCCACCACCCACGACATCCTCACCCCGTACATGAGCACCGGCGGCCGCAGCGCCTTCGTGCTCCGCGCGATCCTCGCCGCCACACTGGTCCCCACCTGGGGGATCTACAGCGGCTACGAGCTGGTCGAGGACGTCCCGCGGCCCGGCGCGCAGGAGCAGATCGACAACGAGAAGTACGAGTTCAAGCCCCGCGACTACGCCGGCGCGCTCGCCCGCGGCGAGAGCCTCGAGCCGCTGCTGGCGAGCCTGAACGGCATCCGGCGCGACCACCCCGCGCTGCAGACCCTCACCCCGATCCGCTTCCACGAGGCCGGCGACGAGCAGGTGCTGGTCTTCTCCAAGCATCTCGATGCGGCCGCGAGCGGCACCGGCGCCCCCGACACGGTGCTGGTGGTCTCGCTCACCGAGCACGACCGCGATGCGCAGACCACCCTCGATCTCGACCTCGACGCGCTCGAGGTGGGCGAGAGCTTCGAGGTCGAGGACCTGCTCACCGGTGAGCGGTACAGCTGGGGCCGCGACCCCTTCGTGATCCTGAGCGCGGCCGATCGGCCCGCCCACATCCTGCGGATCATCCGCCCAGAGGAGAGCTGACATGACCGAGACCCCCGCCCCCGCCGTCCCGGTGATGCCGCTGGGAGAGCACGAGCTCGGCGCCACCGCGACCGGCAGCTACCACGACCCCCACTCGGTGCTCGGCGCCCACGAGTACGCCGGCGGCGTCACCGTGCGCACCCTCGCGCCGCTCGCGCACGAGGTCGCCGTGCTCCTGCCCGACGGGACCGCGGTCCCGATGGAGCACGAGTACGACGGGATCTGGGTCGTCGCGCTCGCGAGGCCGGAGCTGCCCTCGCACCGGCTGCGCGTCACCTGGACGCAGGGCGCGGAGCCGGTCGAGCTCGAGGAGCCGTACCGCTTCCTGCCCACCATCGGCGAGCTGGACCTCCACCTGATCCGCGAGGGTCGGCACGAGGAGCTGTGGCGGGCGCTCGGCGCGCACCTGGCCACCCTCGACGGGGTGGAGGGCACCTCCTTCGCCGTCTGGGCGCCGAACGCGCGCGCTGTGCAGGTGGTCGGCTCCTTCAACGGCTGGGACGGGCGCCTGCACGCGCTGCGCTCCCTCGGCGCCTCGGGCGTGTGGGAGGTGTTCGTGCCCGGCCCCGGTGAGGGGGACGTCTACAAGTTCCGCATCCTCGGCGCCGACGGCGTGTGGCGGGACAAGGCCGATCCGATGGCCCGCTTCGCGGAGGTGCCGCCCGCGACCGGTTCCGTGATCACCCACAGCGACTTCGAGTGGACCGACGACCACTGGCTCGCCGAGCGCGCGGCCGGTGATCCCCTCTCCTCGCGGATGTCGGTCTACGAGGTGCACCTGCCCAGCTGGCGGCCGGGGCTGGGCTATCGGGAGCTCGCCACCGAGCTCACCGACTACGTGCGGGAGATGGGCTTCACGCATGTGGAGCTCATGCCGGTGTCGGAGCATCCCTTCGGCGGATCCTGGGGCTACCAGGTCACCGGGTACTACGCACCCACCTCCCGGCTGGGCAGCCCCGACGAGCTGCGGCACCTCATCGACACCCTCCACGGTGCCGGGATCGGCGTGCTCCTGGACTGGGTGCCCGCCCACTTCCCCAAGGACGAGTGGGCGCTGGGCCGCTTCGACGGCACTCCCCTGTACGAGCACGCGGATCCGCGCCGCGGCGAGCATCCGGACTGGGGCACCTACATCTTCGACACCGGGCGCAACGAGGTGCGCAACTTCCTGGTCGCCAACGCCTGCTACTGGCTCGAGGAGTTCCACGTCGACGGTCTGCGGGTCGATGCGGTCGCCTCGATGCTGTACCTGGACTACTCCCGCGAGGACGGGCAGTGGGTCCCGAACCGTCACGGCGGGCGCGAGGATCTCGAGAACATCGCCTTCCTCCAGGAGGCGACGGCCACCGCGTACAAGCGTGCGCCGGGGATCGTGATGATCGCCGAGGAGTCCACCTCGTTCCCGGGCGTCACCCGCCCCACGGATGCCGGCGGCCTCGGATTCGGCTTCAAGTGGAACATGGGCTGGATGCACGACACCCTCCAGTACCTGGGGCAGGATCCGGTGCACCGCCAGCACCACCACGGCGAGCTGACCTTCTCGATGGTCTACCAGTACTCCGAGAACTTCGTGCTGCCGCTGAGCCACGACGAGGTCGTCCACGGCAAGGGGTCGCTGCTGCGCAAGGCCCCGGGCGACGACTGGCAGCAGGCCGCGACGCTGCGCTCCTATCTCGCGTTCCAGTGGACCCATCCCGGCAAGCAGCTGGTGTTCATGGGCATCGAGTTCGCGCAGGGCACCGAGTGGTCCGAACAGGCGGGGCTGCCCTGGTGGCTGCTGGAGTACCCGTTGCACCGCGGGGCGCAGCAGCTGGTGCGGGATCTGAACGCCGTGCAGGAGGAGTTCCCGGCGCTCTACGAGCGGGACCAGGATCCGGGCGGTTTCGAATGGCTGATCGGGGATGACGCCGCGCACAACACGCTGTCCTTCGCGCGCCGCGACGCCGCGGGGGATCCGGTGGTGGTGGTCGTGAACTTCTCGGCGGAGCCCTGGCACGAGTACCGGATCCCGCTGCCCGAGGGCGGGGACTGGCTCGAGGTGCTCAACTCCGATGCGCCCGTCTACGGCGGCAGCGGGGTCGGCAACCTGGGGCGGGTCCATGCCGAGCAGCTGCCCCTGCACGGGCGGGAGCACTCGGTGCGGCTGTCGCTGCCGCCGCTGGGCGCGGTGATCCTCGTCCCGTCCCGGCTGCGGGACTGACTCGCGCCGGCCGCGCGCCTCTGCATCCTGCGCCCACGCTCACACGGTGCCAGCGCCACGCGGTCCGCGCTGGCGCGGAGCCGACCACACGCTGTCCCCGCTGACGCGGAGCCGACCGCACGCTGTCCCCGCTGACGCGGTGCTGGCCACACGTTATGTGCGGCTCAGTGCCGGTTATGGCACTGAGCCGCACATAACAGGACGGCGGCGCAGCGGCGCGGCAGCGCCGCGGCACGACAGCGCAGCGGCACGACAGCGCAGCGGCACGACAGCGCAGCGGCGCAGCGGCGCGATGTTGCGGAGGGGGCTCGAGGGGGCGCGGAGGCTCAGAAAAGCAGGTTCGCCAGGCGCTTGCGGGCCGGGGCGACCCGCGGATCGGCGGCGCCGGCCACCTCGAACAGCTCGAGCAGGCGGGCGCGCACGATGTCCTTGGTCTCCTGGTCCGCGCCGCGCAGCTGGTCCAGCAGGCGCCCGAAGGCGTCCTCCACGTGGCCGCCGAGCATGTCGAGATCGGCGACCAGCAGCTGTGCCTCGAGATCGCCCGGCTGCTGGGCGGCGGCCTCGCGAGCGGCGGCGAGCTCCGCGTCCTGGGTGCGGCGCATGAGGGAGACCGTCGCCAGTCCCGCCTTCGCCTCGGCGTCGGCCGGGGCCTCCTGCAGCTGCTTCTGGTAGGCGGCGGCCGCCGCGTCGAGATCGCCCTTCTCGATCGCCTCGTACGCCTCGGCGATCAGCGGCGGCAGCGGCTCCTCGCTCTCCTGCTGCGGCGCGTCCTGCCCCTCGGGCAGCTCCATGCCCTGCTGGCGGGCCACCTCGATCACCTGGGTGAGGAGGTTGTCGACCTCGGCATCGGGGATCACCGACTGGACGATCGGCTGCAGCTGGCCCTGGATGAGCAGCAGCAGCGTCGGCAGCTGCTGCACGCGCAGCGCCCCGGCGACGCGCTGCTGCGTGTCGGCGTCCACGGTGGCCAGGCGGATGGCGCCGCCCTGGGCATCCACCGCGCGGCGCAGCGAGGTGAGGAACTGCTCCCCCTCGGGAACGCGCGCGCTCGTGACGAGCAGCAGGGTGGGGATCTGCTGGGAATCGGCGATCAGCTGCTCGAGGCCCTGCTCGGTGACGGCGACCTCGTGGGCTGACGGGGTGCCGGAGGAGCCCTCACCGCCGGCCGCACCAGCGGCGGGCTTCTTCAGCGCGGCGAGGTCGATGATTCCGTAGGGATCGGTCACAGGTGAACTCCTTCGATGACTGCGGGACGGACCCAGTCTAGGGAGTCCGGCCCGCGCTCGGCGGGGCCGGGAGGGTCACTCCCCGCTCGCGTCCAGGGCGGTCTGGGTGGCGCCGATCGGCTGGACCTGGCCCCCGGCGTCCGCCGAGGGGATGTGCAGCGCGACGTGGGTGCCGTACTTGCGGATGTACTCGGAGGTGAACTCCTTGGTGCCGATCACCTTCGTGTACTTGTTGTCCTCCGCGTAGCGCATGGTGGCGCGATCCTTGAGGGACACCTTGCGCTCGGAGAGCAGGGTGCCCATGATGATCGCGCCGCCGTCCTCGGTGCGCAGCCCGGCGAACTCGTCCTCGTCCACGGTGAACTTCTCGTGGATGGTCGCGGCCTCGTCCCATTCCACACCCTCGTTGAGCTCGGTCCGCTCGGTCTGGATGCGCTCGTGGGTGCCGGTCTGGAAGGGGTTCTCGGCCAGGAGGTCGTCGGGGTCCTCGCCGTCGCCGCCGCTGAGCACCTTGGCGTACAGCGCGAGCGCCTCCGCCGGGGTCATCAGCAGCCCGTCGGCATCCGCCGCGATCTGCTCGGAGCCCACCACGGCGTTGGGGACCATCGGCATCTCGACGCCCACGGCCTGCTGCGCCCAGCCCCAGGCGGTGTAGGCGGACTTCGCATCAGCCTGCTGGAGCGCCATGAAGTACGGCACGCCGTCCTCTTCGACGGAGTCCTCGACGAGCGCGATCGCGACGCGCGGGAACTCGGCGGAGACGGAGGTCATGGGGACGATGAGCTCGTCGCCGGGCACGCGCAGCTCCTCCGCCCACTCCTCGGCCTTCTCGATCATCGCGTAGGCGGCGGTGCGGAACTCTGCGGCAGAGCCCGAGACGCGCGGGCTGAGCTTCTCGGCGTCGCGCTCCTCATCGGCCTCGACCACGGCGGCGTTCACCTCGGGGATGATCCGGCTGAACTGCTCGGTGGTCTGCACCGGGGTGGGAGCCTCGGGCTCCTTGCCGGCCGGGGGCGCGGGCGGCGGCTCGGGATCGGCCCCGCAGGCCGCGAGGAGGCCCGAGGCGAGCAGCCCGCCGGCTCCCAGGACGAGGCCGCGACGGCCGACGGGTCGAGTGCTCATGAGGGAGTCCTTCCGCGCGCTGCGCAGGTCGTGGCGGGTCATCGCTGCTCCTCGTCGTCGATGGGACGGAGCTGCTCGGTGCGGTCCGGGTCTGCGGGAGCCTCGGCGGGGGCGTCCTCGTCCGAACCCTCGGCCGGAGCGTCCTCCTCGGCGCCGCCTGAGGAGGCGTCCTCGTGGGAGCCCTCCGCCCCCAGCGCGTCCCCGGTGTCCTCCTCGGTCGCGGGGGCGTCGTCGGTCGGGCTCTCGGAGGGGGTCTCCCCCAGCGCCCACACGCTCTGCTCACGGGACTCCTCCGCGGCGATCACGGCGTCGACGCCGGGCTCTGCGGCGGTGTCGGCATCGCTCTCTGCGTCCGCGTCGGCGCTCTCTGCGTCGGCGTCGGCGTCGGCGGCACCAGAGGCACCCGGCGCGGAGGCGGCGGCGCCCGCCGCGGAGGCGGTCGCGGCGGCGGGCGCGGGGCCCACCGGCTCGCGCGGCTCCTCCGCCTCCTCGAGCTGCTCGTCCTCGTCGCGGCGGCGGCCGCCGAGCGAGACGACCAGCAGCACCAGGCCGATCACGGCGATCGCGGCGCCACCGGCGTAGGCGAAGGGCACCCACTCGTTCTCGTCATCGACCGGCCAGGTGATGGAGAGCTTCTGCGCGGCGGGCTCGGAGCCGTCGGTGACGATCAGCAGGGAGCGGTAGACGTCCCCGTTCTCCTCGTCCCCGGCCCGGAAGTCGGCGATGTCGAGCGTGTACGGGCTGGGCTCGGTGTCCACCGAGCGCCACAGGTCCGAGGAGGTGGGATCGGAGAGCTCCGCCTCGCCGTCGGGATTGACCTCCTGCGTGCTCAGCGTGGTCCAGTCGCTCGCCCCGGTGACCCGGGTGTACCGCGTGTCCTCGAGGTAGGCCTCGATGTCGCCGTTCGCGGCGGTGATCACGGAGACGTCGGAGGCGCCCTCGATGACCGCCTCGCCCTCCTCGCCCCCGACGTAGAGCACGCCCGGGTCGATGACGAGTGCGGAGCCGGGATCGGCGAGGTCCACCGCGGCGGTGGTCTCGGTGGCCGGGGCCCAGGTGGTCTCGCCCAGTCGGCCAAGCGCGAGGCCGATCAGGCCGATCAGCACCAGGAGGACGGCCAGGAGTCGTTGCACGGTAGATGCTCCTTCGGGGTGGCTCGGACAGCACCGAGCGGGTGACCTGTCCACGATACGAGCGGCGCCGGGTGCGCAACAGTTCCGAGTGAGCATGTGCACCCGGGTAAAGCGCTCCTCATGAGCACCTCATAGCCCTCTCATGGGCGTCGTCGCCGCAGTGTGGGCGTCGCCGCAGTGGCGGTGCACCGCGTCCCCGACCGGGTGTCGTACGCTGGCCGGGTGCGTCTCGTCGTTGCCCGCTGTTCCGTCGACTACACCGGTCGTCTCACCGCCCATCTGCCGCTGGCCCCTCGGCTGCTGATCATCAAGGCTGATGGCAGCGTGCTGGTGCACTCCGACGGCGGCAGCTACAAACCGCTGAACTGGATGAGCCCCCCGTGCACGCTGAGCACCTCGCGCCGCGGCGACGAGGAGGCCGCCGGCGATCCGGAGGGCGAGTGGATCGAGCAGTGGGACGTGATCCATGACAAGTCCGGAGACCGGCTGCGGGTGCGCCTGCACGAGATCTTCGAGGACTCCTCCCACGAGCTCGGGATCGATCCCGGGCTGCAGAAGGACGGCGTCGAGGCCCATCTGCAGGCGCTGCTGGCCGAGAACATCGACACCCTCGGCGAGGGCTGGTCGCTGGTGCGGCGCGAATACTTCACCGCGATCGGGCCGGTCGACATCCTCGCCCGCGACGAGAACGGCGGCTCGGTCGCCATCGAGATCAAGCGCCGCGGCGAGATCGACGGCGTCGAGCAGCTGACCCGCTATCTCGAGCTGCTCAACCGGGATCCGCTGCTGGCACCGGTGCGCGGCATCTTCGCCGCCCAGGCGATCAAGCCCCAGGCGCGCGTGCTCGCCACCGATCGCGGCATCGACTGCGTGACCCTCGACTACGACGCGCTGCGCGGCATCGACGACGCCGAGTCCCGCCTGTTCTGAGAACGAGCGGTCGCCGTGCAGCCCTTCCTCCCCCGCCTCTCCCGTCCCGGCCCCGCACGGCCCGGTGCCGGCTTCCCGCTCCTGGAGATGCCATGACCGCCACCCCCTCCCCCGACTCCCCCGCGCTCACCGCCGAGCTCGCCCTGCACGGCACCGCCGTGCTCGAGCAGGGCCTCGTCCCCGACGCGCTCCTGCTCATCGGCGGGGGCGACATCCTCTGGGCGGGACCGGCCGCGCACGCCCCGCAGCACCGGGCGGCGCGCACCCTCGCCCATGACGGGCTGCTCCTGCCCGGCCTGGTGGACCTCCACTGCCACGGCGGGGGCGGGGCCTCCTTCCCCGACGCCTCCGATGCCGCGGAGATGCTCACGGCGGTCCGCCAGCACCGCCGCCACGGCACCACGAGCCTGGTCGCCTCCCTCGTCACCGCCGATGCCGCCACCCTCCGGGAGCGGGTGCGGGATCTGTCGCAGCTCGCGGCCGACGGGGAGATCGCCGCGATCCACCTCGAGGGCCCCTTCCTCTCCGTCGAGCGGCGCGGGGCGCAGAACCCCGAGCACATCGTCGACGGGGACGCAGAGCTGGTGCGGGAGCTGGCAGCCATCGCGGGCGGCGCGCTGGCCACCATGACCGTCGCCCCCGAGGTCGAGGGAGCCGACGGGGTCATCGAGGCTCTCGCGGATGTGGGGGCCGTGCCGTCGCTCGGCCACACCGACGGCAGCAGCAGCCAGATGACCCACGCGATCTCCACGGCGCGCACCGCCCTGCGCCGACAGCGGGGCCGTTCGCCCCTGCCCACCGCGACCCACCTGTTCAACGGCATGCGTCCCATCCACCACCGCGACCCCGGCCCGGCCCTGGCGGCCCTCGACGCCGCCGCTCGCGGCGAGCTGGTGGTCGAGGTGATCGCCGACGGCGTCCACCTCGACGCCCGCACCGTCGCGCACGTCTTCTCGATCGCCGCCGAGGACACCGTCGTGCTCGTCACCGATGCGATGGCCGCCGCGGGCATGCCGGAGGGTCAGTACCGTCTCGGCGCGCTCGACGTCACCGTCGAGGCGGGGGTCGCGACCCTCACCGGCGCCGGCGCGATCGCCGGAGGGACCGCGCATCTGCTCGATGTGCTGCGCTTCGCCGTGCTCGAGGCCGGCGTGGATCTCGTCCAGGCGGTGCGCGCGGCCTCCTCGGTCCCGGCCGCGGTGCTCGGGCTGCAGGACCGCATCGGCTCCCTCGCCGCGGGTCGGCGTGCGGACGTGGTCCTCGCCGATGCGCAGCTGAACCCCGTGAGCGTGCTGCGCGCCGGGCTGGCCGTCAGCGGCTGAGCCGCCGCGCGGCGGGCGGGATCCGAGGCGACGACGTCGGCGCGGCCCACGCGGATCACGTCAGTCGGCGTCGCCCAGCACCATCCCCGTCGGGGCGGCTTCGAGCCACGAGTTCAGCGCCGCCCCGGAGACGAGGTCGACGATCGCGCTGATCTCCCGGCCGTCGCGCATGCTGAACTCCACGAGGTAGCTGTCCTCGGCGCCCTCCAGCTGGGCCGGAAGGCGCCGGCGCGAGACGTCTTCGATGTCCACGCGCCGAAGCACCACCTCGGGACGCACCCGGAGCGAGAAGGCCCGGAACCAGCGCAGGCGGTCGGTGCCGAAGCGCATGAGGCCGTGCTGCCAGGTGGTGCCGCCCACGAGCCCCCGCCGCTGCAGGGAGCATTCGAAGGCGCCGCGGCGCCGGGAGACAGCCGCCTGGCGCAGCAGGAGGAGCAGGACCAGGACGACAAAGAGCATCCCGATCCCCAGGAGGAGGATCGGGATGCTCAGGTCGCTCATGCCGGGTGCGCGCTCAGCTCAGAAGCGAGAGGTCGCGGACTCGGCGGGCGTCGCGTCGTCGACACCGATGGTCACGACGTCGGCGTCGACGGAGACGAAACCGCCCTCGACGTCCAGCGCCTCGACGTGGCCGTCCTGGTCGATGATCCGCACCGCGCCGGTGCCGAGGATCGCCAGGGTGGGCTGCATCTGCGGGAGGATGCCCATCGAGCCGTCGATCGCGGGCACGACGACCTGCGCGGCCTGCCCGGTCCAGACGGTGCGGTCCGCGGTGACGAAGGTGACCTCGAGCGCACTCACGCGCCGAGCTCCTTGTCGATGCGGTGCTGGTTCTCGAGCACCATGTCGATGCCGCCCACGTTGAAGAAGGCCGACTCGGTGATGTGGTCGAACTCGCCGTCGCAGATGCCCTTGAAGCCCTCGATGGTGTCCTTCAGCGGGACGTCCGAGCCGTCCACGCCGGTGAACTGCTTGGCGAGGTGGGTGTTCTGCGAGAGGAACTGCTGGATGCGGCGCGCCCGCGAGACGATGACCTTGTCCTCCTCGGACAGCTCGTCCACACCGAGCATCGCGATGATGTCCTGCAGCTCCTTGTTGCGCTGGAGGATCTGCTTCACGCGCACCGCGGTGTCGTAGTGGTCCTGGCCCACGTAGCGCGGGTCGAGGATCCGCGAGGTCGAGGCCAGCGGGTCGATCGCCGGGTACAGACCGCGCGAGGCGATCTCACGGGAGAGCTCCGTGGTGGCGTCGAGGTGGGCGAAGGTGGTCGCCGGGGCCGGGTCGGTGTAGTCGTCGGCCGGGACGTAGATCGCCTGCATCGAGGTGATCGAGTGGCCGCGGGTCGAGGTGATCCGCTCCTGCAGCACACCCATCTCGTCCGCCAGGTTCGGCTGGTAGCCCACCGCGGAGGGCATGCGGCCCAGCAGGGTGGAGACCTCGGAGCCGGCCTGGGTGAAGCGGAAGATGTTGTCGATGAACAGCAGCACGTCCTGCGACTGCTCGTCGCGGAAGTACTCCGCCATGGTGAGCGCGGACAGGGCCACGCGCAGACGGGTGCCCGGCGGCTCGTCCATCTGGCCGAAGACCAGGGCGGTCTTCTCGATGACGCCGGACTCGGTCATCTCCTCGATGAGGTCCCAGCCCTCACGGGTGCGCTCGCCGACGCCGGCGAACACGGAGACGCCGTCGTGGTTGTTGGCCACGCGGTAGATCATCTCCTGGATGAGCACCGTCTTGCCGACGCCCGCGCCGCCGAACAGGCCGATCTTGCCGCCCTTGACGTACGGGGTGAGCAGGTCGATCGACTTGATGCCGGTCTCGAACATGACCGTCGAGGACTCGAGCTGGTCGAAGTTCGGGGCCTTGCGGTGGATGGGCCAGCGCTCGGTGATCTCGAGCTGGTCCGCAGACTTGTTCAGCGGGCTGCCGACCACGTCGAAGACGGTGCCGAGGGTCACGTCGCCCACGGGCACGGAGATCGGGGCGCCGCTGTCGGTCACGGCCTGGCCGCGCACCACACCGTCGGTGGGCTTCAGCGCGATGCCGCGGACCATGCCGTCGCCGAGGTGCTGGGCGGTCTCGAGGGTCAGGGTCGACGCCTCGAGGCCGGAACCGGTGTCCTCGATCTCGATGGTCAGCGCGTTGTAGAGCTCCGGGATGCTCCCGGGAGGGAACTCGATGTCGACGACGGCGCCGGTGACGCGCGCGACGCGTCCGGTGGCACCGGCCGCCGGGGCGGCGGGGGCCTGGCTGTCAATGGTGGTGGAAATGTGCGTTCTCTCCATGTCGTGCCGACGCGGGGCGCCGTCGGCCAATGTCTCGTCGGCCAGTGTCTCAGCGTTCGGTGCGGCCGGATCCCGCGAGCGCATCGGCACCGCCGACGATCTCCGTGATCTCCTGGGTGATCTCCGCCTGGCGGGCGGAGTTCGCCAGCCGGGTGAACTTGTTGATCTGCGTCTCCGCGTTGTCGGTGGCGGTCTTCATCGCACGCTGGGTGGACGCGTGCTCGGAGGCCATCGCCTGCAGCAGGATGTTGATGATCCGCGACTCGATGTAGCGCGGCATGAGCTCCTCGACGACCGTGTCGGCGTCGGGCGTGAACTCGTACAGCGGGTACGTCGGGCTCGGCGCCTCGTCCCCGGCCTCGACCAGGCCCATCGGCACCATGCGCACGGAGCGGGTGTGCTGGAGGAAGCGGCTCTCGAAGCGGGTGCCGACCACGTAGAGCTCGTCCAGGTGCACGGCCGGATCCTCGGTGAGGAGATCCTCGGTGAGGACGGAGGAGATCTCGCGCCCGAGGGCGGGCAGCTCGTTCTCCTTGTACGGGGTCCACGCGCGGTGAGGGGGGCGGTTGCGGAACCGGTAGTACGACTCGCCCTTGCGGCCGACGACGTACATCACCGGCTCCTTGCCCTCGTCGCGCAGCGTGTTCGCGAGCTGCTCCGCGGCCCGGATGACGTTGTGCGAGTAGGGCCCGGTCATGCCGCGATCCGCGGTGATCATGAGGATCCCCGCACGCCCCGTCTGCTTCCGCTCGCTGTCCAGGAACGGGTGGGCAATCTCGTCGGAGTGGGTGGCCACCGAGCCGATCGCGCGGGTCAGCGCATCGGCGTACGGCGTCGTCGCCTCCACCCGGGCGTGAGCCTTGGCGATGCGCGAGGCCGCGACCATCTCCTTGGCCTTGAAGATCTTCTTCATCCCCTGGGCGGAACGGATCCTCTGTTTGTATACCCTCTGCTGGGCTCCCATGTCTCTCCTCGTGCGGGGTGGATGCGCCGGCGGGAGCCGCCGCCCCGTGGGGCGGCGGCATCTCGCATCAGCCGCGGACGATCTGCTCCTGCTCGATCTGATCGGCGGAGAGGCGCCCGGACTCGTCGTTCCGCGCCGCGTCCTGACCCTTGCCGGCGAGGAAGTCCTGCTTGACCTGATCGAGGATGCCCGAGAGCTCCTCCTCGGTCGAGGACTCGAACTTGCCGGAGGTGCGGATGGCCTCGAGCACGCCGCCGTTGTGGCGCAGGTGCTCGAGCAGCTGGGACTCGAAGTCGCGGACGTCCTCGACCTCGATGTCGTCGAACTTGCCCTTGGTGCCGGCCCAGACCGAGACGACCTGCTCCTCCATCGGGAAGGGCGAGTACTGGGACTGCTTGAGCAGCTCCATCAGGCGGGCGCCGCGGCTGAGCTGCTGCTTCGAGGCGGCATCCAGATCCGAGGCGAACATCGCGAAGGCCTCGAGGTCGCGGTACTGCGCCAGGTCGATCTTCAGCGTGCCCGAGACGGACTTCATCGCCTTCGTCTGCGCGGAGCCGCCGACGCGGGAGACCGAGATGCCGACGTCGACCGCCGGGCGCTGGTCCGCGTTGAACAGATCCGACTGCAGGAAGCACTGGCCGTCGGTGATGGAGATGACGTTGGTGGGGATGTAGGCCGAGACGTCGTTCGCCTTGGTCTCGATGATCGGCAGGCCGGTCATCGAGCCGCCGCCCAGCTCGTCGCTCAGCTTCGCGCAGCGCTCGAGCAGGCGGGAGTGCAGGTAGAACACGTCGCCCGGGTAGGCCTCGCGGCCCGGCGGACGGCGCAGCAGCAGCGACACGGCGCGGTAGGCCTCGGCCTGCTTCGACAGGTCGTCGAAGATGATCAGGACGTGCTTGCCCTCGTACATCCAGTGCTGGCCGATGGCCGAGCCGGTGTAGGGGGCGATGTACTTGAAGCCGGCCGGGTCGGAGGCCGGGGCGGCGACGATGGTGGTGTACTCCATCGCGCCGTTCTCCTCGAGCGTCGCCCGCACCGAGGCGATGGTCGAGCCCTTCTGGCCGACGGCGACGTAGATGCAGCGGACCTGCTTCTCCGGGTCGCCGGATTCCCAGTTGGCCTTCTGGTTCAGGATCGTGTCGATGCCGATCGCGGTCTTGCCGGTCTGGCGGTCGCCGATGATCAGCTGGCGCTGGCCGCGGCCGATCGGGGTCATCGCGTCGATCGCCTTGAGGCCGGTCTGCAGCGGCTCCTTGACGGCCTTGCGCTGCATGACGCCGGGCGCCTGCAGCTCGAGGGCGCGGCGTCCGACGGTCTCGATCTCGCCGAGGCCGTCGATCGGGGCGCCGACAGGGTCGACGACGCGACCGAGGTAGCCGTCACCGACGGGGACGGAGAGCACCTGGCCGGTGCGGCGCACCTCCTGGCCCTCCTCGATGCCGGAGAACTCGCCGAGGACGACGACGCCGATCTCGCGCAGCTCGAGGTTGAGGGCGAGACCGAGGGTGCCGTCCTCGAAGCGGACCAGCTCGTTGGCCATGACGTTCGGCAGACCCTCGACGCGCGCGATGCCATCGGCGGCCTCGCTGACGCGGCCGATCTCCTCGCGCTCGGTGGCGCCTGCCTGGTAGGTGGACACCGCGGTGTCCAGGGCGTTCCGGATCTCCTCCGGACTGATCGTGAGCTCCGCCATCTGCTGCTTCGCTTCCTCTCGGTCTCCCCGTGGAGGGGATGGTCTGAACAATGCTGGGGACGCCGGGGCGTCGGGTCTGAGTCAGGCCACCATCTGCGACCGGGCTCGGGAGAGCCGGGCCAGCACGGTGGCGTCGTAGAGGTCGTCGCCGACCTGGATCCGAAGACCGCCCACGACATCGGGATCGACCTGGAGGTTCATCTGGACCTCTCGGCCGTAGATCGCCGCGAGGACCGCACCCAGCCGGGCCTGCTGGGCCTCGTTCAGCGGCACAGCGCTGGAGACCGCCGCGAAGGCACGCCGACGACGATCCGAGGCGAAGCGGGCGAACTCCTCGACGCGACGGGCCGGCTTGGTCTCGCTCCGTCGCCCGACGGCGCGCGCCGCGAGCGCGGCGGAGAGCCGGTGGGTGCGACCGTCCAGCAGTGCGTGCAGGATGGTCGCGCGCTGCGAGGGGTTCTCCCGCAGGCCGTCGAGCGTGGCGGTGAGGTCACCGCTGTCGTCGATCAGGCGGGAGATCTCGAAGAGATCTCCCTCGACCTGCTCGAGGACGCCCTCGGACTGCGCCTGCTCCAGGAGGGTGGAGACTCCCAGCAGCTCGAGGGCATCGAGGATGTCCTCCTGCTCGGACCAGCGGCGCCGCACCACCTCGAGGCAGGCCTCGAGGGTGCGCGGGGAGACGCGGTCGCCGAACAGCGAGCGCACGGTGGCCTCCTTGACCTCGGCCGGGCGGCCGGGGTCGGAGAGGGTGCGCACGAGCTGGTTGCTGGAATCGATGGCGTCGGCCACCGAGAACAGCTCCTGGGCGGCGGCCTCGAGCCCGTCGCGGTTGCCCGCGAGGGCGCTCTCGGTCTGCCGGAGCACCTCGGCGAAGGAGGTGGAGGAGGTTCCTCGCATCACGGTTCCTTATCGGGTGGTGGTCTGGCTCGACTCGAGGTCGTCCAGGAACCGGTCGATCACACGGCGGGAGCGCTCGTCATCGGAGAGGGACTCCCCGACGATCTTGGAGGCGAGATCGCTCGCGAGCGTCCCGACCTCCCCGCGCAGCTCCGTGGAGGCGGCGATCCGCTCGGCGCTGAGCTGCTGACGCCCGGCGGCGAGCACGCGCTCGCTCTCGGCGTCCGCTCGGGCACGGGCCTCGTCGACGATCTTCTGACCGTCGGCGCGGGCCTTCTCGCGGATGGAGGCGGCCTCCTGGCGGGCGGCCGCGAGCTCCTGCTCCTGATCGGACTTGAGCTGGTCGACCTGCTCCTGGACCTTCTCCGCGTTGCGGATACCGCCCTCGATCTTCTCAGCGCGCTCGTCCAGCACGGCGTTCATGCGCGGGAGCACGAACTTCATGAAGACGCCCGCGAAGATCACGAGGAAGATCAGGGACCACCAGATCTCCTGCGGGAGCGGGATGAGAAGACGCCAGCCTGGCACTTCTGCTTCGGACAGGATCATGGATTCAGCCTCAGAAGATCAGGCCGGTGACGATGCCCAGCAGAGCGAGGATCTCGGTGAAGGCGATACCGATCAGCATGGTGGTCTGCAGCTGCGAGCGGAGCTCGGGCTGGCGGGCCTGTGCCTCGGCGGTCTTGCCGACGAGGATGCCGATGCCGAGGCCGGGGCCGATCGCGGCGAGGCCGTAGCCGATGGTCGCGATGTTGCCGCTCACCTCAGCGAGGATCGTGGACTCCATGGGTGTTTCCTTTCGTTGTGCCGCGCAGGGCGACGATCAGGTCTTGCGGGGCGGGCAGGGGAACCGCTCGACGGTGGCCCGGGGGCCTCCCGCCGTGGCGGGGGTCAGTGCTCGTCGGCCGTCGCGAGCTGGATGTACACGGCCGTCAGCATCGTGAAGATGAAGGCCTGCAGCGCGGCGACGAAGATCTCGAATCCGTAGATGCCGATCGCCATGGCACCGGCGAAGGGGCTGATCGCGATCAGCCACTCGCCAGAGAACAGCAGCGCGTGGGTCATGCCGATGAACACCACGATCATCATGTGGCCGGAGACCATGTTCGCGAGCAGTCGGATCGTCAGCGAGGCCCAGCGGATCAGCACGACCTGCAGCAGCTCGATCGGCACGAGCAGGAAGTAGATCGGCCACGGGATGCCGGGCGGCATGGTCTCGGACTTGATGTAGCCGAGGAAGCCGTGCTTGCGGATGCCGGCGCCCACATAGGTGACGAAGGTCCACAGGGCCAGCAGCAGGGGCAGGCCCACCACGGAGGTGCCGGCGAGGTTCAGGCCCGGGATCACGCCTCCGAGGTTCATCGCGAAGATGAAGAAGAACATCGTGATCAGCATCGGGGCGAAGCGCCTGCCTTCGCGCAGGCCGATCGTGTTGCCGATGATCTGCGTGTTCACGAAGTCGATGAGGATCTCGACGACGCTCTGCAGGCGGCCGGGCACGAGCTTGGCGCGCGAGGCGACGATGCACATGAACACCAGCACCGCCACGAGGATGACGAGGCGCACCAGCTGGACGCGGTTGAACTCGAACGGCGTGCCGCCGAAGAGGATCGCGTCCGGGAAGAACTCCCCCAACGTGGGGATGTGGAAGAAGGAGTCGTCCTCTGCGTACAGTGCCGGACTGAGGTCTGCGGTGTTCAGCTCGATCTCCCAGGTTCGTGCGACCGTCGGAGACGGCCTGGATGGTCATGCCAGATCGAGACCACTCGCAGTGCGGCCACCGTACGTACGGCGTTGGACGACGCCGGGGCGTTCCTGGGTGGTCGATCAGCCCTCGCTGAGTCACGGTTCTGGGCCGTGATCAGGTGTCGAGCGCCTTGGGAAGCATAACAGAGACTCATGCTCCGTCAGCGGGCTCGCGGCCGTTCTCGTCGACTGTGGGACGCTCCACATTCAGCGGCTGGCGGGCGCGGACCAGCAGCACCCCTTCGACCAGCACTGCGGAGAGGGCACCGACCAGCAGCGCCAGTCCGATCCAGCGCGAGGAGATGCTCTGCAGATCGCGCACGGCGATGACGACGAGGATCACCACGAACATCTTCACCGCCCAGCTGCCGAGCACCGTCGCGGCCATCGAGACCGGGGTGAGGCGGGTGCCGAGGAAGGTGATCGCGACCGTGGGCAGCACCATCACGAGAGTCAGGGCGGTGCCGACGAGCGCGCCGAGCAGCGCCGCCTGGTCGCCGCGGGTCGCGGCGATCGCGATGATCACGGCGTCGAGCACGATGCCGGCGGCGAGGGCGAGCAGCGTGGCGCGCTGCATCGCCCGGTCGCCGGCGGCGCGGCGGGGACGGCGCGGGGCGTCAGGGGCCTGAGGCTGTGGGGACATCGGAATCCTTCCGGTGACGGCCGGGGCGCCATCTGAGGGGGTCGAAGGTGAGCAGCATGGCGAACACCAGGCCGAGCACCCAGAAGATGCCCACCGTGCGCATGGGCAGCACGAGCGGGAGCAGCAGCCCCACGGAGATGACCACGGTCCAGGTGTACATGATCAGCACGGCGGTGCGCTTGCTGTGGCCGAGGCTGAGGAGTCGGTGGTGGAGATGCGCCTTGTCGGCGTGGAAGGGCGACTTGCCCGAGCCGATGCGGCGCAGCACGGCGAGCCCGAAGTCGAGGAACGGGACGACCATCACACCGATGGGCAGCAGGATGGGCAGGAACTGGCCGAAGAAGTCCGCGCCGGAGAGGCGGGCGGGGTCCACCTGGCCGGTCACGGCGATGGTGCTCGCGGCCAGCAGCAGCCCCAGCAGCATCGAGCCGGAATCGCCCATGAAGATGCGGGCGCGGGTGAGGTTGTGGGGCAGGAAGCCCAGACACACTCCGATCAGCACCGCGGTCAGCAGCGCGGCGAGGGAGGAGTAGTCGTCCGCCGAGGAGTCGCGGGTGAGGAGGTAGGCGTAGAGGAAGAAGGCCGAGCCGCCGATCGCCATCACCCCGGCGGCGAGGCCGTCGAGGCCGTCCACGAAGTTCACCGCGTTCATGCTCACCACCACCACGAGCACGGTGAGGATCAGCGCGGTGCGCCCGGACAGCACGGTCACCCCGTTGATGGGCAGCGTCACCAGGCTCACGCCCTGCCAGGCGAGCAGGACCGCCGCGAGCACCTGGCCGGCGAGCTTGGTGATCCAGTCGAGGTCCCATTTGTCGTCGGCGGCGCCGAGCAGGCACACCAGCGCGGCGGCTGCGAGGATCGCCCAGGGCTGGCGCGTGTCGCGGAAGAGGCCCTCGAGGAAGGGGACGTTGCTCGCCACGAGCATCGCGCAGAGCACCCCGACCAGCATGGCGAGGCCGCCCAGGCGCGGGGTCACCGCGTCGTGCACGTCGCGGTCCCGCACCGCCGTCATCGCCCCGGCGCGTCGGGCCAGCAGCCGCACGCCGGGGGTCACCAGGAAGGTGACCGCCGCGGCGAGCAGCAGCAGGAAGAGATAGATCCTCACCCGGGCGTGCTCTCCGAGCCGTCATCCTCCGCCGCGGGCGTGCCGGTCGGCGCCGCCTCCTGTGCGCCCGGCGCGCTGAGGGGGGTCTCCGCGGGAGCCTCCGCCGCGGCGGTGGGCTCGGGCTCGGAGGGCAGGTCCAGCACGGAGGTGCTCGGCTCCTCCGCCGCGGGTGCTGCGGCGGTGGCGTCGGCGCCGTGGGCGGTGCTGTCGGCCGAGCCCTCATCGGTCGCCTCGGTCTCGGCCGCCTCCTGCACGGAGACCTCGCCCGCGGTGGCCGCCGCGCCCTCGCCGGTCCCGGTGCCGTCGGCGGACTCGGTGCCGTCGACGGTCTCGGAGCCGTCTGCGGCCCCGGAGTCCGGACCCGCCGCGGAGGTCTCCTCGGCCTCGGGCTCGGGCTCGGGAGCGGTGAAGATGTCCCCCACCACGGCGATGATCTGCTCCTTGGTGATGGCACCCTCCCGCACGATCTCCGGCGGGGTGACGGTGGCGTCGAGGATGGTGGAGCTCTCGCCGAGGCGGGCCGGGCCGCCGTCGAGGTAGATCTCCACGGAATCGCCGAGCTGGGTGGCGGCGTCCAGCACGCTCTGCGCGGCGGGCCGGCCGTGACGGTTCGCGCTGGAGACCGCGAGCGGGCCGGTGCGGCGCAGCAGCTCCAGGGCGACCTCGTCCTCGGGCATGCGCAGGGCGACGCTGCCGCGGGTCTCCCCCAGGTCCCAGGTGAGGGACGGCTGGGCGGTGAGGATCACGGTGAGCGCGCCCGGCCAGAGCTCCTCGGTGAGGTCCTCGATGTAGTCGGGCACGTCGGTGGCCAGGGCCAGCAGCACGGCGTGGTCGCCGATCAGCACCGGCGGCGGGGTGTCGCGGCCGCGGCCCTTCGCCTCGAGCAGCGCCTGCACCGCTTCCGGGGTGAAGGCGTCGGCGCCGATGCCGTAGACGGTGTCCGTCGGCAGGACGATCAGATCGCCGCTGCGCACGGCGTCGACGGCGGCGGCGAGGGCGTCCTCGCGGGACTCTGGGTTCTGGGTGTCGTGCACGGTCACCGGGACAGTCTCTCACTTCCGCTGGGCGCTTCCCCGGGGGCGCGGCGCGCCACCAGGAATCGGTCCCGACCGGTGAGGTCGGGGAGGGTGCTGAGCTGGTCGAAGCCGCCGTTCACGGCCGCGGCCTCGCGGGCCGCCGCCCCCTGCACGTCCGCGTGCTCCATCACGAGCACTCCCCCGGGCCGCAGCAGGCGCCGCGCCCAGTCCAGGACGGCGCGGGGCACCTCGAGGCCGTCGGGCCCGCCGCCGAACAGGGCGCGGTGGGGATCGTGCTCGCGCACCTCGGCGTCGCGGGGCACGGCCTCGGGCGGGATGTAGGGGGGATTCGACAGCACCGCATCGACGGGCGCGGCCGCCGCGAGCTCGGGCACCTCGGCGCAGAGATCGGCCTCGAGCACGCGGCCACGGCCCGGGCCCGCCCGGTCGAGGTTCCTCCGCGTCAGGGCCGCGGCGGCGGGGTCGATCTCGACCGCGAGGACCCGCGCGCCGGGGATCTCGTCGAGGACGGCCGCCCCGAGCGCCCCGGAGCCGGCGCAGAGGTCGACGACCTCCGTGAGCGGGCCGGTCGTGTGCTCGCGCAGCAGGTCGAGCGCGAGCTCGGTCTCGGGCCGCGGGATGAACACCCCGGGCTCCACGTCGAGCATCAGCCGCCGGAACGGGGCGCGGCCCAGGATCAGCTGGAGCGGTTCGCGCCGCTCGCGGCGGACGGTGAGCTGCTCGAGCCGCTGCGTGAATCCCTGCGGCAGCTCGTCGAGCATCACCAGCGGCTGCTCGGTGCCGGCGGCGTGGGCGATGAGCGCCCGCGCATCGACGCTCGGGGAGGGCACCCCGGCCTCGCCCAGCCTCCGGGTGGTCTCGGCCAGCGCCGTGCGCAGCCGGGTGCGGATCTCGTGCCCGTGCATCAGCGTGCCGCCTCCGGGTCGCCGGCCTGGGCATCGGCGAGCCGCGCCGCTCGCTCCGCCTCGCGGGAGCTGGCGATCAGGTCCTCGAGGTCGCCGGAGAGCACCTGGGCGAGGTTGCCGGCCTTGTAGCCGGTGCGGTGATCGGCGACGCGGGACTCGGGGAAGTTGTAGGTACGGATGCGCTCGCTGCGGTCGACGGTGCGCACCTGTGAGCGCCGCGCGGCGGAGGACTGCGCCTCCTGCTCGGCGCGCCGCGCGTCCAGCAGCCGGGTGCGCAGGATCCGCAGCGCCTGCTCGCGGTTCTGCAGCTGGCTCTTCTGGTCCTGGCACGAGACCACCACGCCGGTGGGCAGGTGGGTGATGCGCACCGCCGAGTCGGTGGTGTTCACGCTCTGACCTCCGGGGCCGCTCGAGCGGAACACGTCGATGCGCAGGTTTGCGGGGGCCATCGCCTCGGCGAGCAGCTCGGACTCGTCGGCCTCATCGGCCTCGGGCAGGACGAGCACGCCGACGGCGGAGGTGTGGATGCGGCCCTGCGACTCGGTGACCGGCACGCGCTGCACCCGGTGCACCCCGGCCTCGTGCTTGAGGTGGGCGTACACCCCGCTGCCGGACCCGCCCGCACCACGGGCCGCGATCGCGACGGTGACGTCCTTGAAGCCTCCGAGCTCGGACTCCGCGGAGGTCAGCACCTCGACCCGCCAGCCCTGGGACTCCGCGTAGGCGCGGTACATGCGGAGCATCTCCGCGGCGAAGAGGGCGGATTCCTCGCCGCCGGCACCGGCCTTGATCTCGAGGATCACGTCGCGGGCATCATCGGGATCGCGGGGGGCGAGCAGGTCCTCGAGGTGCTCGCGCTCCTGCTCGAGGCGCTCGCGCAGCTGTGCCGCCTCGCGGGCCAGCTCCTCGTCCCCCTCCCCCAGGGCCTCGAGCTCGTGGACGGTCTCGAGATCCGCTGCGGTCGCCTCGAGGCGCGCGGCCGCGTCGAGGACGCCCTCGAGCTCGGCGTAGCGCCGGCCCACCCGCCGGGCGCGGGCCGCGTCCTCGTGCAGGGCGGGGTCGGCCATCGCCTCCTGGAGGGCGGCGTGCTCCCGGCGCAGCGGGGCGAGGCGGTCGCCCCCGTCGTGTGCGCTCATGGCTGCTTCTCCCTCCACCGCTCGATTGCTCCTGTGCCGCTGCCTCGTTCGTCCCTGTGCCGCGGGGTGAACGCCCCGAGATGCGACGACGCCGGCGCTCGCCCTGGGGCGCGCGCCGGCGTCGGAGACTGCTCTCAGGCGTGGATCAGGCGCTCACGGCGGCCCGATCGGCTCCCGCTGGTCCCTCGCTCAGGCCTTGTCCTTCTTGCCGTAGCGGGCCTGGAAGCGGGCGACGCGGCCGCCGGTGTCCAGGATCTTCTGCTTGCCGGTGTAGAACGGATGGCACGCGGAGCAGACCTCGGTGCTGATGACGCCATCAGACTTGGTGCTGCGGGTGGTGAACGAGTTGCCGCAGGTGCAGGTCACCTGGGTCTCGACGTATGCGGGGTGGATCTCAGCCTTCATGTCTCTCCTTGCTCGGGGTCGCTGGGTCGGCGCCCGGCGGGCACCGTGAACCAGAACCGACGTCATAGTCTGCCACGCCCCGGTCCCTGCGGGCGAGGGATCGGGATGCGGCGTGCGCAACATCGCGCCGCTCAGGCCGAGGCGCGCACCTCGAGCCGGTACGGGACCACGCGATGCGCCCCGTCCCCGGTGAGCGGGGCGCCGCCTTCGAGCATCGCGGCGACCAGGGAGACCGTCTGCCGGGCCACCTCGTCGATGTCGATGCTGAGCGTGGTCAGCTCCGGGGAGACGAGGGAGCCGATCTCGAGCCCGTCGGCGCCCACGAGGCGGACGTCCCCGGGCACGTCGACGCCCATCTCGCGCAGGGTGCGCAGCAGCCGCACCGCGAGCTCGTCGTTGAAGGCGAGCAGCGCATCGGCGCCGCTCGCGAGCGCCTCCTCGAGCACGGCACGGTGCCCGGTGCGGGCCTCGACCTCCCAGATCGGGACCTCGCCGTCCTCGTGCAGCGAGCGCAGCGCGGCGGCGAGTGCGAGCGGCCGGTCGGCGAGCGGCCCTCCGACGAGGTCCAGCACGAGCGGTCTGCGCGTCCCGGCCTCCCGCAGATGGTCGGCGAGCTCCGCGATCGCGGCGGCGGGCGCGAGCTCCACGACGCCGCCGCGATCGGTCTCGGAGGGGCGGCCGTCCAGCCGCACGACGGGCATGCCCACGTCCCCGGAGATCTCGCCGCCGAGCACGCCGTAGCCGACGAGTGAGTCGACCCGGCGGGCGAGCTCGGCGGCGGCGACCTCGGGATCGGGGGTGTTGCCCACCTCGACCAGCACCATGTTCCATCCCGCCGGCGCACAGGCCCGGGCCATCGCGGCCCCGAGCTCGGCGTAGTAGGAGTTGGACAGGTCCAGGACGACCAGGCCGAGGGTGACCGGCCCCTGTTCGACCAGCCCCCTGCCGAAGCGGGAGGGGCGGTAGCTGAGCTCCCGGGCGGCGCGCAGCACGCGCTCCCGGGTGGCGGCGCTGATGCCGGGCTGATCGTTCATCGCGCGCGAGACGGTCTGGCGGGACACGCCCGCCCGTTCCGCGACGTCGATGATCGTCGCCCGGCGCGCCGCGGGGCTCATCGCGTCGGAGACTTCAGATCGAGCCAGGCCATCTCCTGCGCGGAGAGCTCGACCCCGAGGCCCAGCGTGGACGAGCGCATCTCGCCGATCGTGCGCGGGCCGAACAGCGCGAAGGTGGGGAACTTCTGGTGCAGCACGAAGGCGAGCGCGATCGCGGTGGCGGGCACGCCGCGCTCCCGGCCGAGCTCCTCGGCACGGGCGAGGCGCTCGAAGTTCTCATCGCTGTAGTAGCAGCGCGCGAGCTCGGCGTCGGAGCGGTCCTCGGGGTGGGCCCGACCCGTGAAGAAGCCGCGTGCCTGGGAGGACCAGGGCAGCAGCGCGATCCCGCGCTCCTCGAGCCATGCCTTCGACTGCGGGTCGGTGGCGTGGACGCAGCCGGCCCACGGCACGTCCAGCGCCTCGGCGAGGCCGAAGTGGTTGGACAGGATGGTGAATCCGGTGCGCCCGTTCGCCTTCGCGTAGGCGTTGGCCTCGTCGACCCGCTCGGGAGTCCAGTTCGAGCCGCCGTAGGCGCGGATGCGGCCGGCGCGCAGGTGCTCGTCCATCACGTCGACGAACTCGCCCACGGGGACGTCCGGGTTGTCGCGGTGCATCATGTAGAGATCCGCGTAGTCGGTGCCCTGGCGCTCGAGGGACTCCTCGAGCTGGCGGGTGAGGGACTCGGGATCGCAGTACGGGGTGTGGGCGCCCTTGGTGATGACGACGATGTCCTCGCGCACGCCGCGATTGCGCACCCACTGTCCGAAGAGCTTCTCGATGTAGCCGCCGCCGTAGATGTAGGCGGTGTCGAAGGTGGTGCCGCCGATCTCGTAGAAGGCGTCGAACATCGCCGAGGCATGGCCGAGGGTCATCTGGTTGTCGCAGCCCATCACCAGGCGCGAGACCTGCTTGTCGACCCCGGGGATGCTGCCATAGGTCATGGCGGGGCCCACCTGCACGCTGCCGGCGGCGAGGGGACGGCCGGTGAGGGTGGGGATGTCCGCGTCATCCGCCTCGAAGGGGTAGCGCAGGCCGATCTGCTCGCGCCACGCGTCCAGCGCGCGCGCCTGCCCGAGGGAGTTGGCGCCGGTCAGCTCCGGCACCTCCGCGCCCTCGCGGGCGGCATGGGCGAGGGCGTCCGCCTCGAGGGCGTAGGCGGCGGCCGCGGGGATCTCGATCCGCTGCGGCTCCTCCCCCACCACGTCGAGCTCGATCACCTGGGCCTCGCCCAGGCCCCACGGATCGCTCAGGCGGATCACGCCGCGCGAGCCGGTGATCGTCGCGGACTGCGGGTCTGCCAGGCGCACTCCCGTGCGCAGGCTCGCGGTCATCCCGCCGGGGAACGCCACCTCGGCGGTGGCCCACTCGTCCACGCCCGTCTCCCCCAGCGTGCCGCTGCCGGTGATGGAGCTGGGATCGACGAAGGCGCTGCCCTGCGCGGCGCCGGCGACGAACCGGGCGAAGGACATCGGGTAGCAGCCCACGTCCAGGATGCCGCCCCCGGCGGTCGCGAGGTCGAACAGGCGGCCGCTGCGGCCGCCGGTGTCGAAGGCGAAGGAGGCGTCGACGTGCGTGACCTCGCCGATCGCGCCCTCGGCCACGAGCTCCAGCACGCGGGCGGTCTGCGGGTGGAAGCGGTACATGTACGCCTCGAGCAGCACCGCCTCGCTGCGTGCGGCGAGGTCGGTGAGGGCCATCGTGGTGGCGGCGTTCGGGGTCAGCGGCTTCTCGCACAGCACGTGCTTGCCGGCCTCGAGGGCCGCCGCGGCGAGGCGGGCGTGCCCGGTGTGGACGGTGGCGATGTACACGGCGTCGACCTGCTCGGAGGCCAGGACCTGCTCGTAGTCGCCCACGAGGGCCGGTCCGTCCAGCGCGAACTCGTCCGCGAAGGCCTGGGCCCGCTCGGCAGAGCTGCTGCCGACGGCGACGAGCACCCCCTCCTGCGAGGAGGAGATCTGGGAGGCGAAGCGGCGGGCGATGGAGCCAGGGCCCAGCACGGCCCAGCGGAACGGAGAGGAAGGGGTGCTCATAGAGGCGTCGTCGTCCTTCGGAAGCGGTGATCAGGAAGATTCGTGAACGTTCACGAGATGCGCTCACGCTACCGGGCGGGAAGGTGCCGCACAAGCCCGGCGCGGCGTCAGCCCTGGGGCACAGGCCGACACGCTCCGCGCCGCCGGATCCGCCGATCGGCGCGGGAGTGTTGACGACCCTGGAACGCGGTGTCATGATCTGCGTCACTCGTGAACGTTCACGGGTGACTGTCACCACTCGACGAGGAGGGGTGCGGATGAGCGCCCGAGCTTTCCGCCGATCCACACGATCCGAACCACCGCGACACCGACCATCCCGGAGATCGCTGATGGCCACCGCCGGAGCACTGCCGCTCCTGCTGTCCGGCTGCGGCTCCGATCCGAGCATCTCCGACGATCCCGCAGAGCTCGTCATGTGGTACTGGAACCGTGCCGCGAGCCCGTCCCTCATCGAGCAGGCGGCCGCGGAGATCCCCGGCACCGACATACGCATGAGGGCCGACGTGATCGGCACGAACTTCGACACCAAGCTGCGCACGAGCCTGGCCGGGAACGCGTACATCCCCGACATCACCTACATCAACTCCAACAACGCCCTCTACTTCACCAACGAGAACCTCTTCCTGGATCTCTCCGAGCTGGGCGCGGACGCGGTGAAGGACGACTACTTCGAATGGAAGTGGAACCTCGGCATGACGCCCACGGGCCGGTTCTGCTTCTTCCCCCTGGACATCGGCCCGACCGGGTTCTTCTACCGCCAGGACATCTTCGAGGAGGCCGGCCTGCCCAGCGCCCCGGACGATGTCTCCGCCGCGATCAGCACCTGGGAGGACTGGATCGAGGTCGGCATCGAGCTCAAGGGCGAGGCCGAGTCGTTCATGGTCAACAGCGCCGACATCATCTACACCGCGGTGCTGGACTCGAGCCCCGAGCGCTACTTCGACGAGGAGGACGCCCCGCTGTACACGGCGCCGGACAGCACCGTGCGCGAGGCCTGGGAGCATGCCGTCGCCGCCGTGCAGGCAGGGATCACCGCCCGCATCCCCGCCGACCGCGGCACGGATCAGAACGCCGCATGGTCCAGCGGCCGCACCGCGGGGCACGTCGGCGCCGCCTGGTGGACCCAGATCCTCGAGGAGACGGCACCGGAGACCGCGGGCGCCTGGCGGCTCGCCGCCCAGCCGGTGCGAGCCGGCAACAACGGCGGCTCCTTCATCGCCCTGCCCCACACCTGCAAGGACCCCGAGGCGGCGATGAAGTTCGCCACCTGGATCACCTCGCCGCAGAACCAGACCGTCGCGTACGAGGACGTGCAGCTGTTCCCCTCCACCCCCGCCTCGTTCGACGAGCTCGGCTACGACGGCGACTTCTACGGGGAGCAGAACCCGCTGGACTTCTTCTCGTCGGCGGCGGAGACGGTCCCCACATCGTTCATCAGCACCTGGGAGACCCACATCTCCGGCGCGTTCACGCGAGAGCTCGCCAACGTGGAGACCGGGGGCAAGGATCCCGACGCCGCCTGGAGAGACGCCCTCGCCCAGGCGGAGAAGGTCCTCGCCAAACGAGGAGTGGAGCTATGAGCACCATCGCCACGACCCGCCCGAGCACCGAGGCCGCACCCACCGGCCCGCCCTCCCGCGACAGGAAGCGCCGACGCCGGCGCGAAGCGCTGCCGCTGTACCTGGCGATCTCGCCGTTCTACGTGCTGTTCGCCGTCTTCGGGCTGTTCCCCATCGTGTTCTCGATCGTGCTGTCCTTCACGGACTGGGACGGGATGGGCGACATCTCGTTCGTGGGCCTGGCCCAGTACCAGTACCTGATCACGGACACCCGCTTCTGGAACGCCGTCGGGAACACCTTCATCATCTGGTTCCTCTCGACGATCCCGATGCTGTTCCTCGCGATGGTCATCGCGTTCCTGCTGCATCAGAACATCCGCTTCACGAGCTTCTACCGCGTGGCGTTCTTCCTCCCCAACGTCACGTCGATGGTCGCGATGGCGATCGTGTTCGGCTCGGTCTTCTCCGACACCTTCGGCCTGATCAACTCCGCGCTGACCGCGCTGGGGCTGGACACCGTCCCCTGGCTCTCCAGCAGCTGGGGCATCAAGATCACGATCTCCGCGATGGTGATCTGGCGGTTCACCGGCTACAACGCGATCATCTACCTCGCGGGGCTGCAGTCCATCCCCACCGATCTCTACGACGCCGCAAAGGTGGACGGCGCGAACCTGGCGCAGGTGTTCTTCCGGATCACCGTGCCGATGCTGCGCCCGATCATCCTGTTCACGGTGATCACCTCCACCATCGGCGGGCTGAGCCTGTTCACCGAGCCGCAGGTGCTGCTGGGCAACAGCGGCGGTGCCGGCGAGGCCGGCATGACGATCGTCCTGTACCAGTACAACCAGGCGTTCACCGAGTTCGACTTCGGCTACGGATCGGCGATCGCCTGGGCCCTGTTCCTCATCGCCGCGGTCTTCGCGATCATCAACTGGCGCCTCGTCTCCGAACGCAGCCCGCGCACTCCACGACGTCGCGCCGCAGCCGAGGAGGCACGCCGATGACCACCCTCACCCCCGTCCCCGGCAGCACGGCCGCCGCCGACCCCGCGCGCAGCGCCGACCGGAGCCAGGCCCGGCGCGGCCTCGTGGCGCGCCTGGTCACCCAGCTGTGCGTGATCGTCGGCGTGCTGCTGTCGATCTTCCCGTTCTACTGGTTGGTGGTGATGTCCACCTCGACCACGGCCGAGATCTTCGGCTACCCGCCGAAGCTCACCTTCGGCAGCAGCTTCCTCGAGAACGTGCAGGGCGTGTTCCAGAGCGTCGACCTGCTGGGGTCGCTGCTGAACACGATCATCGTCTCGACCGCCTGCGCGGTGCTGGTGATGTTCTTCGACTCGCTCGCGGCCTTCGCCTTCGCGAAGTTCGACTTCCCCGGCAAGAAGGCGCTGTTCGTGCTGCTCATCGCCACGATGCTGGTGCCCGGGAGCCTCTCGCTGGTGCCGAGCTTCATCCTCATGTCCTCTCTGGGCTGGGTGGGGACCCTGAAGGCCCTGATCATCCCGGGCGCCGCGAACGCCTTCGGGATCTTCCTGCTGCGGCAGATGGCCTCCGGCTCGATCCCCGACGAGCTCGTGGACTCGGCGCGGATCGACGGCGCAGGATTCTTCACCATGTACCGCAGGGTGGCCGTGCCGCTGCTGCGGGGCGGGCTGGCCTTCCTCGGGATCTTCACCTTCATCACGGCCTGGAACGACTACGTGTGGCCGCTGATCATCCTGGTCGATCCCGAGCGGCAGACCCTCCAGACCGCGCTGCAGAATCTCAACTCCGTCTACCTCACCGACTACGGGATGGTGATGGCGGGCGCTCTGATCAGCGTGGTCCCGCTGATCGGCGTGTTCATCATCGGTGCCCGGCACTTCATCGCCAACATCGCCGCCGGCGCGATCAAGGGCTGAGCGCCCCGCCGCCGGTCCCGCCGCATCGAGAAGGACGGGGCGCCTCCCCTCGCTCGGGGAGGCGCCCCGTCCTGTCACGGGCAGTCGCGGTCAGTCGCCGCTGCGTCCGGTCACGCTGGGCGTGTTCTTCTGGACCGTCATGAGGAACTCGGGGTTCGACTGGGTCTTCTTGATGCGCTCCATGAGCATCTCGAGCGCCTGCTGCTGCTCGAGGGCGCCGAGCACCCGGCGGAGCTTCCACATGATGGCCAGCTCCTCCTTGCCCATGAGCACCTCCTCGCGGCGCGTGCCCGAGGCGTTGACGTCCACCGCCGGGAAGATGCGCTTGTCGGCGAGATGGCGCGAGAGCCGCAGCTCCATGTTGCCGGTGCCCTTGAACTCCTCGAAGATCACCTCGTCCATCTTGGAGCCGGTCTCCACCAGCGCCGAGGCGAGGATCGTCAGGGAGCCGCCGTGCTCGATGTTGCGGGCCGCGCCGAAGAACCGCTTGGGCGGGTACAGCGCCGAGGCGTCCACACCGCCGGAGAGGATGCGGCCGGAGGCCGGTGCGGCAAGGTTGTAGGCGCGGGACAGGCGGGTGAGCGAGTCCAGCAGCACCACCACGTCGCGGCCCATCTCCACCAGGCGCTTGGCGCGCTCGATCGCGAGCTCGGCGACGATCGTGTGATCCGAGGCGGGGCGGTCGAAGGTCGAGGCGATGACCTCTCCCTTGACCGTCCGCTGCATGTCGGTGACCTCCTCGGGGCGCTCGTCGACGAGCACGACCATGAGGTGGACCTCGGGGTTGTTGGTGGTGATCGCGTTCGCGATCTGCTGCATGATGATCGTCTTGCCGGCCTTCGGGGGCGCGACGATGAGGCCGCGCTGGCCCTTGCCGATCGGCGAGACGAGGTCGATCACGCGGGGCGCGACGGCGTTGGGCGCGGTCTCCAGGCGGAGGCGCTCCTCCGGGTACAGCGGGGTGAGCTTGCCGAAGTCGACCCGCTGGCGGGAGCGCTCCGGGGGCATGCCGTTGACGGTGTCGACCTGCACCAGGGCGGCGTACTTGTTCTGGTTGCCGCCCTTGCCGCGCCGGTTGCGTCCGCCGCCGTGGTGGTGCTGCTGCTCGACCTGGTGGTCCTCCCCGTCACGAGGGGCCTTGACCTGGCCGGTGATCGCATCGCCCTTGCGCAGACCAGCCCGCTTGACCTGGTTCATGGTGACGTAGACGTCGCTGGGGCCGGGCAGGTAGCCCGTGGTGCGCACGTAGGCGTTGTTGTCGCGGATGTCGAGGATGCCGGCGATGGTCATCAGCTCGTCGCCGTCGCGCACCTCGTTGTCGTCGTGCTGGCCACCCTGCTGGCCGCCCTGCGGGCCCTGACCGTCGTTCTGACCACCACGGCCGCGGCGCTTGCGGTCCCGCGAGCGGTTGCGGCTGCGGGAGCGGCCGCGACGGTCGTCGTCGTAGCCGTCGCCGCCCTGGCGATCGTCGTCCTGCTCGCCCGAACGGTCCGGCAGCTCGATGTCCTCGAGGCGACGGCGCCCGCCCCGGCCCTCGCCGCGGCCGGGCTGATCGCGGCTCTGATCGCGGTTCTGCTGGTCACGGTTCTGCTGCCCGCGGCCCCGCTCATCGCGCTGCTGCCCGCCGCGATCCTGGTCCGCACGGCGATCGCCGCGCCGGTCCTCGCCCTCGCCGGAGCCGCGGTGCTGCTCGCGGCCGGACTCGTCGTCGCCGGAGCGTCGACCGTCCTGGCGGCGGCTGCGGCCTCCGTTCTCACGAGGCGCGTTCTCACGGCCGGACTCCTCGCCCCCGGTGCTGCCGCCGTCGCGGGAGCCGCCGACGGGCAGCTCGATGCCGAGATCGGGCGCGGCCTCGGTGTCCCCGCTGCGGGAGCGCGAGCGCGAACGGCGGCGGTCCTCATCGGCGGGAGCGGCGGCGTCCGCGGGTGCGGAGCGGTCGGCGGACTGCTCGGCCGGAGCGTCCTGTGCGGCGGGCGCGCTCTGCTCGGCGGGTGCGGTGCGCGACCGGGCCCGACGGGTCGGCGCCTCGTTCTGCGCCGAGGCCTCCGCCCCCGCGGAGGTGTCGGAGGCGGCGGCCGGGGCGGCCGAGGGCGCGGAGCCCCCGCGGATCGCCTCGATCAGCTCGCCCTTGCGGAGGCGACGGGCTCCCTTGATGCCGAGTTCGGACGCGATGGCCTGCAGCTCGGGGAGCTTCTTCGCCGCGAGGTCTGCGCCGGAGGTGGTGTCGTTCACCCGGGTTCCTTCCTGTCGAGCCGGTCACGCCGACTCTTTTCTGGTCTGGGGTGCCGCCCAGCACCGGGAGGAGATGTCTCCGGGCGCTGCGACGACGGGTCCGAACAGGGTCCTCCCCCACGATGCAGCGCATCCTCAGGGGGCCTGCCGGTGTGATTCGGGGTGCGTCAGCGGCGGAGCACGGGCCTGCATGGCACACCAGGTGGGGTGCGCGAGGACCGTGCGGGGCGCGGTTCGGGGAACACATCGGAACGCGGAGTTCTGCTCACAGCATCCACGGGATCTGTTGCAGGGTTCAGCGTCGTGCGATGTCGCCCGGACGCAGGCTCAACCTACCACAGGCGCGGCGGGCAGCTGCCGCAGCGGCACCTCGGCGATCCGCCACGCGGCGGGATCCGCCACGAAGCGACGCACCAGCGGAGCGATCTGCGCGCGCGCTCCCGCCATGACCAGCACGGAGGGTCCCGCTCCGGAGATCACCGCGGGGTGGCCCTCACGGCGCAGCACCCGCATCAGCTCGACGCTCTCGGGCATGCCCGCGGCCCGCTGGTCCTGATGCAGGCGGTCCTCGGTGGCCTCGACCAGGAGTTCCGGTGCGCCGGCGAGGGCATGGACCAGCAGGGCGGAGCGGGAGGCGTTGAACACGGCGTCGGCGTGCGGGACCTCCGCGGGCAGCAGCCCGCGCGCCTGGTGGGTGGCGAGGGTCGTGGTGGGCAGCAGCACCACCGGGCGCAGCGCCTGCTCGGCCACGCTCAGCTCCACCGCGCGAGCGATGCCGCCCTGCATCCAGGAGAGCACCACGCCTCCCAGCAGCGCCGGGGCGGCGTTGTCGGGATGGCCCTCGAACTCGCTCGCCAGCTGCAGGACCGTCTGATCGTCCAGCGCGTCGGGGTCGGAGATCATCCCGCGCGCCAGGAGCAGGCCAGCCACCGTGGCTGCGGCGCTGGATCCCAGGCCCCGCCCGTGCGGGATCCGGTTGGTCGCGTGCAGGCGCAGGCCCGTCTGCGGGGCGCCGGCGTGGTCGAGGCCGCGGCGCAGGGCGCGCACGACGAGATGGTCCTCGCCGGAGGGCAGCGCCCGGGCGCCCTCCCCGTCGACGGAGATCTCCACCGCGCCGGTGGTCGCCTCGACCTCCAGCTCGTCGCAGAGGTCCAGGGCGAGGCCCAGCGAGTCGAAGCCCGGCCCGAGGTTCGCGGAGGTCGCGGGGACCTGCACGGACACGCGCGTGTACTGGATCCTCACAGGCCGATGGCCTCAGCCGCTGCGACGATGTCCACCGGCACCACGGTCGGGGTGAGGTCGTGCTGGGTCAGCGCGGTGTCGATGTCCTTCAGGCCGTTGCCCGTCACGGTGATCGCGATCGTCGCCCCTGCGGGCACCAGGCCGCGATGCGACTGCTGCAGCAGCCCGGCCACGCCGGCCGCCGACGCGGGCTCGACGAAGATCCCGACCTCCGCCGCGAGCAGCGTCTGGGCGTCGAGGATCTGCTGATCGCTGACCGCGTCGATGAGACCGCCCGAGTCGTCACGGGCCTCGACCGCGAGATGCCAGGAGGCCGGCGCGCCGATGCGGATCGCGGTCGCGATCGTCTCCGGGTCGGTGATCGGGTGGCCGGCTGCGAAGGGGGCGGCGCCGGCGGCCTGGAAGCCCCACATCTGCGGCAGCGCGTCGGTCACGCCCGCCTCGCGGTATTCGCGGTAGCCCATCCAGTAGGCGGAGATGTTCCCGGCGTTGCCGACCGGCAGGACGTGGATGTCCGGTGCGCGGCCCAGCGCATCGCTCACCTCGAAGGCGGCGGTCTTCTGGCCCTGGAGGCGGTACGGGTTCACCGAGTTGACCAGCTCGATCGGGTGCTCCGCCTCGAGCTTGCGGGCGATCTCGAGGCAGTCGTCGAAGTTGCCGTCGACCTGGATGAGCTTCGCCCCGTGCACCACGGCCTGGGCGAGCTTGCCGGCCGCGATCTTGCCCTGCGGCAGCAGCACCGCGCAGGTGAGCCCGGCGGCGGTGGCGTAGGCGGCGGCCGAGGCGCTGGTGTTGCCGGTGGAGGCGCACACCACGGCGCTCGCCCCGTCGTTCACGGCCTTCGACATCGCCGAGACCATGCCGCGGTCCTTGAACGAGCCGGTGGGGTTCATCCCCTCGACCTTGATGTGGACGTCCGCTCCCACGGCCTGCGACAGGGCGGGCGCGGGCACCAGCGGGGTGCCTCCCTCCCCCAGCGTGAGGAGGGTGTCGCCCTCGGCGAACGGGAGGTGCTCGCGGTACTCGGCGAGGACGCCGCGCCACTGATGTGCCATGTGGGTCATTCTCCTTCGATGCGCAGGACGGAATCGATGCTCAGCACCGTGGCGGTGGAGGAGAACACGTCCAGCGAGGCGGTCATCGCGGACTCGAGCGCGCGATGGGTGCTGATGCCGATGTGGGCGCGGGTCGGCTCGCCCTCCTCGCCCTCCTGCTCGAGCAGCTCCTGATGGATGGTCGAGATGGAGATGCCGTACCCGGAGAAGGTGCCGGCGATCTCCGCGAGGACGCCGGGCCGGTCCTCGACGGTGAGCGAGATGTAGAAGGCGCTGCGCAGCTCGTCCAGCGGGATCGACTCGAGCTCGGCGTACCGCGACTCGCGCGGTCCGATCCCTCCGTGCACGCGGGCGCGGGCGGCGGAGACCACGTCTCCGAGGATCGCCGATGCCGTCGGCGAACCGCCGGCGCCCTGCCCGTAGAACATGAGCGATCCGGCGGCGTCGGCCTCGATGAACACCGCGTTGTACGCCTCGGCGACCGCGGCCAGGGGGTGGTGGTCGGGGATCAGCGCGGGGTAGACGCGGGCGGAGATCCGCTCGCCGTTCTCCTCCTCGATCCGCTCCACGATCGACAGCAGCTTGATGGTGCGGCCCATCCGGGCGGCGGCGGCGATGTCGTGGGAGGAGACGTGGGTGATGCCCTCGCAGTGGACGTCGGTCAGCCGCACCCGGGAGTGGAAGGCGAGCGAGGCGAGGATCGAGGCCTTGGCCGCGGCGTCGTGGCCCTCGACGTCGGCGGTCGGATCGGCCTCGGCGTAGCCGAGCTCCTTGGCGGTGGCCAGGGCGTCCTCGAAGCTCGCCCCGCTGCGGGTCATGGCGTCGAGGATGTAGTTGGTGGTGCCGTTGACGATGCCCAGCACCCGCTGGATGCGGTCGCCGGCGAGGGATTCGCGCACCGGCCGCACCAGGGGGATCGCCCCGGCGACCGCGGCCTCGAAGTAGAGGTCGACGCCGTGGGTGTCGGCCGCCTCGTACAGCGCCGCGCCGTCCTGGGCGAGCAGCGCCTTGTTGGCGGTGATCACGCTGGCCCCGTGCGCCATCGCGTCCAGCAGCAGGGTGCGGGCCGGCTCGATGCCGCCCATCACCTCGATGACCAGGTCCGCCTCGCGCACGAGCGCGGCGGCGTCCTCGGTGAGCAGTGCGGCGGGCACGTGCTCGCCGCGGTCGCGGTCGAGGTCCCGCACGGCCACGCCGACCACGTCGAGTCGGCCGCCGATGCGGTGGGCGAGCTCGCCGCCCTGCTGGGAGATCAGGCGCAGCACCTCGCCGCCGACGGTGCCGGCCCCGAGGACCGCGACGCGGAGGGAGGGCAGCGTGGTCAGGGCCGGGGGCTGCGGGGTCCCGAGGCTGCCGGTGGGGTGCTGTGACATGGGCGGAGTGGTCCTTCCACAGGGGCCGACGGGGGCGGGCGGAACGGGCTCTCGCACTGTATCCGAGGGGAGGAGCCCCCTGTGACCCTGCATGAACGATGATGACGGGACGGCGGTGGCGGGCGGACCGCCGGGGATCAGCCGACGTCGAGGCCGAGCAGATCCTCCTCGGTCTCGCGACGGATCAGGGTGCGGATCTCGCCGTCGCGCACCGCGATGACAGGCGGGCGCGGGACGTGGTTGTAGTTCGAGGCGAGGGAGTAGCAGTAGGCGCCGGTGACCGGGACGGAGATCAGGTCGCCGCGCCGCACGTCGGCGGGGAGGTATTCGTCCTTGACGACGATGTCGCCGCTCTCGCAGTGCTTGCCGACCACGCGCACCACCTCGGGCGCGGCCTCGGAGACCCGCCCGGTGAGCAGGCAGGAGTAGTCCGCGTCGTAGAGCGCGGTGCGCACGTTGTCGCTCATCCCGCCGTCCACGGAGACGTAGACGCGGTGATGGGGGCCGCCGAGGCGGACGTCCTTCACGGTGCCCACGGAGTAGAGGGTCTGCGTCGAGGGGCCGGCGATCGCCCGGCCCGGCTCGAAGGCCAGATGCGGCACGTCGAGCTCGAGCTCGTGGCACTGCTTCTCGACGATCCCGGCGATCCCGGCGGCGAGCGCCTCCGGCGTGGAGGGGGTGTGCTGGGTGTTGTACATGACGCCGAAGCCGCCGCCCAGGTCGAGCTGGTCGATGGTGTGGCCGAGCTCGTCGCGCACCCGGGCGACCAGCTGGAGGACGCGGCGGGCCGCGACCTCGAAGCCGCCGGTGTCGAAGATCTGGGAACCGATGTGCGAGTGGAGGCCGAGCAGATCCAGCTGCGGGGCATCGAGCACGCGGTGCACCGCCTCGAAGGCGGAGCCGCCGGTGAGGGAGAGGCCGAACTTCTGGTCCTCGTGCGCGGTGGCGATGAACTCGTGCGTGTGCGCCTCGACGCCCGTGGTCACCCGCAGCATGACCCCGGCGCGCAGGCCCAGCCGGGCGGCGATCTCGTCGACCTGGTCGATCTCGTCGAGCGAGTCGATGACGATGCGGCCCACCCCCGCCTCGAGGGCGCGGCGGATCTCCGAGGCGGACTTGTTGTTCCCGTGCAGGGCGATGCGGGAGGCGGGGAACCCGGCGCGCAGCGCCACGGCGAGCTCGCCGCCCGTGCACACGTCCAGGCCCAGCCCGTCCTCCTCGACCCAGCGGGCGACGGCACCGCACAGGAAGGCCTTGCCCGCGTAGTAGACGTCGGCGCCGCGGTGGGGGCGGAACGCCTCGGCGAAGGCGTCGCGGAAGGCGCGGGCGCGGTGGCGGAAGTCGTCCTCGTCGAGCACGAAGGCCGGGGTGCCGACCTCCTCCGCGATGCGGCGCACGTCCACACCGCCCACCTCGACGGCGCCCTCGGCGTTGCGGGCGGTGGTGCGGGACCACAGGCCGTCGATGAGGGTGTTGACGTCGGCGGGGTACGGCAGCCAGGTGGGGGCTGCATCGTTGCCGTGAAGGGCTCCGGCCTCATGGGCGCGCATGTCTGCTCCTGGTCTCGCACCGTCCTCGCACCGGCATGTGCACCGGGCGGATCGCGCCAGCGGCGCCCCCCGAGCGTAGGTGCGGCGGGCGCGTCGGCGCACTCGTGTCCGGTCGGCGAACAGGGGCGACAGGTTCTGCCGTCCACCCGGTCGGGCACCATCGGCGCAGGTCAGAACTCCAGCTCAGAGCGGGATGCGGAACCTCGCAGGAGGATCGGGTGACGGATTCCACTTGATAGTCTCGTGGCGTCGGCGCGGGAGCCACGGCCGATCCCCGTCGGGCGCCGCTTCCGGGCGTCGCCCGCGCGCTCCCCGCCCTCGAGATCGATCCGACGCGAAGGAGACCCGTGCCCTCATCATCATCCTCGGTCCAGGACCGCTCCCCCCAACACGAGCTGGTGGTGGTCGCCAACCGCCTGCCCGTGGATTCCCGCACCCTGCCCGACGGCGCGACCGAATGGGTGACGAGCCCCGGCGGGCTGGTCACCGCGATGGAGTCGGTGATGCGCACCGTCGAGTCCGGCGCGTGGGTGGGCTGGGCCGGATCGCCCGGCGAGGCCCCGGACCCCTTCGACGCCGACGGGATGCGCCTGTACCCGGTGCGGCTGGACCAGAGCGACGTCGAGCGGTACTACGAGGGGTACTCCAACGCGACCCTGTGGCCGCTCTACCACGACGTAATCGTCGATCCCGAGTTCCATCGCGGCTGGTGGGACTCCTACCTCTCGGCCAACCGCCGTTTCGCCGCGGCGGCGGCCCCGGTCGCGGCCCCGGGCGGCACCATCTGGGTGCACGACTACCAGCTGCAGCTCGTGCCGCGGATGATCCGGGACAAGCGCAACGATGTGCGCATCGGATTCTTCAACCACATCCCGTTCCCGCCCGTGGAGCTGTTCTCCCAGCTGCCCAAGCGCAACTCGATCCTGCGCGGCCTGCTGGGCGCGGATCTCATCGGCTTCCAGCGCGAGAGCGACACGCTGAACTTCGTCGCCTCGGTGCGCCGCCTGCTCGGCTACCACGTCGACGGCACCACCATCTCCGTGCCCGGCATCGGCGCCGCCCCGGTGCGGGAGGTGCAGGTCGAGACGTTCCCCATCTCGATCGACTCGGCCGCGGTCTCCGCACTCACCGAGGATCCCGAGATCTGCGAGCGCGCCGCCGAGCTGCGTCGCGAGCTCGGCGATCCGGAGAAGGTGGTGCTGGGCGTGGACCGGCTGGACTACACCAAGGGCATCCGGCACCGGCTGAAGGCCTGGGGCGAGCTGCTCGACGACGGGTCGATCGATCCCCACGACATCGTGATGATCCAGGTCGCGACCCCCTCGCGCGAACGGGTGGAGGCCTACCGGCAGCTGCGCGACGAGGTCGAGCTGACCGTGGGCCGCATCAACGGCGAGCACGCCCCCATCGGGCGCCCGGCCGTCTCCTACCAGCACCACTCCTTCGACCGCCGCGAGATGACCGCGCTGTTCATGGCCGCGGACGTGGTGCTGGTGACCGCGCTGCGCGACGGGATGAACCTGGTCGCCAAGGAGTACGTCGCCTCCCGCCCGGATCTGCAGGGCGTGCTGGTGCTCAGCGAATTCGCGGGCGCCGCGGACGAGCTGCGCGCCGCCGTGCTCGTGAACCCGCACGACATCGATGAGCTCAAGGCTGCGATCCTGCGCTCCCTGGCGATGCCTCCCGAGGAGCAGGAGGACTCGATGCGGTCGCTGCGCCACCAGGTGATGGAGAACGACGTGCAGGCCTGGGCGCATCACTTCCTCGAGCGCCTCGAGACCTCGCAGACCCCCGACAGCGAGGACGCGCCGCTCGTGCGCCTCACCGGCGACCGGCCCAGCGATCCCCGCGAGGTCGAGACGGCGCTGGACGAGTTCACGTCGGTGCCGCGCCTGCTGATCGCCTCCGACTTCGACGGCGTGCTCGCCCCGATCGTCGCCGACCGGGACGCGGTGCAGCCGGACCAAGAGGCGCTCGCCGCGCTGCGGGAGCTCGCCGACCTGCCGGGCGTGGCCGTCGCGCTGGTCTCGGGCCGCTCCCTCGAGGATCTCGACTCCCACACCGGGATGCCGAGCTCGGTGGTGCTGGTGGGCTCGCACGGCGCCGAGGTGGGGGCCCTGCCGCCGTGGATGCAGGCCGAGGTGCTCGACAAGTCGGCGCTGAGCATGACCCCCGAGAAGGAGGAGCAGCTCGAGACGATCACCCGCACGCTGCGCCGCATCGCGCGGGCGCATCCCGGCACGGAGGTCGAGACGAAGCCGACGGCGGCGGTGCTGCACACCCGCAACGCCACCGGTCGCGGCAGCATCAACGCCACGGAATCCGCGCTCGAGTACGCCATGACGCTGCCGGACGTCACGGTGACGCCGGGCAAGGAGGTGGTGGAGTTCGCGGTGGTCCACACCTCGAAGGGCGCGGCGATCGACGCGCTCGCCCGTGCCAGCGCCGCCGATGCGTGGCTCTACCTCGGCGACGACATCACCGACGAATCCGTCTTCTCCCAGCTCAGCGACCACGACCTCGGCCTGAAGGTGGGCGGCGGCGACACCGCGGCCCGGCTGCGGATCGCGGACACCGGCGCGGTGCGGGAGGTGCTGCAGCGCCTGCTCGCGCTGCGCGCCGCACAGAGCTGACCGGGGCAAGACGACGGCCCGCCGCCCCAGCTGGGGCGGCGGGCCGTCTCTCTCGGTGCCCGCGACAGGATTCGAACCTACGACCTTCTGCTCCGGAGGCAGACGCTCTATCCACTGAGCTACGCGGGCGAACGTGGGAAGTCTAGCAACACCTGCGGGGTGCGGGCGCCTCCGCGGCGGCGGCGCAGTGCAGGTGTGAGGGGTGCCTCACCGCGGCAGGGGCAGCTGGGCGCCATGGAGCACGGCCGAGGGGTCTGCGGCGATGCGCAGTCCGCTGGGCTCGGCGCCCGAGCGCACCAGCAGGTCGCCGACCGCGGCGATCATCGCCCCGTTGTCGGTGCACAGCCGCGGCGGCGGGATGCGCAGCGTGATGCCGGCGGCCTCGCACTTCTCCTGCGCGACGGCGCGCAGGCGGGCGTTGGCCGCGACGCCGCCGACGATCACCAGGGTGTCCAGGGCGCGCTCGCGCACCGCCCGGAGCGACTTGGTGACCAGCACGTCCACCACGGCCTGTTCGAAGGAGGCGGCGATGTCCGCGACCGGGACCGGCTCGCCGGCCCGCTCGAGCGTCTCGACGGTGCGGGCGACGGCGGTCTTGAGCCCGGAGAAGGAGAAGGTGTACGGCGCGTCCTTCGGCCGCAGCATGGCGCGGGGGAAGGAGTACGCGGTGGGGTCGCCGTCCACGGCGGCGCGGGAGATCGCGGGACCGCCCGGATAGCCGAGCCCCAGCAGCCGCGCGACCTTGTCGAAGGCCTCGCCGGCGGCGTCGTCCAGGGTGTCGCCGAGGTGCTCGATCGGGTCGCGCACCAGGTCGCCGATGGCGAGTATCGAGGTGTGCCCGCCGGAGACGATGAGCACGATGCTGCGCTCGGGCAGCGGGCCGTGCTCGAGGGTGTCGGCGGCGGCGTGCCCGGCGAGGTGGTGGACGCCGTACAGCGGCGCGCCGAGGGACCAGGCGATGGACTTCGCCGCGGCGAGCCCCACGTGCACGGCGGTCGCCAGCCCGGGCCCGGAGGTGACCGCGACGTGCGAGATGTCGGAGAGCTCGACGCCGGCGTCGTCGAGCGCGATCCGGAGCGTGGGGACCACGGCCTCCAGGTGCGCGCGCGCCGCGATCTCGGGGACCACTCCCCCGAAGTCGGCGTGCTGCGCGGCGCTCGAGGCGAGCCCCTGCCCGAGCAGGACGCCGTCGGAGACGATGCCGAATCCGGTCTCGTCGCAGGAGGATTCGACTCCCAGGACGACAGGGCTCGCGGTGCTGGTCACCGCAGGAGCGACATCGGGTTGGAGTAGTTGCCCGCCTCGTCCATCTTGGCGAAGTGCAGGTGGCAGCCGGTGGAGCGGCCGGTGGAGCCGACGTAGCCGACGGTGTCCCCGGCGCTGACGGTCGCGCCCACGGAGGTGTTGAAGCCCTGCAGGTGGTAGTAGCCGGTGATCACGCCGTTGCCGTGGTCGATCTTCACGCGGTTGCCGGAGGCGTGGTGGTACTCGACGGCGACGACGGTGCCGGACTTCGCGGCCGCCACGGGGGTGCCGCAGGAGGCGCCGAAGTCGACGCCGTCGTGGCCCTTGAAGTAGCCGAGCACGGGGTGCACGCGACCGCCGAAGCCGGAGGTGATGGGGCCGCTGACGGGGCGGAGGTAGCCGGACTCGCTCGCGGGGGCGTCGGCGCTGTCGCCGGCCCCTTCGGCCTCGGTGGGCTCGGGCTCCGGCTCGGGGATGGACACCTCGATGCCGGTGCCCTCGTCCTCGCTCGCCTCGGCGTCCGCGTCCTGCGCGGGGGCGGACTCGTCGGCGCCGGACTTGTCCTCGACGGCGGTGCGCTCCTCGGAGCGGCTGGCGCCATCCTCCGAGCGGGTCTCGACGGCGGTCTGCTCGCCGGAGTCCTCCTCGGACTGCACGGCGGGCAGGGCGACGGGGGCGGGGGCCTGCGGTGCGGGTGCGGCGGGCTGCGCCTGGGCGAGGGTCTCGCCCTGCGGCACGCTCTCGTCGACCCCGGCGGCGGCCGCGGCGAGGGGCGCGGCGATGGTGGCGGTGGCGAGGACGCCGAGGACCCCGACCTTCACCGCTCCCGCGGAGACGGCCGAGTCACGGTGGGTTCCCCCGACTGCGCGGTGCTTGCGCACCGTGGCGCGTCCTGCGGAGCGATGATTCGCCACGTGCTGACCTCTTCCGTACGACTGGAGTAGTTCTCGTGTCTCTGCCTGTCCGAGTGCGACGCCGGACAGGGGAAGTACGCGTCGCCGAACAACCTCGAACAACCTACGCGCCGGTCACCAGCGCAGACGAGCAGGTGGGCCGGGTCATTGCCAAGTTTTTGCCCTGATGCCCCAAAGGTTGCCCGATCTTGACGGCCGTGCCCGGATCAGCGCGGGTCACGTCACGTTCACCACCTTCCCTCGACCCTCCGAAGCAGCTCGACGCGCCGGACGGATCACGCCCGCGGGGCGCAGGAAGACCCTCCTGCGGCAAGCCCCTCGACCCCTCGCGACCCCGCGCTCCCGCGTGCTTCCGCGCGGGCTCTGCGCAGCTGCCGTCTAGAGTGGCGCCATGTCGACTCCCGAGCAGAACGCAGCCCTCGGCGCCTCCCCCGTGCGGGTGGTCGTGATCGAGGACGAACCGACGATCACGCGCGCGATCGCGGATCGGCTCACCGCAGAGGGCTGGGAGGTCTCCACCGCCCTGGACGGCCCCTCCGGCGTGCGCACCGTCGCCGAGGTGCGGCCGGACGTGGTGGTCCTGGACGTCATGCTCCCGGGCTTCGACGGGCTGGAGGTGTGCCGGCGCATCCAGGCCGACGAACCCGTGCCCGTGCTGATGCTCACCGCCCGCGATGACGAGACCGACATGCTGGTGGGCCTCGGCGTGGGGGCCGACGACTACATGACCAAGCCCTTCTCGATCCGTGAGCTCGTGGCCCGGCTGAAGGCGCTACTGCGACGGGTGCGGCGCGCCGCGCCCCCGCCGCCGAGCGAGTCGGAGAAGCAGGAGGCCCTGCAGATCGGCGACCTGGTGATCGACCGGGCCGGCCGCCGGGTGATGCGCGCCGGGGCTCCCGCCCACCTCACCCCCACCGAGTTCGATCTGCTGCTGTGCCTGGCCAACGCCCCCGGCACCGTCCTCACCCGCGAGCAGCTGCTGGCAGACGTGTGGGACTGGGTGGACGCGACCGGCACCCGCACCGTCGATTCCCACGTCAAGGCGCTGCGCCGCAAGCTCGGCTCCGATCTGGTGCGCACGGTCCACGGCGTGGGCTACGCGCTCGAGATCCCGGAGGACCCCGAGGACGGCGGCGCCGAGGGCGCCGACGGGGCGGCTGGTCCCGCCGGCGCGCCGCCCACCGACCTCTCGTCGCTCGTCACCCCGAACCTGCCCACCGACGACTCGTGATCGGTGCGCAGCGGGAGGGCGACGCCCATCTGCGGGTCTCCGAACGGCTCGATGTCAGGCCGCTGGACCGCTTCCGCTCCTTCAAGGTCAAGCTCGGCATCCTCGTCGCGGCGAGCGTGAGCGTCGCCGCGCTGCTCACCCAGGTGAGCATCCGGGCCGGCGTCGAACCGCTGCTGGCGCTGCCGCTCGTGGTGATCGCCGCGCTGGTCTTCACCCAGCTGCTCGCCCGCGGCATGACCTCGCCGCTGCGGGAGATGACCGGTGCCGCGCGCGCCATGGCCCGCGGCGACTACAGCCGGCAGATCCGCACCAGCAGCCGGGACGAGGTGGGGCAGCTCGCGTCCGCCTTCTCCACGATGGCCTCCGAGCTCGAGCAGACCGACCGCATGCGGCGCGACCTCGTCGCGAACGTCTCCCACGAGCTGCGCACCCCGGTCGCGGGCCTGCGCGCCCAGCTGGAGAACCTCGTGGACGGCGTCACCGAGCCGGACCCGGCGGCGCTCGAGGTAGCCCTCACCGAGACGGAGCGGCTCTCGCAGCTGGTCGACCACCTCCTGGACCTCTCGCGGCTGGACGCCGGGGTCATCGATCTGGACGTCGAGCCGGTGGAGCTCACCCCGTTCCTCCACGAGGTCGTGGACGCCGCATCCCTCGCCTCCGGGGGCCGCGACGTGCGCTGGATCGTCGACGTGGACCCGGCGGACCTGTGGGTGCCCGCGGATCCGGCGCGGCTCCACCAGGTCATCCACAACCTCCTGGAGAACGCGGCACGCCACTCCCCCGCCGGCGGGCGGATCCACATCTCCGCCGCCCGCACCGGGGACGGCGCCGGCGTGCGCATCGACGTGCACGACGAGGGTCCCGGCATCGCGCGTGAGGACCGCTCGCGGGTGTTCGAGCGGTTCCAGCGCGGCGGCTACGCCGATGCCTCCGGCGGCACCGGCCTGGGCCTGGCCATCGCCCGCTGGGCCGTGGGCCTGCACGGCGGCACGATCGAGGTGCTCGACGACCCCCGCAGCGACCGCGCTCACGAGGGCCGCTCCTCCCTGATCCGCGTGGTGCTGCCGGTCTCCTCACCACAGGGCTGAGCTGCACTCCGACCCGGGCACGGCCGGGCGTCAGACGCCGCGGATCCGGGCGTCGACCGGGCGGTCCATCACCCCGGGGCTCCTGCGGCCTGGTGATGTCAGGCACCCCACGGCGCCTTCCCCTGTGACGCCGCACCGGACGGCGCACGGTGAGCAGCTCCTGCCGCTAGGCTGGCACCGTTCCGTATCTCTCGACCGTGAGAAGGCTGGCGATCTCAGAGTGTCACAGCAGACACAGGACTCCGACTCCCCGGAGTTCGGCCCGAATCAGTGGCTCGTGGACGCACTCCGCGAGCAGTGGCGAGAGGATCCCTCGAGCGTCGACCCCAGCTGGGCGGAGTACTTCTCCTCCCAGGGATCGATGAGCACCGGACCCTCCGCCGCCGGGTCATCCCCCGATGCGTCCGCGACGTCGACGACGCCGTCCGCGGACCCGGCTGCCCCCGATGGACAGGGACAGCCCGAGACCCCTGCGCGCAAGGCCGAGCCCCCGCAGGAGGCGAAGCCCGCCCAGTCCGAGAAGCCCGAGAAGCCCGAGAAGCCCGCGGCGGCAGAGAAGCCTGCGAAGCCCGCACAGCCCGCCTCCGGCGACTCCGCCGACTCCGGTCCCGCCTCCCCCACCTCCCCGGCCGCCGCACCCGCGACCGGCTCTCAGCCCGTGAAGGAATCCCCTGCCGTGAACGCTGATCCCGCCAAGGAATCCGCCGCGTCGACGTCCCCCGCCGCCTCGACCACCTCCGACCGCCCCGCGAAGGTCTCCACCACCTCGGACCGCCCCGCGAAGGTCCCCACCACCACGGCGCAGATCCCGGCCGTGGAGCTGCGTGAGCCGGAGGTCGTCAAGCTCCGCGGCCCCGCCGCCGCCGTCGCCCGGAACATGGACGAGTCCCTCGCGGTGCCCACCGCGACGTCGGTGCGCGACGTGCCGGTGAAGCTGCTGTTCGACAACCGCATCGTCATCAACAACCACCTCAAGCGCCACCGAGCCGGCAAGGTCTCCTTCACCCACCTCATCGGCTGGGCGATGATCGAGGCGATCACCGAGATCCCGGACATGAACAACGGCTTCGACCGCGATGAGAAGGGCAAGCCGCTCCTGCTGGAGCGCGAGGACATCAATTTCGGCCTCGCGATCGACATGCCGCGCCCCGACGGCTCCCGCGGCCTCGTGGTGCCCAGCATCAAGGCCGCCCAGCGGTTCGACTTCCGCGGCTTCTGGCAGGCCTACGAGGAGGTCGTGCGGAAGGCCCGCGCCGGCAAGCTCACGATGGACGACTTCTCCCACACCACGGTCTCGCTGACCAACCCCGGCGGCATCGGCACGGTCCACTCGATCCCCCGGCTCATGAACGGCCAGGGCGTGATCGTCGGCGTCGGCGCGATGGACTACCCGGCGCAGTTCCAGGGCGCGAGCTCCGCGACCCTCGCCGATCTGGCGATCTCGAAGGTCATGACGCTGACCTCGACCTACGACCACCGCATCATCCAGGGCGCCGCCTCCGGCGAGTTCCTCAAGCGGATGGGCGACAAGCTGCTGGGCAAGGACGGCTTCTACGATCGCGTCTTCGCCTCGCTGCGCCTGCCGTACCAGCCGGTCCGCTGGGTACCGGACAACCCCTTCAAGCACACCGACTCCGAGCGCCTCGCACGGGTGATGGACCTGATCCACGCCTACCGCGTGCGCGGCCACCTCATGGCGGACACCGATCCGCTGCAGTACAAGATCCGCACCCACCCGGATCTGGACGTCGAGACCTACGGGCTGACGCTGTGGGACCTGGACCGCACCTTCCCCACCCGGGGCCTCGGCGGCAAGTCCCATCTCACGCTGCGCGACATCCTCGGGGTGCTGCGGGACGCGTACTGCCGCACCATCGGCGTGGAGTACATGCACATCTCCGATCCGGAGGAGCGGGCATGGATCCAGCAGAAGATGGAGACCCCGCGCAAGCCCTTCGACAAGGCCGAGCTCACGCACATCATGGACCGGCTCAACGCCGCCGAGGCGTTCGAGACCTTCCTGCAGACGAAGTTCGTGGGCCAGAAGCGCTTCTCCCTCGAGGGCGGCGAGGCCGTCATCCCGATGCTCGACGCGGTGCTGCACGGCGCCGCCCACGAGGGCCTGGACGAGGTGTGCATCGGCATGTCGCACCGCGGCCGCCTCAACGTGCTCTCGAACCTCGCGGGCAAGAGCTACGGGCAGATCTTCCAGGAGTTCGAGGGCAACTACGGCCAGAAGCTCGGCTCCGGCGACGTGAAGTACCACCTGGGCACCGAGGGCACCTACACCTCGCACGACGGCGAGTCCACCAAGGTGTACCTCGCGGCGAACCCGTCCCACCTCGAGGCCGTCAACCCGGTGCTCGAGGGCATCGTGCGCGCCAAGCAGGACCGCCTCGAGCGGCCCGAGGAGTTCCCGGTGCTGCCGGTGCTCGTCCACGGCGACGCGGCCTTCGCCGGCCAGGGCGTGGTCACCGAGACCCTGAACCTCTCGGAGCTGCGCGGCTACCGCACCGGCGGGACCGTGCACGTGATCATCAACAACCAGATCGGCTTCACCACGCTGCCGGACTCCTCCCGCTCGTCGTTCTACTCGACCGACGTCGCGAAGTCGACGCAGCTGCCGATCTTCCACGTCAACGGCGACGACCCGGAGGCCTGCGTGCGGGTCGCCGAGATCGCCTTCGAGTTCCGCCAGAAGTTCCACCGCGACGTGGTCATCGACATGGTCTGCTACCGCCGCCGCGGTCACAACGAGGGCGACGACCCGTCGATGACGCAGCCGGAGATGTACAAGCTCATCGGGGACAAGCCCTCGACCCGCAAGCTCTACACCGAGGCGCTCATCGAGCGCGGCGACCTCACCGAGGAGGAGACCGAGGGGCTGGTGCGCAACTTCCAGGAGCACCTGGACGAGGCCTTCGCCTCCACCCGCAGCTCGGGCTCCTCGCAGACCGACGAGCACAACGTGCAGGGACTGGACCTGCCCGCCTCGCAGCAGGGCTCGGCCGGGCCGCGGGAGGCGACGACCGCCGTCGACGCCGACGTGCTCGAGCGGATCGGGGCGGCGCACTCGGAGGTGCCGTCCTCCTTCACGGTCCATCCCAAGCTGATGACGGTGCTGCAGCGCCGCACGCAGATGGCCACCTCGGGGAACATCGACTGGTCCTTCGGCGAGCTGCTCGCCTTCGGGTCGCTGCTGCTGGACGGCCACCGCGTGCGCCTGGCCGGCCAGGACTCCCGCCGCGGCACGTTCGTGCAGCGGCACAGCGTCCTCATCGATCACGAGAACGGCGACACCTGGACCCCGCTGTCCTACCTCTCGGACGACCAGGCGCGGTTCAACGTCTACGACTCCTCGCTCTCGGAGTTCGCCGCGCTCGGCTTCGAGTACGGCTACTCGGTCGAGAGCCCGCAGTCGCTCGTGCTGTGGGAGGCGCAGTTCGGCGACTTCGTCAACGGCGCGCAGACGATCATCGACGAGTTCGTCTCCGCGTCCGAGCAGAAGTGGGGCCAGAACTCGAGCGTGGTCATGCTGCTCCCCCACGGCTACGAGGGCCAGGGACCGGACCACTCCTCCGCCCGCATCGAGCGGTTCCTGCAGCTGTGCGCGGAGAACAACATGCGCGTGGCGGCACCGTCCACCCCGGCCAGCTACTTCCACCTCCTGCGCCGGCAGGCGCTCACCGAGCCGAAGAAGCCGCTGATCGTCTTCACCCCGAAGTCGATGCTGCGCAACAAGGCCGCGGTCAGCGCGGTGGAGGACTTCACCACGGGGACCTTCGAGCCCGTCCTGCCGGACACCACCGTGGACCCGGCGAAGGTGCGCCGGGTGCTGCTCACCACGGGCAAGGTCTACTGGGACCTCGTCGCCCGCCGGAAGAAGCTCGAGGCGGAGGACACCGCGATCGTGCGGGTCGAGCAGCTCTATCCGCTGCCCTCCGAGCAGCTGCAGTCCGTGCTGGACAGCTACCCGGACGCCGAGCTGACCTGGGTCCAGGAGGAGCCGCAGAACCAGGGCGCCTGGAGCTTCATGGCGATGAACTTCGCCGTCGAGGTGGGACGCACGCTGCGTGTCGTCGCCCGCCCGGCCTCCGCCTCCCCGGCCACCGGCTCCAATGCGACGCACAAGGTCGAGCAGGAAGAGCTGCTCTCCCGGGCCTTCGAGGCCTGAGCACCTGCGCGGGTCACGGGTTCGCCCGTGACCCGCGCCGCCGTTACAGTTGTCGTCCCCCGTCCCCGTCCAGGAGGTCCCGGTGCCCACCGTGCCCATGACGCCCGCCCCGACCCCGGAGTCCCGGATCCGGATCATCGCGCTCGGAGACGAGCTCCTCGCCGGGGTCGGTGACGCGCGAGCACTGGGCTGGCTCGGCCGGGCCGTGGCCAGCGAGCAGGGCGCCGAGTGCCGGATCGACGTGTTCAGCGCCGCCCTGCCCGGCGAGACCTCCGCCGAGCTCTCCGACCGCTGGGACGCGGACGTGCAGCGCCGCCTCTCCCGCGACGGCCTCTCCGACGGCTCCGTGGATCATCGGATCGTGCTGGCGATGGGCCGCGCGGATGTCGAGTCCGGCATCTCCCTGGCGCGCTCGCGGCTGAACCTCGCGAAGATCCTCGACGGTCTCGAAAGGCTGCGCCTTCCCGCGTTCGTGGTGGGGCCGGCCCCCAGCACGGACCCCGGGACCACCGCAGCCGTGCGGGATCTCTCCGCCGCGTTCGAGGACGTCTGCTCCCGCCGCCGCATCCCGTACGTCGACACCGTCGGCGGGCTCGTCGGGCACGACCAGTGGGAGTCCGACCTCGCGCGCACCCCGGGCGATCATCCCGGGCAGACGGGCTACGGCCTCATCGCCTGGCTCGTGCTCCACGCCGGGTTCGGCCGCTGGCTGGGCACCTCCTCCTGAACACGGCCACCTCCCCGATGTGGCACAATCATCGGGTCCACTCGGGCGAAGGAAGGAGATCGTGATGAGCAAGCGAGGACGCAAGCGCAAGGCTCGCCGCAAGAACAGCGCGAATCACGGCAAGCGCCCCAACAGCTGACCGTGATGTCGCCGCGAGCGACGAGACGACAGGGCCGCTCCCCTCACGGGAGCGGCCCTTTCGTCATGCGCGGGGTGCTCAGGACGCCCGGCGGGGGCGTGCCTGGCAGCGGCCCCGTCCCGCACCGGCCGGTTCAGGGGGCGGGGTAGTCGCGGCGCACGGTGGAGGTGCGGGTGATGCGCACCGTGCTGCCGTCGGCCTCCGTGCGCGTCACGGAGACGGTGCGGCACTGCACGGTGATCCGCTCGCGCAGCTCCGAGGGGGCGCGGTCCGCGCAGCTGCGGCGCACCAGCTCCTTGATGCGGCGCACCTGCTCCCATTCCTCGGCGCATTCCGGACAGTCGTCGGTGTGGCGCAGCATCCGCTCCACCATCTCGGCGGGCAACTCGCCGTCGAGCGCCTCCTCGAGCCCGTAGCGCGGGTCGCGGGGCACCGGCTGGGACCGGTCGCGGCTCCTGGGATCGTCCTGGCTCATCGTTCCTCCTCCCGGTCCTTCGGGGCCGTCGTCTGCTCGTCGTCCGCTGTGCCGCCGCGCAGGAAGCCGCTGCGGTAGGCGTAGTCGGAGAGCTTCTCCCGCAGCTGCCGGCGCCCCCGATGCAGGCGGGACATGACCGTCCCGATCGGGGTGTCCATGATCTCGGCGATCTCCTTGTACGCGAACCCCTCGACATCGGCGAGGTACACCGCCATGCGGTAGTCCTCCCGCAGCTCGCCCAGGGCATCCTTCACCGCGGAATCCGGCAGGCGATCCAGCGCCTCCGTCTCCGCGGAGCGCAGGCCGGTGCTGGTGTGCCCGGCGACCTCCGCCAGCTGCCAGTCCTCGACCGTGTCGGTCCAGGCCTCCTTGGGGCGGCGCTGCCGGGTGCGGTAGAGGGAGATGTAGCTGTTGGTCATGATCCGGTACAGCCAGGCGCGCATGTTGGTGCCGGGCGTGAACCGGTCACGGGCGCGGAACGCCTTGACGAAGGTGTCCTGGACCAGGTCCTCGGCGTCGTGCGGGTTGCGGGTCATCCGCAGCGCACCGCCGTAGAGGGAGTCGAGGTGCGAGAGCGCCTCGGACTCGAAGTCGAAGGCCGGAGCGTCGGCGGCCTCGCCGATGCCGGGGCCGTCGGCCGAATCCGCGGCCTGCGGCGCCTGCTCGGGGTCCGGCAGGCCCGCGTCGGGGCTCGGGGCGGGATCTGTTCTGGTCATCGTCCTCAAACCTACGCCACCGGGCAGGCGCGGAGCGTGCCCGAGCACTGCTGCGGTCATCGGCTGCCTCCGTCCCCGGCGTGCGCCGGCGTGCTCTCGTGCGGTGAACGTGCGGCGGCGGACGGCCCGGACGCCGGGCCGGTGCCCGTGCCGCACCGTCCAGTGCAACGCGGAGGACGTGACGGATGTTCCCCGGGCGGTAGTCTGGACGCCGGTGACCTGGCCGACACGGCCGATCCACCGACCTGCTGACACCCGCCTACGAACGTGAGGACACCATGGCCCTGGTCCGTCGCATCGCACGACCCCTGCTCGCTGCCCCCTTCATCTTCGAGGGCGTGCGCACCGCGCTGCGCCCCGAGCGGGAGATCGAGGTCTACCCGCAGGCCTTCGACGCCGTCGACTCGGCGATCGCCCACAGCACCGCGCCCGGCTTCGTCGACGCCCGCGGGCTGATCCGCGCCGCAGGCGTGGTCGCCGCAGGTGCGGGCATGCTGTACGCCACCAACCGCTGCCCGCGCGCCGCTGCGGCGACGCTGCTGGTCACCACGTCCGTCGGCTGGGCGGGCCGCAAGAAGGTCTGGGAGCTGCGCGGCGAGGAGCTGACCCAGGAGGTCCAGTCCATCCTCACCGACGCGGGCCTGCTCGGCGGCGTGCTGCTGGCCGTGGTGGACCACGACGGCCGCCCCTCGCTCGGCTACCGGGCCAACCGCTTCATCGAGCGCAGCCAGAAGAAGGCGGCGGCGAAGCAGCGGGAGCTGGAGAAGAAGGCCGGCACCCTGGAGAAGAAGGCGAAGGGGGCGGTCGAGACCGCTCAGAAGCAGTTCGCCGACCAGAAGCACTGAACCGATGAGCTCCGAGGTGCTGTGGAACGCCCCCGTCGCCGACCGTCCGGTCGACGCCCTGGTGCGGGTCCCCGGTTCGAAGTCCCTGACCGCGCGGTGGATGTTCCTGGCCGCCGCCGCGGATGAGCCGTCGGTGCTGCGCGGTGCGCTGGTCTCCCGCGACACCCGGCTGATGCGCGACGCGCTCGAGCGGCTCGGCGCCGTGCTCGAGGTGGAGGACGGGGCGCTGCACGTGACCCCGCTGCCCCCGCCGGCCGAGCACCCCGCCGAACCGGTCGAGATCCACACCGGCCTGGCCGGCACCGTGATGCGCTTCGTGCCGATGCTCGCGGCGCTCCATCACGGCGATGTGCGCTTCACCGGCGACGAGGCCGCCTTCCAGCGGCCGATGGACGCCGTGGTCGATGTGCTGCGCCAGCAGGGGGTCGAGGTGACCGAGCACGGGGAGCCGGGCCGGCTGCCGCTGACCGTGCACGGCACGGGCCGCCTCCCCGGCGGGCGGGTCGAGGTCGACGCCTCGGCCTCCAGCCAGTTCATCTCCAACCTGCTGCTGGTCGCCGCCCGTGCGGAGACGGACATCGAGCTGGTGCACGTGGGCGAGGTGCTCCCCTCCCTGCCGCACATCGACATGACGGTGGAGACCCTGCGCCAGGCCGGGGTCGAGGCCACCCATCAGCTCGACGCCGAGGGCCGCCATGCGTGGTCCGTCCGTCACGGCGCGATCCGCCCGCTCGAGGTGACGATCGAGCCCGATCTCTCCAACGCCGGGCCGTTCCTCGCCGCGGCGATGGCCACCGGCGGCACGATCGCCGTGGACGACTGGCCCGAGACCACCACCCAGCCGGGGGATGCCTACCGCGACCTGCTGACCCGGATGGGCGGCGAGGTGTGGCGGGAGGGACGCACCCTCTGCGTGCGCGGCACCGGCACGCTCCGCGGGATCGACGCCGACATGTCCGCCATGGGCGAGCTGGTGCCGACCATGTCGGCGCTGTGCGCCCTCGCCGAGACCCCCTCGCGCCTCACCGGGGTCGCGCACCTGCGCGGCCACGAGACCGACCGGCTCAAGGCGCTGGCCACCGAGCTCACCAAGATCGGGGCCCGCACGAGCGAGCTCGAGGACGGTCTGGAGATCCATCCGGGCGAGCTGCGAGGGGACGTCTTCGAGAGCTACGAGGATCACCGCATGGCCACCGCCGGCGCGATCATCGGGCTGCGGGTGCCGGATCTGCGGGTGGTCGACATCGGCACCACGCAGAAGACCCTGCCGGACTTCGTGGGGATGTGGCTGTCGATGCTGCACCCGGAGCCGGCGGTGGACGACGCGTGAGGCGCTCGGCGAGGGAGTTCGACGAGAGCGACGTCCGCATCCGCCCCAGCCGGCGCGGATCGCGGCCCCGCACCAAGGACCGTCCCAAGCATGAGGACGCCGTCACCGCCCGCGTGGTCTCCGTGGACCGCGGGCGGTGGCGGACCCTCCTCGCCGAGGGCACGGCGCAGCAGCGCGCCGTCACCGCGATGCGCGCCCGGGAGCTGGGCCGCTCCCCCATCGTCCCCGGCGACCTGGTGGGGCTCGTCGGCGACACCTCCGGACGCGACGGCACCCTCGCCCGCATCGTGCGGATCCAGGAGCGCAGCTCCTTCCTGCGGCGCAGCGCCGACGACGACGACCAGACCGAGCGGCCCCTGGTCGCCAACGTCGACCTCATGGTGATGGTCACCGCCGTCGCCGATCCCGAGCCGCGCGGCGGCATGATCGACCGCTGCCTGGTCGCCGCCTACGTGGCGGGGATCGACACGCTGCTGGTGCTGACCAAGACCGATCTGCGCTCCCCGCAGGAGTTCCTCACCAGCTACGCCCCGCTCGGGCTCGAGCACATCGTCACCCGGCGGGAGACGCCCCAGGAGGCCCAGGATCCGGCGCATCCCGGGATCGTGGGACTGGACGCGCTGCGCGAACGGCTCTCGGGCCGGGTCAGCGTGCTGGTCGGGCATTCCGGGGTGGGCAAGTCGACGCTCCTGAACGCGCTGGTGCCGGGCACCGACCGGGCCATCGGCGTGGTCAACGACGTCACCGGCCGGGGGCGGCACACCTCCTCCTCGGCGCTCGCGATGCAGCTGCCCGACGAGGCGGGCTGGGTGATCGACACCCCCGGCGTGCGCTCCTTCGGTCTGGGGCACGTGGACCCCGACGAGCTGCTCGAGGCCTTCACGGACCTCGCGGAGCTGGCCGAGGACTGCCCTCGCGGATGCAGCCATCTCGAGGACGCCCCCGACTGCGGCCTCGACGAGCGGGTCGCCGCCGGGGACGCCGGCAGCGCGGGCCCGGCCCGGCTGGTCTCCTACCGGCGCCTGGCGACCGCGCTGCGCGAGAACAACCCCTGGGAGACCTGAGCCAGCCCGGACGGAGACGTGCGCCCGCCCAGACCTTCCACCCGGGCCGTCCGCCCGGATCCCGGCCCGCGTCGCTGCCCGGCAGCGGCTTCTGCGGCCCGTACTGTGGGCTCATGTCCTCTCGTTTCGCCGATGACCTGCGCCTGGCCCACGTGCTCGCCGACGCCGTGGACCAGCTGACCATGTCGCGCTTCAAGGCGCAGGATCTCGAGATCTCCACCAAACCCGATCTCACCGAGGTCACCGACGCGGACCGCGCCGCGGAGCAGCTGGTGCGCTCCCAGCTGTCGCGGTCCCGTTCCCGCGACCAGGTGATCGGAGAGGAGTTCGGCAGCACCGGGGCGTCGCCGCGCCAGTGGGTGATCGACCCGATCGACGGCACCAGCAACTTCGTGCGCGGGGTGCCGGTGTGGGGGACGCTCATCGGCCTCATCGAGGACGGCCGCCCCGTGGTGGGCCTGGTCTCGGCCCCGTCGCTGGGCCGCCGCTGGTGGGGCGGCGAGGGCGTGGGCGCGTGGACGGGCTCGCGCATCAACAGCGCCTCGCGCCTGCAGGTCTCCACCGTCGACGCGGTCGAGGAGGCCTCGCTGTCCTACTCCTCGCTGCACGGCTGGGCCGATCGCGACCGGCTGCCGCAGATGCTCAACCTCATGCAGCGGTTCTGGCGCACCCGCGCCTACGGCGACTTCTGGTCCTACATGCTCGTGGCCGAGGGCGCGGTGGACGCCGCCTGCGAGCCGGAGCTCGCGCTGCACGACATGGTCGCGCTGGTCCCGATCGTCACCGAGGCCGGTGGCCGCTTCACGTCCCTCGAGGGCGAGGACGGCCCCTTCGGCGGCAGCGCGGTGGCGACCAACGGCCTGCTGCACGAGGAGATCCTCGGGGCGCTCGCGCCACGGGAGGCCTGAGTCACGAGGCGGTGTCCACGCCGGGGCCGCCGTGATCGGTCGCCCAGCTGCGGTCGGTAGACTCGGCACGTCGTGTCCCCGAACCGTGAAGGGAATCCTTCTCCATGACCGTCAAGCGCGTCGCCCTCCTGACCGCCGGTGGCTATGCCCCCTGCCTGTCCTCCGCCGTCGGCGGTCTCATCGAGCGGTACACCGAGCTGGTGCCCGATGTCGAGATCATCGCCTACAAGCACGGCTACTGGGGGCTGCTCTCCGGCGAGAAGCTCGTGGTGGACGACGAGGTGCGCGAGAAGGCGGGCCTGCTGCACAACTACGGCGGCTCCCCCATCGGCAACTCCCGCGTGAAGCTCACCAACACCGAGGATCTCGTCAAGCGCGGTCTGATCGAGGAGGGCGAGAACGCCCTCGAGGTGGCGGCGAACAAGCTCAAGGACGACGGTGTGGACGTGCTGCACACCATCGGCGGCGACGACACCAACACCACCGCCGCGGATCTGGCGAAGTACCTCCACGAGAACGGCCACGAGCTGCAGGTCGTGGGTCTCCCCAAGACGATCGACAACGACATCGTGCCGATCCGTCAGTCCCTCGGCGCGAAGTCCGCCGCGGAGCAGACCAGCATCTTCGCGCAGAACATCATCGCCGAGCACGGCTCGAACCCGAAGATGCTCATCATCCACGAGATCATGGGCCGCGCCTGCGGCTACCTCACCGCGCAGGCGGCCGAATACTACCAGGACTGGCACTCGAAGCAGGAGTGGCTGCCCGGCATCGGGCACAAGGCCGAGCGGTGGGACGTGCACGCGGTGTTCCTGCCGGAGCTCGCGCTGGACATCGAAGCCGAGGCGGAGCGCCTGAAGAACGTCATGGACGAGGCCGGCTGCGTGAACATCTTCCTCTCCGAGGGTGCCGGCATCCCGGAGATCGTCGCCGAGATGCAGGCCCGCGGCGAGGAGCCCGAGAAGGACCCCTTCGGCCACGTCAAGATCGACACCATCAACCCCGGCCAGTGGTTCGCGAAGCAGTTCGCGGAGAAGCTCGGCGCGGAGAAGGTCATGGTGCAGAAGTCGGGCTACTTCTCCCGCTCCGCGAAGGCGAACCCGGAGGACATCCGCCTCATCAAGTCGATGACCGACTACGCCGTGCAGGTCGCTCTCGAGGGCGGCTCGGGCCTCGTCGGGCACGACGAGGAGCGCGGGGACGTGCTGCGCGCCGTCGAGTTCGAGCGGGTCGCCGGCCACAAGGCCTTCGACGTCTCCCAGCCGTGGTTCCACGAGGTCATGGAGCGGACCGGTCAGAAGATCGTCCCCGCCGAGGCGCACTGAGACCCTCCGTGACGACCGGGCGGGGTCACCGTTGAGCAGCTCCCGCCCGCGCGTGCGCACCTGGCGCCGCACCCTGCGCGCGCTCGCCCCCACGGGGCGGGCGCGCGCTGCGCTTCCCGGGCACCATGGCGCCGGCGGGCTCCTGCACCTCTCCCCCGGCCCTCGCGCGACCGCGCTGCGCGAGGACACCGGTCCGCTCGCCCCGGCGCGGCTGCTGCGGCCCCGGCAGGGGCGGCTCGGCGACTGCTGGGTGATCGCCCCGATGCTCGCGATCCACGAGACGGCCCCCGAGCGCCTGCGCGGCCTGCTGAGCGCCGAGGAGGGCGGTGTGGTCGCCGTGCACCTGCCCGGCATGACCCGGCCGGTCCGGGTGGATCGCCGCCTCCCGGTCGATTCCCGGGGCATGTTCCAGTACGGGCGGCGCGACGGCGCGAACCCCGGCTGGGTGGGCGTGCTCGAGAAGGCGATCGCCGGCCACGTCGCCGGGGACTACGGTGCGCTGCAGCGCGGTGTCGCGCGCTTCGGCTTCGAGCTGCTGCTGGGAGAGCGCGTGCGCACCCTGCTGCGGAGGCCCGGCGCGGCCCAGATCCTCGCCTGGCGGGACCAGGGCCGGGCGATCGCGGCCTCGACCCATCCGCTCAGCCCCCGCGTGCCGACCTCCGCGGGGCCGCTGCCGCGCAACCATGTCTTCGCCGTGGTCGGCGCCGACGCGCGCAGCGGGCACGTGCTGCTGCGCAACCCGGTGCGTCCCGAGCAGGTGCTGACGCTCGATGCTCGCAGCTTCCGGCGCGGCTTCCTCTCGCTGGACGTCACCGCACCGCTGCGCTGAGCCCCGGTGGTGTGCGCGGCGCCGGGCAGGGGCGTCGCCGTGCTGCGCGCTCCTGGGCTGGGTCCCGGTGGGCCGGGGCGCCGAAGGGCGGGGCGCGGCGGATCTCAGCGCCCGACGGCGTCGAGCCAGGCGTCCGCGATGAGGCGGTGCCCGGCCGGGGTGGGGTGCACGCCATCCGCCGCGACGTGCTCGGGGGCGTGGCCTGCTGCCAGCGCACGCTCCAGCACCTCCTCGAGATCCACGAGACGGTGCCCGCCCTCGGCCGCGAGCCGGCGGATGATCGCCACCTTACCGTCGAGGTCGGTGTGGATCCGTGCGGCCTGCTCGTCGATGTCGGCGACGAAGGGCAGGATCATCGCCACGGGAGCCGAGGGAACCCGGGCCGCGAGCTGATCCAGCAGGTGGCGGTATCCCTGCTCGAAGGCCTCATCGGGGACGTGCTCGCCGCGGGTGAAGCGGTGCCAGGAGTCGTTCACGCCCACATAGACCGTCACGAGGTCCGGCGCGAGGTCGAGGCAGTCCGGCCCGAAGCGGGCCTCGAGGTCCGCGACCTTGTCCCCGCTGATGCCCCGGTTGATCACCGTCGCCGTCGGTTCGTGAGCGGCGAAGTGCTCGGCGAGCAGGCGCACGTAGCCGTGGCCGAGCTGCTCGGGATCCTCACGCCGACCGGCATCGGTGATCGAGTCGCCGATGAAGAGCAGTGTGCGTGGGGCGCGCGCGGACGTCGTAGTCATGGCGGCATCGTCCCAGACATGGCAGAAGGCCCGGATGGTGTTTCCACCATCCGGGCCTTCCTCTCGTAGCGGGGGCAGGATTTGAACCTACGACCTCCGGGTTATGAGCCCGGCGAGCTACCGAACTGCTCCACCCCGCGGCGACATCAGTAACTCTACGGCCCGCGCCCCGGCGCGTCCAACCGGAGAGGGTCGAACGTGGGCCATGACACGTTGGCGGCCCGTTCACCTGCCTGAACGCCGGAACGCCCGGCCGGATCCGGCGCGTGCCGGTGCCGGTCGGGCGTTCTCGGGAGGGAGCTGCTGCGGGCTCAGCCGCCTCCGCCGTCGGACGGCTCCACGGGCAGGCCCTCGCCGCCGAGCTCCTGGTTGGCCTCCAGCGCCCGGTTGAGCGCGTCGGAGACCCGCTGCTGGGCCTCGCCGTAGCCGGCCCAGTCGCCGCTCTCCATCGCGCTCTCGGCCTCGTTCACGGCCGCGTCCATGTCCTCGAGCGCCTGATCGAGGCGCTCCTGGGCGGAACCGGTGGTGGCGGGGGGCGGGCTCTGCTGCTCGCCCTCGCCCTCCTCCTCGGCCTGGCCCTCGTCCTCGCCCTCGTCGACGGTGCCCTCACCGGTCTCGGTGTCTGCGGTGCCGGAGGGGGCATCGGAGTCGGTGACCTCGGCATCGCCCGCGGAGGCGCCGGAGTCGCCGCCGAAGACGAGGTCGAGCGCTTCGTCGAGCGTCGGCGCGAAACCGATCTTCTCGCCGAAGGAGACCAGCACCATCTGCAGCAGCGGGTACTGGGTGCCGCCGCCGGCCTGCGAGGACTGCAGGAACACCGGCTGCACGTAGAGCAGACCGCCGCCGACCGGGAGGGTCAGCAGGTTGCCGTTCTTCACCTCGGAGTTGCCGGACTTCAGCAGGTTCAGCGCCTGCGAGACGTTCGGCTCCGCATTGAAGGTGGCCTGCACCTGGCCGGGTCCGTTGACCGGGTTCGAGGCCGGCAGCACGAGCAGCGTCATGTCGCCGAAGGAGTCGGCGGGGTTGCCGCTCTGGATCCCCGTCTCCGAGTCCACGGCGAGGTAGCCGGTGAGCACGTTCTGCCCCTCGGAGGGGATGAAGCTCGAGGAGAGCATGAACCGCGGCGAGTCCGCGTCCGGCATCTGCATGGTGAGGTACATCGGCGGCTGGGGCGCCTGCTCCCCGGTGGTGCCGTCGGGGTTGGTGGGCGCGGGGACCGTCGGATCCGGCGGGACCTGCCAGAAGTCCTGCTGGGTGAAGAAGTCGTCCGCGTCCGTCACGTGGTACGTGGCCAGGATCTTGCGCTGGGCCTTGAAGTAGTCGGCCGGGTAGCGCAGGTGGGACATCAGCTCGCCGCTGATCTCCGAGGCCGGCTGCAGCGCGTCGGGGAACACCTCGGACCAGGACTTGAGGATCGGATCCTCCGTGTCCCAGGTGTACAGGGTCACCGAGCCGTCGAAGGCGCTCACGGTCGCCTTGACGGAGTTGCGCATGTAGTTCGCCGAGCGCTCGCGGTGCATCGCGGTCGCGTTCGGATCGGTCTGCGAGTCGTCGACGGTGTCATCGAGATCCACGGACTGCGCGTACGGGTACTCCGTGGTGGTGGTGTAGCCGTCGACCACCCAGACCAGCTCGTCATCGACCACGGCCGGGTACATCTGGGAATCCAGCGACAGGAACGGCGCGGCCTCGCGGACCCGCTCGTGCGGGTCGCGGTCGTAGAGGATCTGCGACTCCTCGTTGAGGTAGTTGGAGATCACGATGTTCGGGTCACGGAACTTGATCGCGTAGAGCAGCTGGTTCATGAACCCGCCCACGGAGGGGCCGCCGTCGCCGTCGAAGGTGTTGTAGACCTGGTCGCCGCCCTCCTCCTCGTCGGTGCCGCCGCGCTGGTAGTCGAACTCCTCGGGCTCGCTGCCCTCGGGGGCGCCCACGACCGAGTAGTCGGGCGAGTGCCGCCCGAAGTACACCCGCTCCTCGTAGTCGCCGAAGGAGCCGTCACCGGGCACTCCGGACTGCAGGAAGCTCGGCTCGCCGTCCGCGTTGCGGCGGTTGCCGTACGCGGCGGCGGTGCCGTAGCCGTGGGTGTAGATGATGTGCTGGTCCACCCAGGAGCGATCGGCCAGGCCGAACTTGTCCGGGCGCAGCTCGCGCACACCGATGACGGTGTCCTGCAGCTCGTCGTCGATCTCGTACCGGTCCACGCTGAGCACCTCGTCGAAGCCCCAGTAGCGACGGTTCGCCTCGCGCTGCTCGAAGGTGGGCGAGATGATGTTGGGGTCCATCAGGCGGATCTGCGCCGTGGTGGAGGCGTCCTCACGCAGCTGCCCCGGCTCGGCATCGGTGCTCGCCGTGTACGAGACCTCCTCGACGCCGTCGAGGTTGAAGGCGGCGCGGGTCGCGTCGATGTTGTTCTGGATGTAGGTCTGCTCGAGCGCACGCTCGTTGGGCTGGACCTGGAACTGCTGGATCGCCCAGGGGTAGAGGTTCCCGACCACCAGGGTGGACAGGATCATCAGGCCGGCGCCGATCGCGGGGATGCGCCAGTCGGAGCGGAAGATCCACACCACGAACAGGGCTGCCACGGCGATCGAGGCGATCGCGAGGATCGTCTGCGCGGGGAGGATGGCGTGGACGTCCGCGTAGGAGGCGCCCTCGAACCGGGAGTGGGATGCGGTGAGCAGGTCGTAGCGCTGGAACCAGTGGCCGGCACCCAGCAGCAGCACGTAGATGGTGGCGAGCACGCCGAGGTGGCGGCGGGCCGCACGCGTCACCTCGAGACCGCTCTCCTGGCCCCAGCCCACACCGCCGTAGATGAAGTGGCCGACCACCGCACCCACGATGGAGACCAGCAGCACGAACTGGCCGAAGGCGATGAGCATGTCGATCAGCGGCAGCGTGAAGACGTAGAAGGCGATGTCGTTGCCGAAGACGGGATCCGTCTGCCCGAAGTCCTGCGGGTGGAGGAAGAGCTGGACGTCCTTCCAGCGGCGGGACAGCGCGAGCCCGCCGAAGATGCCGATCACGATCGGCGCCCCGTAGGTCAGGCCCCGACGCAGCGGGTCCACCGCGGCCCGGAACTGCTCGAGCGCCTCCTGCTCACGGGTGATGGGCGGGTACACGGGCCGCTGGTTGTACGCCATGCGGAGGCTCAGGAAGAGCGGCACGGCGAACAGCAGCGCACCGCCGAGGAACAGCACCGCCTGGGTGCCCCAGCGGGTCATGAGCACATCGGTGTACTCCAGCTGGTCCATCCACAGGTACTTGGTCCACACCTCGGAGGCGATGACCAGCAGGACGACGAGCACGGCGAGAGCACCGATCGTGATCGCGAGCGGTGAGATCCTCCGGGGACCGCTCGAACTCGCATCGGGGGCCGGTCGTGGTCGCGGCCGGGGCATGTCGCCGAACGGGGCGGAGAAACTCACAGATAACCTCGGGTGCTTCGGTCTCGGAGCCGGCCGTCCCGCCGACCGCTGCGACGGCGGGGCACCCGGCTCCGGGTACAGTGTGGTCCCGCCGCGTGCTGCGGCGGTACCCCCATTCTGTCAGGCCGAACCTGTAAGGGACCTTTCGATCCGATGACGACTCCGGCCCCGGACCCTCTCGACGCCCCGACTGCCGCTCTGGCGGCAGCTGTCCTCGAGGTGGCCCGCCACGTGGAGGAGTGGCCGCTGCCCTCGCCCCGGCTCTTCGCCCTGGCACGCAGCGCGGAGCTCGTGGCGGCCTCGCCCTCGCTCGCGGCGCTGCTCGGCGCGGAGGCGGGCGGAACGCACGACGATCTGCACCTCACCCCCATCGATCTCGACGACGGCTCATCGACCGGCGACGGCATGCCGGTCACCGATCCGCTCGCGGTCCTCGAATCGGCGCAGTGGCCGGATCTCGCCGCCGGCGGCGCGATCGCCTGTGATCTCGCGCCCGCCGCGTGGACCGTGCGTGACGCGGAGGATGGCCGCCAGCTTCCCGCGAGGCAGTCTCTGCGGGTCGTGGTCGCGGCGCTGGCCGATGGCACCACCTGGTCGGCGGTGCATCGCGGCGACGAGGACGGCTATGTCCTCGGCGCCGCGCTGCTGCCGGAGATCTCCGAGGCGCTGGTCCAGACCCTGCAGGCCGCCGACTGAGAGTCGGCGGGAGGGTCAGACGGCCGCGGCGAGGGAGTCGTCCTCCGTGGTCTCCTCCCCGGTGAGAGGGCTGCGGTCGGCGCCGTCCGGCCCATCGGCGTTCCCGGTCGCGGGGCCCGCTCCGCGCGGGATGATCTCGCCCGTGCCCGGGTCGACGTCCGGCGTGTCCTCGCTCCGCAGCGGCCGGCGGAAGACGGCCGTCCCGTAGGTGAGGTCGTGGCCGATGGATTCGGCCTGCAGGTTCAAGGAGTGGCGCACTGCGCCGTCATCGCCGGTCCACTCGGAGGTGTTGAGCCGCCCGGTGGCGATCAGCGGCTGACCCTTGCGCACCGAGCGCAGCACGTTCTGGGCGAGCTGACGCCGCACGAACACGGTGATGAACTCGGTCTTCCGGTCGGCGAAGTCCTGGCTCGTGGTGTTGTAGTAGCGCCCGGTGACGGCGACGCGCACCTTCGCGGTGACGGAGCCGTCCTCCTGCGGATGCGCGGTGGGATCGGCGGTGGCGTTGCCCATGATGATCGTCTGGATGTCCCGCATGGCGGTGTCCTTCCTGAACGGCCGGGACTGCCCGGCGTCGGCTCCTTGCCGATGCCTCTCAGCGTTGCCGGAGCGGTCCTGCCCTGCCAGCGCAGGGCGGCGGCTGTGGAGGACCGGGCGCTGTGGAGGAACGGTGGGTCCGCGCTGCGGGCCCGGGACAGCGAAGCGGCCGGCCCCTCCGTGGAGGGACCGGCCGCCGAGAATCTCCGCGCCGGGTGCCGGACGCTGCCGGAGCGAGATCTCGCTCAGGCCTGCGGGACGACCAGCCCGGACGCGCTCGAGCGCGCGGCCTCGAAACGCGCCTGGACATCCGCCCAGTTCACGATGTTCCAGATCGCCTTGACGTAATCCGCCTTCACGTTCTGGTAGTCCAGGTAGAACGCGTGCTCCCACATGTCCAGCTGGAACAGCGGGATCGTCGCGACCGGCACACCGTTCTGCTGATCGTAGAACTGCTCGATCACCAGGTTCCCGCCGATCGGCTCATAGGCGAGCACCGCCCAGCCCGAGCCCTGGATCCCCAGCGCCGCCGCGGTGAAGTGATCGCGGAACTTGTCGAACGAGCCGAAGAACTCGTCGATCGCCTGCGCCAGCTCACCGGTGGGCTTGTCGCCGCCCTCCGGGGAGAGGTTCTTCCAGAAGATCGAGTGGTTCGTGTGACCACCGAGGTTGAACGCCAGATCCTTCGAGAACTGGTTCACCGTCGAGAAGTCACCGGACTCCCGCGCCGCCGCGAGCTTCTCCAGCGCCGTGTTCGCACCCTTCACATAGGTCGCATGATGCTTGGAGTGATGCAGCTCCATGATCTTCCCGGAGATCGAGGGATCCAGCGCCCCGTAGTCGTAGTCGAGATCAGGAAGCGTGTACTCCGCCATGTGGATCATCCCTTCGTCGTGGTGAGCGCGGGACCCGCCGATGCGGGAACCGCCGTGCGTCCATCCTGCCACGCGGCGACGCATCGTGGCAGGGTGCGGCCCCGCAGCGCCGTCACGAGGGCTCTGCCCGGCGCGCTGTCGGCGGGCCGGTCCACAATGGTGCGATGGCCATGACCCGCCAGGCGCTCCCGTCCTCCTTCTCCCCCGCCACGGCGCGGTGGTTCGAGGAATCGTTCGATGCGCCCACCCCCGCGCAGGCCGCGGCGTGGGAGGCCATCGACCGTGGGGACGACACGCTCGTGGTCGCCCCCACCGGCTCGGGCAAGACCCTCGCCGCCTTCCTCACCGCGATCGATCGCCTGGCCTCTGGCCCGGCGCCAGCCGACCGACCGTCAGGTCCGGGCCGCGCCGCGGCGGGGCCCGGACGGGGCGGAGAGCGCGGAGGCGGCGCAGGGCGTGGACGCCGCAGCACGAGCGTCCTGTACATCTCGCCGCTGAAGGCCCTCGGCGTCGACGTCGAACGCAACCTGACCTCCCCTCTCGTGGGCACGGCCCGCACCGCCGAGAGCCTCGGCGAGGTGCGCCGTCCCCTGAGCGTGGGGGTGCGCACGGGGGACACCCCCGCCGCCGAGCGGCGACGGCTCGTGACCCATCCCCCGGACATCCTCATCACCACCCCCGAGTCGCTGTTCCTCATGCTCACCTCCCAGGCGCGGGAGACGCTGCGCGGGGTGGAGACGGTGATCCTCGACGAGGTGCACGCCGTCGCGGGCGGCAAGCGGGGCGTGCACCTCGCGCTGTCCCTCGCCCGGCTCGACGCCCTGCTGGAGGCGCCGGCGCAGCGCATCGGTCTCTCCGCGACGGTGGAACCGGTGGAGGAGGTCGCCGCCTTCCTCACCGGCTCGGGACGCTCCCGCGAGGTGACGGTGGTGCGGCCCGAGTCCACCAAGCGCTGGGACATCACGGTCACGCTGCCCGTGGCGGACCTGCAGTCCATCGAACCTCCCGCCGATGCGGTCGACGACGAGGACGTCACCGGCACGGTCTGGCCGCACGTCGAGCGGGCGGTGCTCGAGCGCGTCCTCGCGCATCGCTCCACCATCGTGTTCACCAACTCCCGCAGCCAGGCCGAGCGCCTCACCGGCAAGCTGAACCGTCTGCACGCCCGTCGGGTCGCGGTCGACGCGGCCGCCGGGGCGCCGTCGGCGGACTCTGCGCGCGCCGGCGCGTCCTCCTCGGGCTCCGCGGGCGCGGGAGGCGCGGGAGAGGAGGACGGCACCGAGGGCGAGGACATCGCCCGCGCCCACCACGGCTCGATGTCCAAGGAGGTGCGCGCCGGGATCGAGGAGCAGCTGAAATCCGGCGCGCTGCGCTGCGTGGTGGCGACCTCCTCCCTCGAGCTGGGCATCGACATGGGCGCCGTGGACCTGGTGCTGCAGGTGGCCGCGCCGATGTCTGTCTCGAGCCTGCTGCAGCGGGTGGGGCGTGCCGGGCACGACGTCGGCGCCGTCTCCACCGGCTCGCTGCATCCGCTGCACGCCGCGGACGTGCTGCGCTCCGCCGTCGCGGTGCAGGAGGCGGTCGCGGGGAGGATCGAACCGCTCGCGGTGCCGCGCAACGCCCTGGACGTGCTCGCCCAGCACACCGTCTCGGCCGCGGCGATGGACGACCTGCAGGTCGATGAGTGGTTCGACCTGGTCCGCACCGCACATCCCTACCGCGCGCTGCCCCGCTCCGCCTTCGACCAGACGATCGATCTGCTCGCCGGTCGGTATCCCTCGACCGATTTCTCCGAGCTGCGGCCCCGCCTGGTCCACGACCACGACACGGGGATCCTCACGGCCCGCCCGGGCGCTCAGCGCCTCGCGGTCACCAGCGGCGGCACGATCCCGGATCGGGGCCTGTACCCGGTGCACCTGGTGGCCGGGGACGACGACTCCCAGCCGCGCCGGGTCGGGGAGCTCGACGAGGAGATGGTCTACGAGTCGCGGCGCGGGGACGTGATCACGCTGGGCACCACCAGCTGGAGGATCGAGGAGATCACCGCCTCCCGGGTGACCGTCTCCCCCGCCTTCGGCCTCTCCGGCCGCATCCCCTTCTGGCACGGCGACGGGGACGGTCGCCCCGCGAGCCTCGGCCGTGCGATCGCCTCGGCGCAGTCCGAGCTCGCGAGCCTCCCGCGCCCCGAGGCCGAGGACCGGCTCGGCACGCTGGGACTGGACTCCGATGCGCGCACGGTGCTGCTGGACCACCTGGCCGAGCAGCAGCACGCGACCGGCACCGTCCCGGGGCCGCAGCAGCTGGTGGTCGAGCGATTCCTCGACGAGCTCGGCGACTGGCGGGTGGTGCTGCACTGCGCGCTCGGGCAGCGGATCACCGGGCCCTGGGCGCTCGCGGTCGGGGCCCGGGTCCAGGAGCGGTACGGGCTGGACGGCCAGGCGATGGCCGCCGACGACGGGATCGTGCTGCGCATCCCCCACGGCGAGCAGCCACCGGGGGCGGATCTGTTCGTGTTCACCCCCGAGGAGATCGAGCAGGAGGTGCGCCGGCTCGTCGGCTCCTCCGCCCTGTTCGCCGCCCGCTTCCGCGAGTGCGCGGCGCGCGCCCTGCTGCTGCCGAGGCGGGACCCGACGCAGCGCTCCCCGCTGTGGCAGCAGCGCCAGCGCTCCTCCCACCTGCTCGAGGTGGCCCGCCCGCACCCGGACTTCCCGATCATGCTGGAAGCCGCCCGGGAGTGCCTGCAGGACGTCTACGACCTGCCCGCCCTGGTGGAGCTGATGGAGCAGATCGGGCGTCGGCGCCTCGAGGTGCGGGAGGTGGAGACCCCGGCGCCCTCCCCTTTCGCCCGCTCGCTGCTGTTCGGGTATCTCGCGCAGTTCATCTACGACGGCGACGCCCCGCTGGCCGAACGCCGCACCGCCGCGCTCGCCCTGGACCAGTCGCTGCTGGCCGAGCTCCTGGGCTCGGTGAGCCTGCGCGAGCTGCTGGACGCCGAGGTGATCGCCGAGGTCGAGCAGCAGCTGCAGGGGCTCACCGCACAGCGGGCGCTGCGCGGCGGCGAACAGATCGCCGATGCGCTGCGCCGGCTCGGCCCGCTCACCGCGGACGATCTCTCACGCCGCACGGCAGAGGGGGTGGACCTCGAGGCGGAGCTCGAACAGCTGACCCGGGCACGCCGGATCATCAGCGTGCGCCTCGCCGGGCGGGAGCACGTCGCGGCGGTCGAGGACGCCGGCCTGCTGCGCGATGCGCTCGGGACGGCGCTGCCGCCCGGCCTTCCCCAGGCGCACCTGGCACCGGTGGACCGGGCGGTCCCCCAGCTGCTGGCCCGCTGGGCGCGGGGCCGGGGACCGTTCCCGGCCGCCGACGCGGTGGAGGCCTTCGGCCTGGCCCCCGGCGTCGCCCGCGGCACGCTCGAGCAGCTCACCGCAGAACGGGTGCTCCAGCAGGGCGAGTTCACCCCGGGTCGGGACGGCGAGGAATGGGTCGAGGCGGAGGTGCTGCGGCGCATCCGGCGGGCGAGCCTGGCCGCCTCGCGGCGCGAGATCGCGCCGGTGCCGGGCCCGGTGTATGCGCGGTTCCTCGGGCAGTGGCAGCACCTGGCCGGTCGCCGCGCGGACGGCCGACGCGACCGCCCCACCTGGCGGGACCGGGACGGTCTGCTGTCGGTGGTCGATCAGCTCACGGGCGTGTCTCTGCCGCTGTCGGCCTGGGAATCCCAGGTGCTGCCCGCCCGGCTGCCGGACGTGACCCCGGCGCTGCTGGATGCGGCCTTCGCCTCCGGTGAGCTGGTGTGGACCGGGCATGGCCGGCTCGGCGCGGAGGACGGCTGGATCCGGCTCCACCTCGCGGAGGCGCTGCCGCTCGGCCTCGATGCCTCCGCGCTCGAGGAGGCGGCGGCCTCGCTCACCGAGGGCTCCACGGCCGCGCGGCTGCTCGCCCTGCTGCGCGGCACCCCCGGCGCGCTGCGACACGGGCAGATCCTCACCGCGCTGGCGGACGAGGGCGAAGCCCTCGCACCGCCGGCCGTGCACGAGGCCCTGTGGGACCTCGCCTTCTCGGGCCTGATCACCAATGATTCCTTCGAGGCGCTGCGCAGCTACTCACGCGGCCCGGCATCGAGCCGCGGCTCCCGCGCGGCGGGACGCTCGCGGCCCCTGACGCGTCGGGGCGCGGCCCGGCTCTCGGCGGCGATGATGCGCCAGGGCGCGGCCAGCGTCTCCGAGCTGGCGGAGGGGCCGGTCGGTGCCGGTCGCTGGTCCGCGGTGCGGGTGGAGCCGGTGGATCCGGCCGCCCGCGCGGCGGCCCTCGCGACACTGCTGCTGGACCGGCACGGCGTGGTCACCCGCGGCGCGATGGACGTCGAGGACATCCCCGGCGGTTTCGCCGCGGTGTACCGGGTGCTCGCCATGCTCGAGGAGAACGGCAGCTGCCGGCGCGGCTATTTCGTCGACGGGCTCGGCGCCTCGCAGTTCGCCCCGGTCGAGGCGGTCGATCGCCTGCGCGATCGGTGCCATGACGCGGAGGCCGCTCCCGGCCCGGCGGAGAGCCCCGGCGGGGGCGGTGCGGACGCGACCACCGTGGCCCTGGCCGTCACCGACCCCGCGAACCCCTATGGCGCGGCGCTACCCTGGCCGGAGCTGACGATCCCGCCGCCGGAAGGCGCGACGGTGCGTCCCGCGCGGCGCGCCGGTGCGCTCGTGCTGCTGCGGGACGGGCATGTGCGCGCGGTCGTGGACAAGGGGGCCAAGCACCTGCTGTGGTGGGCCGAGGAGAGCGCGAGGGACGAGGTCGCCGCGCAGCTCGTGCGGGCGATCGCCGAGGAGTCGCGCCTGCCGCAGCTGCGGATCGAGCGGATCAACGGCCACGGCATCGACAGCGCACCGGTGGCCGAGATCGCCCGGGCGCTCGTGGACGCCGGCTGCTATCGCTCCCCGCGGTCGCTCCGCCTGCGCGCCGGGGATCGCTGATGCCGGAGGGGGACACCGTCGCCCGGCAGTGCCGGATCCTGCACGAGGCCCTCGCCGGGGCCACGCTCACCGGGTGCGATCTGCGGGTGCCGCGCGCCGCGACGGCGGATCTCGTCGGCTGGTGCGTGCAGGAGGTGCGCCCGCGCGGCAAGCATCTGCTGCTGCGGCTGCTCCCGCCCTCCCCCGGAGCGGTCCCGCTGACGCTGCACACGCATCTCATGATGGACGGGATCTGGCACGTCGACGGCAGGGCGCTGCGTTCGAGCGACACCAGCGCAGGGCCCCGCCCCGCCGCCACGATCCGTGCCGTGCTCACCGCCCGCCATGAGGACGGTCGCCAGACGCGGGCGATCGCATATGACGTGAAGCAGGTGCGCCTGGTGCGCACGGCCGACGAGGACTCGCTCGTGGGCCACCTCGGCCCGGATCTGCTGGATCCGCTGTGGGACGACGCCCACCGGGAACGGGCGGTGCAGAACCTCGCCGCCGAGCCGGAGCGAGAGATCGGCCTCGCTCTGCTCGATCAGCGCAACCTCGCCGGGATCGGCAACATCTACCGCAGCGAACTGTGCTTCCTGCGCCGCGTCCACCCCGCCGCGCCGACCGGGAGCGCGGGTGATCTGCGCGGGTTCGTCGACCTCGCGCACCGGCTGCTGGTGCTGAACCAGGACCGGGCCGTGCGGGTCACCACCGGCGGGATGCTGGGCCGGGACGGAGACCTGTGGGTCTACGGCCGCGGAGGCCGGCAGTGCCGCCGCTGCCGCGCCCGGATCCAGCGCGGCGAGCTCGGCGACCCGCGTCTGGAGGGCACCGAGCCCCGCGTGCTGTGGTTCTGCCCGCGCTGCCAGGTGGGCCCGGGAGCACCGGCCCGCGGGACAGGTCGGTAGACTCTCCCAGGCACCTCGCTCCGATCCCGGCCCGGCCGGCGATCGCGGCCCGAGGCGCCCCAGCCTCCATAGCTCAATGGATAGAGCAACGGCCTTCTAATCCGTAGGTTGCAGGTTCGAGTCCTGCTGGGGGCACCCTTCACCACCAGCGCACCAGGAGTTCCGCTTGATCCTGAAGGTCCTCACGTTCGGCACGATCGCGCTGCTGCTCCTGCTGCGGCTGGCGCGCACCCCCTTCGGGGCACGCCTGCTGGGCCTCTCGCAGCGGGTGCTGGGGATCGTGTTCCTGGCGGCGCTGCTGCTCGCCGGTGTGCTCGCCGTCGTGTTCGAGCAGTGGATCCTGCTCGCCGTGGTGGTGATCCTGCTGGTGATCAGCGGGATCGAGGAGCTCAGAGCTCGCGGCCGTGCGCGGAGGAGCCCTCGTTCCACGCGGTGACCCACTCGGGCACCACCAGGTGCTCCGGCACCGGTCCCGCCAGCTCCAGCACGTCCTCCATGGGCACCGAACCTCCGGACGTGCGCAGGAAGCGGGCGCGCACGATCGCATCGGCCACCACGGTCCCGCCGCGGCGGAACACCTGCTCCATGTAGATCCAGCGCTCGTCGTGCCCGATGACGCGCGAGGCGAGGTCGAAGCGCTGCCACAGCAGCAGCGAGCGGCGGTAGGTGATGCTCTGTCCGGCCACCACCGGGTACCAGCCGCGCGCGCTGATGCGCTGCCAGAACCGGGAACGGACCATGAGATCCATCCTCCCCAGGTCCATCAGCGTGAGATAGCGGCCGTTGTTCATGTGCCGCTGCACGTCCAGATCCCCGGGGTTCACGCGGAAGGTCACGTGCGAGGTGTCTCAGATGCTCAGCCGGCTGCGCCGACGCACACGCAGCATGAACAGCAGCAGTCGGAAGTACAGGTTCACGCAGGGTCCTCCAGACGTTCGCACCGTCTCGTCGATGAGAGCGGGTGACTGAAGGGTAACCGGCGATGCGGCGCCCCCTCGGCCCCCTCGCGCGCACCCGCGCTAGTGTGGTCCGGTGACCTCCAGCTCCACACGTGCCATCAACGACCGCATCATCTGGGTCGATTGCGAGATGACCGGCCTCGACAAGCAGCGCGACGCGCTCGTCGAGATCGCGGTGCTCGTGACCGACGCCGATCTGAACATCCTCGGGGACGGCGTCGACGTCGTCATCAAGCCGCCGGCGGAGGCCCTCGAGGGCATGGACCCCTTCGTGGTGAACATGCACACCGTCTCCGGCCTGATCGAGGAGCTCGACGGCGGGATGACCCTCCAGGAGGCGCAGGCGCGGTGCCTCGCCTACGTCCAGCAGTACTGCCCCGAGCCCGGCAAGGCGCCGCTGGCGGGCAACAGCGTCGGCACCGACCGCGTGTTCCTGGACCGCGACGTGCCCGAGTTCGCCCAGTGGCTCTCCTACCGCACGATCGACGTCTCCAGTCTCAAGGAGCTCGCCAAGCGCTGGTTCCCGCGGGTGTACTACAACATCCCCGCCAAGCACGGCGGCCACCGGGCGCTCGCGGACATCCGCGAGTCGATCCAGGAGCTCAAGTACTACCGCGAGGTGCTGCTGGTGGATGAGCCGGGACCGACCACCGCCCAGGCCCAGGCCGCCTCGAAGACCTTCGAGCTGCGCGATGAGCCGGCCGCCGCCCCTGCTGCGGCCCCCGGCCCGCACCGGGTGTGGCTGGAGCGCGCCTCCCATCGCACATGGCTCGAGGGCGAGAGCGACGGACTCCTCGAGTTCGCCTCCGCCTCCGACCGGGACGACGGCGGCTTCGCCTGGCTCGACGAGGACGGCGACGCCGACCTCACGCGCCCCTCGGAGCTGTGGATCACCTGCCGGATGACGCACAGCTTCGCTCTCGGCCACCTGCTGGGTCGCCCGGGCCTCGCCCGACTCGTCGACCACGGGATCGCCTCGCTGCGCGGCGTCTTCCACGACGACGAGCACGGCGGCTGGTACTCCGCCGTCGCCGGCGGCGAACCGGTGGACGACTCCAAGCAGGCCTACGCCCACGCCTTCGTGGTGCTCGCCGCCTCCTCCGCCGTGGCCGCCGGCCGGCCCGGGGCGAAGGAGCTGCTGGATGAGGCCCTGCGGGTGCTCGACGAGCGGTTCTTCGACGACGCCGCGGGGATGAGCGTAGACACCTTCGACCGCACCTTCTCCACCTGCGAAGAGTACCGCGGGATCAACGCGAACATGCACACCGTCGAAGGGCTGCTGGCCGCGGCGGACGTCACCGGCGACCGCCGCTGGCTGGACCGCGCCGTCGGCATCGCGACGCGTGCGATCGACGAGTTCGCCCGGGCCAACGACTGGGCGCTGCCGGAGCACTACGACACCGACTGGACTCCGCTGCTGGACTACAACCGGGACCAGCCCGCCCACCCGTTCCGCCCCTACGGCGCGACGATCGGGCACTGGATCGAGTGGGCTCGTCTGGTGCTCCATGCCCGCGCCGCGCTCATCGCGCTCGACGGCGAGGCACCGGAGTGGATGCTCGAGTCGGCGACCGCGCTGATGGAGAAGTCCGCCGCGGCCTTCGGGGCCGACGGCGCACCGGGCTGGGTGTACACCGTGGACTGGGACGGCACCCCCGTCTCCACCGAGCGGATGCACTGGGTCGCGGCCGAGGCCGTCGGCGCCGCCGCCGTGATGCACCAGGTGACCGGGGACCGGATCTGGGCCGAGCGGTACGAGCAGTGGTGGGAGTACATCGCCGAGCACCTGCTCGACGCCGAGGGCGGCTCCTGGTTCCACGAGCTCGATGCGACCAACACGCCGCAGGGCGTGACCTGGCCCGGCAAGCCGGACATCTACCACGCCTTCCAGGCGACGCTCATCCCCCGCCTGCCGGTGACACCGACCCTCGCCGCCGCGATGCGCGACGGGCTGCTGGACCACGACCTGCGGGCCTGATCCGAGGGGCTGAGCGGGCCCCCGCCCTGCAGGTGCTCAGCTGCGCGCCAGCGCCCGTGCCTGCCACCGGCCTGCGCGGTGCTCGATCCCGATCGGATGATCGAAGCACTCGCTCACCAGGCCGGTGGTGAGCACGTCCTGTGCGCGGCCCGCGGCGTGCACCCGCCCGTCCTTGATCAGCAGGGCATGGGTCGTGCTGCTCGGGAGCTCCTCGAGGTGATGCGTGACCAGGATGGTCGCGAGCGAGGGCCGGGCGCGGTGGAGCTCGTCGAGCGTGGAGAGGAACTGCTCCCGCGCGGCGACGTCCAGCCCGGTCGAGGGCTCGTCCAGCAGCAGCAGCGGAGGGTCCGGCAGCAGGGCGCGCGCGATGAGCGCGCGCCCTCGCTCCCCCTGCGACATCGTGGGCCAGGTCGCCGCACCGAGCTCCGCGAGCCCGAGCATCTCGATCAGCTCGTCGGCGCGCTCCTGCGTGGCCTCGTCCGGCACCCAGCGGGGCACCAGCTCGGTGGATCCGGTCGCCCCGGTGAGGACCACCTGCCGCACGGTGAGCGCAGAGGTGAGCGGGTGGCGGGGGTTGACGTGGCCGATGGACGTGCGCAGCTCCCGGATGTCGACGCGACCGAGCGTGCGCCCGAGCACCTGCACGCTCCCCCGCGTGGGATGGTTCACCGCGCCGCACAGGCTCAGCAGGGTGCTCTTGCCGGCACCGTTCGGGCCGATCAGCGCCCAGTGCTCGCCTGCGCCCACCCTCATGCCGACGTCCGTGAGGATCGGCCGACCCTCTCGCACGAAATCGACGGACTCGAGGTGAAGGATCGAACGCTGCGGCATGGGCTAAACTCTACACAACTCCTCAGACAAGCAGAGAAGCTGTCTCGTCGGGGAGCAGGCGCTCAGCGCAGCGGGGACGCAGCGCAGCGAGACGACAGCGGCACGGAGGTCCAGTGGCACAGGTGAGGCGCACCCCGCTCGCCGAGCAGGCGGCCGATCTGCTCCTGGAGCGGATCCGCGGCGGCGAGTGGGCGCTCGGCGCGAAGCTCCCCGGCGAGAGCACCCTCGGCCCGCAGCTGGGCGTGGGCCGCTCCACGGTGCGCGAGGCGATCCGCCGCCTGGCCGGGCAGGGCGTCCTCGCCACCCGCCAGGGGGCCGGAGTCTTCGTCGCCTCGCTGGACGTCCTCGAGGACTGGCGGACCTCGCTGAGCACGGCCGACATCACCTCGGTGCTCGAGGCGCGCATCGCGATCGAGGTCGAGGCCGCGGCGCTGGCCGCAGTGCGACGCTCCCCCGCCGAGCTGCGCGCGATCAGGCGTGCGGCCGCGGAACGGGCAGCACAGCGCAGCGAGCTCGAGGCGCACGTCGATGCGGACCTCGCCTTCCACCGCAGCATCGTCGCCGCAGCGCACAACCCGCTGCTACTGGACCTGTTCGACAGCTTCACCCCGCGCAGCCGGCAGGCGATGATCGATCTGCTGCGCCGACGCGCGGAGTTCGGCAGCGACACCGACCACGCGGCCCATCGTGCGATCCTCGAGGCGGTCGCCGAGCGCGACGGCGCGGCGGCCTCCGCTCACGCCCGGCAGCACCTCATCACGCTGCTGCCGGAGGGCTGAGGGTCGTCGCGGCGCTCAGGAGGTCTGATCGAGCGACGTCTCGAGGCGCTCGATCTTGCCGTCGAGCTCCCCCTCGTACCCGGGCCGGATATCCGCCTTGATCACCAGGGAGATCCGCGACCCGAAGGGCGCGACCGCGTCGGTGGCGCGCTTGACGACGCCGAAGACCTCGTCCCAGCTCCCCTCGATCTCGGTGAACATGCTCGAGGTCCTCGAGGGCAGGCCCGACTCCCGCACGATCCTCACCGCGGCGGCCACCGCGTCATGGACGCTCGCGCTGTCGGATCCCGCAGCGAGGTCCCGCACGAGGGCCGGGTCGGAGGGTTCACCGGTGGGCTGGACGGAGAAGGCGACGATCATGCCGCCAGTCTCCCCCTGCACGCCCGACCGCGCAAAGGGCAGATCACCTGTGCGCCGCTGCGGCCAGCAGGCGGGGCGCGAGGTCGCACCGGCAGACGCCGCGACGCGCATGCTCCCGGGCGAGGCCCCTCGGCAGGACAGTAGGATCGTCCACGGCGTCCCGGGCCGCGGGCGCCCCCATCGAACAGAACGAGGACCATGACTGTGCACCGGATCGGAATCGTCGGCTACGGGAACCTGGGACGCGGCGTCGAGATCGCCACCTCCCTCCAGGAGGACATGCAGCTCGTGGGCGTGTTCACGCGCCGCGACCCGTCCACCGTGAGCACCGTGCACGCGCAGACCCCCGTCCGCTCGATCGACGCGCTCGAGGAGATGCAGGACGAGATCGACGTGCTCGTGCTCTGCGGCGGCTCGCGGACCGATCTGCCCGAGCAGACCCCTCAGCTCGCCGAGCGCTTCACCGTCGTGGACAGCTTCGACACGCACGCTCGCATCCCCGAGCACTTCGCGAAGGTCGACGCCGCCGCCCGCGCAGCCGGCACCACCGCGCTGATCTCCACCGGATGGGACCCCGGCCTGTTCTCGATCAACCGCGTGTACGGGGAGGCCATCCTCGCCACGGGCACCACCTACACCTTCTGGGGCCGCGGCCTGTCCCAGGGACACTCCGACGCGGTGCGCCGCGTGGACGGGGTCGCCGCCGCGGTCCAGTACACCGTTCCCTCCCAGGAGGCGATCGCACGCGTTCGCGCCGGCGAGCAGCCCACGCTGAGCACCCGCGAGAAGCACACCCGCGAATGCTTCGTGGTGCTCGAGGACGGGGCGGACGCCGAGACGGTGCGCGAGGAGATCGTCACGATGCCGCACTACTTCGAGCCCTACGACACGACGGTGACCTTCCTCAGCGCCGAGGAGCTCGCCCGCGACCACCAGGGCATGCCCCACGGCGGCTTCGTGATCCGCTCCGGGGAGTCCTCGCCCGGCACCACGCAGACCATCGAGTACCGCCTCCAGGAGGACTCGAACCCCGAGTTCACCGCGAGCGTGCTCGTCGCGTACACCCGGGCCGCGGCGCGACTGGCCGCCGCCGGGGAGCACGGCGCGAAGACCCCGTTCGACGTGGCACCGGGCCTGCTCTCCCCGAAGTCTCCCGAGCAGCTGCGCGCCGAGCTGCTCTGAGCGAGGACGCGCACCGAGAACGCCACCGGCCGGGCATCGGCTGCTCCCGCAGCCGATGCCCCGGCGCCCGATGCAACGCGTCTCACACTGCGCGAGGCGGTTCCGGGCTGGGATATGCCCTGGCGAACCGGTATATTGTTCTCTCGTTGCGGGCTTCCGCTCGCACATGGTGGTCGTAGCTCAGTTGGTAGAGCTCCTGGTTGTGGTCCAGGCGGTCGCGGGTTCAAATCCCGTCGATCACCCCAAGAAACGCCCTGGCGACAGGGCGTTTTTTCATGCCCCGGCGCAGTCCGCCCCCATGTCCCACGTTCATGCCCCGGCACGAGCCGCCCCCATGTCCCACGCAGGCCGCCCAGCACGGCCGCCCCCGGGTCCCGGCCCCACCCCACCTCCGCACCGCACCGCACCCCAACACCTCGCCACCCCCTCCCCCTCCCACGCCCCTACCAGCGGGTTATGTGCTGCTGAGTGCCACGGTTGGCACTGGGGCGCTCATGACCGTGGAGTCTTCGGCGTGCCGGCTCGGCCGGTGTGGGATCGCGAGCAGGGCGGGGCGTCGCGGCAGGAGCTCCCGTGGCTCTGGGCAAAGCTCCAGCGCGCGGCTACCGTAGGAGTGCCACGGGCAGGTCGGGAGGTCGCCATGGCACAGCTGCCGGATCGTGCAGACATCGTCGTCGTCGGAGCCGGAGTGGTGGGCAACGCCGCCGTCGCCCATCTCGCGGACCACGGCTGGCGCAGCATCGTCCAGATCGACAAGGGTCCCCTTCCCGATCCGGGAGGCTCCACCGGTCACGCCTCGAACTTCGTGTTCCCCGTCGACCACTCCAAGGAGATCACCGATCTCACCGTCGACTCGCTGCGCCAGTACGGCGAGCTCGGCGTGCTCACCCGCTGCGGCGGCATCGAAGCGGCCCGCAGCGCCGAGCGGATGCAGGAGCTCACCCGGCGGATGAGCTCCGCCCGCGCCTGGGGCGTGGAGGCGCATCTGCTCTCCCCCGCCGAGATCCACGAGCTCGTCCCGCATTGCGAGGCGAGCCTGCTGATCGGCGGCTTCTACACCCCCACCGGTGCGATCGTCGATCCGCTGCGCGCCGGGGAGCTCTTCCGCGAGAGGGCTCGGGCCGCGGGCGCGCTCACCACCGTCGCCGAGACCGAGGTGACCGGCATCGAGGTCACCTCCGGGCGGGTGCGCCGCGTGCTCACCGATCGCGGAGAGATCGAGACCGAGCTCGTGCTCATCGCCTGCGGCGTGTGGAGCCCGCAGGTCGCCGCCCTCGCCGGAGCCGCGCTCCCGCTCACCCCGGCGGTGCACCAGATGCTCGACCTCGGGCCGATCCCCGCGCTCGCCGCGACCGACGACTGGGTGAGCTTCCCGCTGCTGCGCGACATGGACAACCTCATGTACGAGCGCCAGCGCGGCGCGGACCTCGAGATCGGCTCCTACGCGCATCGGCCCCTGCTGCATGATCCGAGCGAGATCCCGCCGGTCGGGAACCACCCGGGCCAGGCCAGCCCCACGAGCTTCCCCTTCACGGAGGAGGACTTCACCGCGCAGCTGGCCCATGCCCGCGAGCTCTTCCCCCGCCTGCTCACCGATCCGGAGCCGCCGCGGAAGGCGGCGCTCAACGGGCTGCTCTCCCTCACGCCCGACGGCGGTGCTCTGGTCGGCGAGACGCCGGAGGTGGCCGGGCTGTGGTCCGCCGCCGCGGTGTGGATCAAGGAGGCGGCCGGGGTGGGGCGCATGGTCGCCGAGCTGATCACCGAGGGCAGCAGCGAGATCGATGCCCACGGCTCCGACATCGCCCGCTTCCATCCCTCGCAGCGCACCCGCGAGCACGTGCGGGCTCGCGCCGCCGAAGGCTTCCCCAAGGTGTACGGCATCAGCCATCCGCGCGAGCAGTGGCTCTCGAACCGGCCGCTGCGCACGAGCGCCCTGCACTCGCGCACCGACGCCCTCGGGGCGGAGCACTACGAGGCCGCCGGCTGGGAGCGTCCCCAGTGGTATGCCGCGAATCGGCCGCTGCTGGAGGAGTTCGGGGACGCCGTGGACCACCGCACCCACGAATGGGACGCCCGCTGGTGGTCCCCGCTCATCGAGGCCGAGCACCTCGCGATGCGCGAACGAGTGGCGCTGGTGGACCTCGCCGCCTTCGCGATCCTCGACGTCTGCGGCCCCGGAGCGCTGGGCTTCCTCGAACACCTCGCGATGGCGCGGATCGACGTGCCCGTCGGCAGGGTCGTGTACACCCCGCTGCTCACCCCGGCCGGCACCTTCCGCAGCGACCTCACGATCGTGCGCCGCAGCGCCACGGAGTTCCGCGTGATCACCGGCGGCGCGGAGGGCGGGCGAGATCTCGCCTGGATGCGCCGCCATCTGCCGGCCGACGGGACCGTGCAGCTGACCGACTCCACCTCGGCGCTCACCACGATCGGGCTGTGGGGGCCGCGAGCCCGCGACCTCGTCCAGCCCCTGACCGGCCAGGACCTCTCCGATGCCGCCTTCGGCTTCGGGACCGGCCGCGAGGCCGTGATCGCGGGCGTGCCGGTCTCGATGCTGCGGATCAGCTACGTGGGCGAGCTCGGCTGGGAGCTGCATGTCGCCGCCGAGCTCGGGCCCCGGCTGTGGGACCGGCTGTGGGAGGCAGGACAGGAGCACGGCGTGCTCGCCGCCGGGATCGGCGTGTACGGCACCACCGGCCGTCTCGAGAAGGGATACCGGCTGATGGGGGCCGAGCTCACGGGCGAGTACGACCCGGTCGAGGCGGATCTCGCCCTGCCGCGGGTCAAGCGGGCGGAGTTCCTGGGCAAGCAGGCCTATCTCGCCTCGCGCGAGCGCGGACCGGCCGCGATGCTGTGCACCCTCGCGCTGACGTCTCCGCCCCGTGATCCCGCCGCGGCGCGCTGTCCCACCGGTGGGGAGCCGGTGCTCTCCGTCGAGGGCGATCCCCTGGTGGACGCCCGCGGCCGCCGCTCCTTCGTCACCTCGGCCGGCCCTGCCCCGTCGTTGGGGCGGTACCTGCTGCTGGCCTACCTGCCGCCGGCGCAGGCCGTGCTCGGCACCAGGCTCGCGGTCGAGTACCTCGGGCAGCGGCTGGGGGCCGAGGTGCTGACCGTCGGCCGCACCCCGGCCTTCGATCCGGAGGACTCGCGGATGAAGGGCTGAGCCCGCTCTGGCCCTCGAGGGCCCGGTGCCCTGCGGGGCCGCGCCCTGCGGGGCCGTGAGCTGCGGGGCCGTGCGCTGCAGGGAGGTGCGCTGCGCGGACGTGCTCTACGGCGTCTCGGGGAGGTGTCCCAGGCGCCGGGAGATCTCCGCCGCCGCAGCGCGCACCTGCTCGGCGGCCGCGGGCAGGCGGTCGTGCCCGAGCCGGTAGGCGGGCCCGGCGGCCGACAGCGCGGCGACCACCTCCCCCTCGGTTCCGTGGATCGGTGCCGCCACCGCGTTCAGCCCCTCCTCGAACTCCTCCTCCGCGAGGGCCCAGCCGCGCTCGACCACCTGCTCGAGCTGGCGCCTCAGCACGGAGGGGTCCTGCACGGTGCGCGCCGTGAAGCGCTCGAGCGCGGTGCCCAGAACCGTCTCGCGCTGCGCCGGGGGCAGATGCGCCAGCAGCACCTTCCCGCTCGAGGTGGCATGCAGGACGGTCGCATCCCCCACCCAGTTGTGCAGCGCCACGGTGCGGGTCCCCTGGACCTGGTGGAGGTTCACCGCGGCCCCGGAGCGGTACACGGCGAGGTTCACCGTCTCGCCCAGCTCCTCGGCGAGCGCCTCGCACACCGGGCCGCCCGCCGCGGTGAGATCGAGGCGCGGCCGCGTCGCCGCGGCGAGGCGCAGGATCCCGATGCCGAGCCGCACCGGCCCGCCCTCGACCTGCCGTTCGACGAGATCGTGCGCCTCGAGAGCGGAGATCAGCCGCGACGCCGTGGACTGGTGGACCCCGAGCTCGTGAGCGAGACGCCCCACTGCGGAGCCGCCGTCGCGAGCGAGGATCTCCAGCACCCGCGCCGCCCGGTCCACGGACTGCACCGCGCCGGCCCCCGGTGCCGGCCGCTCCGGTCGCTGCTGAGCGGTCCTGTTCCTCGCCTCTGCCATCTCGGACCCTCCACCCCCTCGGCTCATGCGCATGGCGCATTCCATTGCGCATTGCGCACCAGGATGCCACAGTGGATGACGGACACGATTCCTGGAGGCCACGATGACCGTGAACCCGAATCCCCATGTGCTGCTGTACCCCCGCATCCGCAAGTCCCCGTTCTTCTACGCCTCACGGCGTCACGGGGTCGCGATGTACAGCGTCTACAACCACACGTACCACCCCCGCCACTACGGCGACCCCGTCGCGGAGTACTGGGCGCTGCTGGAGGGCGTCACCCTCTGGGACGTGGGCGTCGAGCGGCAGATCGAGATCTCCGGCCCGGACGCCTTCGACTTCACGAACCTGCTGGTGACCCGCGACCTCTCGAAGTGCGCGGTGGGGCAGTGCAAGTACGTGTTCCTCACCGATCAGCACGGCGGGATCCTCAACGACCCGATCCTGCTGCGGCTCGAGGAGAACCGCTTCTGGCTGTCCCTGGCCGATTCGGACATCCTGCTGTGGGCCCGCGGGGTCGCGACCCATGCCGGCATGGACGTCTCGATCGAGGAGATCGACGTGGGCCCCGTGCAGGTGCAGGGCCCGAAGTCCTACGCGGTGATGCGGGACCTGCTGGGCGAGGCAGTGGCGGACCTCCGCTACTACTACCTGCACGACTTCACGCTCGACGGCATCGACGTCACCGTCTCCCGCACCGGCTACACCGGCGAGATCGGCTACGAGATCTACGTGCACGACGCCTCGCAGAACGCGGAGAAGCTCTGGCAGCTCGTGCTCGAGGCCGGGGAGCCGCACGGGCTGCGGGTCATCGGCCCCTGCCACATCCGCCGCATCGAGGGAGGCATGCTCGCCCACGGCGCGGACATCACGGTGCAGACCACCCCCTTCGAGGTCGGCATGGGCTACGACTGGATGGTCGACCTCGAGCAGGAGGCGGACTTCGTCGGCAAGGACGCCCTGCGCCGCCTCAAGGCGGAGGGACCGCGGTGCAAGCTCGTGGGCCTCGAGATCGGCGGGGAGCCGCTGGGCAGCTACAACGACGGCTCGATGATCGATGCCTTCCCCGTCCACCACGACGGCGCGGTGGTCGGGCAGGTGACCTCGGCCTGCCACTCCCCGCGGCTGGAGAAGAACATCGGGCTCGCCCTCGTCCCGGCCGCGCTCTCGGAGATCGGCACCCGGTTCCAGATCGACACCGGTCCGCGACCCGGCGCGCAGCTGCCCTCCGGCGAGGAGCTCGTCGAGGCGGTCGTGGTGCCCAAACCGTTCATCGACCCCACGAAGGAGCAGCCGAAGGGCGATGTGACCGCCCTCGGCCGCGGCGAGGACACCAGGAGCACCGATGCCGCCGCGGGGAGCCGCGACGCAGCCCGCGCCTGAGGAGGAGCGCGCCGCCCAGTTCGAGGTCATCCCGCTGCGCGGCATCGCCGAGGAGGTCCTCGCGCAGCTCCCGGCCGGTGCGCGCGTCACCGTCACCGCGTCCCCGGCGCAGGGGCTGCCCGCGACGCTCGAGGTCACCTGCACCCTGGCGCGGCACGGCTTCTGCGCGATCCCCCATCTCGCCGCCCGGATGCTGCGGGACCCCGGGGAGGTCGCGGAGGTGCTCGCACGGCTCGGCGAGGCCGGGGTGAGGGAGGTGTTCGTCATCGCGGGCGATGCACCGCATCCCGCGGGCCGCTTCGAGGGCGCGCTGGATCTGCTCGAGGTCCTCTCCCCCTCGGGGATGCGCGCCGGGATCGGGGCGCACCCCGAGGGCCACCCCTTCCTCGACGAGGCGGCAGCCCTGTCGCTGCTGCGCGCCAAGGCGGAGCATGCCGCGTACGCGGTCACCCAGATGAGCTTCGAGGCCGTGCCGCTGCTGGCCTGGACGCGCCGGCTGCGCGAGGAGGGGATCACGCTCCCCGTGCGCCCGGGGATCGCGGCGCCGGCGAGCACGGCCCGGCTGCTGCGCATCGGCACCCGCATCGGGGTGGGGCGCTCCCTGCGCCTGCTCGGCGCTGACGGCTCGGGGATGCTGCGGCTGCTCGGCCCCGGGCAGTGGGACCCCGGCCCTCTGCTCGCACAGCTCGCGTCCGCCGCCGCGGAGCCGGGACTGGCCCTGCACGGACCGCATCTGTACACCTTCAACGCGGTGCGGGCGGCGCGCGAGGCCGTCACGTCGTGGTGACCGGCCCGTCGAGGTTCTCTCACCGTCCGTCCGTCGCGGCTCCACCGGCTCTCCAGAGAGTTCTGGCATGGTCGGAGATCCGATCCTCCCCGGAAGGAACAGCGCGACATGGACGAGACCGCAACGGGCGATACCGACACCTCCGCGGAAGTGGGTGCTCTCGTCCGCGCCCAGCAGGCCCGCCTCCTGCGCGCGGACACGGATCCGGAAGAGCTCGCCGCAGGGCTGCGCCGCGTGCACGCGGAGCTCACCACGCTGCAGATGCACTACCAGTTCGGCATCGACGAGGTGCGCACGAAGGTGGACATCCTGCGCCGCGAGTTCGAGCTGATGCACGAATACAGCCCCATCGAGCACGTGCGCACTCGGCTGAAGTCCACCGAGAGCCTCATCGACAAGGCCGTGCGCACCGGCGGCGAGATGACGATCCCCGCCATCCGCGCCCGAGTCATGGACATCGCCGGGATCCGGATCACCTGCAGCTTCGTCTCGGACGTCTACTGGATCGCGGACATGCTCGCCCGCCAGCGGGACCTCGAGGTGCTCACGGTCAAGGACTACATCGCCTCGCCCAAGCCCAACGGATACCGCTCGCTGCACGTGATCGTGCAGGTGCCGGTCTACCTCTCCGAGCACACCGAGCTGGTGCCCGTCGAGCTGCAGCTGCGCACCATCGCGATGGATTTCTGGGCCAGCACCGAGCACAAGCTGAACTACAAGTACCACCGGAACCTCCCGTCACGGCTGCAGGGGGAGCTGGACGACGCCGCCCGTGTGGCCGCGGATCTCGACGAGCGCATGGAGCGGCTGCGCGCCGAGATCCGCCCGCGCCCGGAGTCACCGGCCGACGAGGACGACGGCGGCAGCCCCGAGGAGCCGCCGGCGCCGCACCGGTCTCCCGACCGATCGGCCCCGCTCTCCCCCCTAGCGTGACGGCGCGCACATAATGGGCGCATGACGGATGCGACGACAGACCGACGAGTCCTGATCACCGGAGCGCACGGCGGCGTCGGCTCCCAGCTGGCGCGGGAGCTGGCCGCCGAGTACGACCTGGTGCTGCACTTCCGCCGCGCCGAGGACGCCCCGCCCGGCACCGAGTACCGCCTCGCCGAGCTGGACGAGTACGACCAGGTGCGCGCCATGATGGAGGGCGTCGACACGGTGGTCCACATGGCCGGGGCCTCCTCCCCGGAATCCTCCTGGGAAGCGGTGCTCACGGCGAACATCATCGGGGTGCGCAATGTGCTCGAGGGCGCCCGCGACGCGGGCGTGCGCCGGGTGGTGCTGGCCTCCTCGAACCACGCGATGGGGATGTACGACCGCTACGAGCAGTGGCCGGTCTACCCCGATCAGCTGCAGCGCGCCGATTCCCTGTACGGCGTCTCGAAGGTGTTCGGCGAATCGCTGGGCCGCTTCTACCACGACGAGCACGGCCTGGACGTCATCAACCTGCGGATCGGCTGGGTCGCGGAGGATCCGCTCGCCGCGGAGGAGGACGTGCTGAGGGCGATGTGGCTGAGCCCCGGAGACTGCCTCCGCGTGGTGCGCCGCGCCATCGAGGCGCAGGTGCGCTTCGGGATCTACTACGCCATCTCCAACAACCCCAACCGGCGCTGGTCGATGACCAACACCCAGCTCGAGCTCGGCTACCGGCCCCAGGACGCGTGGACCGACCTGCCCGGAGCGCACGAGCACGTCGTCGAGGGCGGCGCGGCGGTGCGAGACGACTGGCCCCTCGGCTCGTGACGGGGGCGGCCGCGGCCGCGCGTGCGCTGGTCGCGCTGCTGATCCTCGCCGCGCTGTGCACCAACGCCGTGGACGCCGCGCGGGACGGCCTGCTCGCGCAGAACGTCTCCTACTTCACGAATCAGTCGAATCTGCTGTTCGTGGCCGTGATCGCCGCCGGAGCGCTCTTCGGCGGCGCGCTCGACGGCGCCCTCGAGCGGATCCGTGGCCTGACGCCGGCGCCCGCCCGGCGGACCCCGGGCGCACCGCCGGATCCGCGGCGCCCGCCCTGGTTCGACGACGTGCGCGGCGCGGTCGCCTTCTGCTTGGCGATGACCGGCATCATCTATGCGCTGCTGGTGGCGCCCCTGGACGAGCTGCTGCGCTGGGACATCGGCTGGACCGGGATCGTCCTGCACCGGCTCGCCCCGGTGGTGGCGCTCGCCGACTGGCTGCTCACCCCGCGCCGCAGGAGCCCGAGCGCGCGGCGGATCCTGTGGTGGCAGCTGTACCCGCTGGGCTTCCTGACGCTGACCTGGACCCGCGGCGCCGTCACCGGCTGGTACCCCTACGAGTTCCTCGACCCCACGGCCTCCTCGTGGGCGCAGGTGCTGAGCACCACCGTGATCGTGCTGCTCGCCTTCCTCACGATCGCCACACTGGTGCACCTCGGCGGAGGATGCCTGCGACGGAGGAAGGTCCCGCAGGTCACGGCCACCCCGGCAGTACCGTGACGGGATGAGCGCACCGACCTTCGACCCGACGCACCTCGAGCCCCGCAGCGCGACCGACGAGCAGCGCGCCGAGGCCCCGCTGGCCCGGACGCCCGACGGCACCTGGGTCGTGCTCGGGCACGAGGAGGCGGTCGCTGTCGCCGGTGATCATGAGTCGTTCTCCTCGGCGGTCTCCCGGTTCCTACAGGTGCCGAACGGTCTGGACGGGGCCGAGCATGCCGCCTTCCGGCAGGTGCTGGACCCGTTCTTCGGGCCTGAGCCGATGGCGCAGCTCGAGCCGGTGGTGCGCCGCGTCGCCGCGGAGCTGGTCGAGGAGCTGCTGGCCGACGTCGGCGCGGCGGGCACCGAGATCGACGCCGTCGCCGCGCTGGGGGCCGTGTTCGCGGTGCGGGCGCAGACCGCGTGGCTCGGCTGGCCCGCGCAGCTGGAGCGGGAGCTGCTGCAGTGGATGGTCGACAACCACGAGGCGTCCCGCTCCGGGGAGCTGGCCCGCACCGCGGAGGTCGCCGAGCGCTTCGATGCGATCATCCGCTCGGTCGTCGCGCCCCGCCGCGCTCTCGGCGACCATGCCCCGGCGGATGTCACCACCGCGCTGATGCGCGTGCGCGTGCCGCTGCCGGGCCTGCCCGGAGACCCGGGGCGGGAGCTGCGCGACGAGGAGATCGTCTCGGTGCTGCGCAACTGGACCGGAGGTGATCTCGGCTCGATCGCGCTGTGCATCGGGGTGCTGCTGACGGGCATCGCCCGCGCCCCGCAGCTCGCCGAGCGGCTGCGGGTGGGCACGGACGAGGAGGCCGCCGCGATCATCGACGAGCTGCTGCGCATCGACGACCCGTTCGTCGCGAACCGGCGGGTGGCCACCTGCCCGGTGACCGTCGCCGGGCACGAGATCGGCGCCGGCGAGCGGGTGCAGATCCACTGGACCTCCGCGAACCGGGACGAGCGGGTGTTCCCGGATCCGGAGGCCTTCGACCCGGCCGCCCACGCCGAGCACAACCTCGTCTACGGCACGGGGCGGCACGTCTGCCCGGGCCGCCCCCTGGCGACCCTGGAGCTGCGGGTGGCGCTGCAGGAGCTGCTCGCGGTCGCCGACGTGGCGCCGGCGCCGACCCCGGGCGAGCGCGAGATCGCCCCGGTGGGCGGCTGGGCGCATGCCCCCGTCGTGCTGACCCCGCGCGGCTGAGCCGCGTCAGTCGTGGCCGGCCGCGATGAGCGTCTCGAGCTCTGTGATCGCGGCCGGGTCCCCGTGGATGCCCACCTCCTGCGGCCCCTCGGCGAGGTGGCTGAGGGCGAGCGCCCGCCCCCAGGCCCACAGGTCCAGGGCGAGGGCGGATCCCGTGGCGCGCGCCCGAGGCAGGGCGTCGGCATCGGCCGGTCCGTCCAGGAGGCGGCCGACGGGGACGTCGAACTCCTGGCCGTCCCGCGGCCGGGTGCCGCGCCAGCGGCTGATCTCCAGCCAGCGCGGGCTCCCGCCCTGGGTGCGGATCTCGATCGCGGCGACCGGGGCGGTGCGCGCCCACTCGGGGATCCACTCGTGGGCGGCGGGCCACATCACCTCCAGCACGTGGTCGAGGCCGTCCGCGGCCGTGCGAGGGTCGATGGTGCTCACCGGGCGGCCGGCGGTGAGCTCGGCATCGACGCGATGGATGGTCGCCTCATGAGTCTGCATGCGCCGGGTGATGCCCACGCCCTGACATGCGGAGTACCAGAACCAGGCGGGATCGCCGTCCGCGTGCGCCTCGAGCTGTGCCAGGAGCGCCTCGGTCGCGGCCTCGCGGCGCTCGAGCAGCGCCTGCCTCTCCTCGGGGCGCGGGGCCTTCGCCCCCTCGATCGCCATGACCTCCTCCTCGGTGGTGGCGCCCGTGGCGAGGATCTGCGCCCAGAACTCGTGGACCTCGGTGAGATGCCAGAGCAGATCATCAGCTGTCCACTCGGGACAGGTGGGGACCTGCTGCGCCGGGTCGGTGCGGGTCAGCGCGGAGGCGAACCGCTCGGCCTCGTGGCGGATGGTGGTGATCGCGTCGTCGCTCATGCCCCCATCGAAGCACTCCGGGGTGACGAGCGACACCGCTCTCCCCCGTCGACCCCCTTGCCGAACATACCCCTCGGGGGTATAAGTGGAGGGACCGGATACCCCTCGAGGGTATCGAAGCACGACGAAGGAGACACCATGAGCGCGACCACCACCCAGTTCCAGGTGACCGGCATGACCTGCGGCCACTGCGAGATGTCCGTCCGCGAGGAGGTCAGCGAGGTGCCTGGCGTCCAGGGCGTCGAGGTCAGCCACGAGACGGGCCTGCTGACGGTCTCCTCCACGCAGGGCGTCGACGACGCGGCCGTGCTCGCCGCGGTCGACGAGGCCGGCTACTCGGCGGTGCGCGCCTGATGAGAGCCGGTCTCCGGGTGGCGCTCTACGGCCTGCTGCTGGTGATCCTGTTCGGCGCCTCGGTCCTGCTGGCCGATGCGCTGGTGCCGGCCGCCTGGGTGGATGCCTGGTCCGGGACCGGCACCTCCGGCCGCTGACCCCCGCCTCCCGCTCGTCCCCGTCCCACGCCGCGGTGCTCCGGCCCGCGAGGAAGAAGCCGTCATGTCCACTCCCCCGTCCCCGCTGCCGCTGGGCGCCGATATCGAGCTCGAGATCGGCGGCATGACCTGCGCCTCGTGCGCGAATCGGATCGAGCGCAAGCTGAACAAGCTCGACGGGGTCTCGGCCGCGGTCAACTACGCCACCGAGAAGGCGCGCGTCTCCGCCCCCGCCGAGTACGACGTGCAGGACCTCATCACGGTGGTGGAGCAGTCCGGCTACAGCGCGGTGCTGCCGGCCTCGCGCCAGGACAGCGCCGCCGCGGACGAGGACGAGGAGCGGGAGGATCCCGAGCTGCGCTCGCTGCGGCACCGCCTGCTCGGCGCCGTGCTGCTGTCGGTGCCGGTCATCGTCATCTCGATGATCCCGGCGCTGCAGTTCACCCACTGGCAGTGGGCCGCGCTCACCCTCACCGCACCCGTGATCGTCTGGGCCGCCTGGCCCTTCCATCGCGCGGCGGCGCTCAACCTGCGACAGGGCACCGCGACCATGGACACCCTGATCTCCGTGGGCACGATCGCGGCGTTCCTGTGGTCGCTGTACGCGCTGTTCCTGGGCAGCGCGGGCGAGCCCGGCATGACCCACGAGTTCTCGCTGACCATCGGGCGCACGGACGGCTCGGCGAACATCTATCTCGAGGTCGCTGCGGGCGTGACGATGTTCATCCTGCTGGGCCGCTATTTCGAGAAGCGCTCCAAGCGGCAGGCGGGTGCCGCGCTGCGCGCCCTGCTGGACATGGGCGCCAAGGACGTCGCCGTCCGGCGCGACGGCGTCGAGATCCGCATCCCGGTCGGCGAGCTCGCCGTGGGCGACGAGTTCGTGGTGCGCCCCGGCGAGAAGATCGCGACCGACGGGGTGGTCGTCTCCGGCAGCTCCGCGGTGGACGCGTCGATGCTCACCGGCGAGTCGGTGCCCGTCGAGGTCGGGCAGGGCGATGCCGTCACCGGTGCGACGGTCAACGCCGGCGGCCGCCTGGTGGTGCGCGCCACCCGTGTGGGCAGCGATACGCAGCTCGCCCAGATGGCGAAGATGGTCGAGGACGCCCAGTCCGGCAAGGCCGAGATCCAGCGCCTGGCCGACAGGGTCTCCGGCGTCTTCGTGCCGGTCGTCATCGCCGTGGCGGTGATCGTGCTCGGCGCCTGGATCGGTGCGGGCTTCCCCCTCGAGGCGGCGTTCACCGCCGCGGTGGCGGTGCTGATCATCGCCTGCCCATGCGCGCTGGGGCTCGCGACCCCCACCGCTCTGCTGGTGGGCACGGGGCGCGGCGCCCAGATGGGGATCCTCCTCAAGGGCCCCGAGGTGCTCGAGTCCACCCGCGCGGTGGACACGGTGGTGCTGGACAAGACCGGCACCGTCACCACCGGGACGATGACCCTCACCGAGGCGGTCACCGCCGAGAGGGTCGACCGCCTCGAGCTGCTGCGCCATGCCGGCGCGGTCGAGGATTCCTCCGAGCATCCCATCGCCCGGGCGATCGCCCGGGGAGCGGCCGCGGAGGCCGGTCCGCTGCCGGTGCTCGAGGACTTCGAGAACCTCGCCGGCCGCGGTGTGCGCGGCACGGTGGAGGGTCGCACCGTCCTCGTCGGCCGCACCAGCCTGCTCGAGGGCCGGGCGCTGCCCGAGCCGCTGCAGGCGGCGCTGGAGGCGGCGCAGGCGCGCGGCCGCACCGCCGTGGTCGTGGTCCGCGACGGCGCCGCCGACGGCGTGCTCGTGGTGGCCGACGCGGTCAAGCCCAGCAGCGCGCAGGCGATCTCCCAGTTCAAGGGCCTCGGCCTCTCCCCCCTCCTGCTCACCGGCGATCACCGCGCGGTGGCGGAGCAGATCGCCGCCGAGGTGGGCATCGAGGAGGTCATCGCCGAGGTCCTCCCGCAGGACAAGGTCGACGTGATCACCCGCCTGCAGGGCGAGGGCAAGGTCGTGGCGATGGTGGGCGACGGCGTGAACGACGCCGCGGCCCTCGCCCAGGCCGATCTGGGCCTGGCCATGGGCACCGGCACCGACGTCGCGATCGAGGCCGGGGACATCACGCTCGTGCGCGGCGACCTGCGCAGCGCGGCCGACGCCATCCGCCTGTCCCGTCGTACCCTGAGCACGATCAAGGGCAACCTGTTCTGGGCCTTCGCCTACAACACCGCAGCCATCCCGCTCGCGGCGCTGGGCCTGCTGAACCCGATGCTCGCCGGGGCCGCGATGGCGTTCTCGAGCGTGTTCGTGGTGGGCAACAGCCTCCGCCTGCGCTCCTTCCGCTCCCGCGCGCTCGACGCCCCGCAGTCCTCGACGTCCGCCCAGCAGCCCGTCCCGGCGACCTGACCTCACTCCCGGAGGAATCCCGATGACCACCACCGATCCGATCCGTCCCACCGATCCCGCCGAGCCCGTGTGCACGCACGATGAGGCGCACGGGGAGCATCATCACGGCTACATCTCCGACAAGTCCCGATACCTCGCCCGGCTCAAGCGCATCGAGGGGCAGGCCCGGGGCCTGCACCGCATGGTCGACGAGGAGAAGTACTGCATCGACATCCTCACGCAGATCAGCGCCCTGAAGAGCGCGCTGGACGGCGTGGCGATGGGCCTGCTCGACGACCACCTGCAGCACTGCGTGCTCGATGCGGCCCGGGCCGGGAGCGAGCAGGGCGAGGAGAAGCTCAAGGAGGCCTCCGCGGCGATCGCCCGGCTCGTCCGCTCCTGACCACCTCCCCTCGCTTCGCACAATCCGGGCGAAACCCCAGGTCGCCGGGACTTTTCGCCCGTTCGGCCTGTGCGGGGTGAGGTACTGTGGTGCTCCCAGGGGAGTCGTGGCTCCGGCCAGCGGGGCGAGGCGGCCCGGAGACACTCGTCACCGCCTCTGCCCAGAGGGCCAGACGATGAAGGAGAGCGATGTCGGAACGCATGGCGAGCAGGGACGCGCAGGGATCGGCACGCCCGACGGAGAAGACCCCGAACCGCACGGCCTCCGCTCCGCCGCACGGGACCGCCGCTGCTCCCGCGCCGAGCGCCGAGACGCGGACGAGCGCGGGTTTCGGAGGTTTCGGGCCCCGCCTGGCCCCGCGGGACCGCCGCGAGGAGATCGTCGACGGCGCCGCGGAGATGTTCGCCGAGCACGGATACCACGGGGCGAGCCTGCGCGACATCTCGAGCCACATCGGGATCTCGCACTCGGGGATGCTGCACCACTTCGAGTCCAAGGACGCGCTGCTGGACGGGGTGATCGACCGACTCGAGGAGCATGCGCAGGTGGCGCTCGACCGCGCCGAGGAGCTCGCGGCGGATCGAGGTGCCCTGCTGCGCGGGCTGGCCGAGGTGTGGCATCCCGCGTCGCTGCCGATCCGACTGCTGGCCACGCTCGATGCCGAGTCGGTCAACGAGGACCATCACGGCCGGTATCGGATGGCCCGTCTGCGCCGGGTGCACGAGCACATCCTGGAGAGCTGCTTCAGCGCGTTCGCCGAGCGGGGTCTGCTGCGCGAGGACGCCGATCCGGCGTTCGCCGGCCGAGCGCTCCTGGCGGTGGTGCTCAACCTCGCCGTGCGGGAGAAGACCGTCCGCCCGCTGCAGCACCGCTCGCATGACGACGCCCCGCTGAAGGACCTCGCCATGCAGGTCGCCACCTCCTTCCGCGACGAGCCCGCCGAGGAGTCCGCTCCCTCCCCCGAGGCCTGAGCACCCGCTCGGGAACACCCGCCCGGACGGAAGGATCAGCCGCTGTCCCAGCACCGCGGCAGCACAGCACCGGCGCGGTGCAGCGTCTCGACAGGACGCTCACCCACGGAGCGGATCGCCCTCGCGCCAGCGGTCCAGGACCTCATCGACCTCCGCCAGGTCGGCCTGCCGGTCGCCGACCAGCAGGTCCAGGATCATGTGCATGTGGTCCTCGCGCTCGTCCGCCACGGCGTCGACGACGATGGTGGCGCGCAGGTTGTGGGCGTAGGCGTCGCGGGCCGTCTGTGCGATGCACGCGTGGGCGGAGACCCCGGCGATCATCACCCGGTCCACGCCCAGGTTCCGCAGCCGCAGCGGCAGGTCCGTGCCCAGCCAGGCGCTGTCGCGCGTCTTCTCGAGGCGTGTCATCCCGGTGGTGTCCAGCTCCGCGACGGTCGCGGTGCCGGCGTCGCCGTGGAACAGGAACCCCTGGTCGTCGTCGAGCATGCTGAGGGTCCAGGTGGAGCGGTCGCGGCTGTGCTCGGTGGAGATCAGGAAGATCGGCACCCCGGCCCGCCGCGCCCCCTCGGCGAGCCGGTGCACCGCGGCGAGCAGCCGGGGGCGGGCCGCGGCGAGCACCCGGTTCGCGAAGAACGCCTCCTGCAGGTCCACGAGCAGCAGGGCGCAGTCGTGTCGTCTCACGGGGTGGGGCTGCCTCCGGTCACGGCCAGGGTCTCCCCCAGCACATAGCTGGACTCGGAGGAGGTGAGGAAGACGTACGCCGGTGCGAGCTCGGTGGGCTGGCCGGCGCGTCCCAGCGGGGTGCTCTTGCCGAACTCCGGCAGCGCCTCCTTCGGCTGCCCGTCGGAGACCTGCAGCGGCGTCCAGATGGGGCCCGGGGCGACCGCGTTGACGCGGATGCCGCGGGAGGCGACCTGCTGGGCGAGCCCCTTGGTGAAGGTGTTGATCGCGGCCTTCGTGGAGGCGTAATCCACGAGCGTGGGCGAGGGCTGGTAGGCCTGGATCGAGGTGGTGTTGACGATCGTGGAGCCGGGGACCAGGTGCGCCAGCGCGGCCCGGGCGATGCGGAACATCGCGTGGATGTTCACCGCGAAGGTCGACTCCCACTGCTCGTCATCGATCTCCTCGAGCGAGTCGACGGCGATCTGGCGGCCCGCGTTGTTCACCAGCGCGTCGAGGCCGCCCAGCCCCTCCACCGCGTCCGCGACGAGGCGGCGGCAGAACGCGGCGTCGGCGAGGTCGCCGGGCAGGAGCACCGCGGCGCGTCCCTCGGCGCGGATCACCTCGGCGATGTGCTGCGCGTCCTGCTCCTCCTGGGGCAGGTAGTTCAGCGCCACGTCGGCCCCCTCGCGGGCGAAGGCGATCGCGACGGCGGCGCCGATCCCGGAATCGGCGCCGGTGAGGAGGGCTCGGCGGCCCTCGAGCCGGCCCGTGCCGCGGTAGGACTCCTCACCGCGGTCGGTGCCGGGGATCAGCTCGGCGTCCAGGCCGGGCTCGGGCTGGTGCTGCTTCGGCGGGGTGATCTCGGGGAAGCGGGTGACGGGATCGGTGAAGGTCAGCTGGTCGGCCATGGGGCTCTCCTCGGCGAGGTATGGGGCGGTCGATGTGGTCGATGGCGCCGTTGCGCTGGTGCGGTCGGTGCGGGGGCGGTCCGGCTCAGGGGACGGCGGGGGCGGAGGCGATCGTGGGGTCGAGCACCACCTTGATGCAGCCGTCGTGCTTGCGCTGGAAGAGGTCGTAGCCCACGGGGGCCTCGTCGAGCGGCAGCCGGTGCGTCACCAGATCGCCGACGCCGAGCGGATCCTCCGGGTCCTCGACCAGGGGGAGCAGCGCGTCCGTCCAGACCCGCACGTTGCACTGCCCCATCCGCAGCTGGAGCTGCTTGTCGAACATGGTCAGCAGCGGCATCGGGCTCGCGGCGCCGCCGTAGACGCCCGCGAGGGAGACCGTGCCGCCGCGCCGCACGAGGTCGATCGCGGTGTGCAGGGCGGCGAGTCGATCCACGCCGGCCCGCTCCATGACGGGCCGCGCGATCGCATCGGGGAGCCTGCCCGCGATGGTCTGGGCGAGGCCGGCCATCGGGCTGCCCTGCGCTTCCATCCCCACCGCGTCGATCACGGCATCCGGGCCGCGCCCCTGGGTGTGCTCGCGGATCTCGCCCACCGCGCCCTCGGCGAGGTCGAGCACCTCGATGCCGTGCCGCGCAGCCATGGCGCGCCGTTCGGGCACCGGGTCGACCCCGAACACCCGCGCCCCGAGGTGCTGGCCGATCCGGGCGGCGAGCTGGCCCACCGGCCCCAGGCCGAGCACGGCGAGGCTGCGGTGCTCGGGCACGCCGGCGTACTGCACGGCCTGCCAGGCGGTGGGCAGGATGTCGCTGAGGAACAGGTAGGTGTCATCGGGCAGCTCGGTGCCCACCGGCATCAGCCCGTAGTCGGCGAACGGGACGCGCAGGTATTCGGCCTGACCGCCGGGCACCTGGCCGTAGAGCTTCGAGTACCCCAGCAGCGCGGCCCCCGAGCCGTGCTCGGTGACCTGGGTGGTCTCGCACTGAGAGGGCAGGCCCTGCCGGCACATCGCGCACTGCCCGCAGGAGATCGTGAAGGGCACCACGACCCGGTCCCCCGGCCGCACCGAACGGACCTCGGCGCCCACCTCCTCGACGATGCCCATCGGCTCGTGGCCGATGATGTCGCCGGGGCTCATGAACGGTCCGAGCACCTCGTACAGGTGCAGATCGGAGCCGCAGATCGCGGTCGAGGTGACGCGGATGAGGGCGTCGGTGGGCTGCTGGATCGTCGGATCGGGCACGGTCTCGACGCTCACGTGCTCGGTGCCCTGCCAGGTCACTGCTCTCATGGTCCCGCCTCCCGGTGGTGAGCTCTGGGTCACGGTCCACGCTATGGGCGCTGCGCGCTCATGTCCTCAGAGTCGACCGAAAGGTCTGGGTGCGCGGCAGCTCGGGGACGGGGGCCACGACCACGTCGTGGACCTTCCAGTCCAGCGCCTGGACCGCCTCGCGCAGCTGGGCGATCTGGTGGACCGAGGGCTCGGCGCCGGGCCGCGGGACGGCGAACACCTCGACGTGGAAGACATGCCCCTCGTCGCGGACCCGCGCGGAGGCCTCGCCCACCCATGGTGCCTCCTGGACCCGCAGCTCGATCTCGCGGGTCAGCGGATGCGGCGCGGCGTCGTCGTAGGTGCGCGCCTCGGCGTCGGTGAGCCCTCCGATCGAGCTGCGGAGGTTCTTCACCCCGTCGCGGAGGATCGAGACGGAGACGAGCAGCGCGGCCGCCGCATCGGCCCACCACAGCCCGAACCCCACGCCCAGCACGCCGGCGATGGTGGCGACCGCGGTGGACCAGTCCGCCTTGCCCATGTCCGCATCGGCGAACAGCACCTTGTCGTGCAGCTGCTCGGAGAGCGTCAGCTTCTTCAGCCCGAGGATCACCGGGCCGATGCTCGTCACGACCATCACCGCGACCATCAGCCAGCCGGCCCAGATCCCCTGTCCCCACAGCACCGTGAGGCCGATCGGCGGGCGCTCGACCGTCACCAGGGTCTTCACCGCATCGATCGCGAGGTACCCGCCCATGGCGAGCAGGGCCGTGGCGGCGACCAGGTGCGCCACGCCGATCGAGCGGTGGAAGCCGTAGGGGTGCAGCCGGTCGGGTCGCTTGCGGATGCGGTGCGCAGCGACGAGGAAGGCGATCGGCGGGAGCAGGGAGAGGATGTCCTCGGCCCAGGCCGCGCGCATCGCCTGGGACTGGCCGGCGACGAGGGCGACCAGCACGACGGTCGCGCTCATCCACGCGAGCGTGATCCATTCCAGGCGGATCGCGCGGCGCAGCACGGCGCGCTGCTCCGCGCCGAGGGCGTCGTGGCCGGAGCCGGTCGCCTCTCCCCCGCCCTCGCCGCCGCTCGTGCCCCCTGCGCCGCTCGGGCCGCCCGGGCCGCTGCTGGCGTCCGCGCTCTCCGCGTCGGCCGTGCCGTGCACGGCGTTCACAGCTCACCGCCGCGCTCGGCGAGGAAGCGTTCGAGGTCCACCAGCAGGGCGTTCTCCCCCGGTGCCACCCCCACCGCGATCTCGACCGTCTTCCCGTCGGGGCCCTTCACCTCGGTGTAGGGGCGGGTCAGGGCGATCTCCGCGGTCCAGGGGGCATCTGCCGGCAGGCCCCCGATCACCACGTCGAGCTCCCCGGCGGCCATCTGGGCGGCCAGGACGTTCTCGCCGCCGGGCACCCAGTCGATCTCTGCCTCGAGGGTCTCGGCGTAGTCGGTGAGCAGCTCCACCTCGCTGCCGCTCACGCCGCCGTCGGCGTCGATCTGCGTCCACGGCGGGTTCTCGCTGATCCCCACCCGCAGCTGTCCGCCGCGGGCACGATCGAGCGCGCCCTGGGCGTCTGCGGGGAAGCCGCCCTGGCAGCCGGTCAGGACCACGAGCAGCACGCCCACGAACAGCAGTGAGCGCAAGCGGTGGAGGATCATGCGGTGAAGGACCATGTGCGTCATCTCCCTCTGCCCGGCCGTGCAGGCCGCACTCCGCGCGGGATCGCCGCGCGCGCTCACTGTAGAGGAGCACGCCCCGGACAGAGCCATCCGATCGGTTGAGCCGGTGGCCTGCGCCGGGGTGGGCCGCGTTGACGGGCGGGGTCGGGGCGGGTGTGATGGTCGCGTGACGCTCCGTGTCACCGCTGCCCAGTGCCGCGCACCGCGACAGGAGGCCGAGGATGTTGGACGAGCTGGGAACCCTCCGCGATCAGCAGCTGAGCACGATGCAGTCGTTGATCATGGAGAGCGAGGACATCACCGAGTTCCTGCGGGAGTTCACCGAGCTGCTGGCCCGCCAGCTCTCCCGGGGCGGCACCACCCGGTGGTGCGCGATCACGCTGCTGCGGAACCGCAAGGCCGCCACCGCCGTCTCCTCGGGGGCGCAGGCGCACGCGCTCGACGAGCTGCAGAACACCTTCACCGACGGCCCGTGCATGCGGGCGATCCGCGAGAACGCGGTGATCCGCGCCGGCGACCTCCGCACGGACAACCGCTGGCCCGACTATCAGGCCGCGGCCGTGCGGCAGGGGGTCCGCGCCGTGCTCGGACTCCCCTTCGACCTCGATGAGGACGCTCAGGCGGGATTGAACGTGTACTCCGCCGAGGTCAACGACTTCTGCCCCGAGACGATCCGTGCGATCGAGCTCGAGCTCGAGCAGGCCTCCAACGCCCTCCGCCTCGCAGTGCGCATGGCGCACGAACGCGAGTCCCGCCATGACCTGCACGCCGCGATGCAGCACCGGACGGTGATCGACCTGGCCGTCGGCATCATCATGGGCCAGAACCGCTGCAGCCAGGAGGAGGCGGTCACCATCCTCAAGACGGCCTCGAACCATCGCAACATGAAGCTGCGGGACCTCGCGGCCGAGCTGGTGGCCTCCATCACCCCCACGCCGCCCACGACCTCCTTCGACACATGATTGTGACCGGGCACCGGACGGGCTAAGCTCAAGGCGAGGTCTAGCAGGAGGCCTCGTCATCGTGTTGCACGAAAAGGCCTCCGCTCATGCCCCACACGCTCTCGGTCACCGTCCACGTCGATCTCGACCTCCAGGAGGTCACGCTCGCCGTCACGGGGTGCCTCACCGCGGACACCCACGTGTCCCTGCTGCCGATCATCGCGCAGGCCCGGGGTCTGAACCCGGCCCCGCGCATCACCCTGGACCTGCTGGGCACGGGCCACATCGACGTCGACGGGCTGATGCCGCTGCAGCGGCTCATCGAGCTCGACCCGGACAGCGCCTCCGCCCCGGTGACCTATCGCGTCCCCGACCCGCTGCCGGTGTGCAGGCGCACGGTGAGGACCGCGCCGACGAGCTGGGCCCCTGCCGGCTCCGTCGGGGTGGATCCCGTCGACGGGTCGCCGCTCGCACCACGTCACGCAGGAGCTGACGTGCGCGGCGGCGCCGCGGTCAAGGCACCGCCCGCCCCCGCACCGGCCGGTCGGGCCGTGCGCCCCCGCACCCGCCGGGACGAGATCCTCGAGGGCTCCGCGCAGATGTTCGCCGAGCACGGCTACTACGGGGCCAGCCTGCGCGACATCAGCAAGCACATCGGCATCTCCCATCCGGGGCTGATGCATCACTTCGCCTCCAAGGAGACGCTGCTCGACGCGGTCATCGACAGCCTCGAGGCCCATGCGCAGCGTGCCCTGGATCAGGCGGAGGAGATGAGCACGGATCCGAAGGAGCTGCTGCGTGCGCTGGCCGCCCACTGGCATCCCTGTTCGCTGCCCGTCCAGCTGCTCACCACGCTCAGCGCGGAGTCCGTCAGCGGGGATCACCCCGGGCGCTTCCGGATGGCGCGGCTGCGCCGAGTCCACGAGCACGTGCTCGAGCAGTGCTTCAGCGAGCTCGGCGCACGAGGTCTGCTGCGCCCCGGTCTCGATCCCGCCTTCGCGAGCCGGGCCATGTTCGGTCTGGTGCTCAACCTCGCGGTGCGGGAGAAGACGGTGCGCACGATGCAGAACGGTCATCACGACGACGCCCCGATCGAGGAGCTCACCCGGCTGGCCCGCTCCTTCCTGGGGGCCGAGCTGCCGCAGTGACCCCGGGCGGCGAGGAAGGCCCTGCTGCTCGCAGTGGCGGTCCAGCCGGACTCGTTAGAGTGCATGCGGTCCGTCCACTGCGAGAAAGTCCTTCATGCCTGCTCCCTCCAGCCTCATCGCCAGTTCCCTGCACGCCGGCTACCCGGGCGAGGAGGTGCTGAGCGGGATCGATCTGACCGTCCACCCCGGCGCGGCCCCGCTCGGCCTGCTCGGCCCCTCCGGAGCGGGCAAGACCACGCTGCTGGCGACCCTCAGCGGGGAGCACAAGCCCTCCGCGGGCCGGGTCACCTGGGACGGCCGCGACGTGACGAGGCTGCGCGGGAAGGAGCGGCGCCGCTTCCGGGCGGCCGTCCGCTTCGTCTCGCAGTACGCGATGACGATCTCCGATCCGCGGGAGACGGTCAGCTCCCGTCTCGAGCTCGCCGCGAAGGAGGCTCGCAAGGGAGGGCGCACCCACGCCGTCTCCCCCGCCGAGATGCTCGCGAGCGTCGGCCTGCCCGACGGTCTCCTGCCGCGCACGATGCGCACCCTCTCCGGCGGGGAGACCCAGCGGGTCGCGCTCGCGACCGCGCTCGCCACCCGGCCGGAGATCCTGGTGCTCGACGAGCCGCTGACCGCGGTGGATCCGAACACCCGCACCGAGATCGCCGCCACCCTCGCCGCGACCATCGGGCGCCTGGGCATCGGCACGCTCGTCGCCTCCCACGACGTCGAGCTGCTGCAGCGGCTGTGCCCGCAGATCGCCTTCCTCGGGCAGGGGCGGCTGCTCGCCCAGGGCACTCTGGCCGAGGTGCTCTCCCACACCGAGCACGAGCCGATCCGAGAGCTCGCCGAGGCGAACCCGCGGGCGGTGCAGCGCTTCCGCTGACCCCTGCGCCGCCGGATCCATCGGCGGGATCGCCCGCGCGAGAGCGATGCGCGCCGGCCAGTTCCCCGGTCACGGCGCAGGAGGGCCGGCGCCTCAGATGCCGGGATCCCCCTCGCCCGCGGCCTGGACCAGGCGGCGCCGCGCGAGCGTGGCCAGCAGCTGCGCCTGCCGGGCGAGCACGGAGTCGTCGAAGGTCGCCTGCGGGGAATGGTTCGAGGCGGGAGGATCTGCGGGGTCGTAGTCCCGAGCCGCGCCGATGAAGCCGTACGCGCCGGGGACCTCCGCGAGCACGCGGGAGAAGTCCTCCGAGCCGGTGCGGGGATCGTCGAGCTCGAGGTACTCCTCCTCGCCGAACAGGTCCTGGGCGGTGCGGGCGAAGAACTCCGCCTCCGCGGCGTCGTTGATCGTCGCCGGCAGCACCGTGCGCATGGTCGCCTCGACCCTCAGCCCGTGGGCGCGGCCGAGCCCGGTGACGAAGGACGGCAGGTCCTCGACCAGGGCGGCGGTCGTGTCGGTGCTGAAGGAGCGCACCCCGGCGCGGAAGTGCGTCTGATCCGGGATGATGTTCGGCGCGCTGCCGGCGTGGACCTCCCCGACCGTGAGCACCACCGGGTCGAAGGCGCTGTACCGACGGGTGATGCGGCTGTACAGGGCGGAGATCATCTCCGCGGTCGCGGGCACAGGGTCCAGCGCGTGGTGGGGGCGGGAGCCGTGCCCGCCGCGGCCGATCACGCGCACGTCGAGCACCGAGTAGGCGGCCATCAGGGTGCCGGCGCGACCGGAGACCAGGCCCGTGGGCGCATCGGCACCCACATGCACGCCGTAGGCCGCGATCGGCCTCTCCCCCGCGGCCTCGAGCACGCCCTCGCGCAGCATCGCGCCCGCACCGTCGTAGCCCTCCTCGCCGGGCTGGAACATGAAGACCACCGTTCCGGGCAGGCTCTCCCGCTCGGCGGCCAGCAGGCGCGCCGCCCCGACCAGACCCGCCACGTGCAGGTCGTGCCCGCAGGCGTGCATCGCCCCGTTGGTCGAGGCGTACGGCAGGCCGGTGTCCTCCGTGAGCGGCAGTGCGTCCATGTCGCCGCGCAGGAGCACCACGGGGCCGGGGCGCCCGCCGCGCAGCACCGCGACCACGGAGGTGGTCTCGCGTCCGAGCGTGATCTCGAGATCGGGGACCTCGAGCGCGTCGAGCGCCTCGAGCACGATCTGCTGCGTGACGGGCAGGTGCAGGCCGATCTCGGGCGTTGCATGCAGGCGTCGCCGCAGCGCGACCAGCTCGTCGAGGAAGCGGGGGTCAGCAGGGTCCGGGCTCATCGTCGTCGGCGTCCTTCCAGCAGAGGGTGAAGCGACGAGTTCCGGTGCCAGGTCGCCCTTCTGGAATCACTGTACGAGAACGTGGACACCAGCACCTCCGGCGGGCTGTGTCAGCGTGCCCCTCCTCGGCGCGCTCCCCCGGCGGGAGCGCGACAGCATCGCTGAGCGCACCCGCGCGGGGCAGGACGCAGCCCCGCTGGACGACGTCCGAGGCGCATGGTTGCGCAGCCGTGTCAGTGCTCGACGATCGTCACGCGTCGGGCCGTGCGGTCACGTCGCTTCGAAGGAGAGCAGACAGACCGGCCGCGACGATCTCGTGGGCGCCGACGACATGCTCGGCATGCAGCTGGGCATACAGCGGAGCGACGCTCGGATCGACCGGGCGGAACCGCTCATCATCGGACACGGGCGCGGTGGTCGCACTGCCGATCACGAAGTTCGACAGCGCGTAGGAGGCGCTGAGCGGATCCGGCACGTTCGCTTCGGCGAGCACGCTGCACATACGCTCGGAGAAGCGCAGATAACCCGGCCCGCGGGGGGCGCGGAAGCCGATGACCTGGCAGGCCCATGGGTGTCGCAGGAGATGACGGTGGAAGGCGAGCATGAGGTCATGGATGCCCATCTCGCGCATCCCTCGCTGCATCTCCTCGTCCTCACTCAGCGCGTGGTCGAGAGCGAGGTCGAACAGATCATCGACGGATTCCACACGCGAGTACAAGCTCGCGGGGGCGACGCCCAGCCGGGCCGCCACTGCTCTGACCGTCAGAGCGCGGAGACCACCCGCATCCAACAGCCCGACCGACTCGCCGGCGATGGCCTCGACGTCGACCGCTCGCGCTCTGCGCACCGGCTTGCGGTGATCCCAATAGCTCATAGAGCACCTCCCTTCACCTTATGCGAACTATGTTAGTTTACGAGCATGCTCGATGCTGCTCTGCTTCCGCTGCGCGACGGTCACGCATGTCTGCGCCAGCTCCGTCACGACGATGCTGTTGCCTATGCCGCCGGCACGGCCGATCCCGCCGTCCAGAGATATGGGCACCTTCCCGAGCCCTTCTACACACCGACCTCTGTGAAAGCCATGATCGACGGCGACGTCCGCGCCGGGCTCGAACGCGGCGATCTGGCGGTCCTCGCGATCGCCGACGCGGAGACCGACGAGTTCGCGGGCAGCCTGGTGGTCTTCGACGTCTCCGAGGACCAAGGGGAGGTCGGCTTCCGGGTGCATCCGGACCACCGCGGAGGCGGCATCGGGTCCGCAGCGCTGGGCCTGGCCGCACAGTACGCCCATCGCACCGGTCTGGCGCGGCTCACGGCCCGCACCGCCACCGACAACACCGCCTCCCAGCGCGTCCTCGCCCGAGCCGGCTTCGTCGAGACCGGACGCGCTGTGGGGACCGCGCCATCGGGCCACGAACTCACCCTCATCCATTACCAGCACACGACGTGAGTAGACCGCGACAGACATCGCCGGAACCCCGATGTCAGCTCACTGAGTGCTCTCGCTCGTCGAGGGGCGCGACGTCCGGCGCTGGGCGCGGAGGGTGAGACGCTGGCTGGACCACCCCGGACCGCACCGGATCCGCGACGCCATCAGGTCGTCACCGCACACGACGAAGCCCCCCGTCCGGGAGGACGGAGGGCTTCGACTGTCGGTGCGCCATCAGGGATTCGAACCCCGGACCCGCTGATTAAGAGTCAGCTGCTCTAACCAACTGAGCTAATGGCGCGAACAGGAAAGAACTTTACCCCCAAGTCCGCCCTCGTCCAACTCGAGAGGCCCCTCTGTGAGCCAGTGAACAGCGAGGGATCCTCCGTACCCCCGGTGCCCCTCGGAGCTCGGGCCCACAGACCCGGCCACCGAGCCGCGGCACCCGGAGACTGCCACAGGATCTGCGGTCGCCACGGGACGGTCGGCGGCGCGGGGAGGGGATCCGATCCCCTAGACTCGGCCCCCTCAGGGAACACGGCGGGCGAGGGCACAGACCCTCGCCGGAGGAGGTCAGCGTGCGGATCGCGGTCACCGGTGCCACAGGTGTGCTCGGCCAGGAAGCCGTGGAGGCGCTCGTCGCCGCCGGGCACGAGGTCACCGGCATCACGCGGCGCGACTCCGGAGTGCCGATCGTCGAGGGGCGCGGCGGCAGCGCGATCGTCGCCGACGTGTTCGACCCCCGTGACCTCACCCGCGCCTTCCGCGGCCACGAGATCGTGATCAACACCCTCGCGCACGTGCCCGTCGGCATGTCGGGCCTGCGCCCGCTCGCCTGGCGCGAGGACGACAAGCTCCACCTCGAGGCCTCCGTCGCGATCGCGAAGGCGGCGGCCGAGGCCGGTGCGCGGAAGCTGATCCAGGAATCCACGATCTTCCTCTACCCGGACAACGGCTCCGACTGGATCAGCGAGGATCTCGCGCTGAACGTGCGCAACCAGGCCTTCCGCCCGCGGGTGCGGGAGATGCGCGCGGCGGTGGACTTCGCCACCTCCGGGCGCAGCGCCGTGATCCTGCGCCTGGGCCAGCTGTTCGGCCGCGACCAGCACACCACCCATGCGCTCAAGGCGACCCGGGACGGCGATCCGATCCTGCTGGGCAAGCCGGACCACTACGTCACGCTCCTGCACCACTCCGATGCCGGGCGCGCCTTCGTCGCGGCCCTGCGCGCCAGCAGCGGCTTCTACAACGTCGGCGGAGAGCCGATCACGAAGAAGCGCTGGGCGAAGGATCTCGCCACCGAGGCCGGTGCGCAGTCGCCGGCGAAGTTCTACCCGGAGATCACGCAGGCGATCGTCGGCACCCGGCTCGACGTGCAGCGGCGTTCGCTGCGGGTCTCCTCGGTGCGGTTCATGTCCGAGACCGGATGGCGGCCCACGGTGGGCCCCTCCACCCCGGGCTGGTCGCGCCGCTGACCGCCGGCGCCGCGTCGTCGGTGTCGTCGGCGCGGTGTCTCAGAGCTCGCGGAGCACGCGCGCCGGGTTGCCGACCGCGAGGCTGCGGGCGGGCACGTCCCTGGTGACCACGCTGCCCGCGCCGATCACGGCCCCGTCTCCGATGCTCACACCGGGCAGCACGGTCACTCCCCCGCCGATCCATACGTCGTCGCCGATGGTGATCGGTTCGGCCGCCTCCCAGCCCTCCCGCCGAGGCTCCAGCTCGAGCGGATGGATCGGGGTGAGCAGCTGGATGTTCGGGCCCAGCTGGCAGTGGCGCCCGATGCGGATCTCGACCACGTCCAGTGCGGTGAGGGCGTAGTTGACGAAGGTGCCCTCCCCGATGTGCAGCTGGGTGCCGTAGTCGAGCCGCAGCGGTGCCCGCACGTGCGCCCCCTCCCCCAGGGAGCCCAGCAGCTCGCGGAGGATCTGCTGGGCGGCCTCGGGATCCGTGGGGTACTCGCGGTCGAAGCGCGCCGTCTCGGCGAGGGCGTGGCGGTAGCGCCTCTGGATCTCAGCATCGTCGGCCCGCTACCAGTCCCCCGCGAGCATGGTCTCGAGCGGGGTGCGCGGGTCGTTCTCGTCGAGGGTGAAGCGCTTCATCCCGCGAGCCTACGCGGCATCTCGCCCTCCACGGCGACGCCTCAGCGGGGCAGGCGCATCCCCACGCTGGGCGCGGAGTCGACGAAGCCGAGGGAACGGTAGAGCCGCTGTCCGGGAGGGTCCGCGAGCAGCGTGATGTACGGGTGCGGCGGTGCGGCGGCGTCGATCCGGGCGAGGAGGTCCTCCATCACGGCGCGGCCCAGACCCTGGCGCTGCTGTGCGGGCTCGGTCGCCACATCGGCCAGATGGAAGTACCAGGTGCCGTCCCCGATCACGCGGCCCATCGCGGCCAGATCGCCCTCGGCGGTGCGGACCGCGGCCCAGGCCCAGCTGTTCGCCAGCGCCCCGGCCGCCTGCGCGGCAGTGCGGGGGCTGAGCCCGGCCACCTGGCGCAGGCGCACGTACTCCCGGCGCGTCGGCGCGGAGCGGGTGAGGCGGAATCCGGCGGGCAGCGGCGCTGCGGGCGAGGTGGACGGGGAGGACGGGAGGTCGGGCATGCCCCGATCCTGCCAGGCCGGCGGCGGAGCGGGGATACTGGCACGGTGCATTCTTCGAGCGCTGATCTGACCGATGACGACCGCTGCCCGTGCGGCAGCGGTGACACCTTCGGCGCGTGCTGCCGCCCGGTGCTGCGGCAGGAGCGCCGCGCCGGCACGGCCCAGGCACTGATGCGATCGCGGTACACCGCCTTCGCGGTGCGGGACCTCGAGCATCTGCTGCGCAGCTGGCATCCCGCCACCGCGCCGGAGCGTGCCGACCTCGCCGCTTCACTCGCCGAGGAGGTGCGCTGGCTGCGGCTGGAGATCCACGCGAGCACCGCCGGCGGACCCTTCGACGACGCCGGCACGGTGGAGTTCAGCGCGATCTCGCGCGGCCCGCAGGGGCGCCAGGTGCAGCGGGAGCTCTCCCGGTTCGTCCGGGAGGACGGCGCCTGGCTCTACGTCGACGGGCAGCAGGGCACGCCCCGGGCATGACGAACGCCCCGGCCCCGCAGGGGACCGGAGCGTTCGTGAGATATCGCGGCGGGGGCGCAGGCCGCTGCCGTGCAGGATTCCGCTCGCAGGGCGCCGCTGCGGGTGGAGCGCGCTCAGCGCCCGGTGGACGCGACCTTCTTCTCGGCCCGCTTCGCGGCCTCCTGGAGGATCGCTCCGAGCTCTGCGGCGTGCTTCTCCGCCTCCTTGGAGCGGGGCAGCGAGGACTTCTTCACGGACTTCGCCGCCTTCTTCGCGGACCGCTCGGTGCTGCGCCGGGCGTCCTTCATGGCGGCGGCGAGCTTCTCGCCGCGGGTGGGCTCCCGCCGGGACAGGGCCACCGCCGTGGCGATGCCCGCACCGATCAGGACCACGCCGATGACGCCGCCTGCGACCGCCATGGGGCGCGTCGCAGGGGTCTTCCCGTCACCGGCCGCGGAAAAACCCTTCACCGAACCGACCAGCTCGTTCTTCCAGCGGGTCGCGGCGTTCTTGGGATTGACGCGATCCAGGAGCTCGTCGATGTCCGACGCGAGGTTGTCCTGTCGCCGATAGGCCTCGTCGCGCATCTCGTCCAGGCTCTTGTTCTTGGCCACCACTGCCTCCGGGGGTCGTCAGGGCTTGCTGTTGCAGATCGTATCGTGGTCGCGGGCGGCTCGTGGCCCGCGCCACGTGCGCGGCTCAGCGCGCGGTGCGGGAGAGGAAATCCTCCGCGCCGCCGACGAGCTCGACGTGGCCGGTCTCGACGTCCGCCGTGGCCATCGTCGCGACCTCGGCGGCGAACTCCTCGACGGAGTAGAGCTTGCCGGCGGCCTCGCGGCGGGCCTCGAGGGCGCCGGGCCGGGCACGGTTGAGCAGGGTCGCGGTGACGGTCCCCTCGATCATGTCGCCGGAGACCACCACGAAGGAGACACCCTCCTCGGACATCTCGGGCAGCCGCTCCGTCAGCGCCGTCTCGCCGGCCCGCTTCGAGCGCGCGACCTGCTCGTACTCGGGCATGGTCTCCACCTCGTCGATGAAGTGCGCCTGGTGACTGGTCACGAAGACCACGCGGCCGCCCTCGATGAGGTGCTCGAGCCCGGCGGTGAGGGCGTCGTTCTGCGCGTCGCGGTTCAGGCGCATCGCGTAGTCCTCGCCGAGATCGGCCTCCATGCCGCCGGAGGCGTTCAGGACCAGCAGGTCCAGGCCGCCGAAGGTGTCGACCGCGGTCTGCATGAGCTGGCGCACGCTCTCGGGGTCGGTGAGGTCGGCGCCGACGGCGATGGCCTTCCCGCCGGCGGCCTCGATCTCGGCGACGACCTTGTTCGCCCGCGGCGCCTTCTGGCGGTAGTTGATGACGACGTTCGCTCCCTCGGCGGCGAGCAGCTTCGCGGTCGCGGCCCCGACTCCTCGGGACGAACCGGTGATGACGGCGGTCTTGCCGGCGAGGGCGCTCATGGGGAACTCCTGGGATTGCGAGGGTCTGTGCGGTACGAGGGTGGTGGCGCGACCGCGCCGCCCGCGTCCGGGGCGGGCACCGTGCGTCACCGACCTCCCGAGCCTACCGGAGCATGCCCGTCGTGCCGCTAGGCTGGGCCCGCGCGCGAGTGGCGGAATTGGCAGACGCGCTGGATTTAGGTTCCAGTGCCCTCGGGCTTGGGGGTTCGAGTCCCCCCTCGCGCACGCATCACCCCCGCGACGAGGAGAGTGCCCATGACGCTGTTCGGGCTCGTCCGCCACGGACAGACGGACTACAACCTGCAGGATCTCTTCCAGGGATCCTCGGACATCCCGCTGAACGCGACAGGGATCGCGCAGGCCCATGCGGCCTTCGACGATCTGCCGGACGTGGACTGGGACGTGGTGATCTCCTCACCGCTGCAGCGGGCCGAGCAGACGGCGCGGATCATCTGCGAGGACCATGCCCTCCCCTTCGGCGGCACCGATCCGCGCCTGGTGGAGATCGACTGGGGTGCCGCCGAGGGACAGCCCGTCGAGGAGATGGAGCGCACCTACCCCGGCAGGTCCTTCCCCGGCCGTGAGGAGCACCAGGCCGTCGCCGACCGCGGCTACGACGCCCTGGAGGCGCTCGAGGAGAGGTTCCCGGGCCAGAAGGTCCTCCTGGTCGCGCACGGGACGCTGATCCGCTTCCTCCTCTCGGGGATCATCGAGCAGCCGCTGCCCTCGATCCCCAACGCCACGCTGTCCCTCGTCGAGCTCGAGGAGACCACCTGGCGGGTGAGGATGATCGCGGGCCAGGAGGTCGACCATGCGGTCAAGGTCGTCTCCCGCGAGCAGAACCCGCGGTTCGTCCTCGAGAAGTCGCACCTGACACCCGCGCAGATCGCCGCCCGCAGCACCGCTGCGGCCGCCGCCGAGGGAGGCCTCCGATGACCAGTCGCACCGCCGTGGATTCCGAGGGCTCCTGGTTCGAGCCCGAGCACATCGCCGAGCTGCGCCGCCGCCTGCCGATCCCGTACGTCGACGTGGTGCCGGTGCGCACGGACGTGGACGGCTCCGTCGTGGAGGTGGGCCTGCTGCTGCGCGCCTCCGGTGCCGGGCGGATCGTGCGCACGATCGTCTCCGGGCGCGTCCTGGTGCACGAGACGCTGCGGGAAGCGATCGCGAGGCACGTGGAGAAGGACATGGGCCCGATGGCGATGCCCCGCATCCCCGTCTCCCCGGTGCCGTTCACGGTCGCCGAATACTTCCCCACCCCGGGCGTCTCACCGTTCCACGATCCCCGCCAGCACGCGCTCTCGCTGGCCTACGTGGTGCCGATCGACGGGGAGACCGCCCCGCAGGAGGACGCGCTGGAGCTGACCTGGTTCGAGATCGACGAGCTGCTGGCCGAGACCTCCCCGCTGCACGAGATGGACGGCGGCCGGGACCTGCTGGTGCGGCGGGCCCTCGCCCACGTCGGCGTCCTCTGAGCGGCGCGCGGGCTGGAGGTCGTCGGGCAGCGCCCGGCCGCGCCTCAGACCAGCAGCTGCGCGACGTGCCCGGCCAGGGCCCGGAACGCCTTCCCGCGGTGGGAGATCGCATCCTTCTGCGCGGGGCTGAGCTCCGCCGCGGAGCGCGTCTCCCCGTCCGGCAGGAACAGCGGGTCGTAGCCGAAGCCGCCCTCGCCGCGGCGCTCCCGCAGCAGCAGGCCCACCATCTCGCCGCGCTCGACGCTCTCCGCACCGCCGGGGGCGACCAGCGCCGCCGCACAGACGAAGCGCGCCGTGCGATGCGCGTCGGGGACGTCGCCGAGCTGGGCGAGCAGCAGATCGTTGTTCGCCTCGTCGTCGCCGTGGCGGCCCGACCAGCGGGCGGAGAAGATCCCCGGCGCCCCGCCGAGCACGTCGACGGCGAGGCCGGAATCGTCGGCGACCGCGAGCAGGCCGGTGGCCGCCGCGGCCGAGCGGGCCTTCAGCAGGGCGTTGCCCTCGAAGGTGACCGCATCCTCGACCACGTCCGGCAGCGCGATCCCGGCCGAGGAGATCACCTGCTCGGGGGCGAGCCCGGGCACCGCGGCGGTGAGGATCCGCTGCAGCTCCCCCAGCTTCTTGGCGTTGTGGGAGGCGAGGATCACCCGCGCTCCGTCGGGCAGGTCCGTGCGGGCCCCGCTCATCGCTGCTGCGCCAGGACGTCCTGCTGGGTCTGCGCCAGCTGCGCGCAGCCGCCGGTCGCGAGATCCAGCAGCGCCCCCAGCTCGGCGCGGTCGAAGGGCGCGCCCTCGGCGGTGCCCTGCACCTCGACGAAGGAGCCCGAGCCGGTGACCACGACGTTCATGTCGGTCCCGGCGGCGACGTCCTCGCGGTACTCGAGGTCCAGCAGCGGGCGGTCGTCGACGATGCCCACGCTGATCGCGCTCACCGAGTCGGTGAGCACCTGGGCGGCGGCCGGCAGGGCGGTGTGCTGCTTGCCCCACGAGATCGCGTCGGCCAGTGCCACGTAGGCGCCGGTGATCGCCGCGGTGCGGGTGCCGCCGTCGGCCTGGAGCACGTCGCAGTCGAGCTGGATGGTGTTCTCCCCCAGCGCGTCGAGATCGATCACGGCGCGCAGCGAACGGCCGATCAGGCGGGAGATCTCATGGGTGCGCCCGCCGATCTTGCCCTTGACGGATTCGCGCGGGGAGCGGGAGTTCGTGGCGCGCGGCAGCATCGCGTACTCGGCCGTGACCCAGCCGGAGCCCGAGCCCTGCTTCCAGCGCGGCACGCCCGCGGTGAAGGACGCGGCGCACAGCACGCGGGTGCGGCCGAACTCGATCAGGGCGCTGCCCTCGGCGTGGTCGAGCCAGCCGCGGGTGATGCGCACCTCCCGCAGCTGATCCGGGGTGCGGCCGTCGATGCGGTCGCCGGCGGGGGTGGGGGTCGAAGAGCTCATGGAGCTCCTTCCTCGAGAAGCGTCAGGGGCCGCGGATCTCCGACTGCGCGGTGCGCGCAGTGCGTCGATCAGGCGCGGGCTCGATCAGGGACGACCTCGAGGATATCCATCGGGGCGACCATCGTGATCGGCCCCGAATGCACCTCGCGCGCCTCGGCCAGCGGGATCTCCGGATCGGTCCAGGCGGGGATGTGCGTCAGCGCCAGCTGGCGCACTCCGGCCCGGGTGGCGCACTGACCGGCGCGGCGGCCGGTGAGGTGCACCCCGGTGAAGCGGTCGTCCCGGCCCTCGATGTATCCGGCCTCGCACAGGAACAGGTCGGCGTCTCGGGCCAGCTCGTCCAGCGCCTCGCAGGCGTCGGTGTCCCCCGAGTAGACGAAGGTGGCGTCTCCAGCGGTGATGCGGAAGCCGTAGGCCTCGACGGGGTGGAGCACGGCGCGGGTCTCGATCTGCAGCGGCCCGATCGTGAAGCGCTGGTGGTCGGTGAGGACGTGGTGCTCGAAGGGCGCGCACGTCACCCCGTCCGGGACCCGGCCCTCGCGGCCCAGCACGGCGGCGATCCTCTCGGGCAGCGGTGCCGGGGCGTGGACGGGCAGCAGGCCCAGGTCGTCGCGCGAATGATACGCCCAGAACACCTCGAGCCCGGTGACGTCGAGGAAGTGATCGGGATGGAGGTGGGAGATGATCACCGCGTCCAGATCGGCCGGGTCGATCACGCTCTGCAGCGGGCCGAAGGCGCCGGACCCGAGGTCCAGCAGCACCCGCCACAGCCGCCCGTCGGCGTCCTCGTGCTCGATCAGATAGCTCGAGGCGGCGCCTCCGGGGCCTGCGAAGCTGCCGCTGCAGCCGATGACGTGGATCCTCATGCCAGCACCGCCGGCAGCGACGCGGTCGTCTCCAGGGTGGGGCCGAGGAAGCGGCGGGAGAGCCGGGCGAAGTTCTCGCTGCCCGTGCCGAAGGCCGTCTGGGAGAAGACGTGCCGCGGCGGGCGCTGCGTCTCCCGCAGCTGCTCGGTGGCCTGCAGCTGGCTGTAGACGTCCAGCGCGGTCTCCTCCGCGGAGGAGACCAGGGTGACGTCCGGTCCCATCACGTAGCTGATGGGGCCGGCGAGCATCGGGTAGTGGGTGCAGCCCAGCACCAGGGTGTCCACCTCCGCCTCGCGCACCGGGGCGAGGTACTCCTCCGCCATCTCGACCACCTCGCGGCCGGAGACCACGCCGTTCTCGACGAACTCGACGAAGCGCGGGCAGGCCTGGGCGGTGAGGGTGAGGTCCGGCGCGGCGGCGAAGGCATCCTCGTAGGCGCGGGAGGTGACGGTGCCCTCGGTCGCGATCACGCCGACCCGGCGGTTGCGGGTCGCGGCGACGGCGCGGCGCACGGCCGGCTGGATCACCTCGATCACCGGCACGTCGTAGCGCTCCCGTGCATCCCGCAGCACCGCGGCGGAGGCGGTATTGCAGGCGATGACCAGCATCTTCACCCCGTGGCCAACGAGCTCGTCCATGATCTCCAGGGCGAGGGAGCGCACCTCGGCGATCGGGCGCGGGCCGTAGGGCCCGTGCGCGGTGTCGCCGATGTAGACCAGCTCCTCCTGCGGCAGCTGGTCGAGGACGGCGCGGGCGACGGTCAGGCCACCCACCCCGGAGTCGAAGATCCCGATCGGCGCGTTGTTCATCCGGGCAAGGCTAATCTCGACAACCGTCCGCGGCAGTGACGGCACGCTCACTGCGTGCAGTTTCACACCTCGTCCACATCCCGTCGGGGGCCGGGAGGCGCGTCGCCGCACCGTCCGTGCCCCGCCGCGACACCGTCAGTCCAGGGCGCGCAGCAGGCTCTCCTGCAGCCAGGACAGCAGCTCGTACACGGCGATGACGATGTCGGAGCCGACGTGCTCGTCATCGCCGGAGGGCCCGGCCCCCTCGACCCGCTCACCGATCTGCTGCAGCATCCGCACCGTGTCGAAATCGCCGTCGCGCTGCAGGCCCAGCCGGTCGGCGAGCACGATCCGCACGTCGTTGAGGGCGCGCAGCATCGCGAGCGACTCGGCCTCGTCGACCACCACCTCGCTGTGCCCGCCGCCGGTGCGGTCCAGGATCGTCATCACCAGGCGGAGGTCGGCGAGCTTCCCGTCGGCCAGGTCCTGCTGGCCCAGGCGCCGGAACTCGGCTGCGGCGGTGGGATCCTCCGAGGCGGCGGGGAACAGGCGCTTGACCGCGGAGTCCGAGGGGTCGCGGGCGTCACGGCCGGCGAATTCCGCCTCCAGGCGGCGCAGCGGGTCCTCGCTCTGCGCGGCCCGGCGCAGCACGTCGCCCTCGGCGTCGATCCCCAGATCGGCCCGGATCAGATCGGCCGTCTCCTGGGCGACCTGGGCGATGATCGCCTTCTCCTCGCCGTCGAGGCGGCAGGCCAGGGTGCCGTCCGCGCGGCGGCGGAATGCGTGCGCCATCAGCCCTCCCCCGCCCGCTCGAGCGTGGCCTGCAGGCCGAAGGAGTGCATCGCCTGCACGTCCGTCTCCGCCCGTTCGCGGGAGCCGCGCGAGACGATCGCGCGCCCCTCCTCGTGGACCTGCATCATCAGCTGCTCCGCGACGAGATGGGAGTACCCGAAGTAGCGGCGGAACACGAACACGACGTAGCTCATGAGGTTCACCGGGTCGTTCCAGACCACGGTGCACCATGGCCCGTCGGCCTCCAGCGTGCCCTGCACACTGCCTGCGAGGTCGGTGCGCGAGCCCGTCCCCGGATCCGCCCGCGGCAGGTCCACCGGCATGCACATCCTCCTGAGTCCGACCGCGCCCCAGGGATCGGGAGGCGGCGGGGACGAGTCTACGGGGCGCGCCCGGTCCCCTGCCGTCCCGCCACGCATTACGGTGGACACCGTGACTTCTGCCCTGCTCACCGATCTCTACGAGCTGACGATGCTGGAGGCCGCCCGCGAGGCCGGCACCGCGTCGCGGCGCTGCGTCTTCGAGGTCTTCACCCGTTCCCTGCCCGAGGGGCGTCGCTACGGCGCTCTCGCCGGCACCAGTCGCGTGCTCGACGCGATCGCCGACTTCCGCTTCGACGACGCCGATCTGCGCTACCTGCGCACGGCGGGCGTGCTCAAGGAGGAGACCCTCGAGCACCTGGCCGAGTACCGCTTCCGCGGCGATGTGCACGGCTATGCGGAGGGTGAGCTGTACTTCCCCAACTCACCGGTGCTGCGCATCGAGGGCACCTTCGAGAACGCGGTGCTGCTGGAGACGGCGGTGCTGTCGATCCTCAACCACGACAGCGGCGTCGCCTCGGCCGGCTCGCGCATGGTCACCGCTGCGCGGGGCCGCCCCTGCATCGAGATGGGCGGGCGCCGCGTGCACGAGGACGCCGCGATCGCCGCGGCCCGCGCCGCGTACGTGGTCGGCTTCGCCTCGACCTCGAACCTCGCCGCCGGCGCTCATTACCGGGTCCCCGTCGCCGGGACCGCCGCCCATGCCTTCACCCTCCTGTTCGACACCGAGGAGGAGGCGTTCCGCGCACAGCTCGCCTCCCAGGGGACCGGCACCACCGTGCTGGTGGACACCTACGACGTCGAGCAGGCGGTGCGCACAGCGGTGGAGATCGCCGGCCCCGGCCTCGGCGCGGTGCGCCTGGATTCGGGCGATCTCGGGAAGCAGGCGGCGCAGGTGCGCTCCCTGCTGGACTCGCTCGGGGCCACCTCCACGCGGATCACCGCCACCGGCGATCTCGACGAGCACCGGGTCGAGGAGCTGAAGGACGAGCCGCTGGACGGCTACGGCATCGGCACCCGCCTCGTCACCGGCGGCGGCCACCCGGCCCCCGGCTTCGTCTACAAGCTCGTGGAGCGGGAGGGGGCCGACGGGCGGATGCACCCGGTGGGCAAGCGCTCCGCCGCGAAGGAGACCCTCGGTGCGGGCAAGGCCGCGTTCCGCATGCTCGTGGGCGACACCGCGTTCGCCGAGCTGGTGCTGCCGGGCGAGGAGGAGGTCGCCGAGTTCGAGCGGGAGCTGGTGGCGGAGCTGACCTCCGGCGCCTCGAACCCGGAGTGGAAGCGCACCTCGATGCGGGCCCTGCAGCAGCCGCTGATCCGCGGCGGCGAGCTCGTGGAGGAGCTGCGCGCCCCGGCGCGGGTGGAGGCGGCGCGGGCCCGGCACGCCGCCTCGGTGGCCGAGCTGGGACTGCCGGCCGACGAGGGCCCGGACGGCGAGGTCGCGATCCCCACGATCACCGACGGCGTCGAGGCGGCCCGCCTGCTGGGCTGAGCCGTATCGCCGGGCTCGCCGGAGCCCGCGGGCGGATCGGCCGTCGGCGGTCAGCGGCGACCGGTGGTGGCCGCCCTGGCGATCAGCGGCGGCCGACGAACCAGCCGCGCACGATCGCGATCCGCTCCTGGATCTGTTCGGCGCTGGCCTGCGCGACCGCGGGCCCGCCGCTGCGGCTGCGCAGCGTGTTGTGCACGGAGCCGTGGGGCGTGCCGGATTTGCGCGACCAGGCCGCGACCAGGGTGCTGAGCTCCTTGCGCAGGTCCATGAGCTGGCGATGGTCGACCACGCCGGGCGTGGTGGGCGACTCCGCGGCGCCGCTCTTCTGCCGGCGCGCCTGCTGCTGGGCCTGCTGCTGCTGGAGGACGGTGCGCATCTGCTCAGCGTCGAGCAGGCCCGGGATGCCCAGGAACTCCTGCTCGTCCTCGCTGCCGATCATGCCGCCGGCGCCGTACTCGCCGCCGTCGAACAGCACCCGGTCGAAGCTCGCCTCCGACTCGAGCGCCTCGAAGCTCATCTCCAGCTGATCGGAGGCCTGCTCGGGACGGTTGGCCTGCTCGATGAGGCTCTCGTCGAGCCCGGTCTCCTCGTCGCCCGACGTCGGGCGGCGATCGAGCACGTGATCGCGCTCCGCCTCCATCTCCGCGGCATGCCCCATGAGGATCGGGACCGTGGGCAGGAAGACGCTCGCCGTCTCCCCTCGTGTCCGGGACCGCACGAAGCGGCCCACGGCCTGGGCGAAGAACATCGGGGTCGAGGTCGAGGTGGCGTACACGCCCACCGCCAGGCGAGGCACGTCCACGCCCTCGGAGACCATGCGCACCGCCACCATCCAGCGCTCCTCGGAGTCCGAGAACGCCTCGATCCGCTTGCCGGCGCCGACGTCGTCCGAGAGGACCACGGTGGGCTCCTCGCCGCAGATGTCCCGCAGCGTCGCCGCATAGGAGCGGGCCGCCTTCTGGTCCGTGGCGATCACGAGGCCGCCGGCGTCCGGCACGTGACGGCGCACCTCGGTGAGGCGGCGATCGGCGGCGGAGAGCACCGACTGGATCCACTCCCCCTTGGGGTCCAGCGCGGTGCGCCAGGCCTGCTGGGTGATGTCCTTCGTCTCGAGCGCGCCGAGCTGGGCGGAGACCTCGTCCCCCGACTTGGTGCGCCAGTGCATGCGCCCCGAATACGTCATGAACAGCACGGGGCGCACCACGTGGTCGCGCAGCGCATCGCCGTAGCCGTAGGTGTAATCCGCCTTCGAGCGCAGGAAGCCCTCGCCGTCCTCCTCGTAGGTGACGAAGGGGATCTGCGAATCGTCCGAGCGGAACGGCGTGCCGGTCAGGGCGAGGCGGCGCGTGGCCGGATCGAAGGCCTCCCGCACCCCGTCGCCCCAGGTGCGCGAGTCACCGGCGTGGTGGATCTCGTCGAGGATCACCAGGGTGCGATCCGCCTCGGTGCGCGCGCGGTGCAGCGCCGGGTGCATGCCGATCTGCGCGTAGGTGAGGGCCACGCCCTGGAAGTGGGAGCCGTGCGCGCCCTGGGCGTTGGAGAAGTTCGGGTCCAGCGAGATGCCCACGCGGGCGGCGGCATCGGCCCACTGGGTCTTCAGATGCTCCGTCGGGGCGACCACCGTGATGCGGCGGACGGTGCCCTCGGACAGCAGCGCCGCCGCGATCTGCAGCGCGAAGGTGGTCTTGCCGGCGCCGGGCGTCGCGACCGCCAGGAAGTCCTTGGGGGCACGGCTGCGGTACAGCTCGAGCGCCTCGGCCTGCCAGGCGCGGAGCTTGGGGACGGTGCCCCAGGCGGCACGCTCCGGGTAGGCGACGGGAAGCGATCTCGCCGCGGCCTCGGAGGGCTGGCGGGGGTCGCTCGCGGAGAAGAGAGAGGGGGTCGTGTTCACAGCGCTGACCACCGTACCGCGCCCCTCCGACGACCCGCCGACAGGCCCGATGTGAGGAAGTCGGAGGGTGTGTCGCCGCCGCTCAGCGCCGCCCGCCGAAGAAGCCGCGGAAGCCGCCGCCGCGCCCGGAGCCTCCCGTGCCGTCGCCGCCGTCGTTCGGCTCGCGCATGCCGTCGTAGATCTCCTTGCACTCCGGGCACACCGGGTACTTCTCGGGGTCGCGGCCGGGCACCCACACCTTGCCGCACAGCGCGATCACCGGGGTCCCGCCGAGGGCGGCCTGGGTGATCTTGTTCTTGCGCACGTAGTGGGCGAACCGGTCGTGGTCGCCGTCGTCGGTGCTCTGCTCCTGCTCCTGCAGCTGCCGGTCCAGCACCGCGGTGCTGCCGGGCGCGGCGCCCGGGTCGTCGCTGTAGGGGTCCATCCGGGACGGGTCGGAGGTGGAGGACATGACTGCTCCCTCGGTCGGTGTCGAGACGCCTCGAGCTTACCGGCCGGCACGCCGGCGGCCCATGGGCTGCCGGCGACCGGGCTGCCGGTGTCAGGGCTGCCCGGCGCCGCGGCGCCCGCCGTGTCGTCTCCGTCTCGCCGAGCCGGCGTCGGCCCCGCCTCCCGGGCAGCGCGGCCCGACGCTGGGACAATGCAGTGCATGGACGCTGTCGTCGATTTCCTCCGCCGCCTGCCCGACGAGATCGCACGGGTGGGCGGCTCCCTGCCGTGGCGCGCCGGGCTGCTGGTGCTCGCGCTGCTGCTGAACATCGGCTTCTACGTGCCCTCCCTGCCGGCGGGCACGCCCGGTGCCGAGGTGCCGGGGATCGACAAGGCGGTGCATCTGCTGGTGTTCGGCCTGACGGTGTTCGCCGCCGGGAGGCTGCTCGCCCCGCGGCGGCGGTTCCCGATCGGCTGGGTGGCGATCCTCGCCATCGCGCACACGCTGCTCATCGAACTGGTGCAGGGCGTGGCGCTGCCGGACCGCAGCGCCGACGCCGCCGACGTCCTCTTCGGCGTGATCGGCGTCGCGCTCGGGCTGGCGGCGTGGGCCGCGGAGCGGATGCTGCGCCGCACGGCCGCGCTGCACCACGGCGATCTCGAGGACGAGCCGCTCCCCGAGCAGCTCGAGCACGGCTCGCACTGATGGCACAGGACGCCGACGAGGACCATGACCGGCTCGGCGCGCTGGTCGGCGCGCTGACCCGCACCGCCGCCTCCGCTCCCCCGGACGGCGACCCCCTCGAGGGCGCGACCGCGGCGGCCGCCGCCGTGGACCGGCCCGGGCACGGCGACCCGCGGGCGTGCTCCGGGGTGACGGCCCTGTTCGCGGCCGACGGCACCCGCCTCCCGGCCGGCTCGCGCGAGATCACGCCGGTGCGCGAGGACACCCTGTTCGACCTGGCCTCCGTGACGAAGGTGGTCACGGCGCTGACCGCGGCGACCCTCATCGACGACGGCGTGCTGGACCCGCACTCCCCGGTGGCCGAGCACATGCGCGCGCCCGATCCCCGGATCACCGCCCACCATCTGCTGACCCACACCGCGGGGCTGCCGCCGGTGATGCCGCTGTGGCGCCTGCCCGGGGATCGCCGGGCCCGTCTCGAGGCGGTCTCGAGCGCGCCGCTCGTGACCGCCCCGGGCACCGCGCACGCCTACTCGTGCATCGGATTCATCCTGCTCGGCGCGCTGCTCGAGGAGCTCACCGGCACGGCCCTGCCGGAGCTCGCCCGCCGTCGGGTGCTCGCCCCGGCCGGAGCCACGAGCGCCGGCTGGGAGCCCTGCCCGGAGCGGGCGGCACGGGCAGCAGCCACCGAGCACCAGGCGGATCCTCCGCGCGGCCTCGTGCGCGGCACGACGCATGACGAGACCGCCTGGTCGCTGGGCGGGGCCGGCAACGCCGGCGTCTTCGCGACCCTCGAGGACGCCCTCGCCCTGGGCCGGGTGCTCGCGGGCAGAGGCCCGGGGCCGCACCTGTCCCCCGCGACGCGCCGCCTGCTGACCCGTGACCAGCTGCCCGCCGGGGTGCGGACGGGTGCCCCGTGGCAGCAGGGCTGCGGGCTGCGGATCGGACAGGAGCTCGAGACCGGGGCCGTGCTGCCCCGGGTTGTGGGGCACCCCGGGTTCACGGGCACCTCGGTGCTCGCCGACCCCGGCACCGGCACCGTCGCGGTGCTGCTGACCAACCGGGTCCATCCCCACCGCACGCGCTTCACCGTCGAGCGCTCCCGGCGGGAGCTGGCGCGCCTCGCCTTCGGCTGAGCACCCGTCGCGGCGCCGGCCTGCTCGCCGCCCGGCGCGGCGGGCGCCCGGCGCGCGCTCAGCGCTGCGGGCTCCGCGCTCAGCGCAGCCGGGCGGCGGGGTTCGGGGCGGCGGCGAGCAGGCGACGGGTGTACTCGTGCTGCGGGTCGTCGATCACCGCGCGGCTCGTGCCCCGCTCCACCACGCGCCCGTGGTGCATCACCATCACCTCGTCCGAGTAGCGCCGCGCGCTGCCCAGATCGTGGGTGATGTAGAGGACGGCGAGGTCCTCGTCCCGGCGCAGCGAGTCGATGAGGTCGAGCATCTCCTGACGGATGGTGACGTCGAGCATCGAGACCGGCTCGTCCGCGATGAGCACCCTCGGCGAGGCGGCGAGGGCGCGCGCGAAGGAGACGCGCTGGCGCTCCCCGCCGGAGAGCTCGTGGGGGAAGCGATCGAGGTAGCGCTCCGCCGGTGTGAGCCCCACGCGCTCCAGCAGGTGCAGGCAGCGCTCGTGCACGGCGCTCGCGGCCCGCACCTCCTGGTGGAGGCGCACCGCGCGGCCCAGGGTGTACGCGATCCGGCGCAGCGGGTTCAGCGAGGCGAAGGGGTCCTGCAGCGTGAGCTGCACGTCTCCCACGTACTGCCGGTGGCCGGTGCCGCCGGAGGTGGGCACCTCCCGGCCGTCCAGCAGGATCTGCCCCGAGGTGGTGGGGATGAGCCGGGCGAGCATCCGGCCCAGCGTCGACTTGCCCGAGCCGCTCTGGCCCACCAGCGCCGTGATGCGGCCCTGGACGAGGGCGAGCGAGACGTCGTCGACCGCGCGCATCGTCTGCTGGCGGCGCAGCAGCCCGGTGCGGGCGCCGACGGGGTACTCCTTGACGAGGTGGCGGCCCTCGAGGATGACGCGGGGCTCGGTGCTCGCCGCCCCTGAGGGTGTGGTGTCGGTGGTGGTCATGCGAGGCTCCCCAGGTTCTCGAGCGAAGACAGCAGCGTCCTGGTGTACGGGTGCTGCGGGGACCGGTAGACGTCCATGGCGGGCCCGTACTCGACGAGCCGCCCGTGCCGCATCACGGCGATGGAGTCGGAGATCTCCAGCAGCAGGGCCAGATCGTGCGTGGTGAAGACGATCGCGAAGCCGTACTCCTCGCGCAGGCGCACCACCTGGTCGAGGACGTCACGCTGCACCAGCAGGTCCAGCGCGGTGGTCGGCTCGTCCATGAAGATCACGTCGGGCTCGAGCACGAGGGCGATCGCGATCGCGACCCGCTGCTTCATGCCGCCGGAGAGCTCGTGCGGGTAGGCGTCGATCCGCGAGGGGTCGATCCCCACCCGGCGCAGGTGCTCCTTCGCGATCTCGGTGCGCCGCGCCGGGGGCAGCCCGGGTCGGTGCACCCGGATCACGTCGTCGAACTGGGCGTGGATCGAGGTGACGGGGTTCAGCGCGTTCATGGCGCTCTGGAACACCACGGCGATCTCGTTCCATCGCAGGGCCCTCAGCTCCCGGTCCTCGAGGTGCAGCAGGTCCGTGGCCGTGCCGTCCTCCGCCCGGTAGGTGATCGACCCGTCGGTGATCTCGGCCGGGGGTCGCAGCAGCCGGGTGATCGCGTTGGTGAGGGTGGACTTGCCCGACCCGGATTCGCCCGCCAGTCCGAGGATCTCGCCGCGGCGCAGCGTCAGCGAGACGTCCTCGACGGCGTGGACCGTCCCGAACCCGGTCGGGTAGTCCACGTGCAGCGCGTCGACCTCGATGATGGGCGAGCCCGGCATCGGGGAGGGGCGGAGGCGCGGGGCGAGCTCCGGATCCTCCCGCTGCTCCGTCCCGGCGGGAGCGCGGTCGTCGGTGAGGGCGACGTGCTCCGCCGTCGCGCCGGTCGCGCCGCCCGGGCGGCGCGGTCCCGTCGAGCCGATCCCCGAGGCCTGGGCGTCCGTGCTGGTGGCGTCGCCGCCCGCGGCGCGGGCGGCCGCCCCCTTCCGCACCGCCGCTCCGGTGCGCAGGCGCGGGTTGGAGTACTCGTCGATCGCGAAGTTGATCAGGGCGAGGCCCGCGCCGATCACCGCGATCGCGAGGCCCGGCGGCACGTACCACCACCAGGCGCCGGCCAGCAGCGCCTGGGAGTTCTGCGCGAAGTAGAGCATCGACCCCCAGCTGGTGGTGGTCAGCGAGCCGAGCCCCAGGAAGGCCAGACCGGCCTCGGCGAGGATGCCGCCGATCACCGAGAACAGGAAGCCGGAGGCGACCAGCGGGAGCATGTTGGGCAGGACCTCGAAGAACATGATCCGGATCCGGCTCTCGCCGGTGGCGCGGGCCGCCTCGACGAACTCGCGGTTGCGCAGGGAGAGGGTCTGGGCGCGGATCACGCGGGCGGAGCCGGCCCAGGAGGTGATCGCGATGACGATCGCGATCGACAGCAGCCCGCGCGAGGGCAGGTACCCGGTGAGCACGATGAGGATCGGCATGCCGGGGATCACCAGGAACACCGCGGTGAGGATGTACAGCAGATCGTCGGCGACGCCGCGGAGGTACCCGCCGAGCAGGCCGACGGCCACGGAGACCACCTGGGAGACGACCCCGGCCAGCAGCCCCACCAGGAGGGAGGTGCGGGCACCGGTCATGAACTGCGCGAACACGTCCTGGCCGGTCTGGGTGGTGCCCAGCCAGTGCCGCGCCGAGGGCGGCTCGAGCATCTCGAAGGAGGTCTGGCTCGGGTCGAAGCGGGCGATCATCGGCCCGAACACGGCCAGCGCCGCGAACACCAGCACGATGAGCAGGCCGGCACGGACCTTCCCGCCGCGCGGGACGAGGGTGGAGATGGTCATGGCTCAGGCCCCCTGTCGGGTACGAGGATCGAGGACGACGTACGCGGCGTCCGCGATGAGGTTCGCGACGATCACCGCGAGGGAGATGATCAGGAACAGCCCCTGCATGAGGGGGAAGTCCTGCGCGGAGACGGCCTGGAACAGGGTGTAGCCCAGTCCCGGATAGTTGAAGATGACCTCGGTGAGCATCGATCCGCCGACGACAGCGCCGAGCGCGAGCGCGAATCCGGTGATGCTGGGCAGGATCGCGTTGCGCGCGGCGTAGCCGAACAGCACCATCCGCGGCGGCAGCCCCTTCGCCTCGGCCATCGAGACGTAGTCCTCGCCGAGGATCGTCACGGTCATGTTCCGCATCTGCAGCACCCATCCCGCGAAGGAGCCGATGACGATCGTCAGGGCGGGCAGGGCGGCGTGGAGCACCACCGAGCCGATGAACGGGGCGGACAGCTCGGGGAACATGGTGCGGTCGTACGCCCCCGCGTAGGGGAACCAGCCGAAGGTCACCGCGAGCACGAGCACGAGGATCAGCGCCATCCAGAAGTACGGGATGGCGTTGAGGAAGGTCAGCGCCGGCAGCACATGATCGGACCAGGTGCCGCGGCGCCAGGCCAGCAGCACGCCCAGCCCGGTGCCCAGCAGGAAGCTGATCACGGTGGAGACGCCCACCAGCACGACGGTCCAGGGCATCGCCCCGGAGATGATGTCGATGACCGGGACGGGGTAGTTGCTCAGCGAGGTGCCCAGGTCGAGGTTCACCAGGTCCGCCAGGTAGCGCCCGTACTGGATGATCAGCGGGTCATCGGTCATCCCGAACTGTGCGGCGATCGCCTCGGCCGCCTCGGGCTCGATCTGGCCCTCGGAGCCGGCGATGAGCACGCGCACGGGATCGCCCGGCATCAGGCGCGGGATCAGGAAGTTCAGCGTCAGGGCGGCCCAGGCGATGAACGCGTACAGGCCCAGCTTCTTCAGCAGGTATCTCATCGGTGGCTCCTCCGCCTCAGCTCGTGGTCCTGGTCAGGGCGCGCAGCACCATGACCCGGTCGGCGTTCTGCACGGGCGCGCCCAGGGCGTACGGCTCCGACTCGTCCGGGAAGCCCGTCCAGTGCGCGGTGTTGTAGTTGAACCAGTTCGGCGCCGTGACGATCGGCAGGGCGGGCATCTGCTCGACCATGATCCGCTGCAGCCCGTCGATCGCGGCGCGCTGCTCGGCCTCGTCGTCGGTCTCGGCGAAGGAGCGCAGCAGCTCGTCGGTCTCCTCGTCGTACCAGCGCTGGAAGTTCGCCACCACCGGCTCGTCGCCCTCGGTGCGGTACTCGGAGGAGAGCATCGCGCGGTACAGGTCCCAGGGGCTCTGCCCGGCCCCCGCGGTGGAGATGGTGATGTCGAAGTTCCCGGTGTCGCGCGCCTCGAGCCACTGCTCGAAGGAGATGCCCCGCGGGGTGAGGGTGATGCCCACCGTCGACAGCTGCGAGCCCAGGATCTGGCTGGTGGTCACCCAGTCGTTGTAGCTCGAGGGGATCGGCAGCTCGAAGACCAGCGGCGTGCCGTCGGGCGCGACCCGCACGCCGTCCGCGCCGCGCTCGTAGCCGGCCGCATCCAGCACCTCCTCGGCCTGCTCGACATCCTGCTCGTACTCGAGGTCCCGGTAGTCCTCGGCGATGAACTCCTCGAACGTGGGCCGGGGCAGCCCGGTGGGATGGGGCGGGCCGAAGTACTTCTGGTAGGCGATCTCGGCGATCTCCCGGCGATCGACCGCGAGGCTGATCCCACGCCGCAGCTCGAGGTCCTGGAAGAGCTCCTTCTCGAGGTTCAGCGTGAGGTTCACGGTGCCGTTGCCGGGATACCAGTAGCCGCGGTGCTCGGGATCGTGGTCCACGAAGATGCGGTCGATATTGGCGACGAACCCGCCGGACCAGTCGAGCTCGCCGGCCTGCAGCGCCGTGTTCATCGTCTGGGTGGTGAAGGAGGGCCAGGCGAGCTCGCGCGGCTCGAACTCCTCGGCGGCCCAGTGCTCGTCGTTGCGCACGAAGGTGTACAGCTGGTCGGAGAAGCGCTCGAGCACGTACGGGCCGCTGCCCACCGGTTCGGCGATCTGCTCGGTGGAGGGGTCCTCGAAGGCGGAGAACAGGTGCTCGGGCACGATCGGGCGGGTGACGATGTCCGCTTCCTGGGCGAAGGAGGCCCGGCCGAACTCGAGCCGCACCCGGTGCGCGTCGAGCGCCTCGGCGTCGACGACCTCGAGCGCCACCGTGTTGGTGGCCGGCACGTCGCGGTGCATCAGGAAGGTGAAGACCACGTCCTCGGCGTCCAGCGGCTCGCCGTCGGTGAACACGGCGTCCTCGCGCAGCGTCACCGTCATCACGGTGCCGTCCTCGTTCCATTCCGCGTCCGTCGCGAGCCACGGCTCGGAGACGCCCGGGGTCATGGCGGTGGCGAGGCGGAGGTTCTCATAGATCAGGCCGCTCGCGCCCTGCAGGGGGACGCCGCCGTAGGGGTTGAAGTTGGGCTGGAAGGTGGTGGCGTCGTTGGCGTGGATCCGCAGCGGCAGGTCCTCGCCTGCCGCCGGCCCCGAGGAGCAGCCGGCGAGCGCCGCTGCCCCGGCGGCTCCTACAATGCCGAGCATCATCGCGCGGCGGGTGACCTCTGGTGTCATCGGAGGGTTCCTTCCTGGTGGACGGTCGGGCCGGCCTCGGCGCCGGGCGGGGCGGCGTCGTCGGTGAGCGGGAGGGTGACGGGGGTGAAGGTGCGCAGCGTGGTGAAGCCGCGTGAGCTGTAGAGGCGGTGGGCCGGGGTGTCCGGGGCGGTCCACTGGAACCAGGCATGGGCGAGGCCCTCGCCGGCCATGTGCTGCAGGGCCCGGTCGAGCAGCGCGGCGCCGGCGCCGGTGCCGCGGGCGTGGGGGACGACCCCGAAGGGGCCGAAGCGGCTGGGGTCGGGGCCGACGAGGCCCCATCCGGCGAACCCGAGCAGGGCGCCGTCGCGGTCGCGGGCGAGCAGGATCCGCTCGAGGTCCGCGGAGGGCTGCGAGCGCTCCCTGGGCTCGGAGCGCCCGGCGTGCCGGCGCAGCAGCGCGGCCCATCCGGGGTCGAGGTGCTCCTCCACCACGGCGAGCAGCTCGGGACCGTCCTGTTCGCGGCAGGTCGCCACGTGGAGCCCGGGCCGGTCGCGGCCGACGGGGAGGTCGTGGAGCGGGCGGGTCATCGCCAGCGCCGTCCCGACGGGGCGGGCGCCGCGGCGGGCGAGGAAGCCGGCGGTGCCGGGGTCGCGCTCGGGATCGACTCCCGGCGCCGCGTAGCCGGCGGGTCTGCCGCTGATCCGCAGGCTGCGGGCCCCGGCGGCACGGGCGCAGCGGGCCGCCTCGCGCAGCAGGGCGGTGCCGATGCCGCGGCGACGGTGCGCGGGATCGACGGCCCCGCTGACCAGCCACGCCGCGCCCTCCTCGGTGCTCAGATGGACGTAGCCGCGCAGCTGTTGGCCCTCCATCGCGGTGAGCACCGTGGTCGCGGCGGCCGGCGCGGCCTCGAGCAGCGCGCGCATCCGGCGCGGCCCGATCACGGCCGTGGGAGAGCCGGTGGTGAGGGCGCTGAGGACCCCCGCCTCCTCGCTGCCGTGGACCTGCCGCAGGTGCAGGCCCCTCACGCCGCCCTCACCGTCGGCGCCGGGGAGGCGGAGAGGATCTCCTCGTACGAGGCGCCGTCCTCGATGCCCTCGCGGAAGGCGGAGGAGCCCCAGAGCAGGTCGATGAACGGCGGGCGTCCCTCCGCCTGCTCGCGCCACAGCGGGCGCTCGGGGTGCACCGCGGCGACGGTGCTGATGATCGCGTGGCCCACCCGCAGCGGGTCGAGGACCTCCGGGCCGGCACCGGCCCGTGCCGGGTCGAGGGTGAGATGGACCTGGGCGCCGTGCACGTGCTCGCCCGCATGGTCGCCGTGGGTGGGCCGGTAGGCGGCCTCGCGGAAGCGCACCCCGGGCAGGTCGAGGGCGCGCAGCTGCGCCGCGAGCTCCGGTCCGCACCAGGGGGCGCCGAACAGCTCGAAGGGACGGGTGGTGCCGCGGCCCTCGCTGAGCGCGGTGCCCTCGAGCAGGCCGGTGCCGGGGTAGAGCGCGACGGTGGTCAGGGTGGGCATGTTCGGCGAGGGCGCCACCCAGCAGGCGGAGCCGTCGGCTCCCGGGGCCTCGACCACGTCGAGCTCGAGCTCGTGCTCCAGGTGGCCGGCGGCGACGGCCCGGGCGAGGCTGCCGAGCCTCTCACCGTGGCGCAGCGGGACGCCGAGGCGGCCCACGAAGCTCGCGCACGCGGGGTCCAGCCCCGGCCCGACCGCCGTCGCGGCGAGGGGTGCGGGCCGGTCGAGCACCGTCACGGGCAGGCCGAGCCGGGCGCAGGAGGCCATCACGTCGACCATGCTCCACAGGTAGGTGTAGAAGCGGCAGCCCACGTCCTGCAGGTCCACGACCACCCGGTCGAGGCCCGCACCGGCCAGCAGCCGGTCGAGCTCGGCGCCGTGGAGCCCGTAGGCGTCGAGGACGGGCAGCCCCGTGGCCCGATCGGTGTCGATGTCGTTGCCGTCCCCCGCCTGGCCCGTGCCCCAGTAGCCGTGCTCCGGGGAGATCAGGCAGCGCACGTCGACCTCTGCGGCGAGGAGGGCGTCGACCCCGCGGGCGAGGTCCGCGGAGACCGCGGCGGAATGGGTCAGCAGACCGAGGGCGCCGCCGGGCAGGAGATCCGGTGCGGCGAGGACCCGATCCAGTCCGGAACGAGCATGTGATGCAGACGACATGGCGACACGCTACACATCTCGCCCCGATTACGAAACCTTCCTTCGTAATGTCCGATTCCGTGTCGCGCCGACGCCGCCGCCGTGCCGCCCGCGCGGCCTCCGCGCTCCTGTTCAGCCCTCGAGGGTGATCTCGTCGGCGTAGATCGCCGACATCGCGCCGGTGATGGTGTCCACCGTGCCCGCCTCCTCGCGGGCCACCTGCTCCACCGCGCTCGCCACCGCCTTGGTCACGCCCTCGTGGAACACGCTCGGCACGATGTAGGTGGGGTTCAGCTCGTCGGCGGTGACCACATCGGCCAGCGCCTTCGCGGCCGCGAGCAGCATCCGATCGCTGACCCGGGTGGCGTGGGCGTCCAGCAGGCCGCGGAACACCCCGGGGAAGGCGAGCACGTTGTTGATCTGGTTGGCGAAGTCGCTGCGCCCGGTGGCGACCACCTCGGCGTGCTTGACGGCCTCGGCGGGATCGATCTCCGGGGTGGGGTTCGCCATCGCGAACACCACCGAGCGCTCGGCCATGGTGGCGACGTCCTCGGCGGTGAGGATGTTGCCGGCGCTGACGCCGATGAACACGTCGGCCCCGGCGACCGCGTCGGCGAGGCTGCCGGTGAGCTCGCGCGGGTTGGTGACCTCCGCGATCCAGGGCAGGCGGCCGGCGAGCTGCGCGCGCTGCTCGTGGATGATCCCGTCGATGTCGGTGACGACCACGTCGCGGGCCCCGGCGGCGCGCAGCAGGCGCAGGATCGCGGTGCCGGCGGCGCCCGCCCCGGAGAGCACGATGCGGGCGGTGGCGATGTCCTTGTCGACCACGCGCAGGGCGTTGCGCAGCGCGGCGACGACGACGATCGCGGTGCCGTGCTGGTCGTCGTGGAAGACGGGGATGTCGAGCTCGGCGCGCAGGCGGTCCTCGATCTCGAAGCAGCGGGGCGCGGAGATGTCCTCGAGGTTGATCCCGGCGAAGACGGGGGCGATCGCCTTGACGTGCGCGACGATGTCCTCGACCGAGTGGGCGTCCAGGCAGATCGGGAACGCGTCGATGTTCGCGAAGCGCTTGAACAGGGCGGCCTTGCCCTCCATGACGGGCATCGCGGCGAGCGGGCCCAGATCGCCCAGGCCGAGGATGGCCGAGCCGTCGGAGACCACCGCGACGGTGTTGCGCTTGATCGTCAGCCGGCGGGCGTCCTCGGGGTTCTCCGCGATGGCCTTGACCACGCGGGCCACCCCCGGGGTGTAGATCATCGAGAGGTCGTCGCGGTGGCGGATCGGCAGCTTCGACTCCACGGTGAGCTTGCCGCCGAGGTGGGCGAGGAAGGTGCGGTCGGAGACCTTGCCCAGCTCGACCCCGTCGACCGTGCGCAGCTCGTCCACGACCTCGATCGCGTGGTCGTGGCCGGCGGTGAGCACGGTGATGTCCGCCCGCATGCGCTCGGGGCCGGAGGCGGAGACGTCGAGCGCGGTGACCGTGGCGCCGCGATTCTCGATGCGTGCGGTGATGTCGCTGACCGCTGCGGAGCGGGCGGCGAACTCGAGTCGGATCGTGATGGAGTAGCTCACGGTAGGCATCGGTGACATGAGACACAGCCTACGACCCCGCCCCTCCCCTCGGGAGGGATGCGGCGGGTTCGCGCGTCCTGTCCTCGCCACCGCCTCGCGCCGACTCGGCGCGTGCTCCGCAGCGGGCGGGATCAGCCGCGGTAGGGCGCGAGGTCCGCGGCGTAGCGGTCCCAGAGCGTGCGCGCCGCGGCGACCTGCTCGGCGTAGCGCTCGGGGTGCGCCGAGGCCTGCACGGCCTGCGCGGCGGCACCGGGCTCCCAGGACTCGACGTCGGCCGCCACCTGGAGCAGCCCCGGGGCCTGGGAGTGCTCGCCGAGGCCGAGGAAGGCGTCCAGGGCGTGCTTCTTGTGGCGCACCTCGTCCTCGCTGCCCCAGCCCATCGAGGGGCGCTGCTGGAACAGGCCGCCGGAATCGGCGTCCACGGCCGGCTGGTAGTTGTACAGCCAGGACTCGACGATCGCGGTGCTCAGGGCGATCACGCCGACCGTCTCGCCGAGGTCGTGCCCCTTGACGGCGGCGATGATGAACTTCGCGTTGTCGATCTGCCAGTCGTCCATGGCGTCCAGCAGGAAGCCCTCGCGCGTCTCGGGGCGGGTGAAGAACTCCTCGCTCCAGTCCTGGTCGCCGTCGGCGGCGGAGGCCGGGGCGAGGGGGCCGAACGCGGCGGTGGCCGCGAGTCCGAGGGCGCCGGCGAGGAAGAGGCCGCGGCGGGAGACCGGGGAGCCGGTGCGGGCGGGCGGAGAGGTGCGGGCGAGGAGGGCAGGAGCCATGAGGCAGAGGTCCTTCGGGTCGGTGCGTCGGGCGCTGCCCGGTCGCTCCGGGCCCCGCCAAGGTAACGACGCGGTCACGGCGCGTGAAGGGTGCAGGTCACCGCGGCCCCGCACGGTGCTCCTGCGGCGGAGGAGGACTTTCCCGGGACATGACCGGAGCCGGACCCTCCCGCTCGCGGCGTCGGCCCCGGTCATCACCGCGTGCCGGCGCATGCCGGAGGGAGCACGCCCGCGCGAGCGCTCCCGATGTTCCTGCGAGGTAAAAGTTCTGTGTGGTGACCTCGCGGACAGGCTGAGGGTGCCGTGCGCCACTCAGGCGATCTCGGCGATCGCCTTCCGGATCCGCTTGTCGGACACGGTCTGCTTCGTGCCGAGCGTCTGGGCGAACAGGCTCACCCGCAGCTCCTCGAGCAGCCAGTCGATCTCGCGCACGTCCGCCTCCGCCCGGCGCCGGGCGGAGAGCTTCGCCTTCCGCGCCGCCCAGTACTGCTCGAGGTCCCCGATCTGCCAGGCGAGCTGCTCGTCCCGGCGCGGGTTGGAGGGCAGCTTCTCGAGCCGGATCGCATCGGCCTCGAGGTAGCGCCGCAGGTCCGGCAGGTGCTCGATGCCGGTGCGGGAGATGAACCCGTCCCCCAGCAGCGAGGCCGCGTGCTCGCGGATCTGGGTCAGGTGGGAGAGCACCGCGAGGGAGGGCACGCGCGAGAGCGCCTTGTGCAGCGTGCCGGAGACGGCGAGCGCGGCCGCGGCATCCTTGACCGCCTGCGCGGCGAGCGCGTCGTGCTGCCGGCGCACGCGGTCCAGGAGGGCGTCGTACTGCGCCTTCGTGCGCACCTCGGCGGTGCCGGCCAGGTGCACGGTCGCGGCGCGCGAGGCGTCGGCCAGCAGCGCCGCGGTGGAGGCGTAGTCCGAGCTCGCGGCGGCGAGCTTGGTCGGGGTGGGCAGGGCGTTGAGCACCGCGGCCAGATCGGCGCCGAGGTCGCGGTCCAGCAGGGCGATCACGCCCTCGCGGTGGGCGAGCGCCTGTTCATCGGCGGTGGCGAGCACGGCGAGGTCCACGCGCTGCAGCCGGCCGTCCTCGCCGCGGCGCGCCACCAGGGCCGGGTAGCCGGTGACCTTCAGCCCGCCGACCGTGGACTCGTGGACAGCCGGCACGCCCTCGTCGGGGAAGGCGGGCAGGTCGGTGCGGGCGAGGGAATCGGCCTGCGAGGAGACCGAGGCGTCCACCCGCTCCTTCAGCGTGCCCTTCAGCGCCTCGAGGTCGTCGCCGGTGCCGATCTGGCGGCCCTTGTCATCGACCACGCGGAAATGCATCCGCAGATGGGCGGGCAGCTTCGCGACGTCGAACTCCGGCCCGTACAGCGGCAGGTCGTCCGGCACGCCGGGCAGGGCGACGAGCTCGTCGGCCACCGCCTCGAGGAAGGGCTCGCCGGTGTCCGGGTCGTCGTCGTGGAGGGTCGTGGCGACGGCCTTGGCCCGTTCGGGGGCGGGGACCAGGTGGCGGCGGATCGGCTTGGGCAGCGAACGGATCAGCTCGGTGACCAGCTCCTCGCGCATGCCGGGCACCAGCCAGTCGAAGCCGCGCGCCTGGAGGCGGTTGAGCACCGCGAGCGGCACGGTCGCGGTGACGCCGTCGGCCCCCTTCGCCCCCACCTCGCCGAAGGCGTAGCTCAGCGGCAGGGTGATGTCGCCCTGCACCCAGCTGTCGGGGAAGTCCGCGGCGATGGCCTCGGCGACGGATTCGTCGGCGGCCAGGAGGTCCTTCTCGGTGAGGGTGAGCAGGTCCGGCGTCTCGTGGCGCTGGGTCTTCCACCAGCTGTCGAAGTGGCGTCCGGAGACCACGGTGCGCGGGATCCGCTCGTCGTAGAAGCGGAACAGCTGCTCGTCGGAGATCAGCAGATCGCGGCGGCGAGTCTTGGCCTCCAGCTCCTCGAGCTCCTGGATCAGGGCGCGGTTGTCGCGGAAGAAGTGGTGGCGGGTGCGCCAGTCCCCCTCGATCAGCGCGTGCTGGAGGAAGATCTCGCGCGCCGCCTCCGGGTCGATGCGCCCGTAGCCGACCACGCGATCGGCCACCAGTGGCACCCCGTACAGCGTCACCTTCTGGCGCGCCATCGCGGAGGCCCGCTTCGAGGACCAGTGCGGGGCGGAGTGGGAGCGCTTGACCACGTGCGCGCCGGTCTCCTCCGCCCAGGCCGGATCGATGCGGGCCGCGGTGCGCCCCCACAGCCGGGAGGTCTCCACCAGCTCGGCGACCATCACGTAGTCGGGGCGCTTCTTGGCCAGCGCCGAGCCGGGCCAGAGCGCGAAGCGGGCGCCGCGCGCACCGGCGTACTCGCGGGTGCGGTCATCGAGCAGGCCGACGTGGCTGAGCAGCCCGGCCAGCAGAGACTGGTGGATCGCCTGCGGGGAGGCGTCGTTGTCGTTGCGGGACAGGCCCGCATCCTTGGCCATGTCGCGCAGCTGGGCGTGCAGGTCCCACCATTCGCGGATCCGCAGGTAGTGCAGGTGCTCGGCGCGCACCTCGCGGCGGAACGCGGAGGAGGAGAGCTCCTTGCGCCGCTGCCGCAGGTGGTTCCACAGGTTCAGGAAGGCGAGGAAGTCGCTGGTCTCGTCCTCGAAGCGCTTGTGCTTCTCCTTGGCCTGCTGCTCCTGGCCCAGCGGCCGCTCGCGCGGATCCTGGATCGACAGGCCGGCGACGATGACCAGCACCTCCCGCAGCGCCCCGAGCCGATCCGCCTCGATGAGCATGCGCGCCATCCGCGGGTCCAGCGGGAAGCGGGCGAGGGAGCGGCCGATGCGGGTCAGACGCCGCCCGCCGGGCTCTCCCGGGGCGTCCTCGATCGCCCCCAGCTCGTCCAGCAGCCGCACCCCGTCGGTGATCGCCCGGTTCGCGGGCGGTTCGACGAAGGGGAAGGCCTCCACGTCCCCCAGGCCCAGCGAGGTCATCAGCAGCACCACCGAAGCGAGGGAGGTGCGCAGGATCTCCGGCTCGGTGAACTCCGGCCGGCCCTCGAAGTCCTCCTGCGAGTACAGGCGGATCGCGATGCCGGGGGCGGTGCGACCGGAGCGGCCGGAGCGCTGGTCGGCGCTGGCCTGGGAGATCGGCTCGATCGGCAGGCGCTGCACCTTCGTGCGCTGCGAGTAGCGGGAGATGCGGGCCAGGCCCGAGTCGATGACGTAGGTGATGCCGGGGACGGTCAGGGAGGTCTCGGCCACGTTCGTGGACAGGATGACGCGGCGGTACGTGCCGGCCTTCGGCGGGGAGAAGATCTTCTGCTGGTCCTGTGCGGACAGCCGCCCGAACAGCGGCAGCACCTCGACCGGCAGCGCGCCGCGACCCCGCGTGCCGCGGCTCAGGTGGGTGGTCAGCGCCTCGGAGATCTCGCGGATCTCCCGCTCCCCGGGGAGGAAGACGAGCATGTCCCCGGGCCCTTCGGCGGACAGCTCGTCGACGGCGTCGATGATCGCCTGGGTGAGGTCGCGCTCGATCGAGTGGACGTCCTCGAGCTCGTCGTCGTCCTCCATCTCGGGTTCGAGCACGAGCGGGCGGTAGCGGATCTCGACCGGGTAGGTGCGGCCGGAGACCTCGATGATCGGTGCCGGCCGCCGCTCGCCCGAGGGCAGCACCTTCGCGAAGTGCTCCGCGAAGCGCTCGGGATCGATGGTGGCGGAGGTGATGATGATCTTGAGGTCCGGGCGCTGCGGGAGGATCTGGCGCAGGTAGCCGAGGATCACGTCGATGTTCAGGGACCGCTCGTGCGCCTCGTCGATGATGATCGCGTCGTAGCGCTTCAGCAGCCGGTCGCGGCCGATCTCCGCCAGGAGGATGCCGTCGGTCATGAGCTTCAGGCGGGTGCCGCGGCTGGTCTCCCTGGTGAACCGCACCTGGTAGCCGACGGTCCCCTCCCCCAGCTTCTCGCCCATCTCGCCGGCGATGCGCTGCGCGACGGAGCGGGCCGCGATGCGGCGCGGCTGGGTGTGGCCGATGAGCTTCCCGCCCTGCCCGTATCCCAGTTCGAGCAGCATCTTCGGGATCTGGGTGGTCTTGCCCGAGCCGGTGGCGCCCGCGATCACCACCACCTGGTGCTCGGTGATCGCGGCCTGGATGTCCTCGCGGCGCTGCGAGACGGGCAGGTCTCCCGGATAGGTGAGGCGCGGGCCGGGGGTCGTGGGCGGGGCCGGATCGGACGTCGAGGAGGGCGTGGTCATGGCCAGACCACTCTACGTGGAGCGCCGGGCCCGGGTCGCGAAGATTTCACGGGCGGGCGACCGCGGCCACATCCGGCCGCGTCCCCGAGTGCCGAGCGCCGAGAGCCGAGAGCCGATCCCCGATTATCGTGTGCTGATGCTGCCACCGGGACTGTCCATGCTGTGGGAGGACGTCGACCCGCTCGCCGCGCTCCGGGAGCGCTTCGGCTTCGCGGACGCCGAGGACGCCGCCGACTGGGTGCGGAGGATGCTCGCGACGCACTGGGAGGTCGACGTCGCGGACTGCGTGCGCGTGGTGCTCAGCGACCGCAATGTCATCGCCTGGCTGCAGAGCAGCGCCGGCCCGCTGGTGGTGAAGTGGTCCTGCGATGTGCCGCGCTTCCCCGCGCTCGAGGCATCCACCGAGCTGCTGAGCGAGCTGGACCGGAAGGGCGTGCCGGTCGCCGCACCGCTGCCGTCACGGGATGCCCGCGTAAGGCGCGAGCTCGCCGGGCCGCTGGGCCCGCTGTCCCTCGCGGTGCTCCCGGAGGTCGACGGGCACTGGCTGGACGTGGACGATCTGGCGGCGGTGCGCGACGCCGGGGCCGCGCTCGCCCGAGTGCACGCGGCGCTGCGCTCCTGCTCGGGACGCCTTCCCGCCCCCACCGCGGGCGCGACGGCCCAGGAGGAACCCGCCGACAGGATCCGGCGCTGGCTCGCGCAGTCGGATCGCGGTGCGGTCCCGGAGGCCTCGCAGCGCCTGGCGCACCTGCTCGAGCAGGCCCCCGCCCTGACCGCGGAGCCGCAGCTCGTCCATCACGACTTCCGCTCCGCGAACATCCTGGTGCGCGATTCCGCGGTCGTGGCGGTGCTCGACCTCGACGAGGCGGAGCCGGCGCACCGGGTCGACGACCTCGCCCGCGCCTCGGTCTACCTCGCCACCCGGTTCCGGGACTGGGGGCCGACCCCGGCCCCGGCGCGGGAGGCGCTGCGCGCGGGCTACGAGGCGGCGCTGGCCTCCGACGGGGCGGCGCCGCTCAGCGAGGCCGAGTCCGCCTGGGCGGAGCTTCTCACCCTCTGGTACGGGCTGGCCGCCGTCCGCTCGGGCCCCCGCCGGGAGGAGTGGGCCGCCACGCTGTGAGCACCCCGCCGCTGGCGGCGCCGAGGCTCAGGCGGCCAGCAGGCGGTGCCCGACCGCGCCCAGCGGGTGCACGCTGGGGTACGCGGTCACCAGCGAGAGAGCCATCCGGGTGGCCCACGCCCAGGCCCGGGCCTCCAGCGCCTCCCAGATCTGCTGGTCGTCGATCCCGGTCCAGGCGGCGGTCTCGCGGTAGGCGGTGAGCGGGGCGTCGCACGGCAGGTGCAGCAGCAGCCCGCCCAGATCGCTGGCCGGATCGCCGCGGGTGGTGTCACCCCAGTCGATGAGCGTCGCCGGGCCGGGAGCCCCGGGCTGCGGGACCACCACGTTGCCCGGGTGCGGATCGCCGTGCAGCAGCAGGGCGCGGGCCTCCCACGGCGCCGCGGCCAGGCCCGCCCTCCAGCGGGCCTCGGCCCGCTGCACCGCCTCCGCCGGGAGCACGGCACGTTCCAGATCCGCCGCGAAGGACTCCGCCCGGGTCTCGAGCGGCACCCCCCGCACCGGGTTCAGCCCCACCTCCGGGGCGGGCCCGGAATGGATGGTGGCGAGCATCCGGGCGAGGACGACGGCCACCCGTGCCCGGACGGCGGGCTCGACCTCGTCGGCCGTCACCCCGTCGATCCATTCCACGAGCACGGCGTCGTCGGCCGTGCCGAGCACCGTGGGCAGCCCCATCGGCAGCTGGATCCCGAGCCCGCGCAGGCGGCGCAGCACCGTCACCTCGCGGCCCAGCAGGGCGCGGGAGACCTCGCGCCGCGCGACGCGGAGCACCAGGGACCGGCCGCGGAGCGTGCCCACGGGCCAGAGCGCGTTGTCCCAGCCCTCCGCGCGCGCCGTCTTCGCGATCCTCCAGTCGATCGCGTCGAGCTCGACGCCCTCCTCGGCACGCAGCCGCGCGCATTGCAGCTCGACGTGACGCAGGTCCACGGGGAGGTCGGCTGGGGGCAGGGAGGGGGCGGCACGCGCCACGCGGATCATCCCGCCACCGTACTACGCGGCCGTGACCGACCCCACTCCCGCGCCGCCCTCCGCGCGCCCTGCACGAACCGGCGGCAATCCGAGGCAAGAGCGCCCCACCTGCGCAGGTCCTGACTACCGTGACGCGCAATGCCGGCACAGTGGCCGGCATCCACGCCCAGCGACCATAGGAGGTCCCCCTTGGCCCGGATCGGAATCCAGCTCATGATGCTCAAGGATCACGTCGAGGAGCAGGGCATCACCCCTGTCCTGCACCGGGTGAGGGAGACCGGGTTCGAGGTCGTGGAGGTCTCCCAGATCCCCATGACCGAGCAGAACGTCGCCGCGATGGCCGCCGCACGGGACAGCCTCGGCATCGAGGTCGCCGCGATCTCGGCGAAGACCTCCGCCCCGGCGGGCAGCGAGGGCCTCACCCTCGAGAACGACTTCGACCTCCACGTCGAGCATGCCCAGCGGCTCGGCACCTCGATGATCCGCATCGGGATGATGCCGATCTCGGCCCTGCGCTCGCCGGAGACCTTCGACGCCTTCGCCGCCGAGGTCGACGAGTACGCGCAGCGGCTGGCCGAGCACGGGATCAGCCTCAGCTATCACAACCATCACGTCGAGTTCGCGAAGATCGGCGGCGAGACGCTGCTGGACCATCTGCGCCGCAAGGCCCCGCACCTGCGGTACGAGATCGACTGCCACTGGGTGCAGCGCGGCGGCCGCGACCCGGAGCGGACGCTGAAGGAGTTCGCGGGAGTGCTGGACCTCGTCCACCTCAAGGACTTCCGGATCGCCCTGCCGCCGGCCGAGCTCTTCGCGGCGCGCCAGGGAGGCGACCCCGGCGCGTTCTCCCGGTACTGGACCAGCGAGATCGTCCAGTTCGCCGAGGTCGGGGAGGGGACGCTGGACTGGAAGCCCGTCATCGAGCAGGCCCTCGCCTCCGGTGCGCAGCACCTCCTGATCGAGCAGGACCAGACCTACGATCGCGACATCTGGGAGTCTCTCGCGATCAGCCGGGAGCACCTGGTCTCCCTCGGCTACGGCGAGCTGATCACCGCAGGGGCGCAGAAGTGACCGTGCAGCCTCCGCTGTCCAGCCGGGTCAAGCAGATCATCGAGGTGGACGGCCTCCGGTTCCGGGACCTCGACGGCGACGGCCAGCTGACCCCCTTCGAGGACTGGCGGCTCTCCCCTGCCGAACGGGCTGCGGACCTCGTCTCCCGCATGTCCCCGGAGGAGAAGATCGGCCTGATGGTCATCACCTCCCGGCCGATGGGCATCTCCCAGCGCAATCCCGAGTTCACCAGCCACGACGGGGTGCTCGACGAGCAGCACCTGCCGATCAAGGTGGATCCGCACACCAGCGCGGGCCTGCCCTTCGAGGGCACCACCGAGATGATCTCCGGCCTGCACATCCGGCGCTTCATCATGCGCGAGGAGCCCACCGGCTCCCGCATCGCGAGCTGGCTCAACGCCATGAACGAGGTGGCCGAGTCCTCCCGCTGGGGCATCCCGGTGCTCGTCGCCGCGAACTCGAAGAACGAGGCCGGCGGGTTCAAGATGGGCGGCACCGACGAGGACCAGCCGTTCACGCAGTGGCCGGGCACGCTGGGCCTGGCCGCGACCGGGTCGCTCGAGGTCATCGAGTCCTTCGCGGCGCATTCGCGCGCCGAGTGGCGCGCCACGGGCCTGCGCAAGGGCTACATGTACATGGCCGATGTGCTCACCGATCCGCGCTGGTATCGCGGGCAGGGCACCCTCGGCGAGGATCCCGAGTTCGTCAGCCGGGCGATCGCCGCCCTGGTGCGCGGGTTCCAGGGCGAGGACGGCCCGGGCGCCGACGGCGTCGCGCTGACCACGAAGCACTTCCCCGGCGGCGGGGCGCGGGAGAACGGCACCGACCCCCACTACGCCGAGGGCCGCTTCAACATCTACCCCACCCCCGGCTCGCTCGAGGAGTACCACCTGCCGCCGTTCCAGGCGGCGATCGAGGCGGGCACCTCCGCGGTCATGCCCTACTACGCGATCCCCTCGAAGGAGAAGTCCTCCACCCCGCAGGGACGGCTGACGGACTTCGAACAGGTGGGCTTCGCCTTCAACCGCGAGGTGCTGAACCTGCTGCGGGAGATGGGCCACCGCGGCTACATCAACTCCGACTCCGGCGTGCTGTCGAAGATGGCCTGGGGCGTCGAGGAGCTCACCACCGCCGAGCGGGTGGGCCGCGCCGTCATGGCCGGCACCGACCTCTTCGCCGACACCAACGACGTCGCTTCGGTGCGTGAGGCGTTCGTGCGAGGGCTGTTCACGCAGGAGCGGCTCGACGAGGCGGCCGCGCTGCTGCTCGAGGAGCTGTTCGCCCTGGGCCTGTTCGAGAACCCGTACGCGGATCCCGAGGAGGCCGACCGGGTGGTCCAGAACGCCGAGGCGCGCGCCGCCGCGGAGGACGCGCACCGCCGCTCCGTGGTGCTCGCGAAGAACCACGGCGAGCTGCTGCCGCTGCGCGAGGAGTCGCTGCAGGGCACGCGGGTCTACCTCGAGCGGTTCGCGCCCCAGGTGACGGTCCGGCAGCTCGATGCGCTGCGCCGCCGCATCGCGAGAGCCCATCCGGAGGTCTCCTTCACCACCGACTACCGAGACGCGGACACGGCCCTCCTGCTGCTGCAGCCGGTGATCGGCTCCTACTTCGAGTACGTGGGCATCGGCGATCTCAGCATCGACGACCACTCCCAGGTCGACATCGAGAAGGTGCGCGACATCCGCGCGCACGTGGACACCCTGGTGATCGGCCTGAACACCAAGTTCCCGTGGCTGCTGGACTCGATCGAGCCGCTCGCGGACGCGCTGCTGATGGGTTTCGACACCGACGATGCGATCATGGTCGAGGCGATCTTCGGCGGCTTCTCCCCCACCGGGACGCTGCCGATCACCTTCCCGATCGACGCCGACGCGATCGCCGTGGACGAGCAGGGGCGCTGCGCCTCCCCGAACGATGTGCCGGGCTTCGCCAAGGAGCAGCACATGGACGGGCGGCCCTACGTCTACGTCGATGCCGACGGGAACCGCTACCGGCTCGGGCACGGTCTGACCTACGACCCCTGAGGCCCGGAGTCTGAGGCCCGGGGTTCTGCGGCCCGGGAGCCCCGGGGCTTGGGCCCGCGGGCCCGGGGTCCTGAGCCCTGCGGGCCTCGGAAGGGTCCAGACATGAGAAAGGCCCCCTCGCTGGCGCGTCAGCGCAGGTGAGGGGGCCTTTCATGGTGAGTGCAGTGGTGGAGCCGGCGGGAATCGAACCCGCGTCCGATAGTGCGGAGCGAGGGCTTCTCCGGGCGCAGTTCGCAATGGCGTTTTCTCAGTCCCGACGCTCGTGCGAACGCGTCGTCGACGGACTCAGTCACTCTGAGGTGTTCATCCTTCCCCGGTGACCAGGGTCGGCAGCAGTGGCTCCTTAGATGATGGAACGATCCGGGTCAGGAGCACTCCCGGGGTTCCAGACTGCTAACGCTGATCAGGCAGCGAGAGCGAAGTCAGTGCGCTTGGGTTCGGCACTTATTGGTTTCCAGAGAACGTTTACGAGATGACTCTGGCTTCTCGGCCCGCTTCCCCTCGCTGGACAACTACCGTCGAAACCGATCGGCCCCTGGCGTGGGTACAGCACAGACAGCGGCAACCCTTGCGGGTCACCCATGCACTCACTCTTCTGTTGTCAAACACCCACGGACGCCGGTTCCCCGGACGTCGTGGATCCAGTCTAGCGCGGAGGGCCCGGGAACTGAAGCGGATATCCCTCAGCTCACGGCGAAGCCGCTCCTGCTGGACCGCGCCCGCCACGCGGACGATGATGGCGGCGTGAGCAGTTTCGAAGCGGCAGGCGTGCGGGTGGTCGTCGATGACGACACCCTGCGCGAGGACGTCACGGAGCCCACGGCGCTCGCCGCCTGGTGCGCACAGCACCCGCAGGACCCGCGCACCGTCGCCTACCTGCGGATGCTGGGCCGGCTCGACGAGGCCGCGATCGCGGGCCGGCACGCGCTGGCCCAGGAGGGTCTCTCCCCCGTGATGCGGGCGGTGCGCCGGGCCCGCTACGCGCAGGTGCTGCAGTGGCAGGGCGCGTTCCTCTCCGCCGAGGAGCAGCTGGACCTCGCCGCGGAGGAGACCGGGCTGGAGGATCCCACCTCGCCGTCCTCGCTGTCGGTGCTGGCCGCAGTGTTCCAGCACCGGGCGAAATGCCGGTTCGAGCACGCGCTGGCCGCCCAGCAGCAGGGCTGCCCGGACGCCGCCGCGCAGCGCTGGGACGCAGCGCTCGAGGATGCCCGTCGGGCGCTGTTCATGCGTGAGCGGCTCGGGGTGGCCGACGAGGCCGCGATCGCCTCGAGCCGGCAGACCGTCGCCCGGCTCTCCCGCCGGGACCTCGCCGCGGGAGCGACCCCCTCCGCGTGAGCGGCCGGGAAGGCCCCTCGGCGTCGAACAGCCGGAGCGGTTCTCGGGGTGCAGCAGAGTGAGCGGTCCTCGCCGTGTGCGAGGCGGCGGAGGTCTCAGGCGAGCTCGCGCTGGCGCATCGCACGCTGCGCTTCGCGGAGGTCCTGCTGCTCGCGCAGGGTCTGGCGCTTGTCCCATTCCTTCTTGCCGCGGGCGAGGCCGATGAGCACCTTGGCATGCGAGCCGAGGAAGTAGATCTCCAGCGGCACGATCGTGAAGCCCTTCTCGCGCGACTTGCTCGCGAGCTTCTCGATCTCTTGCTTGTGCAGCAGCAGCTTGCGCTTGCGGCGGGCGGCGTGGTTGGTCCAGGTGCCCTTCACGTACGGGGCGATGTGGGCGTTGTCCATCCACACCTCGCCGGCGTCCACGTAGCAGTAGCCGTCGATGAGCGAGGCCCCGCGGTCCCGCAGCGACTTCACCTCGGTGCCGGACAGGACGATGCCCGCCTCCCAGGTGTGGTCGATGAAGTAGTCGTGCCGGGCGCGCTTGTTCGAGGCGATCAGCATCTTGCGGGGACCGTCGTGCGCGCCGGCCTTCTTCGTCGCAGCCTTCTTCGCCGCCATCGGGTCCCTCCTGTCTTTCGTCGCCGGACCATCCGTGACCGGGCCGGCCCTGCGACCCGACGTCCCAGCCTACGCCGCATCCACCGCGGCGCGCGAGCGAATATCGACCGGCCGTGACCGGCGCCGCGCCCGCATGCCGCTCAGAGGTACTTGCCGGGGTTGACGGCGTTGCCGTCCTCATGCACCTCGAAGTGGAGATGGCAGCCGGTCGAGGAGCCGGTGGTGCCCACGTAGCCGACCGTGGCGCCGGCGGAGACCTGCGCCCCGACCGGCTGGGCGAAGCCCTCGAGGTGGTGGTACGAGCTGGTGATCAGGCGGCCGTTCTGGATGCCGTGGCTGAGGATGATCTTGTTCCCCGCCCCGCTGTTGTGGGTGCGGGCGATGACCCGGCCCGAGTGGGCGGCCCCCACCGGCACCCCGCAGGCGACGGGGAAGTCGACCCCCGCGTGGAGCTTGCGGGTGCCGTAGATCGGGTGGACCCGCCAGCCGAAGTTCGAGTTCAGGCGGGCGTCGACGGGGTAGATCCAGCCGTTCGAGCTCGAGGAGCCGACGGAGCCGCCTCCCCCGCCGCTGTTCTGCTGGCTCTGCTGGTTCTGCTGGTTCTTCTTCTCCCGCTCCTGGCGCTCGCGCTCCTCGCGCTCCCGCTCCTGGCGCGCGAGCTCCTCGATCTCGGTGTCGAGGGTCGAGCTGCGGGTCTCGAGGCTCGAGACGTCGCCCTCGTACTGCTCCTTCTTGCTCTCGAGATCATCGCGCTGCGTCTTCTGCGTCGCGTAGAGATCGTCCAGCTCCTGCTTCGCGTCGGCGGCCTCCTGCTCGGCCTGCTCGGTGCGCTCGACCGCCTCCTCGGCGTCGATCTTCAGCTGCTTGATCTCCTCGCGCACCGCCGTGAGGCGCTCCGCCGAGTTCTCGGTGACGGCCTGGTCGGTGCGCAGCGTGTCCAGCCGCGTGCCCTGCGAAGCCATGGTGAGGCGATAGTTCATGGAGCGGTCGACGGCATCCTGCGGCGACGCGTTGCCCACGTAGATCGTGGACGGGTCGGGCAGCCCTCCGCCCTTGTAGGCGTCCAGCGCCACGGTGGCGAGCTCGCCGTTGCTGCGGTCGACCTCGTCGCGGCCCTCGTCCACCGCACCGGAGAGACGCTGTTCCTCCTCCTGCGCCGCGGTGAGCCGCTCGCCGGTGCGGCGATCCTCCTCGCGGGCGTCCTCGAGCTCTGCCTGGGCCTGCTCGAGATCCTCCTGCGCCTCGGGGATCAGCAGCTCCGTCTCGGCGAGCGCGATGTAGGTGTCCGCCAGATCGGAGCTGACATCGTCGAGCTCGATCCGCAGGTCGTCGAGCTGCTGATCGATCTCGGCGCGCTCGGCGATCTTGTCCTCCTTGGAGCCGTCCGCCAGCACGGGCGACGTCGGCATCGCCAGCATCGGCAGCGCCACCAGGGCGGCGGCGAGCATGCTCACAGGGCGACGCAGGAGGTTCCGGGACATGCTCACACCTTCAGGTAGCGGTTCAGCGAGACGACGGACGACGCGATCGACAGCACGGCGCCGAGCGCGATCAGCAGGGGCGCGGCCCACACCAGATCGGCGACGCCGACGGTGATCAGCTGCTGGCCGAGCGTGGGCGCGAGCCATCCCTGCACGATGTAGTGCAGACCCACCCACAGCATGCCCGAGGCGATGACCCCGCCGATGATCGCGGCGACCGCGCCCTCGAGCAGGAACGGCAGGCGGATGAAGAGGTTCGACGCGCCGACCAGGCGCATGATCGCGATCTCGCGGCGACGCCCCGCGACCGACATGCGGATCGTCGTGGCCACCAGCAGCAGGGCGGCGATGAGCATCAGCACCGCGAGCCCGAGGGCGAACATCGTGGACTGGTTGAGCACGTCGATGAAGGGGGCGTAGGCGCTGAGCAGGTCGGTGACCTCGTCCACCCCGTCGCGACCCTGGAAGAACTCCACCACCGCGGCCGAGTCGTCGGCGTTGCGGAGCGTGATGTGGAAGGAGACCGGCATGTCCGCCGCGGTGAAGTTCGAGACGAAGCTCTCCCCCGAGAACTGCTGCTGGTAGATCTCCAGCGCCTCGTCCTGGGAACGTTCGGTGTAGGAGGCGACGTACGGGGAGAGCACGTCCCCCTCGAGCGCCTCGTGCACCGAGTCGACCTGGGCGTCGGTCGCCGCGCCGCCCGCGCAGGAGGCGGCGGTGGAATGCGGCGAGCACAGGAAGATCGTCACCTGGGACTGCTCGACCAGGGTCGACTTCATGTCCATGATCTGCTTCTGCATGAGCGCGCCGGTGCCCACGAAGGTCAGCGACACGGCGGTGACGATGACGACGGAGATGACCATGGCGATGTTGCGCCACAGCCCGGTGAGGATCTCCCCGAGGATGTACCGCGCCCTCATCGCCGCTCCCCCTCGGACTGCTCGGGCAGGGGCGTCTCCGGGAACGGCTCCGGGGAGAAGGCGTCATCGGAGAACGCCTCGTCGGTGAAGAGGTCCTCGTCCCGCACCTGCTGCGCCTCGCGCTCGTCGATGAGGTCCTCCTCGAGCACGTCCCCGGCCGCAGCAGCAGGGGCGGCGATGTCGTCGGCTGCGGCGGTCTCGCCCGCCGCGGCGCGCTCGCCCTCCACCGGGGAGCGCTCGGCGGGCACGCCCTCCCAGCGCTCGGCGAGGCCCTCGTCCTCCAAGGGGTGCTCGTCGCGGTGGGCGGAGTCGTCCGGCAGGTGGCCGGAGATCACGCTCACCGGGGCATGGGTCTCATAGGTGCCCTCGGCCTCGTCACGCACCACCTGGCCTCCGACCATCTCGACCACGCGGCGCTGCATGCGATCCACGGCCGCCCTGTCATGGGTGGCCATGACCACGGTGGTGCCGCGCTCGTTGATCTCCGCGAGGAGGTCGAGGATGCCGCCGGCGGTGGACGGATCGAGGTTTCCGGTGGGCTCGTCGGCCAGCAGGATCGAAGGCCGGTTCACGTACGCGCGGGCGATCGCCACGCGCTGCTGCTCACCGCCGGAGAGCTCGTGCGGCATCCGCTTGCCCTTGTCCTCCAGCCCCACCATCTCGAGCATCTCGGGAACCAGGCGCCGCACCACCTTGCGGGGCGTGCCGATCACGGCCAGCGCGAACTCGATGTTCTGGTAGGCGGTCTTCGAGGGCAGCAGACGGAAATCCTGGAACACCATCCCGATGTCGCGGCGCAGCGAGGGCACCTTCCAGGAGGGGATCCGGGAGAGGTCCTTGCCCGCCACGTAGACGGTGCCGCGAGTGGGGTTGACCTCTTTGAGCACCATCCGCATCAGGGTGGACTTCCCCGAGCCGGAAGCACCCACGAGGAACACGAATTCCCCGCGGGCGAACTCGATGTCGAGGTTCTCCACCGCGGGGCGCTGTCCGCGCATGTACGTCTTGGTGACGTCGTCGAAACGGATCACGAGTGCCTGTCACGTCGGGGAATGGTGCTCCCCCAGCGTAGGGGCGGGGCAGGCGGAATCGACGCTGATGTGGACAGCGTCGTGGTCAAAACCTGGTCAAGTGTGCGTGGGTCCGCTCACGTCGCTCACCTGTGCCGGATTCGCCGAGCTCCTGCCGCTCGTGCCTCGCAGCACGTCTCTCAGCTGTACCTGACCTGCTGAGCTCCTGCCGCTCGTGCCTCGCAGCACGTCGCTCAGCTGTCGGACTTGCCCTGTTCGGCGCGCCAGCGGATCCCCGCGTCGATGAACTCGTCGATCTCCCCGTCGAACACCGAGGAGGGGTTGCCCTCCTGGTAGTCGGTGCGCAGGTCCTTGACCATCTGGTACGGGTTGAGCACGTAGGAGCGCATCTGATCGCCCCAGCTGGCCTTCACGTCGCCCGCGAGCTCCTTGCGCTCAGCGGCCTCCTCGGCCTTCTTCAGCAGCAGCAGACGGGACTGCATGACCCGCAGAGCGGCGGCGCGGTTCTGGATCTGGGACTTCTCGTCCTGCATCGAGACGACGGTGCCGGTGGGCAGGTGAGTCATGCGCACCGCGGAGTCGGTGGTGTTCACCGACTGCCCGCCGGGGCCCGAGGAGCGGAACACGTCGACCTTGAGGTCGTTCTCCGGGATCTCGATGGAGTCCGTCGACTCGATCAGCGGGATCACCTCGACCGCGGCGAAGGAGGTCTGCCGGCGGCCCTGGTTGTCGAAGGGGCTGATGCGCACCAGGCGGTGGGTGCCGCCCTCGACGGAGAGGGTGCCATAGGCGAAGGGGGCGGAGACCTCGAAGGTCACCGACTTCAGTCCTGCCTCCTCGGCGTGGGAGGTGTCCATGACCTTGGTGGCGTAGCCGTGGCGCTCGGCCCAGCGCAGATACATGCGCATGAGCATCTCGGCGAAGTCCGCGGCATCCACCCCGCCGGCGCCGGCGCGGATGGTGATCACGGCGTCACGCTCGTCGTACTCGCCCGAGAGCAGGGTGCGCACCTCGAGCTCGTCAAGGGTCTTGTGGATGCTGACCAGCTCGTTCTCGGCCTCTTCGAGGGTGTCGGCGTCATCCTCCTCGGCGGCGAGCTGGACCATCACCTCGAGATCCTCGATGCGGGAGTCGAGCTCGCTGATGCGGCGCCGCTCCGACTGGGCGTGCGAGAGCGCGGAGGAGACCTTCTGGGCGTTGTCGACGTCATCCCACAGGTCCTGTGCGGAGGCCTGCTTCTCCAGGTCGGCGATCTTCGCGTCGAGCGCGTCGATGTCCGTCACCTGCTCGATGGAGGACAGCGTCGAGCGGAGCTGGGGGATCTCTGCGGAGAAGTCGATGGAAGCCACGAGATCGGAGTCTACGGCAGAGCGCTGGGCGGATGCCGCCCCGGCACCGTCGCGGGGCCTGCCGGGTCGGTGTCAGACGCTCCCCGGCGCGGTGTCCGAGGCGGGGCCGGCCAGCCGGATGCCGAGGTCGCGCCCCGCCTCGACCAGCAGCTGTTCGCCCTCGGCGAAGGCACGGTCGCTGGATCCGGCACGGGAGGTGAGATCGAACGCGTGGGACACCCCCGCCGCACGCAGCTGCTGCGCGTCCAGGGTGATCGCCCCGGCGACGGCGGCGACCTCGAGGCCGCGGTCGCGGGCGCGGCGCGCCACCTCGGCCGGTCCCTTGCCGTGCAGGGTCTGGGCGTCGAGCTTCCCCTCCCCGGTGACCACCACGTCGGACTCACCGAGCAGCGCGTCGACGCCGACCAGCTCGAACACGGCATCGGCACCCGAGCGCTGCTCTGCACCGAGCAGGAGGAGGCCGAAGCCGGTGCCGCCTGCGGCGCCCGCTCCGGGCCGATCGCGATGGTCGCCGGCGGGGTCGAGGAGCGCGGCCGCGGCGGCGAGGGTCTCGTCGGCCGCATCGACCTCCTCGGGGGCGAGCCCCTTCTGCGGGCCGTAGACGGCGGCGGCCCCCTCGGAGCCCAGCAGCGGGTTGGTGACGTCGTTCGCGGCGATGAGGGTGAGGCCGTCGAGGGCGGCGAGCGCGGGCTCGAGATCGGCGGAGGCGAGGGTGGCGAGACCGGAGAGGCCGGGGGCGATGTCCGTGCCGTCGGCGGTGCGCAGCAGCGCGCCGAGGCCCTGCAGCAGCCCGGCGCCGGCGTCGGTGGAGGCGCTGCCGCCGAGACCGACGACGAGCGTGCGGGCGCCAACGTCGACGGCGGCGCGGAGCAGCTCTCCCAGGCCGCGGGTGGAGGCGGTGTGCGGGGCGAGCTCACCGCCGGGCAGCGCGTGCAGGCCCACGGTCTCAGCCAGTTCGAGCACGGCGACGTCCTCCTGCAGCGCCCAGCGGGCGGTGCGCGGTGCCCCGGTCGGGCCGGTGACCGGTGCGGTGTGCGCGGTGAAGCCGGCGGCGAGCGCGGCGTCGACGGTGCCGTCGCCGCCGTCGGCGATGGGGCAGGACAGCACCCGCAGCTGCGGGGCCGTCTGGGTGATGCCGCGGCGGAGCGCCTCGACCACCTGGGCGGCGCTGAGCGTGCCCTTGAACTTGTCAGGCGCGAGCAGCACGGTGCGGGGGGTGGTCATCGGGCGCGGGCCTCTCCCTGGACGGTGAGGGGGATGGCGAGGTCCGTCCCCCGGGTGAACCATCCTGCCAGGGGCGGGTGGGTTCGCGCGGTGAGCACCACGTGGACGGTGCCGTCGGCATCGACCGTGAGCGCGGCGAGGGCGATGTCCCCGGTGCGGCGGGTGTCGTGCGGATAGCTGCGCAGGTGCTCCTCGGCGGCGTCACGCGCCGAGGCGGGGTGGATCGCGGGGCCGTCGCCGGCCTCGTACAGGCGTGCCGGGTCGATGGCCTGTGCGGCGGCGAGGGCGGTGCTGTCCGCGGCATGCTGGAGTCCGTTGCGCTCGAGCTGCACACCGGTGATCGCGGTGCCGACGGCGATCACCATGAGGATCACGACCAGCACGCCGGTGGTGAGGATCGTCATCGAGCCGCGGGCATCGCGCAGGCGCCGCCGCACGCGGTCCAGCAGCGCAGGGGCCGGGCGCGCGGGGACCTGGAGCGTGCGGCGCCGGAGCGACCGCATCAGAGCCCGGCCCGGTGCTGATCGACCTGCACGGCATGCGAGGCCCCGACGGCCACGGGACCGGCCTGCCCGAGGATCGGGCCGAGACCCGGCACCGGGACCTGGATGCGCACCCGGGCGAGCACCGTCCCGCCCGGCGTCGCGCAGGGATCCTCGCTGCAGCTCAGGGTGACCACGTCCTCCCCGGCAAGGCCGTGATCCTCGAGGACCATCGCGGTGTGCTGCGCCGCCCGCTGCGCGGCGCGCTCGGGGTCGGGCTCGGCGGCATGGATCCGGGCGGCATCCCGCGAGATGGTGTCGGCCGCGAAGACAGCGGCCTGGACGTTCCCGAGGGTGAGCACGAGGTACAGGGCAGGGATGAGCAGGGCGGCTGAGAGCACCACGAACTCGACGAGCGCGTTGCCGTCCTCAGCACCCAGCGCCGCACGCCCGCTCAGCGGACGGCGCCATAGCCGCCGCGGGCTCACCATGCCTCCTCGTCGATCGCCCGTCCCTGCACGGTCATCGCGCCGGCCGGTCCGAACAGCCCCAGGAGCGGCAGGTTCGCGCTGACCTCCACCCGGATCACACCATCTCCGTCCCGCACCGCGGTGGCCTCGGCATCCAGCCCTCGGCGGAAGCGCTCATCGATGAGCCGCTCCGCACGGTCGGCGCCATCCTGCGGGGAGGAGCCCACTAGGGACGCATGGCGCGCTCCCTGGACCGCTGCATCGGCGAGAGTGTTGCGGGTGTGGACGATGAGCGCCGCCTGCATGACCATCAGCGCGATCATGATGATCAGCACCGCGACCATCGGGAACTCCGCGACGGCCGCGCCGTCCTCGGCGAGGAGGCGCCTGCCGAGGCGGCTGCGGCTCCTCCGTGCACCGGCTCCCCGATGCCGCGCAGCGGCATTCACCCGCGGCTCGCGCGGCGTCGCGCCCCTCGTGTGCATGGTGCTCGGCTCAGAGGCTGCCGCTGAGGAACGGCGCCATCGCGTTCTTGAAGATCTGCACGATCTGATCCGAGGCGACGGCCCAGAGGGCCACGACGATCCCCGCGGTCATGAGCGTGATGAGCACCCATCCGGGGACATCACCCTGCTCGGATGCCAGCCGCGCGAGCAGCCGCTGCCCGAGCGGGCGACGTGGCAGGAGCCGAGGCTCCGCGTGGACCGCGCCGTGCCGGTGACGGCGGTGCGGGCGGTGGAGTCGGGAGCGGTGGACGGTCATGTCATGCCTCCTCGGCGGTGGGTCCGGAGCGGGCTCCGGCGGGGGTGGGTGAGTCGATTTCGGACAAGGGCGTGCGGTGAGGTGGCGCGCCCGGTCGAGGGGTCATAGCGCGATCTCCAGCACCGCCAGGCCCGGGAAGATGGCGAAGACGATCACGAGCGGGAGGACGAAGAACACGACCGGGACCAGCATCAGGATCTCCCGCTGCCCCGCCGTCTCCATCAGCTCCCGTTTCGACTCCTCGCGTGCGTCCTGAGCCTGCGCGCGCAGCACCTCGGCCAGCGGGGTGCCGCGCTCGATCGCGATCGAGACGCCCTCCCCGAAGCGGCCGAGGGAGTCCAAGGGGGTGCGGGTGCCCAGCGAGGCGAGCGCCTGGGACACGCTCGTGCCGGCGCGGATGTCGGCGACCGTCGCCGCGAACTCGTCCGGGAGAGCACCATGAGAGGTCCGCGCCACGCGCTCCATCGCCGCGATCGGGCTCTCCCCCGCCGCGACGGCGAGCGCCAGCAGATCGGCGACCGTGGGGAACTCCCGCGCCATCCGTGTGGCGCGGCGCTTGATCTCGACGCCCAGCAGATAGTCACGCAGCAACACCCCGGTGAGCGCGCCGAAGCCCACGATGACCAGGCCCAGCAGCGGGCTGCTGCCGCGCAGGGCGATCGCCATCACGGCCAGCACGACCCCCAGCACCAGGCCGATCGCGCCGAAGACGACCTGCTCGACGCGGAAGGAGTCCGTCGAGGAGCGCCGGCCCGCGAGACGCAGCCGGCGCTCGAGCTGGTCGTTGCCGCCGGTGAGCCTCTCGAGCACGCCGAGCACGCGCACGGCGACAGGGCCCAGGAGGTTCTCCAGCACCATGCGCAGGCGGCTGGTGCTGCGCGGCGCGGCGAACAGCGACATGGAGCGTGAGCGTCGGAGGTACGGATCGATGCGGGCATCGAGGTCGCGGGAACGCAGCCAGGGAAGCTGACCGGCCACCAGTGCCACGCCCGCCCCGAACAGCAGACCGAGCACCGCGCCCGACAGGAGCGTGCCGGCGCCCGTCATCGCAGCACCCTCTCGTCCTGCGGCAACCGTGCGATCAGCAGCATCACGCGGTAGGCGATGAGCGACGCCACGGCGCCGACCACGATCAGCACCATCCCGGTCGCGGTGTCGTACGCCTGCGCGGCCTGCGGCCGGGTGGCCATCAGCGCGAGCACGATCCACGGCGCCGCCAGGGCGAGGCGGGCCGCGTTGACGGTCCAGGACTGCCGTGCCTCGAGTTCGGCGCGGGTGCGGGCGTCCTCTCGGAGGAACGCCGACAGGGTGCGCAGGAGACTGCCGAGATCCGTGCCCCCGACATCCCGCGTGATGCGGAGCGCCTCGACGATCCGGTCCCCCACCGGATCCGCGAGCCGGATCTTCAGCCGATCCAGACAGGACGCGAAATCTCCGCTGGCCTGGTAGTCGAGGGCGTACTCGGCGAAGGCCGGGCGGAGCTCCTCCGGACCGTTGCGGCTGAGCTGGACCAGTGCCTCGGGCAGCGAGAGCCCGGCGCGGATGGCGGAGTTGATGTGATCGACCGCTTCGGGCCACACCTCCCTCATCGCCGTGGTGCGCCGTCGCGCCGCCGAGCGCAGCACGAGAGTCGGCAGCAGCGAGACGACCGCTCCGATGGCCAGAGAGGGGACCACAGCGCTCGAGCCCGCCCAGAGCCCCGCGGCCACGACCAGGCCGAGACCGACGCTGAGCGCCGGGACGGCCGCCGGCGGCACCGTGTCCAGGCCGACCTTGATCAGATCGTCGCGCAGCCTGTCCATCTGCCGTGCGACGACCCCTCGCCCGCTCGGCGCCTCCTCCTGCTCCCACATCGACCACCAGATCGAGAGCAGTCCGAGGCCGGCGATCAGCCCGAGGAACGCACCGTCGCTCACGCCGCCACCCCTCCCAGCAGCTCCGAGAGGTCGTGCCCGGCGCGGACGAAGCGGTCAGGGTGCGGAGGGTGCCCGTCCCCTCGCACCAGGCGGTCCCCTCGCAGCGAGAAGACGTCGGAGATCTCGATGATGTCGTCCTCGATCCGGCCGCTGAGGCCGATGATCTCCCGGACCCGGCGGCGCCCGTCGGCGAACATGTCCAGGTGCACCACCAGGTCGATCGCGCTGGCCACCGTCGGCACCACGAACCGGCTCGAGACGTTCTCCCCGGCCAGCAGCGGCAGCGTGCACAGCTTCGTCACCGCATCCCGCGCCGAGTTCGCATGGATCGAGGCGAGCCCCGGGAGCCCGCTGTTGAGGGCGATCAGCATGTCGAGGCTCTCTGCCTCGCGGACCTCGCCGACGATGATCCGGCTCGGCCTCATGCGCAGCGCCTCTTTCACCAGGCGCCTCATCGTGATCTCACCGGTGCCCTCGAGGTTCGCCTGGCGGGTCTGCATCGCGACGACGTCGCGGAGCGCGAGGTTGAGCTCGAAGACCTCCTCGATGGTGACCACGCGTTCCCGCGGCCCCACGGACCGTGCGAGGCAGCGCAGGAGGGTGGTCTTCCCGGCGCCGGTCGCCCCGGACGCGACGACGTTGAGCCCGCTGGCGATCGCCGCGTCGAGGAAGTCGGCGGCCTGCTGGGTCAGGGACCCGAGCGCGACCAGCCCTTGGAGGTCGTACGCCTTGGCGACGAACTTGCGGATGTTGATGGCCCAGTGAGCCCGCGTGACGCTGGGGATCACCACGTGGAGGCGGGATCCGTCGGGCAGGAGCGCATCGACGAACGGTGTGCTCATGTCCAGGCGCCGACCGCTGGAGACGAGCATGCGCTCGACGATGCCGCGCACCTCCGTGTCGCTGAGCACGATCGTGGTGAGCTCGCTGCGGCCGTTGCGCGCACAGAACACCTGGGACGGCGAGTTCAGCCAGATCTCCTCGATGGCCGGGTCGTCGAGCATCTCCTGCAGGGGGCCGAAGCCGCCGATCCGGGCCGCGACCTCGGCGACCATGGTCTCGTCGTCATCGCGCAGCACCGGCACCTCGCCGGAGGAGGAGCGGCGGTCGTAGTCGCTCATCACCTCGCGGATCAGCGGCTCCAGCTGATCGGCGCGCACGTCCAGGCCGCGGCGGCGGATCAGCTCCCGCGATTCGCTCTCGATGATGGTGGCGGCGTCCATCCGTCGTCCCCCCTGCGTTCCCTACCGACCGGTTCCTCACCCGTACGAGATGTGACGCTCGTCGCGTCCACCCGTCACTGTACGGCGGGTCAACGCTTCCTGGACGCGACTCCCAGGAATTGTGGACAAGTCTCCCCGGCGGTGCTCATGGCAGGATGACGGGCGTCCGTGAGTCCTCTCGAGATCCAGGAGCCCTCTCATGGCCGACTCCTCCCCCGGCACGGATGCCGGCACCGGCGACGATTCCCCCAAGCTGTCCGGCCCCACCGTCAAGTACATGGCCAAGCGGGTGCTCAGCGAGTTCCTGCGCGACGGCGGCACCGACCAGGCCGCGAAGCTCACCTACTTCATGGTGCTGTCGATCGCGCCGACGCTGCTGGCGCTCTTCTCCCTGGCCACCTTGCTGCTGGCGGGGATCAAGGACCAGATCGCGGATCTCCTCGTCGACGCGATCAACTCCGCCGCCGGCGGCAGCGGGCTCGGCGCGGAGGATGCGGTGCGCTCGACCGTCAACTCGCTGATGGGATCCTCCACCGGCGGCACGGTCGCGCTGATCATCGGTATCGCCACCGCCCTGTGGTCCGCCTCCGCGTACATCAAGGCCTACGGCCGGGTCGCGAACCACATCTACGAGGTCCCCGAGGGGCGCGGGCCGATCCGCATGAACGGGACCATGCTGCTGCTGACCCTCGCGATGATCCTCGGGATCCTGCTGGTGATGATCTCGCTGCTGCTCAGCGAATCGATCGTGGAGGGCCTGCTCGGCCCGATCGCCTCGAGCATCGGCGCCGAGGGGGCCCTGAGCTTCCTGATGAGCTCCTTCCTGCCCATCTGGGCGTGGGTGAAGTGGCCGGTCATCCTGCTGATCGCCTTCGCCCTGCTCTCACTGCTGTACTGGGGCGCGCCCAACATCGAGAAGCCCTTCCGCTTCATCTCCCCCGGCGGGGTGTTCGCGATCCTCGGCATCGCGGTGGCCGCGGTCGCCCTGTCGATCTACATGGGCACGGTCGCCGGCTACTCCAGCTACGGCGCGATCGGCGGCATCATGGCGGTGCTGTTCGCGCTGTGGGTGGTGAACATCGTGATCATCATGGGCGCGGAGGTCGACGCCGAGTACGAGCGTGCCCGCGAGCTCGTGGCCGGCAAGCCCGCCGAGGATTCCCTCGCCCTGCCGATGCGCGACACCGCCGGGGCGGAGAAGGCCGAGGCGAAGCAGGAGAAGATCGTCGACGAGGGCCGCGACATCCGCCTGAAGAACCTCCATCACGACGCCGAGGCCTACACCGGCGAGGACGCCCGGCTCACCCCGCGCCACGGGGTGCCCGCCGTCGCCGCGGACGACGAGGACCGCCCGAAGGACGACTGAGATGTGCGGACGCTTCGCGTTCTTCCGGGAGATCGAGCCGCTGGTGGAGGATCTCGGCGCCGTCGACCTCGCCGATCCGCAGCTGCGCAGCCGCTGGAACATCCCGCCCACCGCGCCGATCCACGTGGTCACCGAGTCGATCGACCGCCGCAGCGGCGAGGTGCTGCGGGCGCTGCGGATCGCGCGATGGGGCCTGCTGCCGCCGTTCGCGCAGGAGGCCTCGTTCTCCTCCCGCACCTTCAACGCCCGCCGCGAGACCCTCGCCCAGAAGCCCAGCTTCCGCGGCAGCCTCTCGCGGTACCGGGTGGTCGTGCCCATGGACGGCTACTACGAGTGGGGGCGGGACCCGGCCGGGGCGAGGAAGCAGCCCTTCTACATCTCGCCCGCCGACGGCTCACCCCTGTTCATGGCCGGCCTCGTCTCCTGGTGGACGGGCCCCGGCGGCCACGAGGGACCGGCCGCCAGCGCGGACGGCCGCTTCCTGCTCTCCACCACGATCATCACCCGCGAGGCGACGGGGCCGCTCGCGGAGATCCACGACCGCACTCCGGTGATGCTGCGCCGCGACCAGATCGACTCCTGGCTCGACACCTCACTCACCGCTCCGCGCGAGGTGCAGGACTGGATCCTGCGCGACACCCCGCTGAGGGAGGATGCGAGCCTCGCCGTGCGGGAGGTGGATCCCGCGGTGGGCCGGGTCGGCAACGACGGGCCCGAGCTGCTCGAGCCGCCGCAGGTGCTGCTGTGACCGCGGTGCCGCGGGCGATGGAGCGGATCCGACTGCGGGCTGACGCGCCCGCCGCCGTCCCCGCCGTACGCTCGAAGTCATGACCGACGGCTCCCCACAGCGGCCGGGCGCGCTCCAGGAGCGCGCCCGCTCCCGCGACCCGTTCCGCTGGATCATCGAGAACCCGGGCACGACCGACCTGATCGGCTTCGGCAGCGGCGCATTCCTGGTGCTGCTGTTCTCCTTCGGCACCGGCTCCTACGGCTGGTGGACGCTGTTCTCGGTGCCGATGATCGCCGCCGGGGCGCTGTGCCGCGTGCGACCCCTGCCCGGCGTGCTCGCGATCGGCGCGCTCGCCGTGCTCCACGTGCTGGTGAACATCCCCGTCGTGCTCGGCGACGTGATGACGTTCTACGCGATGTTCTGCGCGATCGCCTACGGCGGACGCCTCGTGCACGGCCTCAGCGTCGCCGCCGGCCTGCTCGGCGTGTTCGTGCAGGCCTCCTTCTGGTCCCTCGATGCGCTGCGCTCCGAGTACGGGGGCCCGATCGAGGCTCTGGTCAGCTTCCTCGGGCTGATGCTCATCGGCACCATCACCATCGTCGCGGTCTGGGCGCTCGCGAATCTGCAGCGCGCCCGGGTGCGGCAGTACGCCCTCACCCGGGACCGCGCCGAGCAGGCCGTCCGCGAGCGCGAGCAGCGCACCGCGCTCGCCGTCGCCGACGAGCGCGCCCGCATCGCCCGCGAGATGCACGACGTGGTCGCCCACTCCCTCTCGGTGATCATCGCGCAGGCCGACGGGGGCCGGTTCGTCGCCGCGCAGAAGCCCGAGAAGGCCGCCGAGGTCCTCACCACCATCGGGGAGACGGGTCGCGCGGCCCTGGCCGACATGCGCTCCCTGCTGGGCGTGCTGCGCCAGGAGGACGAGACCAGCTTCGGCCCACAGCCGGGCCCGGAGATGCTGCCGGAGCTCGCCGACCGGGTGCGCACCGCGGGGCTGAGCGTCGAGCTCGAGATCGACGGTGCGCTCGAGGACCTGCCCCAGCCGCTCGGCGTCTCGCTGTTCCGCCTGGTCCAGGAATCCCTCACCAACGTCCTCAAGCACGCCGGTCCCGGCGCCGCCGCCGAGGTGCGGATCCTCCGCGACGCGCACCAGCTCACCGTCGAGGTCATCGACGACGGGCAGGGCACCGACCCGGCCTCCGACGGCCAGGGCCACGGCCTGACCGGGATGCAGGAGAGGATGTCCCTGTTCGGGGGCCGCCTCCAGGCCGGCCCCCTGCCTTCCCGCGGGTACCGGGTGCGCGCCACCGTGCCCCTTCCCGCCACGCTCGAGGCGCTCCCCCGCCCCGCCGCAGCGCCCCAGCCCGTCCCACCCGCCACGACATCCCAGCCCGCCCCCGCCCGCCCAGGAGAACCCCGATGACCGACCCCCTCGACCGTCCCCTGCGCATCGCCCTCGTCGACGACCAGCCGCTGGTCCGCGCCGGTTTCGCGATGGTCATCGACTCGCAGGACGACATGGAGGTCGTCGTCCAGGCCTCGGACGGCGCCGCCGCCGTCGAGGAGCTGCGCGCCCGCCGGGTCGACGTGGTGCTGATGGATGTGCGCATGCCGCGCAAGGACGGGATCGAGGCCACCGCGGAGATCCTCGCGCAGGCCCCCGAGGGCCGGGCGCCGAAGATCATCGTGCTGACCACCTTCGACCTCGACGAGTACGTGGTCGCCGCGATCCGTGCCGGGGCCAGCGGCTTCCTGCTCAAGGACGCCCAGCCCGAGGACCTGCTGGGCGCGATCCGCACCGTGCACAGCGGGGACGCGGTGATCGCCCCCTCCGCCACGCGCCGCCTGCTCGAGCGGGTGGTGGCCGCCCCCGAGCCGGAGCAGCAGGACGCCTCGGTGCTCGAGAACCTCACCGAGCGCGAGCGGGAGGTGCTCACCCTGATGGGCCGCGGCTTCTCGAACCAGGAGATCGGCGCGGAGCTGTTCGTCGCCGAGGCGACGGTGAAGACCCATGTGGGGCGGGTCCTCGCCAAGCTCGGGGCCCGCGACCGGGTCCAGGCCGTGATCATCGCCTTCGAGACCGGGCTGGTCTCCCCCGGCGCGCACTGACCGTCGCCGGCCCGTCCGCCGGTCGATGTCAGACCACGGTATGACCCCCGGGAACCTGCAGGCCGATCGGCGGCCCCCACGGCACGACCACGGGGTGACGACACGCCCTGCCGCGGCACGGAAGGATCAGGGTCGTCAGCACGTCCCCGCCTGAGAAGGATCCCCGATGACCACCGCTCCTCTGGATGCTCGCCCGTCACCCGCGGACAGCACCGCCCCCGCCGTCGTCGCCCGCGGCGTCACCCGGACCTACGGCTCCGGCGCCGGTTCCGTCACCGCCCTGGATGCGGTGGACCTCGACATCTCCCGCGGCGCCTTCACGGCGATCATGGGTCCCTCCGGCTCCGGCAAGTCCACGCTGCTGCACATCCTCGCCGGGCTCGACGTGGTCGACTCCGGTTCGATCCTGCTGGACGGCACCGAGATCACCGCCCTCGGCGACGATGCGCTCACCAAGCTGCGGCGGGAGAAGATCGGCTTCGTCTTCCAGTCCTTCAACCTGCTGCCGATGCTGACCGCCGAGCAGAACATCCTGCTGCCGCTCGAGCTCGCCGGCACGCGCGCGGACCGGGCATGGCTGGAGACGATCGCCTCCGCCTTCGGCATCACCGACCGGCTCTCGCACCTCCCCTCGCAGCTCTCCGGCGGCCAGGTGCAGCGCGTCGCGATCTCCCGCGCCCTGGTCACCTCCCCCGCGGTCGTCTTCGCCGACGAGCCCACCGGCAACCTCGACTCCCGCACCACCGAGGAGGTGCTCGACTTCCTGCGGCTGAGCGTGGACGAGTTCCACCAGACCGTCGTGATGGTCACCCATGAGCGGGACGCCGCCGAGCGCGCCGACCGCATCATCACCCTCGCCGACGGCCGCGTCGCCTCCGACGAGGACCTGCGAGGGCAGCGCTGATGGCCCGCACCCCCGTGAAGCTCACCCCGCTGCGCCGCCACGTCGCCGCCGTCATCACGATCGCGCTCTCCTGCGCGTTCGTCGCCGTGATGGTGCTGGCCGGGAACCTCATGCAGGCCTCCCTCCGCTCGGAGGCCACCCAGATGTACGAGGGCGCGGACCTCGAGATCACCCGGGACCTGAGCGACGCCGACTGGGCCTCGGAGACGCCGCTGCCCGCACCGGAGGTCGACGGCGCTGAAGCGGTCTGGCCGCAGATGAACGAGTACCTCATGCTCTCCTCCGCGGCCTCCGACACCTTCCTCCGGGCCGGCATGCTGCCCCCCGCGGACACCGCCGCCCAGAGCCTCGACGAGGGTGCCCGCGCCGCGGACGACACCGAGATCGTGCTCGACCGCAACGCGGCCGACACCCTCGACGTCGGCCTCGGCGACACCGTCACCCTGCCCGCCGATTTCTCCCCCGACGCCGAGGAGCACTCCCTCACCGTGGTCGGCATCGCCCCCGCACCCGAAGGAGCCGTCTTCGGCGCGACCCCGCGGGTCCTGGTCGACGAGGCGAACGCCGAGGCGCTCCTCGGCCCGACCGCCGGCACGCTCACCTCCGCCTGGCTGGCCTCGCTGCCCGAGGGCACCGACGCCGCGGCCGTCGCCGAGAGCGCCGGCGGGGACGACATCACCGTCCGCACCACCGAAGAGGCCGAGCAGCAGGCCGCGGACGACTTCATGCAGGGATTCGGCGCGCTGGGCATGATGCTCGCCGTCTTCGTGGTGATCGCCCTGTTCACCAGCGCCGTGGTCATCGCCAACACCTTCTCGGTGACGATCGCCCAGCGCACCCGCTCCCTCGCCCTGCTGCGCACCCTGGGTGCGTCACGGTCCCAGGTGCGCGGCGTGGTGCTGCGGGAATCGTTCCTCGTCGGACTGCTCGGCGCGGCCGCCGGCATGGTGGGCGGCCACCTGCTGGTGCAGGCCGCTCTGCTCGGCGCCGCCGGGATCGGCTGGCTCGACGGGGTGATGATCGCCCCGCTCAGCGTCCTGTCGGTGCTGCTGCCGGTGATCGCCGGCGTGGCGATCACCCTGCTGGCGAGCCTCGCCCCGATGCGCTCGGCGACCCGGGTGGCGCCGCTGCAGGCGCTGCGCCCGGCGCCGCCCGCCCAGCGTCGCGGGCTCGGCGTGCAGGGTGTGCTCGGTCTCGTGGCCATCGTGCTCGGGATCTCCGCCCTCGCCGCCGGCACCATGCTCGCGCTGAACGAGTACGCCGGCCTCGGGGTCCTCGCCGCGATGTTCGGCGGCGTCGTGAGCTTCACCGGGGTTCTGCTGACCCTCGTGGTGCTCACCCGTCCGCTCTCCGCCCTCGCGGCCCGGGTGGTGGGCCGGATCGGCGGGCTGCCGGGCCGGATCGCCGGCGCGAACGTGGCCCGCAACCCTCGACGCAGCGCCGCCACCATCGCGGCACTGCTGATCGGGACCACGCTCATGACGATGATGGCCGTCGGCGCCCGCACCGCCGAGTCGACGCTCACCTCGGAGCTGGACTCCCGCCGCCCGATCGACCTCGTCATCAGCGCCGAGACCATGCCCGAGGACGCGGACGCGCAGATCGCCGCGATCGACGGCATGGACACCGCGCACTCCTCCGCCCGCGCCGACATCGACGTGGGAGTTCCCGAGCCGATGACGCTGTACTCCGCGACGCCCGAGGCGCTCGAGGAGACCTCGCACCGGCCCGAGATGACCTCGGAGCTGCGTGACGGCGTGGTGCTGCTCGGCCAGGAGCGCTCCGAGCGCTTCGGGGTCGAGGACGGGCAGGTGCTCGAGATCGAGGGATCCGACGGCGCCGTGCACGAGCTGCGGGTGCAGGTCGACGCGAACCTGCAGATGTCCCTGGTCACGCCCACCACCCTCGAGGAGCTCGTCGGGGACGAGACCCGACCGGTCGTGCTCGCCGACTTCGCGGACCCGGGCACCCCCGCCCGGGAAGGGGTCGATGCGCTCGCACTGATGAGCTCCGTGGAGGAGGTCATCTCCGGCAGCGACTACTCCGAGGCGTCGATGGTCGCCGGCGGCACCGAGCGGGAGTCCTATGCCCAGATCCTCCAGATCCTGCTGGGCATCACCGTCGCCCTGCTCGCCGTCGCGGTGCTCGTGGCGCTCGTGGGGGTGGCCAACACCCTCAGCCTCGGCGTCATCGAGCGCACCGGCGAGAACGCGCTGCTGCGGGCGCTGGGCACCACCCGCCGTCAGATGCGGGCGATGCTCGGCTGGGAGGGAGTGCTGCTCGCGCTCGTCGGTGCGGTGCTGGGCCTCGTGCTCGGCAGCGTGTACGGGGTGCTCGGGATCAACGCCCTGCTGAGTTCGACCTACCCGGTCACGATCACGATCCCCTGGTGGCAGCTCGCCACGGTGCTGGTGCTCGCGGTGGTCGCCGGCGCTCTCGCCTCGGTGCTGCCGGGACGAGCCGCGGCCCGCACCGCCCCGGCGGCCGCCCTCGCCGACGCGGACTGACCCCGCACGGCGCAGCGCGCGAGGCGGGGCGGCGCCTGCCCGGGCACTCCCCCTCAGCGACGGGCCCCGCACCGGAGAACTCCGGTGCGGGGCCCGTCCGCGACCTCGCTCAGCTGTCCCCGCCCGGCAGCGGAGTGGAGCGCACCAGACGCGTCAGCAGCACGAACAGCGCCACCGCGAGCAGCAGTGCCAGAGCCCCCTGCCAATACAGGGCGCCGCGCAGCAGGCTCACACCCACCAGCGCCTGGAAGAGCTGCCAGGTGATCCCGAAGCCGAGGCCGAACCGACCCCGGGACAGGATCGACCGGGCGGCGAAGGCGAGAGCCAGCGCGAACAGGAGCAGGAACACCCCCAGGCCGACGCCGAAGGTCGCGCCGAGGGCGCCGCCGGAGACGCCGAGGAAGCTGTACGTCGCCGTCGCGGCGAGCATCAGCGCCTCGATGCCGAGCAGCGCGGCCACGGTGGGGCGGCTGCGCGGGCTGGGATCCGCGGCATCGACGGGGCGCGCGGCGGGGCGGGGTTCGGTGGGCATGGGGGCACTGTAATGGCAGCGGAGCGTCCCGGCCGAAGCTGGTGAGGGTCCCGGGAGGCGCCCCGGCCCAAGCACTTCCCGCCAGCGGACGCAACGGCTTCGTGCCCGGCATCACGGCTCCTGCGGCGCGTCCTGCCGGGGTGTGGGAAGTGCCACCAGGCTTGCGCATCCAGGCCCTTGTCGAGGCCGCGAGGGCCCCAGAGAATGGAAGACGGCTCGCCACGCCGGCGGACATCGCGGGAGCGTCATGTCCCAGTTCTGCCGCGTCGAGCCGGAGACCCGAGAACGCCCCCACCCGGGGAGCGACCCTCGCCGCGTCATGCCCTACGGGGTGGGGCGTGGCGTCCTGGAAAGAGAGAGTGACGATGGACTGGCGCCACCGTGCCGAGTGCCTCAACCATGATCCCGAGCTGTTCTTCCCGATCGGGAACACCGGACCGGCGATCACGCAGATCCAGGAGGCGAAGGCGGTGTGCCAGAAGTGCGACGTCATGACTGCATGCCTCAAGTTCGCTCTCGAGTCCGGTCAGGACTCGGGCGTCTGGGGCGGGCTGTCCGAGGACGAGCGCCGCTCCCTCAAGCGCCGCAACGCGCGCGCCCGCCGCGCGGGCTGATGCCCTCCCTGCGGCGCGCGCCCCGGGCGCAGCGCCGCAGGCCCTGCGGGCCCGTCCCGGCAGGACCTGACCCCTCCCCGGCATGAGCTCGCGGGGCGTTGCCCCGTGGCGACCTCGCGGCCACGTCTCAGAGCGTGAGCGGGTCGCCTCAGAGCGTGAGCGGGTCGCCTCAGAGCGTGAGCGGGTCCAGGTAGACCTCCACCATCGCGCGAGTCCCGCCCCCGGGGCGATCCTCCCAGGTGAGCGTGCCCCCGAGCTGCCCCTGCACCAGCGTCAGCGCGATGTTCGTGCCCAGTCCCGTCGGCTTGGCCGCTCCCATGCCGTCGCCGTCGTCCTCGATCGAGATGACCAGGTGGGAGCCGGTGCGCTCGCTGCGGATGGTCAGCGTTCCCCCGGTCTCCGAGAGCCCGTGCTCCACGGCGTTGGTGGCCAGCTCGGTGACGACCAGCGCCAGGGGCGTCGCCTCCTCCGCCCGGATCGAGCCGACCCGACCGATCTTCTCGGTGCGCACCTCGACCTGTGCATCGGTCAGCTGCGGGGTGCCCGCCCGGTGGACGGTCGCACTCGCGGCATCGACGGCGAGCCGCAGGCAGCGATCGATGACCTCGTCGAAGTGCACCGCCTCCTGCGATCCCTGCAGGAGCGACTCGTGCACCAGCGCGATCGTCGAGACGCGGCGCATCGCCTCCGCGAGCGCCTCCCGGGCCTCGTCGGTCTTCATCCGCCGCGACTGCATGCGCAGCAGCGCCGCGACCGTCTGCAGATTGTTCTTGACCCGGTGATGGACCTCCCGGATCGTGGCGTCCTTCGTGATCAGCTCCCGCTCCCGGCGACGCAGCTCGGTCACGTCGCGCACCAGGATCACGGCACCGGTGCGACGGCCCTGCTCGGTCAGGGGCACCGCGCGCAGCGACAGGGTCCCGCCGCGTGCCTGCATGTCGGAACGCCACGCCGCGCGGCCCATCAGCACCAGCGGTAGCGATTCATCGACCGGGCTGCGCGACTGCAGCACCTCGGTGGAGAGCTCCGCGAGGGTGACGCCCTCCATGTCCCCTTCGATGCCGAAGCGGTGGAAGGCCGAGATCGCGTTCGGGGAGATCCAGCACACGACTCCCGCATCGTCGAGCTCGACGACGCCATCGCCGACCCGCGGTGCCCCGCGCCGCGGCGGGATCGGCGCACCCTCGATGGGGAACGCCCCGCTCTCGAGCATCCGCAGCAGGCGGTGTCCGAGCTTGCGCTGCTGGGTCTCGTTGTTCGAGGGATGGCCGTCGCTGTCGGGGCTCTCGGCCGCGAGCACGGCGAGGGTCTGCCCGTTCTTGCGCACCGGCACCAGGAGTCCCGTCGCGGCCCGGCCCTCCCGCTCGATCGCGGTGGGCACGCGGCTCGCCTCCCCGCCGTCGAGCAGGCGGACGATCTCGACCCCTTCTGTGCCGCCGTCGCTCGGCCGGCCCACCGGGTCCTCGTAGTAGACGGTCGAGCCGGTGGCGGGGCGGCAGTGGGCCACCGCCAGTGCCCCGGATTCCTCCTTGATCCACAGCACGAGGTCGGACCGCAGGAGATCGGAGAGCAGGTTCCAGTCACCGACCAGGTGCTGCAACCAGTCCGCCTCCTTCTCGGAGAGACCAGGGTTGTCGGCGAGGAACTTCGACAGGCTCGGCATGCAGACAGGATAGGGGTCCGCGCACTGTGCCCCGTGACCGTCCGCGGGCCGGAGGCGAACCGGCTCTGCCCTAGGCTGATCCCGACGAGTTCCGAGGAAGGACACCAGCATGAAGCTTCGCGAGACCCTCACCCTCCCGCTCCCGGCGGCGGCCGCGGCCGCGATGTACGCCGATCCGGAGTACACGGAGATCCGTCGCACCACGCTCGGGGCCTCGCGAGCGGAGTCCACGCTAGACGGCGACCCCTCGGCCGCGTTCACGGTCCGCACCGAGCTGTCGATGCCCACCGACCGCGTGCCGGACATGGTGCGGCCCTTCGTCGGCTCCTCCGTGACGATCCATGAGACGCAGTCCTGGTCGGCACCGGAGGCAGACGGCTCGCGGACGGGCACGATGAATCTCGAGGTGGCCGGCACTCCGGCCGGGCTGACCGGCACGGCACGCCTGCTCGCCGGCGACGGGACGAGCAGCACGGTCGAGCTGGAGGGCGACCTGGTCGCGAAGGTGCCGCTGCTCGGGCCGCGGCTGGAGAAGGCCGCGCTGCCCTACGTCTCCACGGTGCTGCGCGCCGAGGAGCGCTCCGCCCGCACCTACTCGCAGTCCCGCACCGACTGACCGGGCCGCGCAGCCGCTCCGGCGCGGTTCAGCTGCGGGTCGCGGAGTCCAGGTAGGCCAGCGCGCTCGGCCCCTCGCTCGCATCGAACCACAGCAGAGCGGGGTCGGTGTCGTCCTCGTCCGCCGCGGCGGCATCCAGCTCGGTGACGTGGAAGCTCGCGATCCGGCCGCTGCTGCCGGTGGCGAGGGCGACGCCGAAGGCTCCCCCGTCCTCCGTCGCCGGGACGAGGGCGCCGTCCGGGACGTCCGCCGCGATGACGAGCACCTTCTGAGACGGCTGCGCAGCGGCGAAGGCGACATGCACCGCGTCCTGCATGGCCTCGTACTCGAGGTCCTCCTCATCCTCCTCAGGGCGGTCCGCGCGCGCTTCGGCATGCACGGCCCAGGCGGCCCTGCCATGCGCGAGGTCGATGGCCCCGCGTCGCTCCTCGAGCACCGGTCGATCCTGCGCGGTCAGCGGAAGGTAGATCCTCATGGGGTCATCTTCTCACCGCCCGCCCGTCCCCGCCTGCGCGGCAGGTTCCGACGCGGCGTCGACGCCGCGCTCTCCCTGCACGGCGGGTGAGGCGGCGAGGTCGCGCAGGCCGCGACGCAGCGCCGAGCGGGGCGCGGCCTCCGCCAGCAGCGCGCCGTCCCAGGACGCGGTGCGGCAGGCGACGGGATCATCGGGCAGCAGGTTCAGCGAGGCCAGCGGGAGACGCGCGGCGATCAGCTCCCGCAGCCGGTCCCCGGGCACGGGCGCACCCACCCGGTTCACCACCACATGCAGCTCCTGGACGCCGAGCTCCTCGAGCCGGGTGTGGTCCCGCAGCAGGCGGGTGATGCTGACCGGATCGGCGGTGACCACGGCGATCACGGCGTCGGCCGCCTCGAGCGCGCTGAGCGCCGCCGCGTTCCGCTGCGGGGCCGCGGTGTCGTAGCTGAGCTCCTCGTCCTCCTCCAGCACGGCGGAGACGTCCGCGATCACCAGCTCTCCCCGCCGCGCCAGGGCACCCCACACGCCCTCCAGCGTGGTCCGCCGCAGCTCCGCCCAGCGCCCGGGCACCCCGATCCCGCTCAGCAGGCGCAGACCGGGCTGGACCTGGGGCAGGAGAGCCTCCATGGTCTCGGCATCCAGGCTGTCGCGGTCATAGGCTCGCGCGGCGGCGACCAGGCCGGGCGCCTCGTCGAGCACTCCGAGGATCTGGCTCTGCGCCGGCCCGTAGGTGTCGGCGTCCACGAGGACCGTCTCGCGGCCGGAGGCGGCTGCCTCGGCGGCCAGGTTCACGGCGATCGTCGAACGCCCAGGCGCCCCGGTCGGCCCCCAGACGGCGATCATCCTCCCCGCACCCGCCGCGGGGTCCGGCACGGCCTCCTGCTCCCATACCTCGGATCCCTCCTGGTCCCCGCGCACAGCGGACTCGACCGCGGAGACGATCTCCTCGACCGGGGCGTGCGAGGGCACCACATGCCGCAGGCCCAGCGTGGTCTGCTCGGCGGCCTCCTCGGGCCGCAGCCCGACGACCGCCGCATCGCGCATCAGGGCCGAGAGCACATCGCGGCCGAGCCCGCGGACGGTGACGTCGATGAGCACCACGTCGCCGATCCCGGCGGCCGTGACCGCGAGCGTCTCGGCCAGGTCGGCGCAGCGCCTGACCACTCTGGCCGAACGGTCCCGGTCCACGGCGAGGTCATGGACGATGCGCACCTCGTCGCTGCCCGAGGCGCAGAGCACGATGTCGATCATGGCGCGAGCCCGTGCGCGCCCGGCACCCCGATGACATCGAGCCGTTCGTCCTGCGAGAGCACCTCGAGCACCTCGTCGAGCTGGTCACCGGGCACGAGCACCTCCACGGACATGGAGCGCATCCCCAGCGAGCTGCCCTCGTCGACGCGCCGCACCACGGCATCCGGCACGAGCATCCCGGCCTGCGCGTTCTGTCCGTCGTCACCGGCGGGGGCAGTGTGCCAGAGCTCGACCGTGGCGCCGGGCACGACGGATTCCGCGACCGCCGCCTCGACCGGGATGACCACCGGGCGCAGCGGCACATCCGATGCCTGGCCTACCGCCGAGAGCGGCAGCAGCTCACCGCTCTGGATCGCCCGCGTGGCGACCGCACCCTCGGGGATCGCGCCGAGATCGCCGACATAGTGATCCGTCTGATCGCCGAGGCGCAGCTCGACCGTGGTCAGCTCCGCATCGTCCAATGCGTCCCCCGGCACGATCGCGGACTTGACGACCAGGACCGTCGTCGTCTCGGACAGCCGCGAGACGAGCACGGCTCCCATCAGCACGCTCGCCACGACCAGGACGATGCCCACGATCAGCCGCGGATCCTTCCATCGCGGTCTGCGCAGTCGCATCATCGCTGCAGTCGCCCCCACTGCGGACTCCTCCCCCTGGTCTCGGCCGAGACGGCCCGGATCTGACCGGAGGTTACGACAGCTCGGCCGGTGCAGGGGCGGGAATCGGCGCATTGTGGATATCCGGGGGCACGCCCGTCGCCGACGCGGCCGTCCACAGGTGCCGTGCCGACGACGGTAGGGGATGAGAGACTGTCACCACCCCCTCACCAGGTGCGACCGACAGGAAGGGCCGTCGATGCCACCACGTTTCGTCCCGCTGAGCGATGTCGCGGAGATGCTCTCGATCTCCGCCTCCCAGGCATACGCGCTGGTGCGGTCCGGCGAGCTGAGGGCGATCAAGGTCGGCGGCCGCGGGCAGTGGCGCGTCGAGGTCACGGAGATCGAGTCCTACATCCAGCGCAGCTACGAGGCCACGGCGAGCATCCTGGAGGAGGAGCGGCGCCAGGAGCGCGCGAAGGCCGAGGGGAAGCGCTGAGCACACGCCGGCTCCACCGGGTCGGCAGCGCGCGCTCAGTTCAGCAGCACCGCCAGCAGCGCCGCGGTGGAGACCGTGATCCGTGCCGAGCCCGGCACGGGAGTCGGCTCCCCCGTCGGCAGCGTCCTGACATCCAGCGTGTCCGCCCCCACGGCCGCGATCCGTCCGATCACACCGCCGGCCGCGGTCTCCACCCGCACGACGCTGCGGTCCCGGGCGATCTCGCGGAGGATCGAGCCGAGCCCCAGCGGTGACAGGACGGCGTCGCCCATCGGGCGAGCGCGCGAGGGCAGCCCCTCCATCAGAGCTATCGCTGCCAGCGGGGTCACGGCGCGGAGACGACCCCCCTCGCCGGCGAGCGAGACCCATCCCGCCCCCACGTCCTGCACCGTGCCGGCCACGCGCAGGGCCGGTCCCAGATGCAGCGTGACCCGCTGGTCCTTCGCTCCGCGCAGCCGGTCCGCGAGCGTGAGCTGTGCCTGCTCCGCACGGGTGAGCTCCTCGGAGACCGCCCGCACCTCCTCCTGCCGGTGGTGCGCGAACTGGCCCTCGAGATCGTCGAAGATCCGCTCGAATCGCATGACGACACTGTAGGCCGCGCTCGGCGCCGGGCGACCTCTCCTCCCCACAGCCTCGGGTCCACACCCGACGGGACGGCCATTGCGTTCTGCATCACACGCGACTAGTTTGCTCTCAACAACTTCTACCGACAGCAAACTTCATCAAACTGCATCCAACGGCATGATCATGGGGCTCGCGTCGGCACACCATCTCGGAGGTTCCATGCGTGAGCACACTGCACCACCGATCCAGACCAGCCCCGGAACGAGCCTGTTCAGCGCGGCGATCGCCGCCGCAGGCACGCTCGCCATGGGAGCGCCGCTCGCCTCGCTCCACGGCACCGCACGCTCCGCCCCGAGCAGCGAGGCGCTCATCGCCTGGGTGCTCCTGAGCCTCGCGGCCCTGGGCATGCTGCTCTGCCTCTACCTCACCGTGATCTGGGCCCTGGCAGCCACGATCATGCTCGTCGGGCCTGCCAGCCGCACCGGCGCAGCTCTGCTGGGCGCGCTGCGGCTCCTCGCTCCGCGCCTCGCCCGGCGCCTCGCCACCGGGGCGGCCGTCGCCACGGCGGCCACAGCGCTGACGCTGACCTCCTCGATGGCCGCGCAGGGCTCCTCCTCCCCCGAGACCACCGTGGAGAGAGCGCCCATCGCCCAGACATCACAGCTGGTCTCCGCAGATCTCCCGCCGGCGGACCCCGCCCCGGAAGCAGCGCCTGCGGGCGGGACCGGCACGGCATCGGGCGCGCGCGATCCGGCCTCCCCGCTGCCCCCGCTGGGATGGGGCGAAGCGGCCGCACCGCATGTGCCGGCCCCGGCCCCGGCGACGGCCGATCCGCCCGATGCCACGGAGGCCGGCGCCGAGACCGCTGACGAGCCCGAGTCCGAGCCGGAGCAGACGGTCGTCGTGCATCCGGGCGACAGCCTGTGGAGCATCTCGGAAGACCTGCTCGGCCCGGCACAGCCGGATCCGGAGGAGGTCGCCGCCGCCTGGCCCCTCCTCCACGACGCCAATCGAGACGTGATCGGCACCGATCCCGATCTGCTCCGCCCCGGGCAGGAGCTCACCGTCCCCACCGCACTGACCCACCAGGACACCCCATGACCACCACAGACCAGCGCCCCGTCCCCTCCGGCACCAGCACCTCGAGCCTCGCTCCGCAGGATCCACGCTCCGTCGAGCAGCTCGTCGCCCCGGTGGCCCGGCGTGCCGTCGAGATCGTGCGGGACATGCGGCCCGAGAACTCGCTGTCCCGGCTCGTGACGCCGGAGGTCGGGCAGCACCTGGCGCGGCGCGCCGCGCTGACCCGCCGGCTGAGGGCCTCGACCGGCTATGCGCCGACGAGACAGCTCGAGGTCACCGGCGTGCGCATCTGCGTGGTCAACGCACGGACCGTCGAGGCCAGCTGCGTGCTGCGCGAACCCGACCGTGCGCGATTCCTCGCGATGCGGTGGGAGCTGCGGCACTCGGGGTGGCGCGTGACCGTGCTGGAGATCGGCTGACTCAGCGCCGGCGGCGCTTCGCCCTGCGCTGGGCACGGTTCTGCCCAGCCCCCTGCGGGGCCCCCTCCGGCTTGTCCTGGACCGTGCCGCGGGCGGCGGCCCCGGCCGCGCCCCGCTGCTGGCGGGCCTGCTGGCGGCGCTGTGCACGCGAGAGCGTGGAGGCGTCCTGGACGTCGTTGCCCTCGGCGGAGGTGTACCGCAGCTGCCGCTCCGAGGGGCCGTCGTCCAGGCCCTTCGCACGCAGCACGACGCCGCTCTCGTCCACGGGCTCGTCGGCGTCCTCGCCCTCGGCGGCACCGGACTCAGCGGGCTCGGCGCTCCTGGCAGCCGCGCCCTCGGCGCCACCGCCGCTCGCGGCCCCGCCGGAGCTCGCAGCGGCAGCTGCCGCCGCGCCCCGGGCGGCCTTCGTCGCACCCGCCAGCAGATCGCTGACCGCCTTCGGCACCACCGGCTCGGCCTTCTCGACCTGCACCTCGAGGTGGTAGACGTAGCCGACCACGTCCTCCTTCACCCCGGCCATCATGTCGTTGAACATGAGGTGGCCCTCGCGCTCGTACTCGATGAGCGGGTCACGCTGCGCCATCGCGCGCAGACCGATGCCCTCCTTGAGATAGTCCATCTCGTAGAGGTGCTCGCGCCAGCGGCGGTCCAGGACAGACAGCAGCACGCGGCGCTGCAGCTGCTGCAGCCCCTCCTCGCCGAGCTCCTCGCGACGCTTCTCGTAGGCGACGCGGGCATCGGCCAGGATCTCCTCCTTGAGCACGCTCGCCTCGAGGTTCTCCTTGCCGCCCACCTCCTCGATGAGCTCCTGCGCCGTGAGGGAGACCGGGTAGGCCGGGCGCAGCGCGCCCCACAGCTCCTCGAGATCGACATCCTCGGCAGGCTTGCCGCGGGTGTGGGCATCGACGGTGCCGCCGATGACCTCGTCGATGAAGCGCTCGATATGGGGCTCGAGCTCCTCGCCCTCGAGGATCCGCCCGCGCTCCTCGTAGAACTTCTTGCGCTGCTTGGTCAGCACATCGTCGTACTTCAGCACGTTCTTGCGGATCTCCGCGTTGCGCGACTCGATCGAGTTCTGCGCTCGCTGGATCGCGCCGGTGACCATGCGTCCGGTCAGGGGGATCGACTCGTCCACGCCGCCCCGCGCCAGCAGCGACTCCGCCGCGCCCGAGTTGAACAGGCGCATCAGGTCGTCCTGCAGCGAGAGGTAGAAGCGGGACTCGCCCGGGTCGCCCTGGCGGCCGGAGCGCCCGCGCAGCTGGTTGTCGATGCGGCGGGATTCGTGCCGCTCGGTGCCCAGGACGTACAGCCCGCCGACCTCGACCACCTCGTCATGCTGCTCGGCCACGGCCTCCTTGGCCCGCGCGAGCTCCTCGTCCCATGCGGCCTCGTACGCTTCCGGGTCCTCCTCCGGATCCAGGCCCCGCTTCTCGAGCTCGGCATGGGCCATGAACTCGACGTTCCCGCCGAGCATGATGTCGGTGCCTCGGCCGGCCATGTTCGTGGCGACGGTGACGGCGCCCTTCGCACCGGCCATGGCGACGATCGCCGCCTCCCCGGCATGGTTCTTCGCGTTGAGCACCTCGTGCTGCACGCCCTGCGCGGTCAGCAGCTTGCCCAGGTACTCGGACTTCTCCACGCTCGTGGTGCCCACGAGCACCGGCTGGCCCTTCTCGTGCCGCCCGACGATGTCCTCGACGACCGCGTCGAACTTCGCCTTCTCGGTGCGGTAGATGCGGTCGGGCTCGTCCGCGCGCTGCATCGGGCGGTGCGTGGGGATCGGCACCACGCCGAGCTCGTAGGTGTTCATGAACTCGGCGGCCTCGGTCTCGGCGGTGCCGGTCATGCCGGAGAGCTTCTCGTAGAGCTTGAAGTAGTTCTGGAGGGTGATCGTGGCGAGGGTCTGGTTCTCCGCCTTGATCTTCACCCCCTCCTTCGCCTCGATGGCCTGGTGCATGCCCTCGTTGTAGCGGCGCCCGGCGAGGATGCGGCCGGTGTGCTCGTCGACGATCATCACCTCGCCGTTGAGGACCACGTAGTCCTTGTCCCGCTTGAACAGCTCCTTGGCCTTGATGGCGTTGTTGAGGAAGCCGATGAGCGGGGTGTTGAGCGATTCGTAGAGGTTGTCGATGCCGAGGTGATCCTCGACCTTGTCGATGCCGGACTCGAGCACGCCGACGGTGCGCTTCTTCTCGTCGACCTCGTAGTCGCGGTCCCGGCGCAGGAGCTTGACGACCTTCGCGAACTCGCTGAACCACTTGTTGGCGTCCCCGGAGCCGGGGCCGGAGATGATCAGCGGGGTGCGGGCCTCGTCGATGAGGATCGAGTCGACCTCGTCGACGATCGCGAAGGCGTGGCCGCGCTGGACCCTGTCCTCGGGCTTGAGCGACATGTTGTCGCGCAGGTAGTCGAAGCCGAACTCGTTGTTGGTGCCGTAGGTGATGTCCGCGGCGTACTGCTCGCGGCGCTCGGCCGGGGTCATGCCCGACTTGATCACGCCCGTGGTCAGCCCCAGGAAGCGGAACACGCGCCCCATCAGATCGCTCTGGTAGCCGGCGAGGTAGTCGTTGACGGTCACGATGTGCACGCCCTTGCCCGACAGCGCGTTGAGATACGCGGGCAGGGTGGCGACGAGCGTCTTGCCCTCACCGGTCTTCATCTCCGCGATGCGGCCGCGGTGCAGGGCGGTGCCGCCCATGATCTGCACGTCGTAGGGGCGCTGGCCGAGGGTGCGGTGCGCGGCCTCGCGCACTGCCGCGAACGCCTCGACGAGGATGTCGTCGAGGGTCTCGCCCTCCGCGAGCCGCTCCTTGAAGTGGTCCGTCTCCGCGCGCAGCTCCTCATCGCTGAGCTCCGTGAAGACGTTCTCCGCCTCTCCCACCCGTCGGGCGATGGCTTCGAGCCTGCGCAGCTCCCGGCCTTCGCCGGCGCGCAGGATCTTGTCGAAGAGGTTGACCACTCGTGCTCCCGTAGATCGCGTGTCCGCCCGCGCGGGCGGCTGATGCCTGACCCATCGTAAGCGTCACCGCCCGCAAAGATGACCACCTGCGCCCAGCGTCACCCGCCGCCGCGGCCCGCGCCGACATCTGCTGCGCACGGCAGGGGCGGGAGGGCGCTGTCGCGCTCCTCCCGCCCCTGGCGGTGGATGGAGGTCAGGAAGCGTTCAGCTCGGAGTCGAGCTCGATGACGCCGTAGTTCCAGCCCTTGCGGCGGTAGACCACCTTGGGGTTGCCGGATTCGGCATCGAGGAACAGGAAGAAGTCATGGCCGACGAGCTCCATGTGGTAGAGCGCGTCGTCAACGCTCATGGGCTTGGCGGGGTGCTTCTTCTCGCGGATGACCACGGGGCTGCCGGCCTCGGCCAGATCCGTCTCCGCCGTCTGCGGGGTCTCCGCGGGTTCGGCGGGCTCGGGCGGCAGGTCCTGGAGCGGCGCGGGCAGCTCCTGGTCGGCGGGCATGGTGCGCAGGCTCGCTCCCTTCCCCTGGTGGGAGCGGTCGCGGCCGCGGCGGTGGTCCTTGCGGCGGTCGCGGGCGCGGCGCAGTCGTTCGAGGAGTTTGCCGTAGGCGACGTCCAGCGCGCCGTAGAGATCGTCCGCCCGGGCCTCGGAGCGGATGACCGTGCCGTTCTCGTGCACGGTGAGCTCCACGCGGTCGCTGAGCTCGGCCTGCCTGGGGTTCTTCTCCTGTGAGATCTCGACGTCCACGCGGAGGGCCGCGGGAGCCAGCTGGGTGACCTTGTCGAGCTTGTCGGTGAGATGACGGCGGAAACGATCCGGGACGTCCATGTGGCGTCCGACGACGTTGATCTCCATGAGTGGGTTCTCCTCCTATCCGGATGCGGCCGCTCTGAGCCCGGCCGCGATGGCTCTTCGGCTGGGTGTCGCACCTCCTGTGGAAGGGGGCCCCGCCTCGATGTGGCGGGGGCCACCAGCATGCCACGATTCGCCCGCTCATATCTGCATGTTCGTCCCGACGTTCAGCCCCCGTCGCTGCTGTCCCCCCTCTCGTGCGGAATCCGTGCCGAGGCGACGACCACCGCCCCCAGCACCTCCATCCCGGCCTCGGTGAGCGCCTCGTGCATGCCGCGCAGGGTGGAGCCGGTGGTGACGACGTCGTCGATGATGATCACCGGTCGGGCGGATCGCCCCGCCTCGCGCGCGCGGCGGCCGTCCAGGCGTATCCGGCGGGTCCGTCGCTGTCGGGCGCCCTGGCCGTCCTGCGCCGTCGTGGGCCGGGCCCGCAGCAGCAGGGCGCGTCCCGCGCCGGTGCGCGCCAGGGCGCGCACGAGCTCCGCGGTGTGGTCCTCTCCGCGGCGCAGCCGTGCGCTGCGCCGCGAAGGCACCGGGACCAGCGCAGGTGCGTCGATGCCGGCTTCGGCGGCGAGGCGGCGCACGGCCGGGTCGAGGGCCGGCGCGATCCTGGCGCCGAGGTGGAGCATCCCGCCGTTCTTCCACGCCAGCACCAGGCGCTGCAGGTCCCCTCCGTACTCGCCGAGCGCGAGCACGGGGAGCAGCGGGGTGTGGTCCACGCCGGCCGGCAGCACCTCGCCCTCACGGCGCTCCTCGCGCACCCGGGCGGAGGTCAGCATCTGCAGCGCGTCGCAGCAGCTCTCCACGCGTCGGGGCTCCGCGTGCAGCAGCGCCGCGCAGGCCGGGCACAGGCGCGCTCCCTCTCGCCCGCAGGGGCACTGCCGTGGCGCGACGAGCGCGCAGGTCTGGGCGATCACCTCGCGCAGCATCGTGAGGCCCTGCGCGAGCGGTGCGCGGCGTGGTGGTCCGCAGCGTGGGGGCGTCTCCATCCCCCGATCCCAGCGCATCCCCGCGCCGCGCGGGCGCCCGCGCGGCCGTGGTGGACGGGGAGCGGCTGGGGAGGAGCAGTCGGCCACGACGGGGCCGGGCCGGGTGCGACGGGGCTCGGCAGGACGAGGCAGGCCGGGGCAGGGCTCTGCAGGAGGGTCCGCGGCTGCGCCGGGCTCGACAGTCCGGGCCGGGCTCAGTAGAACGAGGGGTCGCGTCCCTCGACGTCGACCGGGGTCCATGACTCGCCGTCGCTGCGCAGCAGCTCGCCGTCCGCGGTGCCGGCCCACACCGCCTCGGCCACCACGGACCCGGCGATGCGGTCCGTGCCGGAGACGAGGGCCGGCAGCGATTCGCGCCCGTTGACGTAGTCGACGATCTGGGCCCGCCGCTCGTCCGTGGACGGCTCGGTGCCGAGCACGATCAGAGCGATCTCGTCGTACCAGACGGCCTGTGTGACGTCGGTGAGGAAGGTGCGGACCGGGACCGGCTCGGTGAGGGAGGTGGGCACGCCCTCGCCGTCGCGGACCACCGCGCACAGGTCCACGCGGGCCCCGCCCGCATCCGAGGAGAGCACGATCATCCGGGTGGCGTCGGCCGCGATGTCGAGGGCGAGGATCTCACGGCCCACCAGCCAGGGGGCGTCGACCTTCGCGTCGAGGTCGGAGCCCTGGCCGGACAGGGCGAGCAGCGCGCCGGGGCTGGAGCGGATCGAGGTCCACACGAAGCCGGCGTCGTCCACGCGCGGGGCGACGAAGGCCCCGCCGGTCGCCGCCTCGCGCACGTCCCGTGAGCCGTCGGCGGCGGTGATGAGCACGCTGGACTCCTCGGGGTCCAGGGCCGCGGCCAGCACCCCGTCCTGCGCGATCACCGGTGCGGAGACCTCGAGGTCGGTGAAGCCGGGCACCAGCTGTTCGGGGGGTCCGGCGGCGCCGGGTTCGGACAGCGAGATGACACCCGTGGGTCCTGCCGCGATCGGCCGATGCCCGGGCAGGGTGCGCTCGGGCCGGTCCTGCTCCTCGAGCACCACGTCCTGGCCGTCCTGGACCAGGCGCACCCCGGAGAGCGTGCGCAGCGAGCGCAGCGAGGCCTCCAGCTGCGACAGGGCGAGGATCCTCTGCTCGTGGGGCAGGTTCGCGATCGCGGGCGGCACCGCGAACTTCGCGGTGCCGTCCACGCCGGTGGTGGTCGCGGCGTCCGCGATGTCGGAGGCCGGAGGCACCTGGTTCGTCACCGCCCCCTCGAGGAAGGTGGCCGGGCCGCCGACGAGGGCTTCGAGCACCGCCTCGGCACCGCGGCGGAGCGGGAACCAGCGATGGTCGGGCACCAGGTGGCGCTGGCGGGAGTCGAGGAAGTAGAGCCTGGCCGGTCCGTACAGCGTCTCGAAAGCCGCCTCGGAGAGGAAGATCCCGTCGGGCACCTCGCTCAGGCGCCACTGGTCGTCGATCTGTTCGACCGCGACCTCGATCTCGCGCGTGACGGGACCGGCCAGCAGGCTGCGCACCCCGCGGCCGTCGACGAGGGCGACCACCTGGAGCACCATCGCGAAGCGGTCGTCCCCGAGGTCCTCGACCTTCAGCTCCTCGCTGCCGGAGTAGATCGTGATGAGCGAGGAGGGGTCCCAGTCCGGGGAGGCCTCCGGCGTGAGATAGGAGCGCGCCACGGCGTAGTCGTCCTCGGGGCCGACCCCGGCCTGGACGAAGCCGGAGACCACCTCCTGGGCGGTGGCGTCGGACGGCGGGGGCAGGGCCCGCACGTAGGGGGCGCCGGGCTGCGACTGGCCCGTCAGCTCGCGGCGCGCGATCGGCGAGTCGGTGGGGATCCGTGCGCAGGCGGCTCCCACCCCGAGCACCGCGGCGGCACCGGCCACCCGCAGCAGGTCGCGCCGTGCGGGTCTGTTCATCGTGCGCCTCCCTCCCCCGGGTCGGTCACGGGCACTGACGTCTGCTCGTCCATGTCGGGCAGCAGCTCGGGACTGATCCTGAGCTCCCCGGTGGGCGTCGGGGAGACTGCGGCCTCCGGCTCGTCCCGGTCGAAGGAGCGCTCCAGCAGGAGCGGGGAGCGGACCAGCACGGGGCCGGGACGTCGCGGGAGCGTCAGGCGGAACACCGCCCCCTCCCCCTCCTGCCCCCAGGCCTGCAGCCAGCCGTCGTGGAGCCGGGCATCCTCGGCGGAGATCGACAGCCCCAGGCCCGTGCCCCCGAGGGTCCGGGCGCGCGAGGGGTCCGCGCGCCAGAAACGGTCGAACACCCGCTCGGCGGCTTCCGGGGAGATGCCGTGGCCGTGGTCCTGGACCACCACGGCGACGGCATCGGCATCGGCGGCGGTCTGCACCAGCACGGGCCGGCCGGCTCCGTGCTCGATCGCATTGGTGAGCAGGTTGCGCAGGATCCGATCGATGCGGCGCGCGTCCACCACCGCCTCCATGTCCCGGCCGGAGAGGTGCACGTCCAGCTGGCAGCCGCGCATGCCCGCGAGCGGGCGCACATCCTCCAGCGCCCGCTCCACGAGCGCGTCGATGTCCTCCCGGTGTGCGGTGAGCTCCGCGGCGCCGGCGTCGAAGCGGGAGATCTCCAGCAGGTCCGCGAGGAGCACCTCGAAGCGCTGCACCTGCGCCGCGAGGAGCTCGGCGGTGCGCTGCAGCTCGCCGGGCAGCTCCTCGCGGCGGGCGTCGAGCACGGAGGAGGCCATGCGGATGGTGGTCAGCGGGGTGCGCAGCTCATGCGAGACGTCGGAGACGAACCGCTGCTGGACGTGGGAGAGCTCGGTGAGGTCGTCGACCTTCTGCTCGAGGCTGCGGGCCATGTCGTTGAACGACTCGCCCACCTTCGCCAGCTCATCGGCGCCGGCGACCTCGACGCGGCTGGTGAGATCCCCGGCGGCCATGCGCTCCGCGGCATGGGCGGCGCGTTTCAGCGGGGTGGTGACCATGCGGGCCACGACGATCGCGATGCCGACGATGAGGGCCAGCAGCACCGCGCCGCCGCCGAGGATCACCCGCTGCACGAAGGCGAGGGTCTCCTGCTCCTCCTGCATCGAGTAGACGAGGTAGAGATCGTACGAGCCGGAGCCCGGCACGATCACGCGGGTGCCCACCAGCAGCGCCGGCGCGATGGTCCCGGAGGCGTCCTCCCGGCCGATCGAGCGCCAGGCGACCGCGTCAGGATCCGCGGCGACCGCGTCGGTGAGGTCGGCGTCGAGCTCGTCGAAGAGGGTCTGATCGGAGGAGGCCACGGGGAACACGTTCCCGCTGGTCTCCACCGGGATCAGCGCGGCCTCGCGGCGGTCGCCGCCGCCCTGCCCGCCGGCGGTCTGCACGAAGGCGTTCACCTCATCCTGCTGCTGCGTGCTGGTCGCGCCGGAGACCTGGCTGAGGGAGTCGATGAGGTCGCTGCGCACCTCGAGGGTCTCTTCGAGGACCCGGTCGCGCCGCTGCTCGTAGAGCCCGTCGGCGATGACGGAGGAGAGATACGCACCGACGGCGAGCAGCGCGACGATCGACAGCAGCGTCGTCACCAGCACCACGCGCAGCGCGAGCGGCCAGCTGCGCGGGTCGACGTCGAGCACGCGGCCCACGCTCCGCGAGGCGGCCGCGACGCCGTCGAGGCTGCTGGTCACGGGCGCACCACTGCTCTCAGGACGCGCCCCCGGCGCGGTAGCCGACACCGCGCACGGTCACCACGATCGACGGGTTCTCCGGATCGTGCTCGATCTTGGAGCGCAGCCGCTGGACGTGGACGTTCACCAGGCGCGTGTCCGCGCTGTGGCGGTACCCCCACACGTCGCGCAGCAGCACGTCGCGGGTGAAGACCTGCCACGGCTTGCGCGCCAGCTGCGTGAGCAGGTCGAACTCGAGCGGGGTGAGGGAGATCAGCTGATCGCCGCGGCGCACCTCGTGCCCGTCGACGTCGATGGTCAGGTCACCGATCGTCAGCTGCTCCGTGGTCGGCTCCTCCGACCGGCGCACCCGCGCCTTGATCCGGGCCACGAGCTCCTCGGGCTCGAAGGGCTTGGTGAGGTAGTCGTCGGCCCCGGCCTCGAGCCCCTCGACCACGTCCGCGGTGTCGGTGCGGGCGGTGAGCATGATGATCGGCACGCCGGACTCGCGGCGCAGCCGACGGCACACCTCGATGCCGTCCATGCCGGGCAGCATGAGGTCGAGCAGGACCAGATCGGGCCGCAGGCGCGGGAAGGTCTCCAGCGCCGAGGCACCGTCGGGCGAGGTGGCGACCTCGTAGCCCTTGCCACGCAGAACGATGCCGACCATCTCGGCGATCGCCTGGTCGTCATCCACCACGAGAATCCGGGAAGGCGTCGTCATGCTCGTCATTGTGCCACCGGCGGTGGCGGCCGACCGGGAGGTGCACCCCCAGGGGTGTCCCGAAGACGCAGGGTCTTCGACGTTCGTCGGATCAGTGCGGGTGCCGCCACTCCGTAGTGTCGTCCCAGGAGTACGACTCCCGCCCGCGCGGTCCGGCCGCGCAGACGGGAGCAGTCACAGTCGGCAGGAGGCTCGATGAGCACGCAGTGGACCGCGCCCGGAGCGCCCGACCCCGCCCCCGGAGCACCCGGACCCGTCCCCGGAGCGTACGGCGCGCCCGGCCCCGCCCCGAGCAGCGGCACCGCGGGCCCGCAGCGCGAGCTGACGCAGTCCATGCCCCTGTTCCCCCTGCGCCCGCTGGGCGTGGGCGAGGTGCTCGGCGCGGCGGTGCGGATCTACCGGCTGCGGGCACGGTCCGTGCTGGGCGTCGCCGCGGCCGTGTACGGCGTCGCCTTCGTGATCATGACCCTCAGCACCGGGGCGAGCATGGTGCCCATGCTCGGGGACATGCAGTCGATGTTCGACGACCCCGATGCACCCTCCACAGCGTTCACCTCCGTGCAGGAGATCGTGCTCTTCATCCTTTCCACCGCGGTCACCGGTGTCATCACGATGGTGGCCACGGCGCTGGTCACCGTGGCGCTGACCCGGGTCGCGCTCGGCGAGGCCACCGGCGAGCACGTCCCCACCGCGCAGATGTGGGCGACGATGCGCCGCCGCGGCCTGCCCGCCATCGGGTTGAGCCTGCTGGTCGGTGTGCTGAGCATGGTGGTCTTCTTCGTGCTGATGGGGCTGGGCGCGGCGCCGCTGCTCGTGCTCCAGGAGGCCTCGTGGCTCACGATCGTGCCGCTGCTGCTCGGCCTCCTGCTGGGCCTGCTGGGCATGGTCTGGGTCTGGGCCCGCACCGTGCTCGCGGTGCCCGCGCTGGTGCTCGAGGAGACCGGCGTGGTCGGGGCGCTCCGTCGCAGCTTCGCTCTGACCCGCGGCCGTCGGCTCTGGCGGGTGCTGGGCATCGGGGCGCTGCTGTACCTGCTCTACACCTTCGCGGTGCAGGTCATCGCCGGTGTGTTCAGCACCATAGCGATGATCGCCTACTTCGCCATCCTGCTCGCCTCCTCCTTCGAAGCGGTGGTGCTGGGCATGATCGTGCTGACGGTCCTCATGATGGTGGGCAGCTACGTCGCCACCTTCCTGCTGGCACCCTTCCTCTCGGCCGGCTTCGTGGCGCTCTACGCCGACGGCCGGATGCGGCACGAGGCCTGGGACGTGGAGCTGACCCGCCGTGCCCGGGAGGCGTGGGACGCGGACGGCGTGCGATGACTCCCGCCGCCCCTCCCCTGGACCCGGACGAGGCCCGGGCCCGCCTCCTCGAGGAGCTGGCCAAGCCGGAGTACGACGACTCCCCCGGCTTCGTGCAGTGGCTGCTCACCACGCTCGAGGACTGGTTGACGGACGTCGTGAACGGCATCGACGGCTCCTCCACCGCGCAGGCCGGGATCGCCGTGCTGCTCGTGCTCGCGCTCGGCGTCGCCGCCGTCCTGGTGCTGCGCCGCACCGGGCTGATCCGCCGCAGCCACGCCCTCTCCGTCGCCCCGCGCCTCGATGCGGAGCCCGTGCTCAGCGCGATCCAGCTGCGCCGGGCGGCCCACGAGGCGACGCAGGAGGGACGCGTGGACGACGGCACGGTGCTGGCCCTGCGCGCCCTGGTGCGCGACCTCGAGGAGCGCACCCTGCTCGAGGTGGGTGCCGGGATGACGGCGCACGAGGCCGCGGCGCGCGCCGCCACCCCCTTCCCGGAGCTGCGCGGCCGGCTGCTGCGCGGCGCGGACGCCTTCGACACCGCCGCCTACTCCCACCGCCGCGCCACCGCCAAGCAGGCCGACGACCTGTTGCGTCTGGCCGAGTACATCGCCGAATCCTCCCCCGACCTCGCAGCCGCGGAGGCGCCCGCCCCGTCCGTGCCCGCCGGTGCCGGGGCAGCTCCCGTCGCTGCGGGCGTCCGCTCCGACCGTCCCGGGGGTGAGGGATGAGCCTCGCCACCGCGCCGGCTCCGTCGTCCGCGGGCCGCGGGTCCCACCCGCGCGTCTCGTCCTCCGCCGCCGAGCAGGAGCGGAGGCATCCGTGGCTGGTCACGCTCATCGTGCTCGCGATGCTCGCCGCGATCCTGGTCGCGGTGGCGCGCGGCGTCTACCGCGACGGCCCGCTCGAACCGGATGCCCCCACCGGGCAGGGCTCGAAAGCCGTGGTGCAGGTGCTCGAGGACCTCGGGGTCGAGGTCGACGTGGACCGCCACACCGCCGATGCCGCCGAGGCGCTGCGCAGCGGGCGCACCGTGCTGGTCACCTCGCCCAGCGAGCTCAGCCTCGCCCAGCTCACCGCCCTCGCCGAGGCGCGGGACGACGGCGAGGGGCGTCTGGTGCTGGTCCAGCCCGACTTCGTCACCCTCTCCGCGTTCACTCCTGCGATCTCCCCCTCCGGCGCGCTGCGCGAGGACGCCGTGCTGGAGGCGGACCCCGAGTGCGGGGACCTCGCCCACCGCGCGCAGACGCTCGCCGTCCCCGGCGAGGAGACGGGCCTCCGCGGCGCGTCGACCCTGTACCGGGCCGCGGGTGAGGCCCAGGGCTGCTTCCGCGGCGACGACGGCGGAGCCCTCGTGGCCGCGCACGACGGCGTGCTCGTGCTGGGCAGCGCGGACCTGCTGACGAACGACCAGGTGGGCCGCGCGGACAACGCCGCGCTGGCCCTCAACCTGCTCGGCGCCGAGGACGCGCTCAGCTGGTACGTCCCCTCCGCGAGCGATCCGATGGCGAGCACCTCGCAGACCCCGCTCGGCTACCTGCCGGACTGGGCCGGCCCGCTGCTGCTGTGGCTCGTGCTGGTGGCGGTCGTCGCCCTGGTGGCGCTCGGCCGACGCTTCGGACCGGTGGTCGTCGAACCGCTGCCGGTCACGGTGCGGCCCCAGGAGCTGGTGCTGGGCCGCGCCCGGCTGCTGCAGCGGGCCGGTGCCCGCGACGCGGCCGCCACCGCGCTGCGCTCCGCCGCCGCCACGCGTCTCGCGGACCGGCTCGGTCTGCGCCACGAGACCGCGCTCGACGGTCTGCTCGCAGCGCTCGCCCCCCATGTGGACCGCACCGAGGAGCAGCTGCGCTCCCTGCTCGGCCCCGCCCCCGTCACCACCGACCAGGACCTCGTGCAGCTCGCGCACGAGCTCGACCGCCTCGAGAAGGAGATCGACCGATGACCGACACCACCCCGGGTGCCGTCCCACCCTCCGAGAGCGCCGTGACCCCGGCCGCGGAGCCGGACGTCGACCAGGACACCCGCGCCCAGCTGCAGCGCCTCTCGACGGAGATCCACAAGGGCGTCGTGGGCCAGGACGCGGCCGTGACCAGCCTCGTCGTGGCGCTGCTGTGCCGCGGGCACGTGCTTCTCGAGGGGGTGCCGGGCGTCGCCAAGACGCTGCTGGTGCGCTCCCTCGCCGCGGCATTGGATGTGCGGATGCGGCGCGTGCAGTTCACGCCGGACATGATGCCCGGCGACATCACCGGCTCCCTCGTCTACGACAACACCACCAGCGATCTCGTGTTCCGCGAGGGTCCGGTGTTCACCAACCTGCTGCTGGCCGACGAGATCAACCGCACGCCCCCGAAGACCCAGTCGGCGCTGCTCGAGGCGATGGAAGAGCGGCAGGTGACCGTCGACGGCGCGAGCCGGCCGCTGCCCGACCCGTTCCTGGTGATCGCCACCCAGAACCCGATCGAGTTCGACGGCACCTACACCCTGCCCGAGGCGCAGCTGGACCGCTTCCTGCTCAAGGCCGTGATGCCGCTGCCCGAGCGGGAGATCGAGGTGGACGTGCTGCGCCGCCACGCCGGAGGGTTCAACACCACGGACCTGGCCGCGATGGGCCTGCGCGCCGTGGTGGACATCCCCTCCCTGCACCGCGCGCAGGAGGACGTCGCCCAGGTGGTCGCCGAGGATCCGGTGGTGCAGTACATCGTCGACGTCTGCCGGGCCACCCGCCGCTCCCCCAGCCTGGCCCTCGGCGTCTCGCCGCGCGGCGCGATCGCGCTGCTGCGCACCGCCCGGGCCTGGGCGTATCTCACCGGGCGGGACTTCATCACGCCGGACGACGTCAAGACGATGGCCCCCTCGACCCTCTCCCACCGGGTGCGGCTGACCACCGAGGCGGAGCTCGAGGGCACCCAGGTCGAGGCCGTGCTGGCCGCGACCCTCGCCTCCGTGCCGGTCCCCCGGTGAGGCCTCGTCCATGAGGATCTCGCTGACGCCGCGCGCGGCCCTGGTCGCGCTGCTCGCCCTGCCCGTGATCGTGCTGTGGCCCCGCTGGTGGGTGCTGGGGGTCCTGGCCGTGCTGTGGGCCCTGGTGGTCCTCGCCGATGCGCTGCTGGCCGTCGATCCGCGCCGGATCCAGGTGCGGCGCGAGACGCCCACGCAGGTGCGGCTGGGCAACACGGTCACCGGGCGGCTGCTGCTGACGAACCCCACCGCCCGCGCCGCCTCCCTCGAGGTGCGCGACGCGTGGAACCCGACCGCCGGCCTCGCGGACCAGCGTGCGACGGTGCGCCTGCCCGGCCTGGAGCGGCGCGCGACCGCGCAGGCCTTCACCCCCACCCGCCGCGGGGAGCACCGTTCCCGCGCCCTGCTGCTCTCCTCGCGGGGCCCGCTCGGCCTGGCCCGGCGCACGACGGACAGCGCCGTGCCCGGCCGGCTGCTGGCCCTGCATCCCTTCGGGGCGCGCCGCCACCTGCCCTCGCGCGTGCAGCGGCTGCGCGAGATCGAAGGGCTCGCCGCGATCCATCAGCGCGGGCAGGGCACCGAGTTCGACTCGCTGCGCGACTTCGTCGACGGCGATGACGTGCGCTCGATCGACTGGCGGGCCACCGCCCGACGACGCAGCGTGGTGGTGCGCACCTGGCGGCCCGAGCGCGACCGGCACGTGCTGATCGTGGTGGACACCTCCCGCACCTCGGCGGGACGGCTCGGGGAGTCGACCCGGCTGGACGCGGCCTTCGACGCCGCGCTGCTGCTGACCGCCCTGGCCGGGCAGGCCGGTGACCGCGTGGACCTCATGTGCGTGGACCGCATCCCGCACGTCTCGGTGCTGGGCTCGACGCGCACCAAGGTGCTCCACGACATGGTCGCCGCGACCGCCGCGGTGGATCCGGCGCTGGTGGAGACCGACTGGGAGCGGGCCGCGAGCACGATCGCGGAACGGTCCCGGCGCGGCTCCCTGGTGGTGCTGATCACGCCCGTCGAGGCGTCGGTGGTCCATACCGGGCTGCTGCCCGTGGCGGCGCGGCTCGCGAAGGATCACCCGCTGCTGGTGGCCTCCGTCGCGGATCCCGCGCTCGAGGAGCTCGCGGCGGGGCGCGGCGATCTGGAGGCCGTGTACCGGGCGGCCGCCGCCGAACGCGCCCGAGCGGAGCGGACCGGGGTCTCCCACGCGCTCGAACGCGTCGGGGCCCATGTGGTCGACGCCCCGCCCGAGCGGGCCCCGCAGGCGCTGGCCGACGCCTACCTCGCGCTCAAGGCCGCCGGGAGGCTGTGAGCCCGGCCGGGCAGCTGTGAACGGTGCCGGAAGGCCTGTGGACGGGCAGCGTGATCGAGCCAGGGCGCTGGGTGCGAGGCCGGCCGGCGCTCACCACTGCGGGTCACCGCTGCGGACGCGGCGCGCGAAGTTCCTCAGGGCGTGGTCACGGAGGGCATGGTCGCCACGGAGCTGAGCGGCAGCTGCGACCTGCAGGGAGAGGACCCGGCGATGCGCGGCCGCCCGGTCCAGCACCGCGGCAGGCAGGTCCGCTGCGAGCTCTGCGCGGGGATGATGGGCGAGCAGCGGCGCAACGTCGATCGCGGGGTCCGCCCAGGCGGCGTGGTCGGTGTCGATCAGCGTGGGCCGCCCGGAGACGTCCCACAGCAGGTTGTGGGGGCCGAGATCGCCGTGCACGGCCGAGGGCTCCACCGCGGCCTCGAGCTCGAGGACGTCCGCGATGCGGCACCGAGCGGCCTCGCGGATCGAGGGATGGCCAGCGGTCATCTCGTCCACGAGCGTGGGCCAGCGAGCGCCGCCGCACCAGCTGCGAGCCGGTGGCAGTCGAGTGCCGAGCTGCCGGTGCGTGTGGCCGGCCGCCGCCCACGCCTCGAGCAGCGGAAGGACATGGGCGCGGTCCTCGGACCAGTCCGACGCCTCCCGCGCCTCGCCGTCCACGAAGGTGACGGCGGCGGCGGACCAGTCCGCCGTGTGCACCGGGGACAGGAGCGGGCCCGGCACCGGGAGCCCGGCGGCCGTGAGGGCGGCGGCGATCTCGTGCTCCCGCTGGACCGCGGCGTCGTGCCCGGCGCCGGTCCGGAGGCGCAGCGCGAGGACCGGAGGGAGCAGCAGCACGTGGTGGAAGGCTCCGTGGGTCTCGCGCAGCCCGTGCCACGGCAGGGACGGCCACCGCTCACGCAGTGCGGCCACGGCTCCCGGAGGCGCGCCGGCGCGGGTGTTCGTCATGCGGCCCGAGTGCCCTCAGCCGGCCGTGGCGACCTGGTCGCCCACCAGCTCTTCGGAGAGGTCGCCGGTGATGCCCGTGCGGTGCGCCTGCCGGCCTCGTCCCAGCATGTACACCATGAAGGCGAGCCAGATCGCCGCGCCGATGGCGATCCGCAGCGCCGGCGGCAGCGAGCTCGGGGTCACGAACCCCTCGACGAATCCGGAGACCAGCAGCACCGGGACCAGGCCGATCGCGACCGTCACCAGGGCGCGGGCGGCTCGCGAGAGCGCCCACAGGCGCGGCACCGGGCCCGGCCGCACCCAGGCCCAGAACGTGCGCAGGCCGGCTCCAGCCCCCACCAGCACCGCGGTGATCTCCATCAGGCCGTGGGGGAGGATGTAGACGAAGAAGGTGCCGAGACCGCCGTGGGCCCCCATCACCCCGGCCGACAGGCCGATGTTCAGCCCGTTCTGCAGGAGCATCACCACCGGCCAGATGCCGGTCACGCCGAACACCACGGCCTGCACCGTGATCCAGGCGTTGTTGGTCCACACCTCGGCGGCGAAACCCGAGGCCTCGCCCTCGAAGTAGTAGCTCACGAAGTCCCGCTGCACGAGCATGCGCTGCTGGGCCTCGGGGATCACCAGCTCCCGCGCGGTCGCGTCCAGGCCGAAGTAGAGCCCGCTCACCACCGAGGAGAGCAGGAAGAGACCCGCCGCCAGCGCCACCGCCCAGCGCGCCTCGTAGAGCGCTGCGGGCAGATCCTCCCAGAAGAAGGCGCGGGCGTGCTTCCACAGCGGGGTGCGGGCGCCGGTGATCCGCAGCCGCGCCCGGTGCACCAGCAGCGATAGCCGCGAGACCAGCGCCGGATCCGGGTTGGTGGAGCGCACGGTGGACAGGTGCGTGGACGCCTCCTGGTAGAGGGAGAGCAGCTCGTCGATGCCGGCCGCATCCAGGCGCGAGCTCCGGGTCAGTTCCTGGAGCCGGTCCCACTGCGGTCGGTGCACGGCGATGAAGGCGTCGGTGTCCACGCCCTCAGCGTAGAGTCCGCGCCCGTCCCGGACGGCCGACGAAAGTCGGACGCGGGAGCATCGGAAGCCGACGGTCGGCGCTGACGGGCGCGCCACCGCGATGCCAGGATGGGGCCATGGCAACCATGGGCACGGCACCGACGAGCGCGGCAGCGACGGTCTCCGCCGACCGCGACGCCCTGATCACCGGTGATGCGGTGCTGCTGGACCTGCGCACCGCCTCCTTCGCCGTCCGCATGCTCTCCGCCGCGATCGACGGAGTGCTCCAGCTCGGCCTCCTCATCGGCGGCACGATCGCGATCGCCTGGACGGCTGCGCGCGTGGAGCTCGACGACGGCTTCGTCGCCGCGGGCATCGTGGCCGTCTCGGTGCTGGCCTATGTCGGCTACCCGGTGCTGTGCGAGCTGCTGCTGCACGGCCGGTCGGTGGGGCGACTGGTGATGGGCACCCGGGTGGTGCGGGACGACGGCGGCCCCGTGCACCTGCGCCAGAGCCTCCTCCGCGCGGTGATGGCGATGCTCGAGATCTGGTCCACCTCCGGCGCGATCGCGCTCACCTGCTCCGTGATCGACCGCCGCTCCCGCCGGGTGGGCGATCTGCTCGCCGGCACCATGGTGATCCAGGAGCGCATGCGCAGCCTCTCTCCGCAGCGGGTGGAGGTGCCGGAGTCTCTGGGCCGGTGGGTGCAGGGCGCGGACGTGGGACGGCTGCCGCTCACGCTGATGCAGGACATCCGCTCGTTCCTGCCCCGTGCCGGGACGATCAATCCCGAGTCGCGCCGGGAGCTCTCCCGCGACCTGCTGCGCCGCACCCTGCCGCACGTGGCTCCCGCGCCGCCGCCGGGCACCGACCCGGAGGAGTTCCTCGCCGCCGTGCTCGCCGAGCGTTCGCGCCGGGACGAGGAGCGGCTGCGTCGCAGCCAGGAGCGGCAGCGGGAGCTCTCCGCCGAGGTCCGCGCGGTGCCGTTCACGGTCTGACCCGTCGTTCGCCGTCCGAGTCCTCGCCGCCAGCGCGGCAAGAGCTCGTCGGCGCCCGCAGTGCAGGTCGCAGGAGGTCCCGCCGCGACCCGCGGCCCCGCTCAGGAGGTCGGCGGCTCGTGGCGGCCCGCGATCAGCACGGGGATGCCGCCCTCGACCGGGTGCACCCGGGCGCAGAGTGCGCACTGCATCGCCCGCTCGACATCCCGCAGGTCACCTCCGCAGTCCGGGCAGCGCAGGATCGAGCGCAGCCATCCGGGGACGTCCGCCCCGCTGGCCCCGGCGGGGAGGAGCTCGGCGTCGGCCTCCGCAGCCGGCGCAGCGGCGTCCGGCCCGGTCGATCCCGGAGCGGTCGTGTCCGATGCGGTCGTGTCCGATGCCGTCGTGTCCGGCGCGGCGGTGGTCGGTGCGGTCGTGGTCGGGGCCTGGGCGGGAACGTCCTCGTCCTGCGCTATCGCGAGGATCTCGTCGCGGATGCGCAGCATCGTCGTCTCCCGCTCCGCCTCGACGTTCAGGCGCAGCAGCGGCTCGGTGTGGGAGGAGCGCAGCGAGAACCACCAGCGATCCTCCTCCGTCAGCTCCTCGGCCCAGTGCTCGACGGTGAGCCCGTCGAGGTCATCGGTCCGGGCCGCGGGCAGGGTGGCCGCATGGGCGCGCACCCTCTCCCGCGCAGCGGCGGCATCCTCCACGCGGGAGTTGATCTCGCCGCTGCCGGCGTACGGATCGTGCGCGGAGACCAGCGCCGAGGCGGGCCCCTCGGTCTCGAGCAGAGCGCTCAGCACGTGCAGGGCCGCGAGCATGCCGGAATCGGCGAAATAGAAGTCGCGGAAGTAGTAGTGGGCGGAATGCTCACCGCCGAAGACGGCGTCGTGCTCGGCCATGAGCTGTTTGATCCGCGCATGGCCGACGGGGCTGCGCACCGGCTCGCCGCCGGCCTCGCGCACCGTCTCGGCGACGTGGCGGGAGGAGACCAGGTTCGCGACCACCGCGGGACGCTCCTCCCCTGCCGCCCGGGCGCGTGCGACCTCCCGCTGCGCGATGAGCGCGGTGATCGCCGAGGGAGGCACGGGGATCCCGCGCTCGTCGAGGACCACGCACCGATCCGCGTCTCCGTCGAAGGCGAGGCCCAGGTCTGCGCCCTCGCGCACCACGGCCTCCTGCAGGTCGCGCAGGTTCTCCGGGCGCAGCGGATCGGCAGGGTGGTGGGGGAAGCTGCCGTCGAGGGTGAAGTGCAGGTCGATCAGCTCGAGCTGTGCGCTCCGCCCGAGCACGGCCGGTGCGGTGTGCCCGGCCATGCCGTTGCCCGCATCGACCACCACCCGCACCGTGCGCCCCTCGGGCAGCGGCACGAGATCGCGCAGCGCCGAGGCGTAGTCCTCCAGGGTGTCGATCCCCTCGCTGCGGCCCTCGCCCCGCGCCGGGATCTCGCCGGCGTCGAGGTAGGCCTCGGCCGCTGCCCGGATCCCCTCGAGCCCCGAGTCGCGGCCCAGGGGGCGGGCGCCCGGCAGGCAGAGCTTGAACCCATTGTCCTCGCCGGGGTTGTGGGAGGCGGTGATCATGACGCCTGCGGCGTGGTGCAGGCCCGAGGCGCAGTAGAGCTGATCGGTGGAGGACAGCCCCGCATCGGCAACGATCGCTCCGCGGCGCACCGCCCCCTCGATCACCGCGCGGGAGAGCTCCGGGGAGCTCAGCCGCATGTCATGGGCGACGATCAGCGCCGGGGCGTCGAGCTGATCGGTGAAGGCGGCGCCGACGGCCCGGGCGACCTCGACCGTGAGCTCCTCCCCTGCGCGGCCGCGCACGTCATTGGCCAGGAAGAGGCCCGAGAGGTCGTGGGCTCCGGCGCCGGACGCGGGCTGCGGCGTGCGCGGGTCAGTCATGGGTGCTCCTGACGACGTGGAGATGACGGACGGACGCCGGGTCCCGGTCCGTCGGGCGCCCGGACTCGCGGCTCGTGCGCGGGGACCGGCCCGAAGAGGACGAGCTCGGGGCCGCGGGCCCCGGCACCGAGGGGGTGGAGCGGGGGCCCACCGCATCGGCGAGCGCGACGAGATCGTCGCTGACGTCCTCACCACCGGCGACGCGCAGCAGCTCCCAGCCGCGCGGGGCGGTCATGCGGGAGGCGTGCTCCCGGCAGAGGTCGTAGGCGTGCGGCTCGCTGAGCCGCGACAGCGGCCCCAGCACTGCGGTCGAGTCCTCGTACACGAAGGTCAAGGAGCTCACCGCCGGACGGGAGCAGGCGGTCCGGGAGCATTCACGAGCAGACACGTCCCGCAGTCTACGCAGGTGGCGCGACACCCGGCAGGCGGCGCGCCCTGCGGCCCGCGCCCCGGGATGCGCCTCGGCCGGGACCGCCGCCGGGTGCTGGGCCACGCCCGGCTCCGGGTCCGGGAGGGCCCGGGGAAGGGCCGGGCCGGCGGAGGGCGGAACTCCGGTGCGGGGCCGACGGTGCGCGGCGCCGGGGCCGATAGAGTGCGGCCATGGATGTCCAGCCGCTGCGCCCCGGTGCACCGGGCCCGCGCCAGGGTCCCCGCCGCCGTGACCGTCGCGGGCGGGGCCGGCGATGGGATCTGATCCCTCCGCACCTGCCCGGATATCGCACCCGTCGGGAGCGCTTCGACGACCTGGTCGCCGATACCGGGGCGGCCCTCGCCGAGCGCTTCCCCCGCCGGCTCGCCCATCTCCAGGTGCTCGTCGAGGAGGTGCCTCCCTCCGATCCCGCTCACTGGGAGGAGGCGACCGTCCTGCTGGGACGGGTGATCCCGCCCGGGAGGGAGCATCCTGCGCGCGTGATCGTCTACCGGCGGCCGCTGCAGACCCGCTGCGCGAGCGAGGACGAGCTCGAGCTGCTCGTGCGGCAGGTGCTCTCCGAGCAGATCGGGTCGCTGCTGAACATCGCTCCGGAGGATGTGGACCCGGGCGCCTGGACCGACTGATCCGGTGCCCTCAGGGCGCCCGCCGCACCGTGACGGAGTCCTCGCCCCCGTGCTGGGACAGCACCGGGAAGGACGAGAGCAGCGCGACGTCGGTGCCGTCGCTCTCCCGCTGGGTCCAGCCGGCGTGCACCGCCCCGGGCACCTCCGGCACCAGTGTGAGGCCCGCGGCGGAGTCGCCGCCGATCTGCAGCTGCTCAGAGGTGAGGGTCTCGGTGGCCCCGGCGGGGACGTCCACGGTCAGCGGCTCCCCGGCGGAGCCGTCGGCCGCCATCGGGATCACGGTGACCGCGGATTCCGCGGTGCCCGTCAGGGTCAGCTCGCCGGCGGCGGCCGGGGCGGGCAGGGCGCTCACGGCGTGGGTGCCGATCTCCGGGGCGGGCGCGACGAGCGTGAAGTCCACCGGTGCGCCGAGGGTGTCCCCGGGCAGGTCGCTGCCGGTGCGCTCGCTGCGCGTGACCGCCGTGACCGGCGCGTCGGCCTGCACCCGCACCGCGTACATCCCCTCGGGCAGCCCGTCCAGCGGCGTGCTCACCACGGTGCCGGAGGGCAGATCGATCGCCTCGACGGCCGCCCCCTCGACCGGACCGTCGGGCCCCAGCACCTCGACATCCGCGGTGGCGGGCCCGCCCTGCGGGTTGGCGAGCACCAGGGTGGGGGCGGTGCCGGCGACGTCCACCCCCGGCATCAGCAGCTCGGTCCCGGCGGCGGGGAGGGGTGTCAGCATCTCGGCGCCGCCGGGGGTGAGGCCCTCGCGCTCGGTGGTCTGGACGGACATCGACAGGGGCGAGCCGAGCACGGCGACGCTCACGCCCACCGCGTCCTGCCCGGGTGCGACGGATTCGAGCAGCACCCGCTGTTCCTCGCCGGGGGCGACGACCACCTGGCTGCGGCCCTCCATCGCGGCGGGGCCGTCCGGGGTCCACAGCTGCACCGAGGCGGTGGCGGGGCGCTCGGTGGGGTTGCGCAGCACGAGGGCGGCGCTGTCCCCGGTCGCGGTGGAGATCCCCAGGAAGGAGGCCTCGGTGGCGGGTTCGGCGCAGCGTGTGAGGGACAGCGAGCGGTAGTCGCCGGTGGCCGTCGAGGTGCTCTGGAGAGTGTCGGTGAGAGGACGGGCGCCCTCGGAGGTCGCGGAGGTGGTGTGCGGGACGTCCTCGACGCCGGTCATCCCCAGCACGGAGATGCCGAGGTCCTGGGAGGCGGGGGCGTCCTCGAGGACGGCGCCGTCGGCTCCTTCGACCGTGATGGAGGGTGCGCGGACGGAGCCGTCGTCCTCCTGGAGGGTGGAGGAGCCGCTCACGGTGCCGAACAGCAGCGAGGACGCGGGTTCGACGGACACGGTGCGCAGCGAGACGGCGGGGTTCGGCGGGGTGACGGCGAGCTCTTCGTCCGGACCGGTCTCGAGCGCCTCGTCGGGCAGCTGCAGCGGGCCGGGGCACCAGCGGGTGCTCGCCCCGGGCTCGGACTGCGCGGCGGCTCGTTCGACGGGCGCCGGGGCGGGCGGCGGGCTGGTGGCCAGGGCGCCGACGGCGAGCGCGAGCGGCACCAGGGAGGCGAGCGCCAGCAGCGGGCGCACCGCCTCCCGGTGCGGGAGCAGGCGGGCGCGACGGTTCTCGGTCCCGCTGCGCGGCGGGGCGTCGGTGTGTGCCGGGGCCTCGGCGCGCGTCTCGGCGCGGTCCTGCGGGTTCTCAGCCATACATCGCCTCCACGGAGCGGGAGCGCACGCGCCAGGGGATCGAGACCACGGCGGCCAGGGCGGTCGTCGCGTACAGCAGCAGCTGCCAGAGCAGGCGCAGCGGCTGCTCGCGGTGGACCTCGAGGTCGCCGCCCGCCCCCGCCGGCATGGTGAAGCCCTGTGCCCAGCCGTCCACCTCGACGGGCTCGAGCTCGGCGCCGTCCAGGGTGGCCCGCCACTGGGCGTCGAAGCGCTCGGTGAGGACCACGGTGCGCGCGGCGTCCTCCGCGGGCACCCTCCCCTGCGCGTCGATCACCTCGCTGGCGAGCGGCACGGGGGCCTCCCCGCCGACGACGGCCGCGCGGGGGGCGGCGTCGATCACGCGCCACATGCCGCCGTGGGTGCTCTCGGTGACCTTCTCCAGCTCGGTCGAAGCATCCAGGGTGTCCCTGAGCGCGGACTGCTCGTCCAGGTCCCCGCGCACCACCACGTAGGCGACGGCGAGCTGTGCCGCCGCGGCCCGGCTCTCCTCCTCGGCCGGGGCGGGCGCACCGGAGAGCACGCCCGTGACGGCCTCGCGGAGCGCCGTGGAGGCAGGGTCGCCGTCGACGGGCTCGCCGGCGAGGACGGCGTCGACGTCGCGGGCATCGGCGAGCGCCGCATGCTGGATCACCGAGTCGCCGCCGTCCACGACGAGGCGGGCCTCGACCGCGCCGTCGGCCTGCTCGCCGAGCACCAGCACCCGCGAACGCGCCTCGGTGCGGCCCTGGTCCGCTGCGGCGGCGGGCACCTCGCCGCCCTCGGCGCGGTCGAGCCGCAGCTGGTCGGGCAGCAGCATGGTCCAGCCGACCACCGAGGCCGCGCAGGCGGTGGCGACGACGATGCCGGCCGCGGCGGTGAGGAGCCGGCGCGCGCGGCCGTCCCGCGCCTCGCGGCGGGCGAGGGCGTCGAAGGTCGCCGCGGCCCCGACGGCCAGGGCCAGGAGGAGGGCGCTGAGCAGCCCGTGGGGCCACGCGGTCGTGAGCTGATCCCCGGCCACCGCGGTCCAGGTCCCGCGGGCGAGGAGCACGGCGAGCACGCCGAGGGCGGCCAGGAGGAGCCCGAAACGCCCCACCCGGCCGGCCGCGCCGGGCAGCAGCGGAGCGGCCAGCGCGGCGAGGGCCACGGGGGCGACCGGCAGCAGCAGGGGCAGCAGCGCGGCGGCCGTGGACCCCACCAGCGGCGTGAGCGCCTGCTCCACGCCCGGGGCGACGGGCCACAGCGCGAGCAGCTGCGCGGTCGAGGCGGTGCCGGGCAGCGGCGGCACCCCGGCGACCGCGAGCACCGTCCCGGGATGGCCGAGGTACGTGGGCAGGAAGGGGGCGTGCAGCGCGAGCGAGGGCAGCAGCGTCCACAGCAGCCGGCGGCGCCGGCCCGGGGCGGCGATCCCCACCAGCACCAGGCCCGCCGCGCACAGCACGACGAGAGCGGGCTGCACGGCACCGATGAGGAGCAGGAGCAGTCCCGCCGCGGCCGCTGCGGAGATGCTCGCCTGGGAGACCTTGTGCGGCAGCCCGATCGCGCGGCCCACCGCGAGGGCGAGGAGCGGCAGCAGGATGTGCACCAGCAGCAGCGGCCACGCGCCGGCCGCGAGGGCGGTGAGCAGGGGCGGGGCGAGCGCCCAGACGGTGGCGATCACCAGGCGCGCGCCCACCGCGCGGGTCAGCGCGCCGGAGGCCCACCAGGCGAACAGGGCGCTGAGCGGCACGGCCGCGAACACGAGGATCTCGAGCGGCAGCTGGCCGCCGACGGGCAGATGGCCCAGCAGGCGCACCAGCGCGTCGCCGGGGCCGGCCTCGCCGAGCCCACCGGGGATCCAGCTCGACCACGCGGCCGCCCAGAGGTCGCTGCGGTCCGCGGGCAGGGGGCGCAGCCCGGGGCCGACGAGCTCGCCCCGGCCGAAGAGCCCCCGCAGGGCGAGCAGCCCGAGCACGCCCCCGGCGAGGGCGACCACACCGGTCCACACGATGTGGCGCCCGTAGTCGGCGTCGTCGAGGCCGTGGCGGGTCCCGGCGACCCCCCAGGTGGTGCGGCGGATCTGGCGCTGCCGGTCGTCGTCGGCGAAGAGGCGGACCCAGGTGTCGTCGAGCCAGCGCCGCAGCGCATCGGCGCGGGGCACGTAGAGCGGGGCGAGGCGGCCGCGCGGCACCCGTGCCAGGCGGCGTTCGCGCAGCCCGCGGCCGAGCACGCGGCGGGACCGGGGCAGCACGGCCGCGGCGGCGCGCAGCTCCATCAGCGCGAGCCGCGGCGCGGAGGCGGCGATCGCCCCGAGCATGCGCAGGAGCGTCTCGAGGGGCAGGAGCAGCAGGGTCAGCAGCGCGTGCGGGAGCGAACGCTGCTTGAGCAGGACGAGCAGCTGCCCGGTGCGCTGCTCGCGGAGGCGGTCGAGGACGGGCCGGGTCGGTGCGGGATGCAGCACGCGCGCGGCGGATTGCACGGCCACACGCTCTCCCGAGCGCCAGATGCGGCGGCAGAGGTCGATCTCGGCCCAGGGCGCGGGCAGATCGGGATCGAGGCCGCCGATCTCGCGCAGGGTCTGCTCGCGCACGAGCATGCCGGGCAGCGGGACCGCGAGCACGTCGTGGCGCCAGTCGGCCTGCCCCTGATCGATCTCGCCCGGGTCGACACCGGTGATGATGCGTCCGCTGTGGGTGAGGGTCAGCCCCACGTCGACGAGCGCATCGGCGCCCTCGAGGTGCTCGGGTGCGGCGGGCTCGGGGTCGCTGTGCCGGACCCGCTTGGCGCCGACCGCGGCGGTGTTCGGCGAGGCCTCGACGGTCTCCAGCTGGTGGGCGAGCGCGTCCGCCGCGGGAGGGGCGCCGTCGGCGAGGAACCAGAGCCAGGACTCGCCGGCCGCTGCGCTGGTGCCGACGCGCCGGCCGGAGCCTCTGCGCTGCCGGCGCAGGCGCTGCGGGATGCGGGCGAGGTCCTCTGCGCGCTGGGTCCGCTCGCGCTCGACGGCCGCGCTGTCGACGTCGCGGGCGCGGCGGCCTCCCGCGCGGCGGCGCGGCGCGTGCTCGGTCGAGGCGGCCTCGGCCTCGGCGTGCTCGGCCTCCTCGGGACCGTCGGAGCCGTGAGCGGGCTCGACGCCGTCCAGCACCTCGACGGCCTCGGAGGTCGTGTCGTCCTCGGGGCCGTCCGAGAGCGCCTCGAGCGTCTCGCGCACGGCGCCTGCGCGGCTGAGGGAGGCGGAGACCGGCAGGAGCCGGTGGATCCGCTCGGCGGAGAGATCCTCCTCGAGGAGGCCGCGCGCATCCTCGGGCAGATCCGAGGGTGCCACGACCACCACCCGGTCCGGACGGCGGGTCTGCGCGTCCAGCGCCTGCCGGAGGGCGTCGAGGGTCGAACCGGTCGTCGCCCCGCTCAGCAGGACGACCGCGGTGATGTGACGGTCGTTCACCAGGGGTGGATGTCAGACCACCCGGCGCTTGAGCTTGCGACGCTCGCGCTCGGACAGCCCGCCCCAGATGCCGAAGCGCTCGTCGTTCTCCAAGGCGTACTCGAGGCATTCGGCGCGCACCTCGCACGAGACGCACACCTTCTTCGCCTCGCGCGTGGAGCCGCCCTTCTCGGGGAAGAACGCCTCCGGATCGGTCTGCGCGCACAGCGCGCGCTCCTGCCAGGTCAGCTCGGCTTCGTCGGAGTCCTGCCCGGCGAGATCGAGCAGGGACAGCTCAGCACGCGCGTCGACGTCGACACGTTCCTCGTCCATGGCCACCACTCCTTCCACTGCTGCGTTGACCACCGAAGGGCCGTCGCGCCCTAAAGTACACCGGTGTAGTTATGGTCCGTCAAGCGCCACCGGCGCGCCGCCTTGCATCTCCTCATCGAATCACAGTCCTGGGAGGCCCTCGTGTCCACCGCTCATCCCCCTGCCCAGGCCGTCCCGCCACCCGGCCCCGAGCCCTCGACCTCCGGTGATGCGGCCCCGCCCGCCGGCATCGCCGTGCTGCCCGTCACCGGTCTCGGCGAGATCCGCGAGGGCGATGACCTCGCGAAGCTGCTGGCGCGCGCCCTCGCGCCCCTGTCCCCGCAGGACGGCGACGTGCTGTGCGTCTCCACCAAGATCGTCTCCAAGGCGCTGGGGCTGCGCATCGCCGCCGAGGAGCGGGACCGGGCGATCGCCGCAGCGGCCGTGCGCACCGTCGCCCGGCGCCTGCACACCCGCGTGGTGACCTCGGTGGTGCAGATCCCCTCCGGCCCGGTCATGGCCGCGGCCGGCGTGGACTCCTCCAACGCGCCCGACGGTCCGCTGCTGCTGCCCGAGGACCCGGACGCCTGCGCCCGGGACCTGCACCGCGGGATCGCCGCCGAGCTCGGGGTCGAGGTGGGGGTGCTGCTGACCGACACCTCCTCCCGCATCTGGCGGGTGGGAGTGGGGGACATCGCGCTCGGCGCGGCCGGGGTGGCCTCGCTGCAGGATCTGCGCGGAGGGGTCGATGCCGACGGCCGCCCCCTCACCGTCACGGTGCGGAACCTCGCCGACGAGCTCGCAGCGGCGGCGGACCTGGTCAAGGGCAAGGCGAGCGGGGTGCCGGCGGCGCTCGTGCGCGGCGTGCCCGGCGCGACGGCGGGCGAGGTCCCGGCCCGTGAGCTCTCGCGCACCGGGCCCGACGACTGGTTCCGCCGCCCCAGCCTCGAATCGGTGTGGGTCGCGCTGGGCCTCTCCCCCGCCCAGGAACCGGTGGCGCGGATGTCCCCCGAACCGGCCCAGGAGCGGATCGCGCGGGCGCTCGAGGTCGCGGCCGTACCGCGCGACGGGCGGCCCTCCGCGAGGGCGCGGGCCCGCCTGAGCACGGAGGCCGACGGCTCAGCGCATATCGTGGTGGAGACCGTCGACGGTTCCCGGCAGTCGCTGATCGATGCGGCGACCCTCGCCGAGCGGATCCGCACCGCGCTGGGGGCCGAGTCCCTCGGCGCACCGCTGCCCGCCGTCACCGTCGAGATCGCCGACCCCGACCCCCTGGAGGACCTGTCATGAGTGCCGCCGCCCGCCCCGACGCGGAGACCGCCGCGCAGCTCCTCGCCGCCCTCGAGCGGACCGGTCCGCGCCCGGTGCTCGCCTGGTACGGGGAGGCCGGGCGGATCGAGCTGTCCGGCCATGTGCTGGCCAACTGGCTGATCAAGTCGCTCGGGCACCTGCACGACGAGATCGCGCTCGAGCCCGGGGAGACGGTGGTGCTGGACCTGCCGGCGCACTGGAAGCGTCTGGTGCTGGCGCTCGCGGCCTGGGCGCTGGGCGCCGAGGTGACGGTGCTCGTGCGCGACAGCGCGGATCCGCAGGAGGAGCCCACCGTCCCCGCGACCGCCGAGGAGCCGCGCGTGGTGGTCACCGACCGCCCGGGGTCGGAGCTCGCCGACACGGCCGACGAGGTGCTCGCGGTCCAGGCCGTCTCCCTCGCGCCGCGCTATGACGGCGAGCTGCCGCCGCTGGTGCACGACTGGCTCACCGAGGTGCGGGGCAGCGCGGACCAGCTCGGCATCGCCCTGCCGGCCTGGGCCGGTCCCGCCCCCGCGGAGCCGACGGGAGCGGCGGCGCAGCCGCCGCGTCTGCTGGTGGACGCCGATGGGCTGCCCGTCCTGCCGCAGGTGCTCGGCGCGCTGCTCGCGGGCGGCGGGATCGTCGGCCCGGCCGACCTCGTCACCGAGCGCCGGGCGCAGGAGGAGGGCGTGACCGGGCGCGCCTGAGCGGCGCCCGGCGCCGTCCTCGTAGTGCCCGGCACTGTCCTCGCACTGCCCGGACCTGTCCTCAGTGCGGGCGTCAGCCGGCGCGGAGCGTCGCGATCGCCTCCGAGGGATCGCCGTCGAAGACCGCCTTCCCCCTGCGCAGGACCACGATCCGGGTGCACAGCTTCTCGAGCATCTCCAGCTCGTGGGAGACCACCACCATGGTGCGTCCCGCCTCCTGCAGCTCGCGGATCCGTTCGAGGCACTTGCGCTGGAACGGCTCGTCGCCCACGGAGAGGATCTCGTCGACCAGGAAGATGTCCGGCTCGGTGTGCACGGCGACCGCGAAGGCCAGCCGCAGGAACATGCCCGAGCTGTAGTACTTCACGTCGGTGTCGATGAACTCCTCGATCTCGCTGAAGGCGACGATGTCCTCGAACTTCTCCTCGATCTGCTCCCGGCTCATGCCGAGGATCGCCCCGTTGAGGTAGACGTTCTCGCGCCCGGAGAGGTCGGGGTGGAAGCCGGCGCCCACCTCGATCAGCCCCGCGACCCGGCCGCGCAGCAGCACCCGGCCGTGATCGGGGTAGAGCACCCCGGAGATGGTCTTCAGCAGCGTGGACTTGCCCGAGCCGTTGAAGCCGATCAGGCCCACGGTCTCCCCCGCGTGGACGGTGAGGTCCACGTCGTCCAGGGCGAGGAAGGTGTCGGCGAGCTTCTTGCGCTGCAGGGCCGAGAACACCAGCTCCTTGAGCGAGTGGTCATGGCGCAGCGAGAACTGCTTGGTGACGTGCTCGATGCGCACCATCTCGCGGTCGGTGGGGACGGCCGCGGAGTCGGGCACGGCGTCGATCGTGGGGCTCATCGCTCGGCTCCTGTCACAGTTCCTGGGCGAAGCGCCGCTTGGAGCGCTCGAAGAGGACGGTGCCGGCCGCGAAGGTGGCGCCGGCGATCAGCAGTCCCGCCCACCACAGGCCGAAGGGCTCCCCGGGCGCGACCAGCGACGGGTCCGCGGCGACGGCGTCGACCACGGGCGGGGCGAAGCGCCAGAAGGCGACGTGGAACAGCTCGACGACGATGGTCAGCGGGTTCAACTGGTACAGCCACCACCAGAGCGTCCCGCCGATCGCTTCCTCGACCATCGAGATCCGGTACAGCACCGGGGAGAGCCAGGTGGCGACCATGACGATGAGGTCCACGAAGTTCTCCACGTCGCGGAAGGCGGCGTTCAGCGCCGCGGTGATCATGCCCAGCCCCATCGTGAAGACCACCAGGATCACGATCCCGAGCACGAAGGCGAGGGCGGCGGTGGTCGAGGGCAGCCAGCCGAACAGCAGCGCCCCCACCACGAGCACCAGCAGCTGGGGCACGAAGTGCACCAGCGCCACGATCATGCTCGCCCAGGGGAACAGCTCGCTGGGCAGGTAGATCTTCGAGACCAGCGCCTGGTTCCCGGTGATCGAGCGGGTCGCGTTGCCGAACACCTCGCCGAAGAGGTTCACCACCACGATCCCGCTGAACAGGTACACCGCATAGGCGGGGGTGTCGCGCTGGAGCTGCAGGAACACGCCCAGCGCGATGTAGAAGACGAGGAACTGCACCGCGGGCTTGACGTAGCTCCACAGCATCCCCAGCGCGCTGCCGCGATAGCGCACCCGCAGCTCCTTGCGCACCAGCAGCCGCAGCAGGAAGCGTTCGCGCACTGGGTTCAGCCAGCCCGCGTCCTGCCCCGGCGCGCGCCAGCCCTCGGCCTGCTCCGCCCGCGTGGGCACCCGCGCCGGGCCTCCGGCGCCGCTCACGCCGCGGAGCCTCCGCCGCCGTGCGCCGGGGCCGGATCCTGTGCCGTGTCCTGCACCTGGGCCTGCGCTGTGTCGCTCTCTGCGTCGTCGCTCCCTGCGTCGTGACCGACCCGGTCGCGCTCCCGCACCGGTGCGGGATTCTCCGCGAAGGTCCGCTCCCAGGCGTCGAAGGAGGTGATGCGGGCAGAGGCCTCGCGGTAGCGCTCGCTCAGGGTGCTCCAGCCGCGGTGCAGGGCCACGTGGGCGCTCAGCGCCTCGGCGAGCATCTCGCGCACCTGCCGCGGGTCGCGCTTGTACCAGGAGACCTGGGTGCCCTCCGCGTTGGAGACCAGCGCGCTGTCGTAGGCGGACAGGCGCCACCACTTGGCGTCGAGATGCGCGATCGCGGCCTGCGGGTTCTCCTCGGCGCGCGCTCGGGGCGGCGCGAGCAGCTGCTTGGCGAGGGTCTTCGCCGTCCACACCGGCAGCATCAGACGCCGCGGCTCGGTGAAGGGTCGGCCCTTGCGGGGCGGCTTGTCGACGTGGACCGGCGGGTAGAGATCCGGATCCTTCTTCGCGACGGCGTCGTCGAAGGAGGCGGCCATCGCACGGATCTCGGGCAGCTTCGTGCCGATCGAGGGGTGCAGCGCCTCGGGGCCGGCGAGCACGTCCCGCTGCGCCATGAGGCGACCCGCCTCGGTGTAGTACTGCATCGAGATCAGGTGCTTGATGTCCATGAACTGCGACTCCTTGACCACCCGCCCGCCGCGCTCGTAGGGCGAGTGCAGCAGCGCCGTGATGATCCGGTTGCGCTCATGGAAGTACGCCTGCCATCCCACCAGGTCGTCCTTGTCGACCCAGCTCATGTGCCACACCCCCGCGCCGGGGAGGGACACGGTCGGGTACCCGGCCTTCTTGGCGCGCAGCCCGTACTCGGCGTCGTCCCACTTGATGAACACCGGCAGGCTCAGCCCGATCGCGCGCACCGTCTCGGTGGGGATCAGGCAGCTCCACCAGCCGTTGTAGTCCACATCGGCACGGCGGTGCAGCCACGGGGTGGAGCGCAGCGGGTCCTGGGCGAAGTCGTGCCCCGTCTCCCCGTCGGGGATCGCGACCGCAGGCTGGATGCGCCAGGGGTCGACGACCTCGCCGAAGGTGTGCAGCACGCTGCGGTTGTTGAGGTCGAACATGTGGGCGCCCACGAGGGTGGGCCGGGTCGCGAAGTCCGCGAAGGTGGACATCCGCAGCAGCGACTCGGGCTCGAGGACGATGTCGTCGTCGCAGTTGATGACGTAGGTGGAGGTGCCCGCCGTGGCCGCCTCGTACATGCCGCGGGAGAAGCCTCCGGAGCCGCCGATGTTGCCCTGCTCGATGATCTCCAGCTGCGCGCCGAGGGAGTCCTGCAGCTCGCCGAGCTCCTCGGCGTGATCGCTCAGCCGGTCCGCGCCCTGGTCGATCACGTACATCACGTCGAGCAGGGAGCGCAGATCCGGGTCCTGCGCGATCGTGCGGATGTTCTCCAGGCAGTACGCGACCTTGTTCATCGTGGTCATGGAGAGGGAGAAGGTGCCCTCGGTGCGGGCCAGATGCGCATCCGCCGTCCACTCGGCGCCGAGGATGGTGAGGTCCTCCGCGCCGGCGTAGGCGTCGAACCAGTACCAGCCGCCGTCGCCGAAGGCCGTCAGCGGCAGCTCGAAGACCTGCTCGCCCGCGCCGTGCACGGTGCGGGCCTCCTGGCGCTGCAGGGTGCCGCGGGCGGTGGAGCGCATCACGATCAGCTGGCCGGAGCCGGCGGTGCGGATGGTCAGGCGGAGGGCCCGCACCGGGGTCCACCGCCGCCAGTAGCTGGCCGGGAAGGCGTTGAAGTAGGTGCCGAAGGAGCGCATGGTCTGTGCGGGGATCCGCACGGCGTGCCGTTCGCTGAGCTCGCTGACGTCGACGGGCGCCGGCGTGCTGCGCGGGGCCCGTGCGGTCTCGGCGGTGCTCCGCGCGGCCCGGTCCGCGCCGCCGCCGAGGCCGAAGGCGCTGCCGATCGCGCCGGAGCGGACGTCGGAGGCCTCGATGTACAGCGGCACGATGTCCGGGGAGGACTCGTGCGGCAGGATCAGCCGCTGCAGCAGCCGCTGCGGTGCGCCCTCGACCGGGTCGGCGGCCTCGCGGGTGGTCGCGGGGGCGGGGGTGACGTTCATGGTGCTCCTCGTCGGCGGTCGGCGGATGCCCCGCGGTGCGCGGCGGGGCGGTCGGGTCACGCCCGCAGCAGGTCGGACAGCTTGTTGTCGGCCATGGACAGCGCGGAGCCGATGGCCATGTGCATGTCCAGGTACTGGTAGGTGCCCAGGCGGCCGCCGAACAGGGTGCGCGGCTCGGCGTCGGCGAGCTCGCGATAGGCCAGCAGGCGCTCGCGGTCGTCGCCGGAGTTGATCGGGTAGTACGGCTCGTCGCCGTTCTCGGCGAAGCGGGAGTACTCGCGCTGGATCACGGTGCGATCCTTGGGGTAGTAGTCGCGCTCGGGGTGGAAGTGGCGCGGCTCGATGATGCGGGTGTAGGGGACCTCCGCATCGGCATAGTTCATCACCGACGTGCCCTGGAAGTCGCCGACGTCGAGGTGCTCGGTCTCCAGGTCGATGGTGCGCCAGCCCAGGGAGCCGAGCTCGTAGTCGAAGTAGCGGTCCACCGGGCCGGTGTAGACCACGGGGAGGTTCCCGCGCACGGCCTCCTTGTTCAGCGGCTGCGAGGTGTCGAAGTAGTCGGTGTCCAGGAGCACCTCGATGTTCGGGTGGTCCGCCATCCGCTCCAGCCAGGCGGTGTAGCCCTGCTTGGGCAGGCCCTCGTGGGTGTCGCTGAAGTACCGGTTGTTGTAGGTGTACCGCACCGGCAGGCGCGAGATGATCGAGGCCGGCAGGTTCCTGGGGTCGGTCTGCCACTGCTTGCCGGTGTAGTTCTTGATGAACGCCTCGTACAGCGGGCGGCCGATCAGCGAGATGCCCTTGTCGTTGAGGTTCTCCGGATCCTTGCCCGCGAACTCCCCCGCCTGCTCGGCGATCAGCGCCCGCGCCTCGTCCGGCGTGTAGGCGGCCTGGAAGAACTGGTTGACCGTGCCGAGGTTGATCGGCATCGGGTACACCACGCCCTGATGGGTGGTGTACACGGTGTGCTGGTAGCCGGTGAACTCCGTGAAGCGGTTGACGTAGTCCCACACCCGCGGGTTCGAGGTGTGGAAGAGGTGCGCGCCGTACTTGTGGACCTCGATGCCGGTCTGCTCATCGGCCTCGGAGTAGGCGTTCCCGCCGACATGGGGCCGACGGTCGATGATCGTCACCTTGGCACCGTGCTCGACCGCGGCGCGCTCGGCGACGGTCAGTCCGAACAATCCGGAGCCGACGATGAGGAGATCAGGAGTCGACACAGGGGGTCCTTTCGAAGCATGCGGAGGGTCCGCCGGGGACCCGGTCACAGTAGCGGAGCCAGGTGAACGGAAGGTTTCCTATCCCTGGTCCGGGCCGCGGTGTGGCCCTCCTCATGCCGCTCCCGCGCTCCTGTCGCTGCGCTCGACGAATCGGCGGTAGCCGATGCGGCGTGCCCAGCCGGGGGCGAAGCGGTAGGTGGCCCGCACGGCGAGGTTGCGGAGGAAGCCGCCCGGGGTGGTGACCCGGTCCAGCAGCATCCTGCGCTGCAGGCGGACGTCGCTGGAGAACAGCCGCCACCCGCCGCGCCGGGCGAACAGCGCCTCGTCGACGCGGTAGTCGACGAGCACCTCGGGCAGGTTCCCCATCCGGGCGCCGCCGAGCATCATCCGCTCCCACAGCCAGTAGTCCTCGAGCAGGTCGAGGTCCCGGTAGCCGCCCACGGCGAGCGCCACCGAGCGCCGCAGCACCACGCTGGGGTGGTGGAAGGGGCTGTGGTGGGGCAGGTAGCGCACGATCTCCTCATGCGTGAGCGGCCGGGTGCGCAGAGGGCCGGTTCCGGGCGCGACCCGGTCGCTGAACTCGCGCATCGAGGAGCCCAGCAGATCCAGGCCCTCCGCGTCCATCCGCGGGATCTGCAGGGCGAAGCGCTCGGGGCGGCAGATGTCGTCCGCGTCCGCGCGCGCGATGAGATCGTGCGGGCTGGATTCCAGGCCGTCCTGCAGGGCGGAGGCGACGCCGCGGTGGGCATCGTGGCGCAGCACCCGGGCGGGGCCGTACGCGCCGGCCTCCACCTGCTCCACGACCGTCTCGAGCTCCGCGGGGAGCGGGCCGTCGATGGTGAGGATCAGCAGGTCCGGCGGGAGCTGCTGATCCAGGGTCGCCGTGCGCAGCGCGAGCTCGAGCCGGTCGGGACGGTCCCCGCGCCACAGCGGCATGAGCACCGTGAACGGGGGTGCCTGCGCGCGGGAGGGGCCCTGGCGCGTCACCGGCCGGCCGCCCGTTCGATCGCCCGGACGTCCGCGGCGGCCTCGCCGTCGGCCGCGAGCACCGTCGGCGAGGGGCGCGGTCCGCGGCGCAGCGCCGCGAGCAGGCCCCGCAGCCCGATGCCGAACAGGTCGCGGTGACGCAGCAGGAGCAGCAGCCAGCCCACGGCGGTGCGGCCGCCGTGCAGGAGCTTCTCCGCCGGGGAGAAGGAGGTGGTGCGCAGCAGGGCCCAGAGCCGGTTGCGCACGTCGTAGTAGAAGCGGCCGCCGGGGCCGGACTGGGCGTTGCCGAAGAGGGCGGTGCGGTGCTCGACGATCGAGCCGGGCACCTGGAGCCCGCGCCCGTGGCGCAGCAGACGGCCGGTGTGCTCGAAGTCGTCGGACCAGATGAAGTAGTCGGCGTACGGCAGGCCGAGCCGGCGCACGTCCTGGCCGTTCAGCAGCGCCGAGACGTAGCTGGCGGTGCGGATGGGGCGCCCGCCCGCCTGGGCCGCGTCGCGCTTCTCCTGGGCGCTCGCGCCGAGCCGGGTGCGCTGGGTGTTCATGGGATGGTCCCGCCCGTCGGTCCACACCGCGCGGGAGCTGAGCACGCTGAGCCGCACCGGGGAGGCCTCGAGGGCGCTCAGCAGGGCGTGCAGGGCGCCGGGCCGGGGGACGGTGTCGTCGTCCATCACCCAGACCCAGTCCGCGTCATGGCGCACGAGGGCGCGGGCGATACCGGCCGCAAAGCCTCCGGCCCCGCCGACGTTGCGGCGCAGGTGCACGACGTCCGCGCCGAGCGGGTGCTCGTCGGCGACCGTGCCGCTCGCGTCGGTCGAGGAGTTGTCGATGACGACCACGGCGTCCGGTCGCCGCTCCTGCGCGGCGAGCGCGTCGAGGCACTCGCGCAGCAGGGCCTCGCGGTTGTAGGTCACCACCACGGCCACCACCCGGGCGGCGAGCGCCTCGGGGTGAGCGGTGTCGGTCGACGGCGTCCGGTCGCCGGTGGGTGCGGGATGTGTCACTGCGCCTCCTGCTGCTGATCGGTGCCGCCCGGGCGGCGCTTCCACAGTGTACGGAGCCGCGCGCGGGAGGGCCCACCGGCCCGATGGTCGCCGTGTGAAGGTTCTCGGGAGGTTCCCCGAATGCCGTCCGATGTGCCGTGCCGCGCCGCCGCGGGCGCAGCGGGGCCGCTACTCTGGCGAGCGCCGCCTGCGCCGCCTGCGCCGCAGGGGCCCCGGCCCCCGTCCCCGCGCAGTCACGTCCGAGCACCGAAGTCCGAGCACCCACTTCCGCGCGCCGCTGCATGTCGATCCGCGCCGGGAAGGAGACAGCCGTGAGCGATCAGCCGCCGCCCCGCTCCCCGCGCGCCGGAGGGCCCCGCCGGCCTCGCGGCCACCGTGCCCGTGCTGGCGGCAGCGCACGCCCGCTGCCCCGGGCCGTCCGGCGCGGCGCCCCCTCCCCCGAGCAGGGCCCGACGCCCACGCGGCCGCTCCCGCGCACCGCGTCCCCCGGGCCCGGCGACGCCCGGCCTGTCGGGGCCCGCCCGTTCGATGACCGCGATCCGCGTGCCGGGGCACCTGCTCATCTTGCTCCCGGGGATCCCGCTGCCGCGCACGGCCCCGTCCCCGGCGACGGGGGCGGCCCTCCTCCCGGCACCGCCCCGCCGCGCCGGTCCCGCCGCGCCTCCCGGATCCCCCGTCCCGTCCGGCTCGGGGCGACCCTGCTCGTGCTGGTGCTGCTGATCGTGGTGGGCTGGGGCGCCGGTCTGCTGCTGTGGTCCAACAGCCGCATCGAGCACGTCGACGCGCTCTCCGGCGCGGCGAACACCCCGGGGACCACCTATCTCATCGCCGGGTCCGACAGCCGGGGCGGGGAGTCGGTCTCCGACGACGGCACCGCGGGTGCCCGCACCGACACGATCATGCTGCTGCACAAGGCCCCGGGCGGGAACAGCTACCTGGTCTCCCTGCCGCGGGACACCCTCGTGGACATCCCCGGGCACGGCGGGTACAAGCTCAACGCCGCCTACTCCTTCGGCGGGGCGCCGCTGCTGGTGGAGACCGTCGAGGACTTCACGGGGCTGACCGTGGACCACTACGTGGAGATCGGCTTCGACGGGGTCTCGCAGGTGGTGGACTCGGTGGGACACGTGAACCTGTGCATCGACCAGGACGTCGACGACGAGCGCTCCGGTCTGGTGATGAGCGAGGGCTGCCATGACGTGGGCGGCGAGCAGGCGCTCGCCTTCGTGCGCGCCCGCTACTTCGACCCCACCGCCGACATCGGCCGGCAGGAGCGCCAGCAGCAGTTCATCTCCGCCCTGATGGACCGGGCGACCTCCCCCTCGGTGATGCTCAACCCCGCCACGCAGGTGCGCATGGCCGGGGCGGGCTCGGACGCGCTGACCGCCTCCGAGGGCACGGGCATCATCGATGTGGGCCGGATGGCGCTCACCGCGCGCAGCGCGATGAACAGCGGCGGGACGCTCTCCATCCCGATCGAGGACCCGCAGTACCCGACCCGGCACTCCGGGGTCGCGGTCCTCACCGATGACGAGGACATCGCGGCGTTCTTCGGCGCGATCGGCGACGGCACGGCCGAGCTCCCCGAGGGGTGATCGGGGCGCTCAGCGGAAGAGCATGTCGATGACGATGTTCACCGAGTTGAGGACGGACTGCCCCTTGGAGCGGGAGTAATCGGTGTAGAGGATGTGCACCGGGTGCTCGGCGACCGTGAACCGGTGCCGGCCGATCTCCTCGACGATCTCGGAGGCGTGGGCCATCCGGTTCTGCTCGATGGCGATCTTCTCGCACGCCTCCCGGCCCAGCACCCGCAGCCCGTTGTGGGCGTCGGTGAGCTTCACCCCGGTGGTGAGGTTCGTGTACCAGACGGCGCCGCGCAGCACGACGCGCTTGAGCAGGCCGGGCTTCGTGCGGCTGTCGAGGAAGCGGGAGCCGAGCACGATGTCCACGTCCTCGTTCTCGCGCTGCGCGATCATCGCGGCGGCGTCGTCCACCTGGTGCTGCCCGTCGGAGTCGAAGGTCACCACCTGGCGCATCTGCGGGTCGCGCAGCGCGTAGTCGATCCCCGTCTTCAGCGCCGCGCCCTGGCCCATGTTGTAGGGGTGGCGCACCACGGCGGCGCCGGCCTCGGCGGCGATCCGGCCGGAGTCGTCCAAGCTGCCGTCGTCCACGCAGACCACCAGCGGGTAGCGGGTGCGCAGGTCGCGGATCACCTCGCCGACGACCTCGCCCTCGTTGAACAGCGGGACCACGAACCAGGTGTTCTCGGCTCCCGGGGAGACGGGGGCACCGTGCTCCTCGGGCGCAGCATCGGACGTGCTCAAGGGCTCTCCTTCGGAACTGCGGGGTCGCCGCGCAGGCGTGTGATCAGCGACGGGATGCGGCGCGGGATGCAGGGTCGTCGACGGCCGATGAGGATACCCTGTCACGGTGGGCCGCCCCTGGTGGTCATCGACGCGCACGCGGCACCCGCGAGGTGCCCCACGAGGAGGATCACTGTGAAGACTGCTGTTGTCGCCCTGGGGAAGATCGGCCTCCCGCTCGCGGTGCAGTTCGCCGACGCCGGCCACGAGGTGGTCGGGGTGGACGTGAACGCCCGTCAGGTGGAGCTGATCAACGCCGCGACCGAGCCGTTCCCGGGTGAGGCGCACCTGCAGGAGAAGCTCTCGGAGCTGGTGCCCGCGGGCCGGCTGCGCGCGACCACGGACTACGCCGAGGCGATCCCCGGCGCGGACGCGGTGGTGATCGTGGTGCCGCTGTTCGTGGACGATGCGAGCTGGGAACCGGATTTCGCGTGGATGGACGCCGCGACCCGCTCGCTGGCCGAGCACCTCACCCCCGGCACCCTGGTCTCCTACGAGACCACCCTGCCGGTGGGCACGCTGCGCACCCGCTTCGTGCCGATGATCCAGGAGATCTCGGGGCTGACGGAGTCGGAGGACTTCTTCGCGGTGTTCTCCCCCGAGCGGGTCCTCACCGGGCGCGTGTTCGAGGACCTGCGCAAGTACCCCAAGCTGATCGGTGCGATCTCCGAGGCGGGCGCGCAGCGGGCCCGAGAGTTCTACGAGTCCGCGCTCAGCTTCGACGAGCGCCCCGACCTGGCGCGCCCCAACGGGGTGTGGGACCTGGGCTCCCCCGAGGCCAGCGAGCTCGCGAAGCTCGCCGAGACCACCTACCGCGATGTGAACATCGCGCTGGCGAACGAGTTCGCGCTGTTCGCCCAGGATCACGGGATCGACGTGTACAAGGTGATCGAGGCGAGCAACTCGCAGCCCTACTCCCACATCCACCAGCCGGGCATCGCCGTGGGCGGGCATTGCATCCCCGTCTACCCGCGGCTGTACCTGTCCACCGACCCCTCCGCCACGACGGTCCGCACCGCCCGCACGCTGAACGCCTCGGTCCCCGAGCGCCTCGTGGAGCGGGCCGCGAACCTGCTCGGCTCCCTGCAGGGGCTGAAGGCCGTGGTGCTCGGCGCCTCCTACCGGGCCGGGGTGAAGGAGACCGCGTTCTCCGGCGTGTTCCCCGTCGTGGACGCGCTGCGCGAGCGCGGCGCCGAGGTCGCGGTGCACGACACCTTCTACGACGACGAGGAGCTGGCCGGGTTCGGCTGGGCTCCGTACCACGTGGGCGAGGCCGCGGACCTGGTGATCGTGCAGACCAACCATCCCGAGTACGCCGCGCTGCGCTCCGCCGACGTCCCCGGCGCGAAGCTGATCGTCGACGGCCGCAACATCACCACGGCCGAGAACTGGCAGGGCACGCCCCGACTCGTCCTCGGCGACGGCTCCGCCTCCACCCACCAGCAGCCGCAGGAGGGCTGACCCGATGGGCGAGCAGGAGCTGATCCTCGGACTGGGCCCCACGCTGGTGGGCAACCGCACCTTCATCGTCCAGCTGCTGCTGGTGCTGGGGATCGTGGTGATCGTCGCGTGGCTCTTCGTCAAGCGCGGCGCGAAGCAGCTCGCGGTGCGGCGCCTGCTGATCATCGCCTTCGCCGTGTTCGCGGTGGCGGCGGTGCTGTTCCCCGGCATGCTCACGCGGGCCGCGAACCTCGTCGGCGTGGGGCGCGGCGCCGATCTGCTGCTGTACGCCACGGTGCTGGTGCTGCTGGGCTTCCTCGCGCTGCAGGAGGCGCGGACCAAGGCGGCGGAGAAGCGCACGACGTATCTCGCGCGGCGGCTCGCGCTCGACGAGGCGGAGCAGCCGGCGCAGTTCCGGGAGCACGCGCTCGGCCCACGCTCCGACGGATGACCTCGGGTCAGCGGACCTACCTCCCCTATCTCGACGTCACCCGGATCCTCGCCGTCCTCGGCGTGGTCGCGATCCATGTCGTCTCCGGGGGCGTCGCCGACGGCGAGGTGGGGATCGCGGTGACCGCCCTGGACATGGCGTTGAAGGTCGCGGTGCCGATCTTCTTCATGATGTCCGGGGCGCTGAGCCTCGATCCGGCGGCCCATCGGCACGGCCCGGGGCATTTCCTGCGCCGCCGTGCCCGCCGCATCGTCCCGGCGCTCGTGGTCTGGTCGGCCTTCTACCTGATCGTCATCGAAGGGTTCGTCTCCGGGAACCCGGTGGGCTCGCTCACCGAGCTGATGGACCTGCTCGTGCGCGGCAAGACCTACACGCACCTGTACTTCCTCTTCGCGATCGCCGGCCTGTACCTCCTCAGCCCGGTGCTCGCGGCCTTCCTCGAGCAGGATGAGCGGCGCCGTGCCTGGATCGTGGGCCTGGCCGCCTCGGGCTGGACCGTCGCGGTGATCAGCGTGGGGCAGGCCGGAGGGTTCGCGGAGGATTCCACCCCGCCGGTCGCCGCCGGGAGCCTCACCTTCTTCCTGCTCTACGCCGGCTATTTCGTGCTCGGCCGCGCCCTGGTCCTCACCCCGCTGCCCCGCTGGTGCGGGGTCGTGGGCCTGGCCACGGTGCCCGGCTTCGTGGCCCTGGTGACCTGGCTGTACATCGCGCAGCCCGGAGGGCCGGGCGGGCCCGGCCCCGTCTCGGCGTGGGTCCGCGCCTTCTCCCCCGTCTACGGCTCGCTGCCGATCGTCGTGTACTCGGTGGTGCTGATGGCGGCCGTCTCGAGCCTGTTCGCCTCGTGGCGGGTGCCCGAGCGGGCGGTGCGGCCGCTGCGCACCCTGGGCACGGCGACCTTCGGAATCTTCCTCGTGCATTTCGCGGTGATCGTGGTGCTGCGCGAGGCTCTGCCCGCCCTGGCGCCCTACGAGACCGTCCCGATGGCGATCACCTGGGTGCTCACCGTGCTCGTCTCGGCGCTCATCGCCCTGATCGGGCAGCGGGTCCCCGGGCTGCGGCTGGTGTTCTGAGCGTCGCCGCGGCAGATACCCTGGCCTCGCCCATCCCGGCCGTCCCGGCGCGGTGCGGACGCCGCCGCGCGGTGCCCCGCCGTGCTCGTCCCGCCCGTCCGAGCTCCTGGAGGAGGACCTCCGTGCCCCTGTCCCCCGCTGCCGTGCACGGCTGCACGATCCTGCCCGCGCGCGCATGATCGACGCGCTCTGGTTCCTCTGGGCCGCGGCCTGCGCCCTGCTCCTGGCCTATCTGCCCGGCCTGGCCCTCGCGCGGTTGCTCGGGATCGGCACGCGCACAGCGGCGGCGGTCGCGCCGGCGATCTCGGCCGGCCTCTTCGGCGGCGGCGCCATCGTCGCCGGTCTTCTCGAGGTCCGCTGGAACCTGCTCGCAGCGCTGCTGACGACGGTGGCCGGCTGCCTGCTCGCGCTCGGGCCGAGACTGCTGCTCGGCGCGCTCCACCGCGCCTCCCGGCGGCGCACCGGGCGCAGCGCCCCGCCTCCTCCCGGCCCCGCCGGCCCCCTGCCCGCACTGCTGCCCTCCCCGCGGGCCGCGCTGGCGGTGCTCGTGCCCGCCCTCGCCCTCGCCATCGCGCCGATCCTGCTCTCCTTCGGCTCCCCCGGACAGCCGCTGCAGCGCTGGGATGCGCTGTTCCACCTCAGCGCGCTGCGGTGGATCCGGGAGACGGGCTTCGCCACCACGCTGCGCTTCTCGGCCCTGTCCACCACGGACGGCTCGGGCGGGGTCTACCCGGCCGCGTTCCATGACCTCGCCGCGCTCGTGCCCCTGGCCCCGGTGCCGATCGTGCTCAACGCCGCGACGCTCGCCCTCGCGGTCGTGCCGTGGATCCACGGCACGATGTTCCTCACCCGCGCGCTGTGGCCGCGCCTGTCCTGGGCGCCGCTGGCCGCCGGTGCTGCGGCCGCGATCGCGCCGGCCGCCCCCCTGAACGAGTGGATCCATCTGGCCGCCATCCCGAACCTCGTCGCCTCGGCGTTCCTGCCGGGGGTGCTCGGGGTGGTCGTCCTCGGGTTCCGGGCCCTGCGCCTGCGCCTCCACGACGGCTCCGGGCCGCACCGCGCCGCTCCTCCCGGCACCGCCGTCGCCCCGCTGGTGCTCGCCGCCGCGGTGGGCGCGGCCGGGCTCGGGCTGATGCACCCCAACGTGTTCATCGCGATGTGCCTCCTGGTCGCGGCGGCCACCGCGGTCGCCGTGCTCGAGCAGCGCAGGCGCAGGCCGCGCCTGTCCCGCGCCAGCGCGCTGGTGCTGCTGCTTGCCGTGCTGCCCGTCGGCGTGATCGCCGTGCTCCCCGCCGCCGGGGTGGCGGGCGACTTCGTGGGCGGGCTGGCGATCTCGCCGCCGCGTGCGCTCGGCGAGCTCGTCTCCGGTCTGCTCACGGTGTGGCCCATGGCGACCGGGCCGCTGCTGTGGCTGCTGGGGTACATCGGGATCTGGGCGCAGCTGCGCCGCGGCCACGTCATGCTGCCGGTGGTGCTGCTGGTGCCGCTGGTGCTCTACATGGACGCCGCGATCGACTCCCCGCTGCGTCTCTCGGCCCTGTGGTACAGCGGTCAGGACCGCATCTCGATGCTGCTCACGCTCGTCGCGTGCCTGCTGGTGGTGCCGGGCCTGGCGCATCTCGAGCGCCTGACGCGCCGTACGGAGGCCCCCACCCGGCGCCTGCTGCGGCTGCTCGGCCTGGGCGTGTGCGTGGTCGTCGCCGCTGCCACGATCGGGCCGCGCCTGGAGTACGCCGAGCGCAACCTGGATCTGGACCGCACCGACCGCCCCCGCTACGTCGACAGCGCCGAGCTCGAGATGCTGCAGGAGGTCTCGGCGCAGATGGACACCGACAAGCTGCTGCTGGCCAGCCCCTTCTCGGGCGGAGCCCATCTCTACGGGATGACCGGTCAGAAGGTGCGCTTCCCCGCGGCGGGCATGAGCCCGAACCCGGAGGACAGCGCCCGGATGGACGACGTCCTGGCCGCGCCCGAGGATCCCGCGGCCTGCCGCCGGCTGCTCGAGGCGGACATCGGCTACGTCTACGCGGACCGGCGCCCGTACAACGTCGGCGGCGAGTTCACGCGGCTGGATCAGGCGAGCCCGGAGCTGGGGCGGGTCATCGGCAGCACCGACCATTCGATGATGATCGAGATCGACTGCGCGACCGAGTAGCGGGCGGTGCCGGCGCGGCCCGCCGTGGGCGGGGTGCGGCGGTGGTCAGAAGAGCGGGGCGAGCGCGGTGACGGCGCGGTCGCCCGCGGCGTCCAGGCTCGCGTCCTGCTCGGTCCACGCCCGCAGGTGCTCCGGCGAGGGCGTGTCCTCGCCGCACAGCGCGGCACGCATCGCCGCGGCGACCTCCTCGACCTCGTAGGGCACCGACCAGCCCAGCTGGTTCTCCTCCACCAGGCGGTTGCCGTACCCGTCGCCGCTCTGGATGACGGGCGTGCCGCAGGCGGTGGCGGCGAACATCTTGGTGGCCACGGCGAAGTCGTAGCCCTGGCCGGGGGCGACCGAGGACAGCGCCGCCACGGCGCCGCGGATGTAGCGGGCGACCTCCGGGGCGGGCAGGCGGCGGCGGAACTCGACCCCGTCCAGGCCGCGGTCGCGGGCCCGCTGCGCGAGCTCGTCGCGGTGCGCGCCCTCGGAGAAGAACAGCAGCCGCAGGCCCGGATGCTCGGCGAGCACGCGCTCGTAGGCGTCCAGGAAGATGCCCGCGCCGTGCCATTCGGAGACGGTGCCCGTGTACACGAGGTAGGGGCCGGGCTCCTCGGCGAGGGGCCCCTCGGGGGTGAAGTCGGCGATGTTGATGCCGTTGCCGACGACGGCCACCGAGGGGCGCGGTCCGATCAGCTCGATGATCCTGTCGTGCACCCCCTGCGAGGTGGCGAGGATCGTCGTCGCACGGCGCCAGACGAGCGTCTCCATACAGCGCACGGCCTTGCGGACGATCCACGGCACGCCGGCGACGGTGCCGGTGGCATCCGCCCAGACGTCCGCGGCGAAGTAGGCGTAGGGCACCCGGCGGAGCGCGCACGCGACCATGACGGCCAGGCCCGTGGTGGGCGGCGGTTCGGAGATCACGCCGGCGAGGTCGCGCTGCAGCAGCAGGCGGGCGATGAGCGGGATGTCGTAGCTGAGGTAGGAGACGTAGCCCTTGACGTGTCCCTGGCGGTCCCGCTTGACCGGCCAGCGCGAGACGTCCCGGACGGTGTCCCGATGTCCCTCGGCCTCCGGGGCCCGGGTGGTCATCACCCGCACCCGGTGGCCCGCCCGCTCCATCGCCCGCACCAGCGCCTCGTTGCGCGAGGCGGCGGGCGTCGGCTCGGGGGCGAACAGCCGCGTCGCGACGACGTACGTTCCATGGGTGCGACGGGGGTGCTTCGCCACGCAGGGACCCTCCATCTTCTTCATAGGCTCAGGTCAGGACCGGTTCACAGTAGCACCGGCGCGCTCGGCGCCCGGCGCGGTGTCAGGCCCGCTCGCGCAGGGCGTCGATGCTGCGCAGGGACGCTGTGCCGTCGCCGTAGTGGGCGGGGCGCTCGGCGGTGGGACGGGGCCGGGAGACGGCCGCGGTGAGCTCGGCGGGGTCGACCACGAGGCGGTTCCAGCCGTTCTCGAGCGTCTCGACCCACTCGGTCTCGGTGCGCACCGTCGAGCAGGGGGTGCCCAGCAGGTACGCCTCCTTCTGCAGGCCGCCGGAATCGGTGACCACCGCGCGCGCATGCTGCACGGCGCCCACGAGCTCGGGGTAGGCGACGGGCTCGCCGACGTGCACGGCACCGCCGGCCAGCTCGATGCCGGCCTCGCGGGCTTTGGCGACCAGGCGGGGGTGGGCGAACAGGGCCAGCGGGATCTCCAGCGCCTGCAGCGCGTCGACGATCGCGCGCAGACGCTGCGGGTCGTCGGTGTTGTCGGCGCGGTGGATGGTGGCGACGGCGTAGTCGCCGTCGGGGTCGATGCCCGCGGGCAGGGTGACGGGGGCGTCCTGCACGGCGCCGGCCACGCGCAGGCACACATCGGTCATCACGTCGCCGGTGACCACGGTGCGCTCGGCGAGCCCCTCGGCGGCGAGGTGCTCGCGCGCCACCTCGGTGGGGGCCAGCAGCAGATCGGCGGCGTGATCGGTGAGGACCCGGTTGTGCTCCTCGGGCATGCGGCGGTTGAAGGAGCGCAGCCCGGCTTCGAGGTGGGCGACCTTGAGGTGCATCTTCACCGCGGAGAGGGTGCCGGCGAGGGTGGAGTTGGTGTCGCCGTAGACGAGTGTCCAGTCGGGCTGGTGCTCCTCGAGCACTTCGTCCATCCCGCTCAGCATCGCGCCGGTCTGGCGGCCGTGGGAGCCGGAGCCGACGGCGAGGTTCACGTCCGGCGCGGGGATCCGCAGGTCGGCGAAGAACACGTCGCTCATCGCGGCGTCGTAGTGCTGGCCGGTGTGGACGATGATGTGCTCGACGTCCTCCCGCTGCGCGGCCGCGTCGGCGATCGCGGCGAGCTTGACGAACTGCGGGCGCGCGCCCACCACGGACAGGATCTTCATGCGGGCCTTCTCCTCGGATGAACGGTCGCGACCCCCGCAGTGTACGGACAAGCGGACCCTCGCCGGGGCATGGCCGGCCGCCTCCCCGGCCGGTCCGCCCCCGGGCTCGCGTGCTCCTATACTGAGCGCCGTGCCTCGACCGTCGCTCCTCGTGATCAGCCTCTCCCCCATCCACCGTGACGCGCGGGTGCTCCGGCAGCTCTCCGTCGTCGCCGAGTTCGGGCACGTCACCACCGTCGGCTACGGGCCGGCGCCGGAGGGCGCCGATGAGCACCTCCAGGTGCCGGACGGGCTGAGCACCCTCCCGCAGAGCCCGCTCGGGATCGCGAAGCTCGGCCTGCGCCGGCTGCGCGCCGCGGAGCTCGAGGCGCCGGCGATCCGCTGGGTGCTCACCGCCCTCGCAGGCCGACGGTTCGACGTGGTGGTCGCCAACGAGGCGCGGATCCTCGCCCTCGCGGACCGCATCGCCGACGGCGCGCCGGTGTGGGCCGACATGCACGAGTGGGCGCCCGAGGAGCGCACCCACGTGCTCTCCTGGCGGCTGCTGGTCGCGCCGCTGATGGACCACCTGTGCCGCACCTATCTCCCCCGCGCCGCGGCCGTCACCACGGTGGGCGACCGGATCGGGGAGCTGTACCGCTCCCGCTACGGCGTCACCGCGCGCACGATGCGCAACTCCTCCCCCTTCCGCGACCTGCCCGTGGGCGAGGTCGGGGACGAAGCGGTGCGCCTGGTGCATTCGGGGGCCGCGGTCCCCGGGCGGAACCTCGAGCTGACCATCGACGTGGTCGGTGCGCTGCCCGAGCGCTTCACCCTCGACCTCTACCTCGTGCCCGCGGGCGACGGCGGCCGCTACCTGCGCAGCCTCACCGAGCGCGCCCCGGCCGACGGCCGGGTCCGCTTCCTGGACCCGGTGCCGCCGATGGCGCTGCCGGACACCCTCAACGCCTACGACCTCGGCGTGTTCTGGCTCCCCCCGGTGCACACCAACGGGCGCCTCACGCTGCCCAACAAGTACTTCGACTACGTGCAGGCCCGTCTCGGGATCGCCGTCGGCCCCTCCCCGGAGATGGCCGATCTCACCGCACGGCACGGCCTCGGCGTGGTCGCGGAGGACTTCCGCCCGGAGACCATCGTCTCCTCGCTGCGCGATGTCACGGCGGAGGACATCCGCGGCTGGAAGCAGCACGCGGACGAGGCCGCGCACGCCCTCTCCTTCGAGTCCGATGCGCAGGTGGCCCGCGACATCCTGGGGGCGCTCACCGCCCGGTGACGGTGCCGCCGCGCCAGTCCTCCTGCCACCAGTCCTCGCGCGGGTCGATCTCTCCGCACGCGTCGACCCGCCAGAGGGTCGCGCCGTCCGCGGAGGCGATCGGGGTGAAGCCCTCGGAGGTGTCGACGTCGTAGAGGCCCGGCAGGCCGATCTCGCGCGACTCGCCCTCGTACTGCACCGGCTCGTCCTCGTAGTAGTACCCGATCCCGTAGTGGCGCAGCACCGTGCAGACCCGGACGTCCTCGTGGATGTCCGCGAAATGCTCGGCGAGGAAGGTGCCGTCGCGGTCCAGGGAGCGGGTGGTGAACTGGGTGAAGACGGAGTCCACGTCCCCGAGGACGGGCGCGTACCCGATCCCGCTGAGCGGGTCGCCGAGGACCACCGAGCCCTCCGGCACGAGCTCGTCGAGCTCCTCGAGCAGCTCGAGCTCCTGCGGGGAGGAGATGATCCGCTCCTGGCCGATCGCGGGAGCCGCGGGGGCGTAGGCCGCCCGCCACGACAGGAACCCGCCGAGCGCGAGATGCACGACGAGCACCGCTGCCACCAGCCCTCGTGCCGCACGGTGACCGGCCAGCGGCCGCACGCGCTCGAGCGCGGCCGGCCATCTCACCGCCGGCTCCGCCCCGCCGTGTGCCGGGCTCGGCGTCCACGCCATCGACAGCGCCATCGACAGCAGCAGCGCGAGGAACACCACCTGGATCGCGAACAGGCGATAGGCATCCGCGTACCAGATCCCGGCGATGCTCGACAGGCCCGGCAGGGGGAAGTAGACGCCGAGGACGAGCAGGGTCTGCATCGCCCAGGCCGCGAGCACCCAGCGCGAGCGGCGGCTGCGGATCGCGAACGCCACGGCCACCGCGAACACGCTCCCGTAGAACAGCAGCAGCGCGCAGAGCACCAGCGGGTTCGGCGTGGTCGACCACAGCACCAGCGTGCTGGTCAGGCGCGGGAGGAATGCGGTCCACGTCCCGGTCACGGGCCGGGACATGGAGGCCTGCACCTGCGGGTGGGACAGCACCACGACGAGGACCACGGCGCCGAGAGCGGCCATGAGCAGCGCCGCCGCGAGGAACCGCGACCGGGGCCAGACCCGCCACAGCCGGCGCACCAGGCGGAACACCACCACCGCGATGCCCGGAGCACAGACCCACAGCAGGGTGAACAGGAGCGTGGGATGGGACAGCACCATCCCCGCGATCCCGGCGAGGAGCACCAGCACGCTGCCGAGGTAGCGCACCCAGTTGCGGGCCAGACGCCCGCGGGAGGCGTCGATGATCACGGCGATCATCACCGCCAGCACGCCGGGGAGCAGCGCGAGCGCCAGCGCGTTGGGCCAGAACCCCTTGCCCGCGGTCATGTAGTCGGGGAAGGCCGCGAAGCCGGCGGCCACGAGCGGAGCGAGCAGCATCATCTCCCGGCGCCGCGGGAAGGCCTCGGCCCCCAGGCAGGTGATCCCCACCAAGAACACCACAGGGGTGACCAGGAGGGCCAGCACGTGCGCGACCTGGAGCGTGGTCCCCGGGCCGGCGACCAGGGCGGCGAGCGCGTGCCAGACCGCAGGGTAGGTCGTCTCCAGCACCCGCAGGCCGTGGTTCCAGTCCATCGCCCCGAACATCGAGGCGTTCCCGGTGGACATCACGGCGTGGATGCCGTTGTAGTGGAACATCGGGTCCGTCAGCGCGCTGGGGAACCCGGGATCCACCACCACCAGCACCGGGATCCAGTGCAGCAGCACCGCCACGAGCACGGCGCCCGCGATCGCGAGGTGCTGCGCCGTGCTCCCCCGGGGACCGGCGACCTCCCCGCCGAGGGGGCGGCGATCCGTCCCCCACCGGTGCAGCAGCCACCGGTAGGCCAGGACCAGCAGGCAGGCGGCGGCGACCACGGCGAGGAAGGACAGGCGGCCCCACCGCACCCCGAGCAGATCGAGAGCGATCCCGCCGACGCCCACGAGACCGCAGGTGATGGCGGGGGCGAGGCCGATCGCAAGGTTCCTGCGCACCCGGGCGAGCGCCAGGACGAGGAGTCCGGGCAGGTACAGGAGCCCGAGCAGGGCCAGCAGCAGCGGTGCGGTGCCGATCCAGGCCTGCAGATGCTCCATGCACCGACCTCTCGTCGTGGGGGCGCCGCAGGCGGTGCCCTAGGATCGTGTCGTACCGGTCGCCAGACTATGCGGAGGGCTCTTCCTCCCGACAGCGGCGGCCTCCCGCAGATCGCACTGATGCCGCCTCGTTATCGTGCGCGTGAGCGGCACCACTGGACCCCCGAACGGTTCGACGGAGGAAGGCCCGTGTCCCAGCCAGACTATTCCAGCGTCCTCCACCTCAGCGATCCCGCGTTCACCGCGACGCTGCTGCGCCGTGCCGCGGCGGAGACCGGCCGCCGGTGGGAGGTGCTGCCCCTGGCCACCGCCCCCGCGCCCACGAGCGCCTCCGCCCTCGCGGTCAAAGCGGTGCGCGGTCTGCGCTGGGAGGCCCGCCTGGCCGGGGCCCGGGCGCGGGCCCGCCGCGTGCACGTGCACAGCGTGCTGGCGCGCCGTCACGCCGGGTGGGCCTTCGGGCGCCGCTTCGCCCTGCATCTGCACGGCACCGACATCCGCACGAACCAGTACCTCGAGCAGCACCGGCAGCTGGTGCGGGAGACCGTGGGCCGCGCGCAGGTCGTCTTCTACTCCACCCCCGATCTGCGCGAGCACGTCGCGCCGCTGCGTGAGGACGCCCGTCTGGTGCCCGTGCCGGTGCCGCTGCCCGAGGGGCCGCGGCCGCAGCCTCCGGCACCGATCGCGGCGCTCACCGGCGGCCGGGACTACCTCTTCTTCCCCTCCCGCTGGGAGGAGGTCAAGGGCGGCGCCCGCCAGATCGCCGTGGCGCGGGAGCTGTCCCGTGCGGTCGCGGGCGACTCCGCGCCGCTGCTCGTGGGGCTGGACTGGGGGCCGCTCGCGCAGGAGGCGGCGGCCGCGGGCGTGCATCTGGTGCCGAAGATGCCGCATGCGCAGTTCCGCGCCGCGGTGGCCGGTGCCCGGCTGTGCATCGGCCAGTTCGCGGGCATCCTCAGCGCCTCCGAGCTCGACGCCCTCGCGGCGGACGTCCCGCTGGTGGCCCCGCTGAACCCCGAGTGGTACGACGCGAGCCATCCCTCGCTCGCCGTGCCCCCGGTGCTCGGGGGCGTCGATCTGGGGATGACCGGCAGCCCTGCGGACATCGCCGACATCGTCACCGAGGAGCTCGGGTCTCCGGCAGGGCGTCCCACCCTCGACTGGGTGCGGGAGCATCACTCGCCGCAGGCGGCGCTGGAGGAGGTGCTGCGCGGGTACCGCGATAGCGGGTGGTGAGCCGGCTCAGGGGCGCCGTGCGCCGAGGCGCTCGACGGCCTGTGCGGCCCGTGCCCGCCACGTCTGGTCGTGGCGCACCTGCCGCGCCGCCCGGGCGAACTGTGCGAGCCGTTCGGGCCGGGCGCGCAGGTCCTCCAGCTCCTCCCGCAGCGCCTCGGACGAGTAGTCGATGACCGGCCCCACCCCGAGGCGCTCCCCGAGGTCCCCGGCATAGGTGCCGCGGCTGAGCAGGACGGGCTTGCCGTGGCCCACGTATTCGAAGAACTTCACCGGGGCGGCGAAGGTGCGGTACTCCCCGGGTTCGACGAACAGCACGCAGGCGGAGGCCGCGTCGTAGAGCGGTTCGAGCTCCGCCCCGGAGCCGTGCACCACCCGGATCCTTTCGCCGAGCAGGTGCTCGTAGCGGTCACGGTTCTTCTCCCAGTCCGCCGGGGGGACGCACATCGTGAGCGTCACCCCTGGGGTCGCGGCGACGGCCTCGAGGCAGGCGTCCAGGCCGTACTCGGCGCCGAGCCCTCCGACGTACAGCAGGTGCAGCCCCTCCGGGGCGGCCGAGTCCACGACCGTCGCGCCCGGGGGCAGGGCGCTGCTGTCCGCTGCCGGGACGGGGATGATCGGGGCCATCCGCTCCGAGGGCAGGAAGAGGTGCACCCGGGCGAGGCGCAGCACCGCCAGGTCGAGGCGGTACAGCAGGTTCATCGCCGCCGAGCGCGGCGTGCGCAGGTTCCGCAGCGACGTGGAGAAGCGCCAGTACACGTCCCGGTAGAACTCCCCGGCGGGGAGACGGTGCCGGCGGGCCCACAGCAGGATGCGGGCCTCGAGCAGCGGGGCCAGGCCCTCGTCGATGGAGGCGGCGATGAGGTTCGGCTGGGTCGAGTTCTCCGAGTAGAGCAGCTGCATGCGCTGCCCGGCGCGGAGGCGGCGCCGCGCCGTGCGGAAGGCGACCGCCCGCTGCCGGGGCGCTCCGGTGAGCGGATGGACCCGGTAGCCGTTCTCGGCGAACGCCTCCGCCATGCGCAGGGGCCGCAGCCGGCTGGCCCCGCGGGGGTGGGGGTCCAGCGGGAACGGGGCGTGGAACAGCATCCGGGGCCGGGACTCCGCCTCGGCGGCGCGGCGGTACATCCCCACCTGCCGCGTCACGAAGGCCTCCTGCGAGAAGATCTCCCGGGCCCGGGCGCGGATGGCCTCCCTGTCGGCGGGGGACGTGGCCGCGGCGGCCTCGGTCATCGCCGTCATCGCGTCGGCGAGGGCCGCGGGATCATCCGTGGGGACCACCCTCCCGCTGCGCGGATCCACCCAGGCGCGTCCCGCCCAGGTGTCGGTCGCGATGACGGCCAGCCCGGCGGAGCGGGCCTCCCCGAGCACCGTCCCTCCGGCCTCGACCGCGCTGGCCAGCACCAGGCAGTGGCAGCGCGCCATCAGCGCCGGCAGCCGGTCGCGCTCCACACGGCCGAGCAGCTCGACCCGCTCCGCGACGCCGAGACGCTCCGCGTGCGCGCCCAGCTGGGCGACCCGCTCCGCGGTGCCGCCCGCGATCACCAGGCGGGCGGGGGCGGTCGCGGCCGCGCGGGAGAAGGCGTCGATCGTCTCCTCGACCCGCTTGTTGGGCACGAGGTTCGACACGTGCAGGAAGGTGTACGGCGCGGGGCCCTCCGCGGCGGCGCCCTCCCGCGCGGCGGCCTCGCTCCCGGCCGGGCGGGCGGCATGGAAGGCGTCGGGGACCGGCAGCGGGATGACCTCGGGGCGGGCGATGTCGTAGTGCGCGCCGATCGCTTCGGCGAAGGGGTCGCTGACGGTCGCGACCACCGCCGCATCGGCCAGCGCGTGCAGGAGGTGGGCGCGGCGGGCCGCGGAGCGGGCGGCGCTCAGGCTCGAGGGCCGGTGCTCGGTGAGCACGACCCCGCGGCCCCAGCGCACGGCGAGATCCTGGGCGACGAGCAGGCCGGGCAGCACCGAGTGGGCGTGGAGCACATCGGGCAGCTCCTCCGTCGCGGTGCGGTGTGCCGTCTCGGCCAGGTGCCCCAGCAGCTCCTGCTCGAGGCGCTGGAGCGGGCGGGGAAGCGCGGGGGCCTCGAAGCGGATCACTCTCAGCGCGCCGTCGTGCTCGATCGTGGTCGCGGGACCGCGCCATCGCGGGAGCGGGACCAGGCGCGGCACCAGAAGAGTCACCTCGTGCCCCGCGGCGGCCACCATCGCGGCCTGCTCGCGGAAGAAGGAGCCGTTCAGCGGCTCCTGCGCCGTCGGGTACCAGGACGGGACGACGAGGACTCTCATGCACGGGCTCCTGGTCTCGGTCTCTCGGGGGGCTCGGTCAGGTGGCGGGTCGGGCCGCGCTCAGGCCTCCGGCTCCGACGGCTCGGGGCCGGAGGCGGCCGCAGCGGCCGGATCCGCCTGTCGTCTGCGATCGTATCCGCGCGCGGCCAGCAGCGACATCAGCAGCATGAGCGCGAGCATCCCCGCCATGAGCAGGCCCAGCCAGAACACCGTCTCCAACAGCGGCAGCGGGGAGAAGTACAGCAGCGACAGCGGCGCGGCGCAGAAGACGATGGAGAAGCCGAGCATCCACTGCTGGTTGTCGGTGACCACGAACACGGTGGAGATCGGGGAGGTCACCAGCTGCATCGCCAGCCAGGGGGTGAGGGCGCGGGCGAACTCCCCCGCCATGTCCCACTGCGGTCCGAACACCAGGGTGAACATCCACGGGGCGACGAGGTAGATCAGTCCGAAGGGCACCAGGGTGATCAGCAGCGAGCGGAGGATGGTGGCGCGCACCAGCGGGAGCATCTCCCCCGGCCGCACCCGGGCGAGCTTCTGGAAGAACACCTGGCTGATCGCGCTGTTGATGAGCCCGATGGGCACCTGCAGGATCCGCCAGGCGAGGTTGAACTGGCCGACCGCGCCCAGCGCGACGGTGCCGATCAGGAGGGTGATGCCGTTGGTGCGCAGCGAGTCCACCAGGGCGGTGGGCATGTTCAGCAGCGGCATCTTCTTGTAGCGCCGCACCAGCTCCATCCCGCTGGTGGTCCCCTCGGGCAGCGGCCGGAACAGGGATTTCGCCCGCAGCCGCAGGTTCACGAAGGCGAAGGCCTGGCCGATGAGGGTGCCGAAGATCAGTCCCGGCAGGGTGCGCAGGCCCAGCAGGCCGAAGCCGAGCTGGCCGCCGGCGGAGCCGATCGACTGCTGGACCCGGTTCAGGGAGATCGTGCGGTAGTCCGTCTTCCGGTTGAACCAGAACTGCATCATCGTCGCCTGTGCGACGAAGAAGACGGTGAATCCGCCCATCACCAGCCAGGAGGCGAGCTCGGGGTCGCCGTACTGCGCGATCACGAGGTCCCGCAGGAGGAGCGCCGCGAGGGTGAACAGCCCGGCGACGGCGAGGTTGCTGTAGGTGGCCACCCGCGCGATCCGTCGGGCCTCGTCATCGTCCTCCGGGAGCATGATCGTCATGTCCAGACGCATCGAGGCGATGGTGGTGGCGATCGCGGTCAGCGAGCCGAAGACGGCGAACTGGCCGAAGGCCTCGGGGGTGAACAGACGCGCCGTGATCGTCGACACGGCCATCACCACGACCTGGGAGATGGCGGTGCCGGTGAGCAGCACCATCACGTGACGCAGCGTGGGATATCTCTTGACCAGCTTCTGCATCCGGCCGCGGATACCGGCGGAGCGCACCAACCCCGGACCACCTCGCGATCGCTGTGAGTACGATGAACGTGCGGGTCACGTCGACTCGCGTCCCGGCGCGTTGACCACGAGGAGCCCATGCTGACCGTCGTCCCGCATCTTAGTACACGGTGGATCGCGGGCTCCCAGGGTCAGCTCCTGCGCCTGACGCCCGGTGCCGAGCCGCCCGCAGATCCCACGCCCAAGTCCCTGCGGCGCAGCGGCGCGCTCTTCTCCGCCGTGCTGGTGACGGCCGAGGAGATCCTGCTGCTCACCGATCACCTGCGCTCCTGGCCGCTGTTCTACGCGGTGCACGGCGGTGCGGTGCACGTGGGCGAGGACGCCTTCTCCGTGGCGGACGCCATCGGGGGCCGGACCCTCGACGACGCGGTCGCCGCCGAGTTCCTGCACACGGGGTACGCGCTCGGCGAGGGCACCCTGCTGCGCGGCGTCCGGCAGGTGCCCGCGGGCACGACCGTGCGGATCGACCGGGCCACCGGCGCCGTCTCCCACCGCCTCGAGCGCCGGCTGCGGCTCCGCGAGCCCGCCGGTGAGGACCTGGACGCCTTCACCGCCGCCTTCGCCGAGGCGCTGGATGCGCAGATGGCGAAGCTCTACGACCGGGCCGACGGGCGGGTCATCGCGCTGCCCCTCTCCGCCGGGCTCGACTCCCGCCTGCTCGCGGCGCTGCTCGCCCGCGACGGCTACCCGAACGTGCTCACCGTCACCTACGGGCTCCCCGGCAACGCGGAGGCGCGGGCGTCCTCGCGGATCGCCGAGAGCCTGGGCCTGCCGTGGCGGCAGGTGACGCACACGCCGCAGGAGCTGCGCGAGGCCTGGACGGCCCCGTCCACGGAGGCGTTCCTGCGCGAGGCCTCCGGCGGCGCCTCGCTCCCCCACATCCAGGACTGGTACGCGATGCGGCAGCTCACCGCGGACGGCACGCTGCCGCCCGGCAGCATCGTGATCCCCGGTCATACGGTGGTGAGCTCCGCCAAGGACGAACCGCTCCGCCATCGCCGCGAGGTGACCCCGGCCGCGGTCGTGCACGCGCTCGAGCGGTGGCATTTCGCGCTGCGCTCGCAGCCGGGCCGCGCGGTGCGCCTGCCCGGCGTGGTCCGTGCGCTGCAGGACTTCTTCACCGAGGTCTCGCTCGAGGGCGGGAGGCGCCCGACCATGGATGCGATGCGCTGGTTCTGGCAGCGGGAGCGGCAGGCGAAGTACATCCTCAACTCGATGCGCGGCTACGAGCACGTGGGCCTGGAATGGGCGCTGCCGATGCACGAGCTGCCGGTGTGGGAGGTGTACGAGGCGGCGCCCGATGAGGCGATCGCCTCCCGCGAGTGGTACCGCGCCATGACGGAGCGGCTCTACAGCGCCGTCAGCGGGGAGCGGGCGCCCACCACCGCGCCGCGCTCGACGGAGCGCTCCCCCGCCCGGCGCGCCGCCTCCGCGCTCGCCCGGTGCACGGGCCTGCCGCAGCTGCGGTCCCGCGTGCGCACGGTGCAGGCGGTGGTCGATCACCCGCTCGGCTTCGACGCGCTGATCACGGGCGCGAGCCGGCGCGAGATCGCGCTGCGGACCGCGCGGGGCATGACCCCGCTCGGCGAGTACGCGGAGCTGTTCCTCGCCGATGAGTGGGTGCCGGGCAGCAGCCTGTTCGAGCCGCAGGACGGCTGAGGGCGCCCACCGCTCGCGCGGGACCCGCGCCGCCGGCCCGGGGCGCTGCGCTCCCGGGCGCGGCGGCGGCCCCGGCGGCGCGGCCCCGAGCGCCGCGCATCACTCGAGCGTGACGACCTGTCCCTCGCGCGCGCTCTCGAGCACGGCCTCGACGGTGCGGACGGTGTGCAGGCCCTCCCGCATGGTGACGATGTTCGAGGTATCCCCGCGGATCGCGTCGCGGAAGGCCTGGTGCTCGGTGGCCAGCGGCTCCTGGCGGTGGAGGGCGTAGCGGATCGAGTCGCCCTCGCTCACGCCGCGGAAGGAGGCCATCGACTCCCAGAGGTTGGTCGCCGCATCGGCGTTGGTGAAGAAGGTGAGGTCGGCGTTGAGGGTGTCCGCCACCAGGGCGCCCTTCTCCCCCGTCACCACGGTGACGCGCTCCTTGAACGGGGTCAGCCAGTTCACCAGGTGGTTGGTGATGGTGCCGTCCGCGAGACGGCCGGCGATCGAGACCATGTCCTCGTCCTCGCGGCCGGAGCGGCGGGTGGAGGTCGCTCCGACGCTCGCGTACGCGGACTGCGCCACCCAGGCGGTGAGGTCGAGGTCGTGGGTGGCGAGGTCCTTGACCACGCCGACGTCCGCGATGCGGGCGGGGAACCCGCCCTGGCGGCGGGTGACGATCTGGTAGATCTCCCCCAGCTGCCCGTCGGCGATGCGGCTGCGCATCTCCTGCAGCGCCGGGTTGTACCGCTCGATGTATCCCACCGCGCCGACCAGGCCGGCCTTCTCGAACACGGCGGTGATCTCCTCCGCCTCGCCGATGTCGAAGGCGAGCGGCTTCTCGACCAGCGTGTGGATCCCGGCGTCGGCGAGCGCGAGCGCCACGTCGCGGTGGAACTGGGTGGGCACGGCCACCACCGCGTAGTCGATCCCGGCCGCGATCAGCGCCGCGACGTCCGGCAGCACCTCGAGGCCCGGTGCGGCGCCGTGCGGGTCGCCGTGCGCGTCCGCGACGGCCACCAGCTCCACGCCCTCGAGGGACTGCAGGTTGCGGGCGTGGTGACGCCCCATCATCCCCAGCCCGATCAGCCCTGCCCGCAGCGTCTTCTGCGCCATGCTCATGCTCCTGCCTTCGCGACCGTGTTCACGGCGGCCACGATCCGTTCGCGATCCATGTCCGACAGGCTCGGATGCACCGGCAGCGACAGCACCTCGGCCGCCAGGCGCTCCGTCACCGGGAGATCCACCTCGGTGCGGAACGTCTCCAGCCGGTGCACCGGCGTGGGGTAGTACACCCCGCAGCCCACCCGGTGCTCCTCCCGCAGCGCGGCCGCGAAGGCGTCCCGCTCCGCCGCGGAGGCCCCGTCGATCCGGATCGTGTACTGGTGATACACGTGCGTGGCCGCCTCGCGCACCACCGGCGTGGCCACGCCCTGCAGGTTCGCGTCGAAGAACGCCGCATTCTCCTGCCGCGCCGCGGTCCAGCCGGCCAGCTTCCCCAGCTGCACCCGCCCGATCGCCGCGTGGATGTCGGTCATGCGGTTGTTGAAGCCCGCGATCTCGTTCGCGTACTGCGCCTCCATCCCCTGGTTGCGCAGCAGCCGCACCTGACGGGCGATCTCCGGCGTCGCGCAGGAGACCATCCCGCCCTCCCCCGAGGTCATGTTCTTCGTGGGATACAGCGAGAACATCCCGCCCTGCCCGAAGGTGCCCACCTGCGCGCCCTGCCAGGTCGCGCCATGCGCCTGCGCCGCATCCTCGAACACCCACAGCCCGTGCTGCTCGGCGATCGCCAGCAGCCGATCCATCGGCGCGGGATGGCCGTACAGGTGCACCGGCTGGATCCCGACGGTCCGCTCCGTGACCGCCGCCTCGACCGCCTCCGGATCCAGGGTGAAGGACTGCGGATCCACGTCCACGAACACCGGCGTCGCCCCGCACACGGCGACCGTGTTGGCCGTCGCCGCGAAGGTGAACGAGGGCACGATCACCTCGTCGCCGGGGCCCAGCCCCAGCGCCAGCATCCCCAGGTGCTGCCCCGAGGTGCCGGAGTTCACGGCCACCACCTCGCGGCCACCCGCGAGCGCCTGGGAGAACTCGGCCTCGAACGCGGCCACCTCCGGCCCCTGCGCCACCATGCCGGAGGCCAGGACGCGATCGACCGCGGCCCGCTCCTCCTGCCCGATGATCGGCTTGGCCGGAGGGATCATCGCGAGTTCGGTGTTCATGCGGCGGGACCGTCCTGTTCGTCGGGGTCGGAGAGCTCGGCCGGGCGCGGTGCGTCGGCCAGGGGTGAGGAGGCGAGGAGCAGCCCGCCCGTGGAGTCGTCGGGGATGTACCACTCGCCGGTGGTGGGGCACACCCAGGCGTCGGTGCCGTCGGCCGCGGGGACGAGCTTCTCGCCCGCGCGGCCCACCCAGCCCAGGCGCCGTGCCGGCACCCCGGCCACCAGCGCGTGGGGCGGGACGTCCTTGACGACGGTGGCGCCTGCGGCGACCATCGCCCAGGCGCCGATGGTCACGGGGGCCACGCACACCGCGCGCGCGCCGATCGAGGCACCGGTCTCGCAGGTCACGCCCACGGGCTCCCAGTCGGAGGCGGATTTCGGGGTGAGGTCGGGGTTGACGGCGCGGGGGAAGTGGTCGTTGGTGAACACGGCGGCGGGCCCGACGAACACTCCGTCGGCCAGGCGTGCGGGTTCGTAGACGAGGGCGTGGTTCTGGACCTTGCAGCTGTTGCCGAGGGTCACGCCGGAGCCGATGTAGGCACCGCGCCCGATCACGCAGCCGGTGCCGAGCTCGGCCCCCTCGCGCACCTGGGCGAGGTGCCAGATGGAGCTCCCGTCCCCGATGGCGGCGTCGTCCGAGATATCGGCCCCGGGGGCGACCCGGTAGGCAGGGGTTGCGCTCATGCTCCCGACGATACCGCCCCGGCCTGCCGGTCCCTGGGATCAGCGCTGGACGGAAGCACCGGTGTCCTCTCTCCGCCGCCGGCGCGGTGCCGCGAACACCCCGCCGAGGCCGCACCGCGCGACGATCTCGTGGCCGGCGACGGCGACCAGGACTGCGAGCAACGTCACGGCGGGCACGAGGAGGACGTCCGCCAGGGTCGAGCCTCGCAGCGCCTCCCCCAGGGCGCTGTGCCCGTACCAGACCACCGCCACGTTGATCACCAGCGGATGGATCAGATAGATCGCGAGGGTTCTGCTGCCGAGCCACCTGCCGCCTCGGGCGACGGCCCCGATCCGCACGACCCGGGTCGCCAGGACGACCGCTGCGGCCAGGCCCGAGAGGGTCGCCGCGGCCAGGAGCACGCGATCGGCGAGCACCCCGCCCCCGCCCTCCTGCCTCAGCAGGGTGACGGCGAGGAAGAGGCCCGCCGCCACCAAGCCGTGCGCCAGGTGGGCGCGCTCGGCTCGAGCGATGATCCGGTCCCGGAGCACATAGCCCGCGATGTACCAGACCGCATAGATCGTGCACCGGAACATGCCCTCGGCGGCGAGAGCCGGGATCGCCTCGACCTCCAGCATCAGCGCCCGCAGCGGCCATGCCGCGACGTACACCGCCGCCGCGATCGCCAGGAGGAGCCGCGGCCGGCGACGGCCGCACCGCGCGACGAGGAAGAACACCGGCAGCACCGCGATGAACCAGTACGGCCCCATCGCGGTGAGCGTCACCTTCACCTGGTCCCACATGTACCCGGCCGGGTCCAGCGGTGCGTAGCGGGTCCATGCCGTGACGGCGAAGAGCGCGCTCCACAGGAGGTACGGCCAGGCGAAGTCCAGGAGGCGGGGCCGGACGACCGCTCGCCACGGGCGGTGCACCGCTCGGACGGCGAGCATCCCCGAGACCATGAAGAACAGCGGCATCCGCACCGGCGCCAGCATGAGGTTCAGGGATGCCCATCGCTGACCGGCGGTCGTGCTGTCCGCGGGCAGCAGCAGGTTCCCGGCGCCGGCCCCCACGTGGTAGAGGACCACCAGCACGATCGAGAGGGCGCGGACGAGGTCGAGCCACGCGATGCGCCCTTCCGGTGCGGGCGAGGTGTGTGCCGTCACCGCATGTCCAGGAGCCTCTCGCCCTTGGCGAGCGCGATCTCGCGCAGCTCGGCCTGGAAGGCGACCATCCGTTCGCGCAGCCGGGCCGCGTCCTCGTCGCCGCCGGCGGCGAGGATCCGGGCGGCGAGCAGGCCGGCGTTGCGCGCTCCCCCGATGGAGACGGTCGCCACCGGCACCCCGGCGGGCATCTGCACGATCGAGAGCAGCGAGTCCATGCCGTCGAGGTGCTTCAGCGGCACCGGCACCCCGATGACGGGCAGCGGGGTGAGGGAGGCGAGCATGCCGGGCAGGTGGGCCGCACCGCCGGCGCCGGCGATGATCACCCGCAGCCCGCGCTCGGCGGCGCCGCGGCCCCAGGTCACCATGTCCTCGGGCATGCGGTGGGCGGAGATCACCTCGACGCTCGCGGAGATCTCGAACTCGGCGAGCGCCTCCTCCGCGGCCTCCATCACCGGGTAGTCGGAGTCGGAGCCCATGACGATGCCGACGAGCGGGCGGGCGGCGGGCTGGGGATCCTGGGTCATCGGGTCGCTCCGGGGGTCGTGGGGCCGACGGGCGCGGCAGGCCCGTCGATGATCAGGCGCTCGGCGCGGTGGGCGCGCTCGAGCAGGGCATCGGCGTCGTCCCCGACGAGGGTGACGTGGCCGATCTTGCGGCCGGGACGCACGGACTTCCCGTAGAGGTGGAGCTTCAGCTCCGGATCGGCGGCGAGCGCGGCGCGGGCCCCGGGGGCGAGGTCCTCGACGGCACCGCCGAGCAGGTTCACCATCACCGCCACGGGGGCGAGCGGCGCGGTCGAGCCCAGGGGGAGGTCCGCGACGGCGCGCAGGTGCTGCTCGAACTGGCCGGTCACCGCGCCGTCCATGGACCAGTGCCCGGTGTTGTGGGGGCGCATGGCGAGCTCGTTGACGCTCACCTCGCCGTCGGCGGTCTCGAACAGCTCGACCGCGAGCATGCCGGTGACGCCGAGGTCCTCGGCGATCGCGCGGGCGAGGTCCTGGATGCGCTGCTGGGCGTCCTCGTCGAGGCCGGGGGCGGGGGCGACCACCTCGTAGCAGACGCCGTCCTTCTGCACCGACTGCACGACCGGGTAGGCGACCGTCTCCCCGCCGGGGCGGCGCGCGACCTGCGCGGAGAGCTCGCGGGCGAAGGGCACGAGCTCCTCGGCGAGCAGCTCCTCGTGCGCGGCGAGCCAGTCCCGGGCCTGCTCGGCGTGCTCGACGACCCGCACCCCGTGGCCGTCGTAGCCGCCGCGCGGGGTCTTGACGACCACCTTCCCGCCGGCCTCGGCGAGAGCGGTGGTGAGGTCCTCGGCGTCGGCGATCCGCCACCAGCGGGGGCAGGGGTGGCCGAGCGCGGTGAGGCGCTCGCGCATCACGAGCTTGTCCTGGGCGTGGACGAGGGCTGCGGGGCCGGGGCGCACGGCGGCGAGGCCGTCCCGCTCGATCCCCTCGAGGATCGCGGTGGGCACGTGCTCGTGGTCGAAGGTGAGCACCTCGACCTCGGCGGCGAGCTCCCGCACCGCGGCGGGGTCGTCGTGCCGGCCCAGGCGGAGCCGGGAGGCGACGGCCGCGGCGGATTCGGCGGGATCCGTGGCGAGGACGGGGGTGGTCAGGCCCAGCTCGATCGCCGGGCCGAGCATCATCCGGGCCAGCTGCCCGGCGCCGATGATGCCGAGGCATCGGGCGCCGCTGCCGGCGGTCGTGGGCTGGTCGGGGCGGGGCGTGGTCTCGGGCACGGCGGCCAGTGTACGAGGTCAGCCGTCGGTGCGCGGTCGGCGCCGGACCACGGACCCCTGAGGCAGGGAGTCGAAGTCGTCCGCGGTGGAGCGTGACCCCTGCACCCCGCTGGGGGTCATGTCGGCGCGCAGCGCGCGGCCGGCGCGGGTGCCGCGGCCGGCACGGCCCTGCCGGCCCCCGCGGTGCCTGCGGCCGGGGCGCGGGGCCTCGTCCTCCTCGTCGATCCCGTCATCGCCGGGCGCGGAGATGAGGAACACGCCGAAGGTCGCGGGCCTCTCGGTGAGCAGCTCGAGGCGCCCGCCGTCGTCCTCGACCAGGGTGCGGGCGAGCGCGAGTCCCACCCCGGTGCCGCTCGAGCTGCGCCCGGAGACGGAGCGTTCGAAGATCTGTGCGCCCAGCTCGGCGTCGATGCCGGCACCCTCGTCGGCGACCTCGACCACGGTCGAGTGGTCGTTGCGGCGCACCTTGACCGTGGTGCGGCCCCCGCCGTGGGCGAGGGCGTTCTCGATGAGGGTGGCGATGACCTGGGTGAGCGGGCCGGTCGAGCCCCACACCGCGGCGCTGCGCGGCACCTGCACCCGCAGCTCGCGGCCGGCGCGGCGGTAGGCCGGGGACCATTCCTCGCTCTGCTGGGTGAGCACGCTGCGCAGCTCCACCACGCCGGGGGTGCGGCGCTGCGAGGAGCGGGGGGCGTTGATGAGGTCGTGCACCACCTCGGTGAGCCGGTCGATCTGCTCGAGGGAGATGCGGGCCTCCTCGCGCACCCATTCCTCGGAGCTGGTGGCGAGGATCTCGTCCAGCCGCATCGAGAGGGCGGTCAGGGGGGTGCGCAGCTGGTGGGAGGCGTCGGAGGCGAGGCGGCTCTCCGCCTCGAGCCGCTCGTTGAGCATCGCGCCGGAGCGGGCGAGCTCCTCGGCCACGTCGTCGATCTCGGCGATGCCGGAGGACTGCCACGGGCCGCGCGAGCGCCCGGATCCCATCTCCTCGGCGCGCCGGCTGAGCCGTGCCAGAGGCATGGAGATGCGTTGGGCCTGCCACAGTGCGACGGAGACGCCGATCGACAGCGCGGCGAGCCCGGCGACCGTCATCAGCACCCAGGCGCTGGCCGTATGGGCGCGCACGTCCGATTTCGGGATGTACACGGTGATCGACTGGCCGGAGGCGCCGTTGGTGTTCCGCTTCAGCGGATCGCTCCCGGGCGGATCCCCGGCGGTGTGCTCGGTCCCGTCGTAGGTGACGGAGATGGCGAGGCTCAGGTCGCTCTGCGCGTCCACGTGCCGCTGCAGGAGAGCCTCGTCGATCTCCCCGCCCTCCTGCAGGCGGGTCTCGGAGTCCACGCGGACCTCGTCGAGGATGCCGTTGAGCTCGTTGTTGAGGTTCTGGTGCACCAGCTGGAGCCAGGAGTAGCCCAGCGGGATGCCGAGCATCAGCACGGCCAGCAGGACGGTGATGATGGTGGCCTGCAGCACGCGCTGCCGCACCTGTCAGCCCTCCGAGCCGGTCTCGAAGCGGAAGCCCACTCCCCTCACCGTGGTGATCCGGCGCGGGTCCGTGGCGTCGTCGCCGAGCTTGCGGCGGAGCCAGGAGATGTGCATGTCCAGGGTCTTCGTGGAGCCCCACCATTCGGCGCCCCACACCTCGCGCATGAGGTCGTCGCGGGTGACGACGCTGCCGGATTCGCGCACCAGCACGGTGAGGAGGTCGTACTCCTTGGCGGAGAGGCTGAGCTCCTCCCCGTCGGCGTAGGCGCGACGGGCGGAGACGTCGAGGGTCACGCCGTTGACGTCGTAGCTGTCCCCGGATTCCTCGGTGGCCTGCGAGCGCCGCATCAGGGCGCGGATGCGGGCCTGCAGCTCGCCGAGGCGGAACGGCTTGGTGACGTAATCGTCGGCACCGGCGTCGAGGCCCACCACCGCGTCGACCTCGTCGGCGCGGGCGGTGAGGATGAGGATGGGGCATTCGAGCCCGCCCTTGCGCAGGCGGCGGGCGACCTCGAGGCCGTCCAGGTCGGGCAGGCCGAGGTCGAGGATCACGAGGTCGATCGACTCGGCGCCCGCCGCGATGCCGAGGGCGTCCATCCCCCGGGATGCGCGCGTCACGGTGTACCCCTCCCGGTCGAGCGCGCGGGAGAGGGGTTCAGCGATGGCGGAGTCGTCCTCGACGAGAAGCAGTCGTGTCACGCGGTCCATCCTAAGACGATGCAGACAGGGACCGCCCGGGTCCATGGTCGATCCGGGCTCGCCCCCATCATCACAGCCCGGGACGCCGCGCGGCGACCGCTCGGTCCCGACAGGGCGGTCACAGGCCCATGTCCAGCGGTGCAGAGCGGTCCCGGCGCATCTCTCGGACGTGCACCGCGCCGATCCCGTGGAGGTCCACGTCCTCGCCGTCGGCGAAGGAGAACCCGCCGGGCATCGCCTGCGCGATCGCGGCGCCGGTCTCCGCATCGACCACGACGGTGCCGGGCCGGGCCACGGATTCCATGCGGGCGGCGAGGTTGACCGTCGGGCCGAAGACGTCGCCGTAGCGGGAGAACATCGACCCCCAGGCCAGACCCACGCGCACCGGCGGCAGGGCCGGGGACTCGGTGATCGTCTCGGCCAGGCTCACCGCGATCTGGGCGCCGTCCTCCGGCGTGTCGGCCAGGAACATGATCTCGTCGCCGACGGTCTTGACCACCCGGCCGCCGCCGACGGAGATCACGTCCCGGCTGAGCGACTCGAAGCGGCCCACCATGTCGGCCAGCTCGGTGCCGGGGAGGTCCTGGGCCAGGCGGGTGAACTGGACCAGGTCGGCGAAGCCGATCGCGCGCTGCAGCGGGAACAGCTCGTCGGTGTCGCGGTGCAGCACCTCGCTGCCGGCGCGGGCGGCGTAGGCGGCCAGCTGGCGGCGGAAGGTGAACATCACCTGGGATTCGAAGACCTCGAGCAGCTCCGGGATGGAGTCGAGCATCTGCTGGCGGGCCTGGGAGTCGTCGAGACCGTCGGCGTGCTTGGCCTCGTCCACCAGCGCCTCGGTGATCCACATCGCCAGGCGGCCCATGTGGAAGCCCATGCCGCGGGAGATGCTCGAGAAGGCGCGCTCGGTGATCGCGCCCTCCTCGACGATCGAGGCGAGGTCGCCGATCGCGTGGGCGTCCTCCTCGGTGAACACGACCGTGTCCTCGTCGACGGGGGTGAAGCCGAGCGAGCGCCAGTACACGGAGGTGAGCCGTTCGGGGATGTCCTGCTGCTCGTCGAGGTCGCGGCGGGAGTACTTGCGCGGCCCCTGCAGCAGCACCTTCTCGAGGGCGCCGACGCTGCGGCGCACCGCCGCGAAGCGCCGGTTGAGGTCGAGGATCTCCTGATCGTCGAGGGAGCCGGGCCCCGAGGCGTCCTCCGTGAGGTCGGGCAGCTCCGCGGTCTCCACCGGGACGGCGTCCTGCGGCGTCGACGACTCCTCCGCGGGGCCGCGCCGCGCGGAGTCCGAGCTGCGCTCCAGGTCTTCCATGCCTCCGGTCACGTGCCGTGCTCCTCCTGCTCGATGCCTGTCGCATCGCGAGTCGTGGACCGGACGGGATCGCCCGGTCGCAGATGCCGCACATCACCGACGTCCACGGCCACCTGTTCGCCTCCGCCGAGGTCGACGACCAGCCGGCCGCGCGCGTCGATCGCCCGGGCGGTGCCGTGCAGCGAGGGCGGATGCTCTCCCCCCGCGCCCCGCTCCCCCAGGGGATCGACCCGCACCGCACGCCCGAGTGTGAGGCACGTCATAGTGTAGCGCTCGTGGGTGCCGGCGCCGACACCGTCTCCCCCTGTGGACTCGAGCAGCGCCAGCTCCTCGGCGAGCGCGGCGGCCAGGGCGCTCTCGAGGCGGGCGCCGAGCGCGCCGGCGTCCTCGCGCGCTGTCCGCTCCTCGTGCGCCGCCCGTCCGGGCTCGGCGCCGCCCGCCGGGCCCGTCCCGGTCGCGGCACCGGGGCGCAGCCCGTGGTCCCCGCGTAGCCAGGCCGCGCCGGGCAGCTCGGTGCCGTCGGCCTGCAGGATCGGTCCACGCAGGTTCAGCCCGATGCCGAGCATCACCACGTCCGCGCCCCGGCCCTCGACGAGGATGCCGCCGAGCTTGCGGCCGTCCTCGGTGTGCAGGTCGTTGGGCCATTTCAGTCCGATCCGGGCAGCGCCCGTGATGTCAGTGCCCATCGAGCCAGGGCTCGTCGCATCAGGGCCCGTCGAGTCAGGGCCCGTCGTGCCGGGTCCTGTGGCACGCGACCCGGTCGCCCCCGGGCCGAGCACCGCGTCGAGGGCGGTGAGCGCCGCGAGCCCCGCGGCGAGGGGGAACCAGCCCCGTCGGGCGGGATCGAGGCGGCTGCGGTGCACATAGGTGAGGGCGAGGCTCCCGCCCGCCGGGCTGGCGAAGGGGCGCCCCAGCCGTCCGCGTCCGCGGCTCTGGTGCCGGGCGGTGAGCGCGAAGGGGGTGCGCTGTCCCGACTGCAGGCGGCGCGCCGCCTCGTCCTGGGTGGAGGTCACCTCGTCGAGGCGGATGATCGCCACCTCCGGGACGCCCCGGGGGTGCGCCGGATGCCGTGCCCTGCCCGCCTGGTCCATCTCGTCCCCCACATGCTGCGTCGTCGGTCGTGCCCGTCGTGCGGCGGCCGGTGGGGCGCACGCGCCGAGCGAGGACCTGACCACCGCCGTCGGACGTCCGTAGCGTAGTATCCCGATGTCCATCCGCCGGAACAGATGGCGGCCTCGCAGGCCGCAGCAGGAGGCTCCGTGACCGACGCCCCGAGGCCGCTCACCACCGCCCAGCGACTCGAGGACCTGCGCGAGCGTGATGCCGCCGCCGTCTCCGCCGCCGATGAGGTCGCGGTCCAGAAGCAGCATGCCCGAGGCAAGAAGACGGCCCGGGAGCGCATCTCCGACCTGCTGGACGACGGCTCGTTCGTGGAGACCGACAGGTTCGTCCGCCACCAGGCCCGCAACTTCGGCATCGACCGCAAGCGCCCCTACGGCGACGGGATCGTCACCGGCTACGGCACGATCGACGGCCGCCAGGTGTGCGTGTACTCCCAGGACTTCACCGCCTTCGGCGGCTCTCTCGGCGAGGCGCACGGCCGCAAGATCCAGAAGATCCAGGACCTGGCGCTGAGCACCGGGGTGCCGATCATCGGGATCCTCGACGGCGGCGGCGCCCGCATCCAGGAGGGCGTGGCCTCGCTGGCCATGTTCGCCGGCATTTTCAAGCGCAACACCCGCGCCTCCGGCGTGATCCCCCAGATCTCCCTGATCATGGGCCCGGCCGCCGGCGGGGCCGTGTACTCCCCGGCGCTCACGGACATCATCGTGATGGTCGAGAAGACCTCCCACATGTTCATCACCGGCCCGGACGTGATCCGCACCGTCACCGGCGAGGACGTCGGCTTCGAGGAGCTGGGCGGCGCGCGCACCCACTCCTCCCGCTCCGGTGTGGCCCATTACATGGCGCCCGACGAGGCCGAGGCGATCGAGTACGTCAAGGATCTGCTGAGCTACCTGCCGGCGAACACGCTGAGCCCGGCCCCGTCCTTCCCGGTCCCCTTCGAGGAGGAGCTCACCGCGACGGACACGGCGCTGGACACCCTGGTGCCGGATTCGCCCAACCAGCCGTACGACATGCTCACCGCGATCCGTGCGGTGCTCGACGACGAGGAGTTCCTCGAGGTCCAGCCGCTGTTCGCCCCGAACGTGCTGGTCGGCTTCGGCCGGGTCGAGGGCAGCAGCGTGGGCATCATCGCCAACCAGCCCTCCCACCTGGCGGGCACGCTCGACATCGACGCCTCCGAGAAGGCGGCCCGCTTCGTGCGGCTGTGCGATGCGAACAACATCCCGGTGCTGACCTTCGTGGACGTGCCCGGCTTCCTGCCCGGCACCGACCAGGAGTACGGCGGCATCATCCGTCGCGGCGCGAAGCTGCTGTACGCCTACGCCGAGGCGACCGTGCCGCTGATCACCGTCATCACCCGCAAGGCGTACGGCGGCGCGTACATCGTGATGGGCTCCAAGGAGCTCGGCGCGGACATCAACCTGGCCTGGCCCACCGCCCAGATCGCGGTGATGGGCTCGCAGGGCGCAGTGAACATCCTCCATCGCGGTGATCTGCGCGAGGTCGCCGAGCAGGGCGGGGACGTCGAGGCCGCCCGCACGCGCTTCGAGGCGGAGTACGAGGAGCAGTTCGCGACCCCGTACACCGCGGCCGAGCGCGGCTGGATCGACGGCGTGATCCGCCCCGCGGAGACCCGCCTCGAGGTGGCCCGCGCGCTGCGCGCCCTGCGCACCAAGCGCGACACGCTGCCCACCAAGAAGCACGGGAACATCCCGCTGTGAGCACCGGCCAGGACAGTCCCGCCGCCACGGCCGACGCCGCCGGCGCCGCACCCGCCGCGGGCACTCCCGCCGCGGTGGAGCAGCCGGCACCGGTGCGCCCCGCGGACGTGCGCCTGGTGCAGGGCTATCTGCGCGACGACGAGCTCGCCGCGATCGCCGTGGTGGTCTCGGCGATGAGCGTCACCAGCCGGCTCGAGGCCGAGGAGCGCCTGCTCGCCGAGGGCCGGGGCGCCGGCGCCGGGGCGTGGAACGACGCCGTGCACACCCACCCGCGGGGCCACGGCCTGCGCGGTCTGCCCTCGGCCACGGCCTGGCAGTTCTCCGACCGCTGAGCTCGGACCGCTGAGCTGCTCCCCCGGCCCTCGGCCCCGTTGCCCGCGGGCCCGCGACCGTCGGGCCGCTGCGGGGCCGCACTAGACTGCGGCGCATGCCCGAGAGCCCCTCCGCCGTGTCCCCCACGCGCCCCGCGACCGCCCTGGACCGCCTGGCCGACGAGTACGTCGATCTCAGCGCCCGCCTGGACCCGTTCCTCGCCACCGCCCTCGGCGTGCCCGGCCACGACGCCGAGGTCACCGACCACTCCCCCGCCGCAGTCGCCGAGCGCACCGACGCCGCCCGCGCCCTGCTCGCCCGCGCCGCCGAGGTCCCGGACGAGGACGCCGTGGACACCGTCACCCGCGCCGCGCTCACCGAGCGGCTGGGCCTCGAGATCGAGCGCGCGGAGCAGCGTCTGGACATCGCGACCGTCAACAGCCTCGCCTCCCCGCTGCAGTCCCGCGACGCGCTCGACCAGATGCCCACCGACACCGCCGAGGACTGGCAGGCCATCGCCGAGCGCATGGCGCGGATGCCCCATGCGCTCAGCACCTGGGTCGAGTCCCTCCACGAGGCGGCCGAGCACGGCGTGCTCTCCTCCCGCCGCCAGCTGCTGCTCGGGGCCGAGCAGGCCCGCGGCTTCGCCGCTGCGGATGGCTTCTTCCCCTCCTTCGCCCGTGACGCCGTGGGCGATGACCGGCAGCGCGAGCACGTGGCCGCGGCCGCCCGCACCGCGGCGCAGGGCTACCTCGACCTCGCCGCGCAGCTCGAGCAGCTCGCCCCGCGCGCCCCCGAGCACGATGCGGTGGGGCGGGACGCCTACGCCCTGGCCTCGCGCACCTTCCTGGGCACCCCGATCGACATCGACGAGACCTACGCCTGGGGCATCGAGGAGCTGCGCTCCGTGGTGGCCGAGCAGGAGGCGGTCGCCGCCCGCATCAACCAGCGGGCCGGCAACGGCGGCGGCAGCTCGGTCCAGGCCGCGAAGCGGGCGCTGAACGCCGATCCCGCCCGGGTGCTGCACGGCACCGAGGAGCTGCGCACCTGGATGCAGGATCTCAGCGACCGCGCCGTCGAGGAGCTCGCCGGCACCCACTTCGACATCCCCGAGCCGCTGCGCCGGCTGGAGTGCCGCATCGCCCGCACCGGCTCCGGCGGCATCTACTACACCGGCCCCAGCGAGGACCTCACCCGGCCGGGCAGGATGTGGTGGGACGTGCCGCCCGGCACCACCGAGTTCCACACCTGGCTGGAGACCACGACCGTGTACCACGAGGGCGTGCCCGGCCATCACCTCCAGGTGGGCATCCAGACCCTCCAGGCGAGCACCTTGAACCGGTGGAGGGCGCTGATGTGCTGGGTCTCCGGCCACGGCGAGGGCTGGGCGCTGTACGCCGAGCGGCTGATGGACCAGCTGGGCTATCTCGCCGACGACGGCGACCGGCTGGGGATGCTCGACGCGCAGCGGCTGCGGGCCGGCCGGGTGGTGCTCGACATCGGCCTGCACTGCGGGCTGCCGATGCCGGAAGGGATCGCGGGATCCGCCGGCGGGGCGTGGAGCTACCAGAAGGCCTGGGACTTCATGAGCGCCCACTGGGGCGTGACCGAGGCCGAGCAGCGCTTCGAGCTGCACCGCTACCTGGGCTGGCCCGGCCAGGCACCCTCCTACAAGATCGGCCAGCGCGTCTGGGAGCAGCTGCGCGCTGCGGCCGAGAGCTCCGGCACCCCGGTGCGTGATTTCCATCGCCGTGCCCTGGAGCTCGGCGGCCTGCCCCTGTCCGTCCTCGAGGAGGCCCTGCGATGACCACCGACCACGATCCGCTGCTGCTGCTCGCCTCGGCGTCCGCGGGGCGGCGCGCCACCCTGCGCGCCGCCCGCATCGAGCACTCGACCCTGCCCGTCGACCTCGACGAGGAGGCGATCCTCGCCCGTGCCCGGGAGCAGGCCGCGCAGTCGGCCTACCCGGCGGAGGCGCCCACCGCCGCGGAGGAGGTGCTGCTGCTGGCCCGGGAGAAGGCGATCGCCGCGACCTCGCGCAGCGACGGCGGCTACGTGGTGCTCGGCTGCGACTCGATGCTCGAGCTCGAGGGCCAGGTGATCGGCAAGCCGCTGACCGCCGAGCGGGCCCGTGAGCGCTGGCGGGCGATGCGCGGGCGCACCGGGGTGCTGCACTCCGGGCACTGGCTGGTCGACGACCGGGCGGAGGAGGACGGCGGCACCGGTGCCACCTTCGGCGCGACCGCCAGCTGCGAGCTCAGCTTCGCCGAGCTCTCCGACGCCGAGATCGACGCCTACGTCGCCACCGGCGAGCCGCTCGGGGTGGCCGGCGGCTTCACCCTCGACGGCCTCGGCGGCCCGTTCATCGAGCGGGTGCACGGCGACCCCCACGCCGTGGTGGGCCTGTCCCTGCCGCTGCTGCGGCGGATGCTCGCCGAGATCGATCTGGGCGTCCACGAGCTGTGGGAGGACACCGCCGGCGACGCCCCGCACACCCCTGCCTCCTCCTGACCCCTCGCGGTACTAGACTCGGCCTCTGCTGACCCCGCCGGAAGGACCCTCCCCGATGCCCGCACGCTCCTCCAAGCCCCGCCCCCTGTCCACGGTGCTCATCGCCAACCGTGGAGAGATCGCGGTGCGGATCGCACGGGCCTGCCGGGATGCCGGACTCCGCTCCGTCGCGGTGTACGCCGATCCCGACCGCGATGCCCTGCACACCCAGGTCGCCGATGACGCCTACGCGCTCGGCGGCACCACGGCCGCCAGCTCCTACCTGGTGGTCGACAAGATCCTGGACATCGCGCACCGCTCCGGCGCCGACGCGATCCATCCCGGCTACGGCTTCCTCTCCGAACGTGCGGACTTCGCCCAGGCCGTCATCGACGCGGGGCTGACCTGGATCGGTCCGCCGCCCGCGGCGATCGAGAAGCTCGGCGACAAGGTCTCCGCCCGGCACATCGCCCAGAAGGCGGGGGCCCCGCTGGTCGCCGGCACGAAGGATCCGGTGCAGAACTCCGACGAGGTGGTGGACTTCGCCCGCGAGAACGGCCTGCCCATCGCGATCAAGGCCGCCTTCGGCGGCGGCGGCCGCGGCCTGAAGGTCGCCCGCGAGGAGTCCGAGGTGCGCGAGCTGTTCGACTCCGCGGTGCGCGAGGCGACCGCGTCCTTCGGTCGCGGCGAATGCTTCGTGGAGCGCTACCTGGATTCCCCCCGTCACGTCGAGACCCAGTGCCTGGCGGACGTCCACGGCAACGTCCAGGTGGTCTCCACCCGCGACTGCTCCCTGCAGCGCCGCCATCAGAAGCTGGTCGAGGAGGCTCCCGCCCCCTTCCTCACGCCCCAGCAGAATGCCCAGCTGGTCTCCTCCTCGAAGGCGATCATGCGGGAGGCCGGCTACGTCGGCGCCGGCACCTGCGAGTTCCTCGTCGGTCTCGACGGCACCATCTCCTTCCTCGAGGTCAACACGCGCCTGCAGGTCGAGCACCCGGTGACCGAGGAGGTCGCCGGTGTGGACCTGGTGCGCGAGCAGCTGCGGATCGCCGCCGGCGAGCGCATCAGCGAGGAGGATCCCGCGGTGCGCGGCCACTCCTTCGAGTTCCGCATCAACGGCGAGGATCCCGGGCGCGGCTTCATGCCCGCCCCGGGCCGCATCCAGCGCTTCGACATGCCCACCGGGCCCGGCGTGCGCGTCGAGACCGGGGTGCGGGCCGGGGACGAGGTCTCCGGGGCGTTCGATTCGATGCTCGCCAAGCTCATCGTCACCGGCGCCACCCGCCAGGAGGCGCTCGAGCGCTCCCGCCGCGCGCTGGCCGAGTTCCGCATCGACGGCATCCCCACCGTCCTGCCCTTCCACGCGCGGGTGGTCGAGGATCCGGCCTTCGCGCCGGAGGATCCCGAGCAGCCGTTCTCCGTGCACACCCGCTGGATCGAGACGCAGTTCGACAACGATCTGTCGGCCGCGCCGCTGCCGGGCCAGCCGGAAGAGCCCGAGGACCGCGAGGCCGTGGTGGTCGAGGTGGACGGCCGACGGGTCGAGATCAGCCTGCCCGCCTCGCTGCGTGCGCCCCAGGCCCCGGTGCGGCAGCGCCGCAAGCGTCAGCACCGTGCGTCCGGGGAGGCCGGCGGGAGCGGCAACAGCGTCTCCGCGCCGATGCAGGGCACGATCGTGAAGGTGGTCGCCGAGGAGGGCCAGTCCGTGGCCGACGGCGACCTGCTGGTGGTGCTCGAGGCGATGAAGATGGAGCAGCCGATCACGGCGCATCGCTCCGGGATCGTCAAGAGCCTGAACGCGGAGATCGGCGCGACCGTCTCCGCGGGCGCCGTCCTCTGCACCATCGAGGACTGACACCGGGCGCGCCGGGCCGGGCACCCCGTCCCCGCCCGGCCCACGCCTCCCTCCCCCGGGCGCCTCTCTGCTCACGGGTGATGCGCGGTGTTCACGGGAGATGCGCGGTGCTGTTCCCTCCGCGGGAACCGCACCGCGCAGCGCTGTTCAGTCGCCGGGAGGGCGCATGGGGTGCCGGTTCAGGGCTGGTCGTCGTCGAGCATCCGCTGCCGCGCCACCTCGGCCAGGGAGCCGGTGAGCGAGGGGTAGATGGTGAAGGTGCCGGCGACCTGTTCGGCGGTGAGCCGATGGGCGACGGCGAGGGTGTAGGGCAGGATCAGCTCGCTGGCCCGGGGCGCGACCACGACCGCGCCGATCACGGTGTGCGAGCCGGGCCGCACGATGAGCTTCACGAACCCCTCGGAGATCCCCTGCATCTTCGCGCGCGGGTTGGTGTCCAGGCCCAGGGTCATCACCTCGCCGGCCACCTCGCCGTCCAGCACCTCCTGCTCGCTGACCCCCACCACCGCGATCTCAGGGCTGGTGAAGATCGCGGAGGAGACCTGCGCGGAGATCAGCGGGGAGACCGCGTCGCCGAGCGCGTGGTGCATCGCGATGCGGCCCTGCATGGCGGCGACCGAGGCGAGCGGGTAGACGCCGGTGCAGTCCCCGGCGGCATAGATGCCGCGCACCGAGGTGCGGGAGACGCGATCGGTCTCGATGTGCCCGGAGTCCCGCACCCTCACCCCGGCGCGCTCCAGTCCGAGATCACCGGTCCAGGGGATCCCGCCGAGCGCCATCAGCACGTGGCTGCCCGCGATCTCCTCGCCCGAGGTGAGGGTCACGACCACGCCGTCCTCGGTGCGGCGCGCGGTCGCGGCGCGGGAGCGGGAGCTCACGGTCACGCCGCGGCGGGTGAAGGCGTGCTCGAGCACGTCGGCGGCATCCGCGTCGGTGCCGGGCAGCACCTTCTCGCGCGAGGAGACGAGGGTGACCTCGCTCCCCAGGGCCCGGTACGCGCTGGCGAACTCGGCGCCGGTGACACCGGAGCCGACGACGATCAGATGCTCGGGCAGGCGATCGAGCTCGTAGAGCTGGGTCCAGTTCAGGATCCGCTCCCCGTCGCACGGCGCGCCGTCGAGCTCGCGCGGACGGGCCCCCACGGCCAGCAGGATCACGTCGGCGTCGAACGAGTCGATCCGCTCGCCCGCCGGGTCGAGCACCTCGACGCGGTCGGGCCCGTCCAGGCGCCCGCGCCCGTCGATCACCCGCACGCCCGCGTCGACCAGCGTGGCGCGGATGTCCGCGGACTGGGCGGCGGCGAGCTTCAGCACCCGGCGGTTCACGGCCGCGAGATCGACGTTCAGGGAGTGCGCGGCGGGGGCGGTGCCGTTGTCGGCGTCGCGGATGCCGAGCCGCTCCGAGCCGGCCACCAGGTCGAGCACGTCGGCCGTGGCGATGAGGGTCTTCGAGGGCACCACGTCGGTGATGACCGCGGCGCCGCCGATGCCGCGCTCCTCGAGCAGCACCGTCTCCGCGCCGTGCCGCGCAGCGGTCAGCGCCGCCTCGTACCCGCCGGGGCCGCCACCGAGGATCACCACCCGCACACGGTCTCCGGCGCGGGGGACCCGGCGGGGGTCCGGGGGAAGGGCAGTGCTGGGATCGCTCACCCCGTCATTGTGGCAAAGAACCTACGGTCAGGCGGCGGTTTCAGGCACCGGGAGCCGTGCGGCACGCCCCCGCGGGCGGCCCCGCTGCGTTACCTTCTGTCCATGACCTCTCCCGCATCCGACCCGTACCAGCTCGCCCGCGAGGCCGCCGCCGCGATCGCCGACGCCAGCGGCGTCCCCCACCACGACCTCGCCCTCGTGCTCGGCTCGGGATGGTCCGGCGCCGCGGACCTGCTCGGCGAGACGGTGTGGCAGGCCGACGCGACCACGATCCCCGGGTTCCGCCCGGCCGCCGTCGCGGGCCACGTGGGCACCCTGCGCTCGATCCGGGTGGAGGGAACGGGCGCCCGCGCCCTGGTGCTCGGCGCGCGCACCCACTTCTACGAGGGGGCCGGGGTGGACGCCGTCGTGCACGGGGTGCGCACCGCCGCCGCGACCGGCGCCCGCACGATGGTGCTGACCAACGGGTGCGGCGGCATCGACCCCGCCTGGGCTCCCGGCACCCCGGTGCTGATCCGCGACCAGATCAACTTCACCGGCGCCACCCCGCTGGTGGGCGCGAACTTCGTGGACCTCACGGACCTGTACACCCCGGCGCTGCGCGAGATCGCGCGCGACGTCGACGCCACCCTCGACGAGGGCGTGTACATGCAGTTCTCGGGCCCGAGCTACGAGACCCCGGCCGAGGTGCAGATGGCGAAGGCGATGGGGGCGCACCTGGTGGGCATGTCCACCGCGCTCGAGGCGATCGCCGTCCGCGAGGCGGGGATGGATCTGCTGGGCATCTCCCTGGTGACGAACCTCGCCGCCGGGATCAGCGGGGACGCGCTGAGCCACGAGGAGGTGCTCGAGGCGGGGCGTGCAGCCGGGCCGCGCATCTCCCGCCTGCTGGCCGAGACGGTGCGCCGGATCACCGACGCCTCGCCCGGGGCTGCGGCGGACGCCGCGACGGACGCGCCCGCATGAGCGTCGACGCCGCCCTGCGCGCCCGCGCCGAGAGCTGGATCCAGGACGATCCCGACCCCTCCACCCGGGAGGAGCTCACCGCGCTGCTGGCCCAGGCGGAGTCCGGCAGCGCCGCCGCGCTCGAGGAGCTCGCCGACGCCTTCGCCGCGGATCTCGAGTTCGGCACCGCCGGGCTGCGCGGCCGGATGGCGCCCGGCCCGCACCGCATGAACCTCGCGGTGGTCTCCCGCGCCGCCCGCGGGCTCGCCGACCATCTGCTGCGCGATCTCGAGCTCGACCGACCGCTGGTGGTGATCGGCTACGACGCGCGCCACCGCTCGCAGGACTTCGCGCGACGCTCCGCAGAGATCATGAGCGCGGCCGGCTGCCGGGTGCAGCTGCTGGAACGGCCCGGCCCCACTCCCCTGGTGGCCTTCGCCGTCCGGCACCTGGGTGCGGAGGCGGGCATCGTGGTGACCGCCTCCCACAACCCGCCGGCCGACAACGGCTACAAGGTCTACCTCGGCGGCCGGGGCGCTGCCCCCGAGGCGCGCGGCGTGCAGATCGTGCCGCCCTCGGATGCGCAGATCGCCGCACGCATCGCCGCGGTGGGGCCCGTCTCGGCGATCCCGCTGCCGCCCTCCGGCGAAGATCCCGGCATCGAGATGCTCGGCGAGCAGCTGCGCGAGGACTACCTCGCGGCGATCTGTGCGCTGCCGGATCCGGCAGGGCCGCGCGGGGTGCGGATCGTGCACACCGCGATGCACGGGGTGGGCACCGAGCCGGCGCTCGCCGCCCTGCACCGCACCGGCTTCGACGAGGTGCACAGCGTGGCGAAGCAGGCCGATCCCGATCCGGACTTCCCCACCGTCGCGTTCCCGAACCCCGAGGAGCCCGGCGCGATCGATCTCGCGCTCGAGCTGGCCCGCACCGTCGAGGCCGACGTCGTCATCGCCAACGATCCCGACGCCGACCGCTGCGCCGCGGCGGTGCGGGACCCGCACCAGGACGCGTGGCGGATGCTCACCGGGGACGAGCTGGGGGTGCTGCTGGGCGACCACCTGGTGCGCCGGCACGGCTATCGCGGGGTGCTGGCCCGCTCGATCGTCTCGAGCCGGTGGCTGGGTCGTCTCGCCGAGGATGCCGGGCTCGAGGCGGCCGCGACGCTGACGGGCTTCAAATGGATCGCTCGGGCGCCGGGCCTCGCCTACGGCTACGAGGAGGCGATCGGCTACTGCGTGCTGCCCGAGGCGGTGCGGGACAAGGACGGCCTCTCCGCGGCGCTCATGGTCGCCGAGATGGCCGCGCACGCGAAGGCGGAGGGGACGACTCTGGTGGGGCGGCTCGACGAGCTGGCCCGTGGGCACGGCCTGTACGCGACCTCGCAGCTGTCGATCCGGGTCGACGAGCTCGCCGAACGCGATGTGATGATGGCGCGGCTGCGCGCCGCACCGCCCGCCGCGCTCGCGCAGTCCCCGGTCGCCGTGGTGCAGGACCTCGCCGAGGGGTCGGTGGCGACCACCGGTCTGCCCCCGACCGACGGGATGGTGTTGTCCACCCGCGACGACGCACGCGTGATCGTGCGCCCCTCAGGCACCGAGCCCAAGCTCAAGTGCTACATCGAGGTGCACGAGGAGGTGCCGGCCGCGGCCGATGACGCCCGGCTCGGCGAGGTGCGGCGGCGTGCCGCGGCGCAGCTGGAGCGGATCGGCGCGGACATGCGCGGCGCGCTCACCGGCGCCTGATCCGGCCGCTGCCGCGCCGGCGGCGAGCGGCCCCCGACCAGGAGGCGCTGCCGCCGGCCGGCGACTGCCGGGAGCGGCGGTCAGTACCCGCTGCCGGTCCCGCCTTCGAGGATCGCCCGCGAGGAGGACAGGCCCAGCCGGCTGGCGCCCGCGGCGACCATCGCCTCGGCCGCCTCGCGGGTGCGGATACCGCCGGAGGCCTTGACGCCCAGACGGTCGCCGACGGTGCGGCGCATGAGCTGCACGGCATGCTCGGTGGCGCCCCCGGCGGGGTGGAAGCCGGTGGAGGTCTTCACGAAGTCGGCCCCGGCCCGCTCGGCCGCCTCGCACACGGCGACGATCTGCGCATCGTCCAGTGCGGCGGATTCGATGATCACCTTGAGCACGACCGGGGCGGGCGCCGCCTCGCGCACGGCGCGGATCTCCGCCTCGACGCCGGAGACGTCACCGGCACGGGCCAGGCCCACGTTGAGGACCATGTCGATCTCGTCGGCCCCCTTGGACACGGAGTCGGCGGCCTCGGCGGCCTTGATCGAGGAGGCGTGCTGGCCCGAGGGGAAGCCGCACACCGTGGCCACCTTCACGGTGGTCCGCACGGGGAGCATCGAGGGCGAGACGCACACGGAGTAGGTGCCCAGAGCCTCCGCCTCGCGAAGCAGCGCGGTGACATCCTCCGCGGTGGCCTCGGGCTTGAGCAGGGTGTGGTCGATGAGGGCGGCGAGCGCCGCGGTGTCCAGAGAAGTCATGGGCTGATCTTCCCACGATGCACCCCGGCGGCCCCACCCCTGCGCTCGTGCGATAGGTTTCGCGCATCGGTGCAGTGCGGGGCCTCGGGCGCGCGGAGCGGCCTGCATCCCGCTCCTCCTGCCGCGGGCCCGTCGACGACGACGCCCGCGCCCCTCTGGCCCACCGTCCCCACCTCACGAAAGGTCCCGCCCATGCGTTCCCTGGAGATCCACGGCGTCGACGATCTGCGCGTCGTCGAGCGCGCCCAGCCCGAGCCCGGACCCGGCGAGGTGCAGATCGCCGTCGAGTGGGGCGGCATCTGCGGCTCCGACCTCGCGTACTGGCGCCACGGCGTCTCCGGCACCGCGACGATGCGCCACCCCTTCGTGCTCGGGCACGAGGTCTCCGGCCGCGTCAGCGCGCTCGGCCCGGGGGTGGACGGGTTCGCGGTGGGGCTTCCCGTGACGGTGCATCCCGCCCGCACGTCCGGCCCGCTGCCGGAGCGGCTGGCCGGGCGGGACAACCTCCACCCGGACCTGACCTACCTGGGCTCCGCCGCCCGCGACCCGCACACCGACGGCGGCTTCGCGGAGCGGATCACGGTGCGCGCCGAGCAGGTGGTCCCGCTGCCCGACGGACTGGACACCCGCCGCGCCGTGCTCGCCGAACCGCTCGGGGTCGCGATCCATGCCGTGCACCGCGCCGGGGACGTGACCGGGGCGCACGTGCTCGTCAGCGGCTGCGGGCCCGTGGGGCTGCTCACGATCCTCGCGGTGCGTGCGGCCGGTGCCGCGCGCGTCAGCGCCGTGGACCTCTCCCCGCTCGCGCGGGAGCGGGCGCTCGCGCTCGGGGCGGACGTCGCCCTCGACGCAGCGGAGCAGCTCGGGCAGGACGTCACCGTCGCCTTCGAGGCCTCCGGCGCCCCGGCCTCCCTCGAGGCGATCCTGCGCGTGGTCGCCCGCGCCGCCGTGGTGGTCCAGGCGGGCAACCTGCCGCCGGCCCCGGTCTCCGTCGCCCTGGGCCCGATCGTCTCCAAGGAGATCGACTACCGCGGCACCTACCGCTTCGTGAGCGAGATCGAGGAGGCGGTCGAGCTGCTCGCCCGCTCCGAGCTCGCCGAGGGCGTCATCTCGCACGAGCTGGATCTCGCCGATGCCGGTGCCGCGTTCACCACCGCCGCCACGGATCCGCACAGCAGCAAGGTGGTGCTGCGCCTGGAGTGAGCCCGTGCGGCCACCGCCGGCGGACGGCATAGACTCGATGCCCGTGACCGCGTCCCGCAGCCCGAACCCTCGCCGCATCGTCCTGCTCGCCGGCCCCTCCGGCAGCGGGAAGGGCGAGCTGTCACGACGCTCCGGGCTGCCGGTGCTCCCGCTGGACGAGTTCTACCGGGATCACGACGCCCCCGGGCTCCCGCGCCGCTACGGCATCGTCGACTGGGACGACCCGTCCTCGTGGGACGCCGGAGCCGCGCTCGAGGCGCTCACCTCCCTCGCCCACGACGGCAGCGCCGAGGTGCCCGTGTACTCGATCGCCGAGTCGCGCCGCCTCGGCACCGGCCGGCTCGATGCCGGGGAAGCGCCCCTGGTCATCGCCGAGGGGATCTTCGCCGCCGAGCTCATCGCTCCGCTGACCGCCGCGGGGCTGCTCGCGGAGGCGCTGGTGCTGCGTCGGCCGGCGCCGGTGGTGTTCGCGCTGCGTCTCGCACGAGATCTGCGCGAGCATCGCAAGCCCCCGCTGACGCTGCTGCGGCGCGGCTGGTCGCTGGCCCGGGCTCAGGCGGCCGACGTCACGCGCTGGCAGGCGGCGGGGATGCGCCCCACCGGCCTCCACCAGGGCACCAGATGGCTGCAGCGGCTCGCCGGCAGCGCGGAGGCCGAGCAGCACCATCACCACGCCCCCGCGCGCCTCCCCGTCCTGGAGATCACCGCGGTGTGCTTCCTGCGGGACGGCGCCCAGGGCACCGAGGTGCTCGCGGTCCGCAAGCGCGGCACCGGCTCATACATGCAGGTCGGCGGGAAGCTGGAGCCGGGAGAGTCCGCGCGGGATGCCGCGGTGCGAGAGGTCGGGGAGGAGCTCGGAGTGAGCCTCGACCCTGCGGAGCTCGCGCCGCTGGGCGAATTCGAGGCGGTCGCCGCGAACGAGCCGGGCACCATGGTCCGCTCGACGGTCTGGACCACGGGCACGCCCCTGCCCGACCCGCTCGAGGTGCGTGCGGAGCTCGCCGACCACCGCTGGGTGCGGCTCGACCATCCGGGCTCCGGGGCGCGGCTCGCACCGCTCATGGTCCAGCACATCCTGCCGGCCCTGCGCGACCGCCGCTGATCCGTCGGTGCCCCTCGTCCCGCCCGCAGCGGCGGCGCGCTCAGACGATGCGGTCCAGCACGATCCGTCGCTCAGGGGCCGCCGTGCCCGGTGCGGCGAGGCTCCAGGATCCGTCGATCGCCTCGAGCGCGCGGGCGATGCGGCCGGGGGTGTCGGTGTGCAGCCGGGCGAGCACGTCCCCGGCACGTACGGTGTCTCCCACGTGTGCGGCGATCTCGACGCCGGCGGCGGCCTGCACGGCCTCCCCCGGGCGGGAGCGTCCGGCGCCGAGCCGCCACGCCGCGACCCCCACGCCCATCGCATCGAGCCCGGTGACGACGCCGTCCTGCGCGGCACGGACCTCCTCGACGTGCTGTGCGACCGGCAGGGGCGCGTCCACGTCGCCGCCCTGCGCGGAGATCATCGCGCGCCAGGTGTCCATCGCCCGCCCGTCGGCGAGCGCGGCCGCGACGTCGGCGTCGTGCACCCCGGCCGCCTCGAGCATCTCGCGGGCCAGGGCGCAGGTCAGCTCGACCACGTCGGCCGGACCGCCGCCGGCGAGCACCTCGAGGGACTCGCGCACCTCGAGGCTGTTGCCGGCGGTGCGGCCCAGCGGTGCGGACATGTCGGTGAGCAGGGCGACGGTGCGCGTCCCGGCGTCGGTGCCGAGCTCGACCATCGTGCGGGCGAGCTCGCGGGCGTCGGCCTCGTCCTTCATGAACGCCCCGGCGCCGGTCTTCACGTCGAGGGTCAGCGCGGCAGTGCCCTCGGCGATCTTCTTCGACATGATCGAGGAGGCGATCAGCGGGATCGCCTCGACGGTGCCGGTGACGTCGCGCAGCGCATAGAGCTTCTTGTCCGCCGGGGCGAGACCGGAGCCGGCCGCGCAGATCACCGCGCCCACGCTCTCGAGCTGCGCCATCATCTCGTCGTTGGTCAGTGCGGCGCGCCAGCCGGGGATGGCCTCGAGCTTGTCGAGGGTGCCCCCGGTGTGTCCCAGGCCGCGGCCGGACAGCTGCGGCACCGCCACGCCGAAGGAGGCGACCAGCGGGGCCAGCGGCAGGGTGATCTTGTCCCCCACCCCGCCGGTGGAGTGCTTGTCGGTGGTGGGCTTGGAGAGGGCGGAGAAGTCCATCCGCTCGCCGGTGTCGATCATCGCGCTCGTCCAACGGGCGATCTCGGGGCGCTCCATGCCGCGCAGGAAGATCGCCATGGCGAGGGCGGCCATCTGCTCCTCGGCGACGACGCCGCGGGTGTAGGCGTCGATCACCCAGTCGATCTGGCCGCCCTCGAGACGGCCCCCGTCGCGCTTGGTGCGGATCACGTCGACGACGTCGAAGGGCTCGACGGCGGGGTCTGCGGTGGCGTCGGTCATGGAGAGCTCCTCAGGGGTGGGACGGCCCCGCCGCGGTCCTCGCGGCGCGGCGGCCGCAGGGCGAGAGGGCGGAAGGACGACAGGGCGGATGAGGTCAGGGGCGGAGGTCTGCGGGGCCGAACGCCTGCGGCAGCACGGCGTCCATGCTCCGCGGGCCCTCGGGGGTGAGGACCACGAGGTCCGGGGCGGCATGCTCGGAGAGCAGCTGGCGGCAGCGGCCGCAGGGCATGACCACGGCGCGCTCCTCACGGCCCAGCTGCTCGTCGCCGCCCACGCACACGAAGCGGCGCAGCTTCCCGCCGCCGCCGGCGATCAGCTCGCTGATCATCCCGCACTCGGCGCAGAGGGTGACGCCGTAGCCGGCGTTCTCCACGTTGCAGCCGCGCACCAGGCGGCCGTCCTCGGTGAGGCCCGCCGCCCCGACGCGGAAGCGCGAGTAGGGGGTGTAGGCGCGTTCGGCGATCTCGCGGGCGGCGGCGAGCAGCGGCGCGAACTCGGGCTCGGCCTCGGCCGCACGAGCGCGGGGCGGGAGGGATGCACTGGTGCTCATGCCGCCGATGCTCTCACTGCTTGATGTACGGCTGGCCGTCGGCGGCCGGCACCCGCACCCGGCCCACCACTCCGGCCACCGCGAACAGCGCGACGATGTACGGGAGCATCAGCAGGAAGTCGCCCGGGATCGACACCCCGCCCTCGGAGGCCGTCATCGTGCCCAGACGCAGCTGCAGCGAATCCGCGAAGGCGAAGGTGAGCGCCGCCAGCAGCGCGCCGACGGGGTGGTAGCGGCCCAGGATCATCGCGGCCAGAGCGATGTAGCCCTTGCCGGCGGACATCTCCTCGCCGAAGGCGACACCGGTGCCGATGGTGAGCGTCGCGCCGCCCAGCCCGGCCACGGCCGAGCCCAGCAGGACGTTCTTCCAGCGGGTGAGGTTCACGGCGATGCCGACGGTGTCGGCGGCCTTGGGATGCTCGCCCACGGCGCGCACGCGCAGGCCCCAGCGGGTGCGGAACAGGGCCACCGTGAGGCCGGCGACGATGATCCACATCAGGTACACGAGGATGTTCTGCTCGAACAGCATCCGCCCGATCACGGGGATGTCCGCCAGCAGCGGGATCCGCAGCGTGGGCAGCCGCATCGGCGAGTTGAACACCCCGGGGTTGTCCCGCATCACGGTGCCGAAGAAGAACGAGGTGACGCCGATGGCGAGCACGTTGAGCACCACGCCGACGATGATCTGCTGGACGTGGTAGCCGACGGCGAACAGGGCGAGCAGCGCGCCCATCACCATCGCCATGAACGGCGCGCTGAGCAGGCCGATCCACACGTTGCCGGCGAGCGACCCGATGAGCGTCGCGCCGAAGGCGCCGAACAGCAGCTGCCCCTCGATGGCGATGTTGATGACGCCGGCCCGCTCCGAGAGCACCCCGGACAGGGCTCCGAAGGCGAGGGGGACGGCGAGCACGATCGTGGCCTGCAGCAGGGTGGTCACATCGAGGGTGCGCTGGGAGATCACCCAGGTCATGAACGTGAGGACCCAGGCCACCGCGAACACGATGAGCAGTGCCAGGCGCAGCCTCGCCGGGGGCCGGGCGCTGCGGTGCTGCAGCACCCACAGCCCTGCCGAGGCGAGCAGCGCGAGGAGCGCGAACCCGATCGCCCCGCCCATGGAGGGCAGCGTCACCCGCTCGGGCACGATGCCGAAGGGGTTCAGGTCGCTCTCGCGGGCAAGCACGTAGACGGACTCCACGCCGGGGATGCCGCGCAGTCCGAAGAGGACCAGCGCGAGCAGGCCCAGCACGGTGGTGGTGACGGGCAGGTGCCACCAGTTCGCGGGGCGGGAATCCTCGAAGGTCTGCTCCACGGCGGAGTCGTCCACGACGACTGGTGTCGTGCTCATCGCTCCTCCTCCTCCTGCGCGTCGGTGCGGTCCCCGGGTCGCTCGTCCGACGGGGCGGGTCCCGGCTCCCCGGCGGTTCCCGCAGCGGGTTCGGGCGCTGCGGGATCGGGCCCGCCCGGCGGTTCCGCGGCGTCTGGGCCGGCCGGCGAGCCTGCGGTGTGTGCGCCGGCTGCTCCCTGTGCCGTCCCGGGGGCGGGCTCGTCCTGCTCCGCAGGGCGGGCAGCGGACGGCGCGGTGGCCGCGGCCTGTGCGGCGGTGGTCGGGGCCGTGGTCTGCGCGGCGCCGGTGCGGGCGCGGCGGGCGCGACGCACGCGAGCGGCGGCTCCCGGATGGTCGATGCGGCGCAGGCCGATGAGGGTGCGCACCAGCGGCGGGGCGGCGATGAACAGCACCACCAGCACCTGGATCACCTGGACCAGGTCCAGCGGCACGCCCTGGCTGCTCTCCATGAAGCGCCCGCCCGTGGACAGTCCCGCGAACAGCAGGCCCGCGAGCACGATCCCGAGCGGTCCGGAGCGGCCCAGCAGCGCCACGGTGATGGCGTCGAAGCCGATGTTCCCGGCGACCCCCTCGGTGAGGCGGTGCTCGGTGCCGAGCACGTGCACGGCGCCGGCCGCACCCACCAGCGCGCCGGCGACGGCCAGCACGAGGAAGGCGGTGCGGGCCGGGGAGATCCCGGCGACCTGGGCCGCGCGCGGGTTGGAGCCGACGGCCCGGAAGTGGAAGCCGATCGTGGAGCGGCTCATCAGCCACCACAGCACCGCGGCGGCGCCCGCGGCGAGGAAGAGCCCCGCGTGGAGACGGAAGCCGGAGCCCAGCAGCAGCGGCAGCGCCGCGTTCTCGCCGATCGAGGGCGACGTGGGCTGGGACTGGTTCGCACCGGTGAACGCGGAGGTCTTCAGCGCGTAGAACAGCAGGTACGTCGCGATCCAGTTCAGCATGATCGTGCTGATGACCTCGTTGGCGCCGAAACGGGCCTTGAGGAAACCCGCGATGCCTCCCCACACACCGCCCGCGAGGATGCCCGCGACCAGGCAGACCAGCAGGTGCAGCACCACGGGCAGGTCGAGGGTGAACCCCACGTAGCCGGCGGCCATGGCGCCGACGATCAGCTGCCCGGTGCCGCCGATGTTGAACAGTCCCGCACGGAAGGAGACGGCCATCCCGGCGGAGGCGATGATCAGCGGCGTGGCGATGGTGAGGGTCTCCGTGAGCGGCCGCAGACCGGCCGAGAGGGCCGGCACCAGCACGTAGGTGCCCGTCCCGCCGGCCTCGCGGACGCTCTCGGCCGCCCGTGCGTACCCGGTCCCGTCGAAGACCGCCCCGCGGAACATCGCGCCGTAGGCCTGGGTGACGGACTGCCAGATCGCGGTCAGCGCATCGCTGGGACGGGCGAAGAAGTAGCCGAGGGTCTCGCGGACCTCCTGGTCGGCGATGACGATCAGCACGGAGCCGATGAGGAAGGCGAACACGAAGCTCATCACCACCACCAGCAGGTCGCCGCGGGCGATCCGCTGCAGGGTGCGCGCCAGGGCGGATTCGGCGGTCTGCTCCGGCGGCGGCGGGGCGTCGGTGCTCCCGGCCCCCACTCCCGGGGCGGAACCGGTGTCGGCCACATCTACAGTGCTCACGCGCTCATCTCCTCTCGCTCGTACCTCGCAGCTCGTCGACGAACGACGCTCACGCGCTCATCTCCTCCCGCTCGTACCTCGCAGCTCGTCGGCGAAGGGTGCTCATGCGATGTCTCCTTCGTCGGCGAGCTGGGAGTCGGTGGTGCGGGCACCGGCGGCCACGGCCTCGCGGGCGGCCTCGGCGGTGTAGCCGGCCATCATCAGGCCCAGCACGTCACGGTCCTCGTCCCCGGGGACGATCCCCAGGATCTTGCCGCGGTACATCACGGCGATGCGGTCGGCGAGCTGGGTGACCTCGTCCAGCTCGGTGGAGACGATCACCACCGGGGTGCCCTTGTCCCGCTCGTCGAGGATCCGGCGGTGCAGGAACTCGATCGAGCCGACGTCCACGCCACGGGTGGGCTGGGAGGCGATCAGCAGCGCGAGCTCGCGGTTCAGCGCCCGGGCCATGACGACCTTCTGCTGGTTGCCGCCCGACAGGGTGGACACCGCCGAGACGGCCGATTCCGTGCGGATGTCGAACTCCGGGATCAGCCGTTCCGCGTTCTGACGGATCGCCTTGAGCTTCATCGCCAGGGCGCTGCCGAAGGGCGGGCGGTCGTGCTGATCCAGGACCAGGTTCTCGGCGACGGAGAAGTCGGGCACCAGCGCGTCGTGGGTGCGGTCCTCGGGGACGAAGCCGACGCCCGCGTCGAGCACCTGCTTGGTGGAGCGGCCCACGAGCTCTCGCCCCTCGAGCGTCGCCGAGCCGTGCACGGTCTCCTGCAGGCCCAGCAGCGCCTCGGTGAGCTCCGTCTGGCCGTTGCCCTGCACTCCCGCGACGGCGAGCACCTCGCCGTGGCGCACCTCGAAGGAGACCCCGTCCAGGGTGCGCGTCCCGGCGGCATCGGTGACCCGCAGGTCGGTGACCTCGAGCGCCACCTCCCCCGGCGCGGCCTCGGACTTGTCCTGGGCGAGGGAGACCTGGCGGCCCACCATCAGCGAGGCGAGCTCGGCCTGATCGGCGGAGGGATCCGCCTCGCCCACCACCTTGCCGCGGCGGATCACGGTGATGCGATCGGAGACCGCCTTGACCTCGCGGAGCTTGTGGGTGATGAACACGATCGAGGTGCCCTCGTCCCGCAGCTGCCGCATGATCGCCATCAGCTCGTCGGTCTCGTGCGGGGTGAGCACGGCGGTGGGCTCGTCCAGCACCAGCACCTCGGCCCGGCGGCTGAGCGCCTTGATGATCTCGACCCGCTGCTGCGCGCCGACGGGGAGATCCTCAACCAGCGCATCGGGATCCAGGTCGAAGCCGAAGCGGGCGGAGATCTCCCGCACCAGGGTGCGGGCGGCGGCGATGTCGAGCAGCCCGCCCCGGGTCGGCTCGTGGCCGAGCACCATGTTCTCGGCCACGGTGAACACGGGCACCAGCATGAAGTGCTGATGGACCATGCCGATGCCGGCATCCATCGCATCGCCCGGATCGGAGAAGGCGACGGGCTCGCCGTCGATGACGATCTGCCCGCCGTCGGGCCGGTACAGCCCGTACAGCACGTTCATCAGGGTCGACTTGCCGGCCCCGTTCTCGCCCAGCAGGGAATGGATCTCCCCCGGTTCGACGACGAGGTCGATGGCGTCGTTGGCCACGAAGCTCCCGAAGGTCTTCGTGATCCCGCGCAGTTCGAGCTTCACAGCACTCGCTTCCGTCGGCGTCGACCGGGCTCCCCGGCCGAACGATGTGAGGACAGGGACGCGGTCCCCGCCCACCCGGGGACGGGGACCGCGCACCGCTCAGCGGCTCAGGCCTCCGCGGGGGCCGCTGCGGACTCGACGACCACGGAGCCGTCGATGATCTCCTGTTTCAGGCTCTCCAGCTCCTCGGTGAGCTCGGCAGGGACATCGTCTTCGAACTCGTGGAACGGGGCCAGGCCCACGCCGCCGTTCTCGAGGGTGCCCACGTACGGGGTGCCGTCGAACTGGCCATCGGCGGCCCCGGAGATGACGTCCTCGACCGCGGTGGACATCTCCTTCATCACCGAGGTGAGGATGACCGCCTGGGCGTCCTCATCGGAGGAGTTGGTCTCGAAGCCGTCCGCGTCGACCCAGATCACCATGCGGTCGTCGGCCTCCTTGGCGGAGGCGAGGGTGCCCGCACCGACCGGGCCGGCCACCGGCATCACGATGTCCGCGCCCGCGTTGTAGAACTCGTCGGAGACGGCCTTGCCCTTGGACTGGTCCTCGAAGTCGCCGGTGAAGGAACCCTGCTGAGCCTCCTTGTCCCAGCCGAGCGCCTCGACATCGGTGTCGTGGGTGTCGTTGTAGTGCGCGACGCCGTCGACGAAGCCGTCCATGAAGATGGTGACGGTGGGGATGTTCATGCCCCCGTAGGTGGCGACCTTCCCGGTCTCGGTGGTGCCCGCGGCGAGGTAGCCGGCGAGGAACGCGGCCTCGGCCGTGTTGAACTCGATCGGCTTGACGTTCTCGACCTCGATCGGCTCGCCGTCCGCATCCTGCGCGGTGGAGTCGACGATCGCGAAGTCGGTCTCGGGGTTGGCCTGGGCGGCGTCACCGGTGGCGGGTGCCAGCAGGAACCCGACGGTGATGATCAGGTCGCACTGCTGGGTGACCATGTTGTTGATGTTGGGCGCGAAGTCGGAGACCGCGGTGGACTCCGCGGAGGCCTTCTCGATGCCGAGGTCCTCCTCGGCGGCGAGCAGGCCGTTGTAGCTGGACTCGTTGAAGGACTTGTCGTCCCAGCCGCCGGAATCCGAGACCATGCAGGCCTTGTAATCGCTCGAGGCGCCGCCGGCATCGCTGCCACCGCCGCCGTCGGTCTCCTCGGGGGCGGTGCCGCAGGCGGCGAGGGTCAGGGCGCCGGCGCCGACCAGGGCGAGTGCACGCGTGATGCTCTTCATGAGGATTCCTTCGCTCAGGTGCGGGGACGGGAGCTCCCCGAGGGGTTCGTGGCGACTGCGCTGTCGCGGTGCGACTCGGACCATATCCGGGCGCGGCAGGGCCCGGGGCCCGCTTCGGTCCCACGTCGTGAACCGTTATGAAATCGACGCGGATCTGTCGTATGCGGTGCGGCGGCGCCCACACTCCCGAGGGCCCTCATCCGCGGCGGCGGAGGCCGTCACCGCTGGGGCGCGGGAGCGGGCCCTTCCGGGAGGCCGAGTCGCTCAGACGGGCAGCAGGTCGCGCTGCACGCAGGCGGAGGCGAGCACCGAGGCGCCGATGCCGATCGCGCGCTCGTCGATCATGAGGTCGCCCATGTGCAGGTCATAGGTGCGCCCGCCCGGGGTGCGGGTGCCGAGGCGGGCGAGGGCTCCGGGCACCTTCTCGAGGTACCAGGCGAAGTCCTCCCCGCCCAGGGACTGGGCGGTGGGATCGAGGTTGTCCCGCCCGAGCACGCCGTGCACGGCGGCGGAGAGCACCTCGACGCTCGAGGGGGCGTTGGAGACCGGGGGCACGCCGCGGTCGTGGCTCACCCGCGCCTCGATGCCCCACGGCCGCACCAGGTCCGCGAGCACCGTCTCGAGCAGGTCCTCCGCCTGGTCCCAGGCGTCGTGGTCGAGGCAGCGCAGCGTCCCCTCGAGCGTGCCGCTGGACGGGATGGCGTTGAAGGCCGAGCCGGCATGGATGCTGCCCCAGGTGAGGTTCACCCCGGAGCGCGGATCCATCCGACGGGTCAGCGCGGCCGGCAGCTGGGTCGCGATCGAGCCGAGCGCGTAGACGAGGTCCTGGGTGAGATGGGGGCGCGAGGTGTGGCCGCCCGCGCCGCGCACCAGGATCTTCACCGGGTCGGTCGCGGAGGTGATGGGGCCGGACTTCAGCCCGATGTGCCCCACGTCGACCCCCGGGTCGCAGTGCAGGGCGAGGATCGAGTCGACCCCGTCCAGCACGTCCTGGCCGATCAGCTCGAGCGCTCCGCACGGGTGCTGCTCCTCCGCGGGCTGGAACACGAGCCGCACCCCGCGACGGAGACCACCGGCGTCGGCCGCCCGGACCAGCGCGGTCGCCGCGCCGAGCACCGCGCTCATGTGGACGTCGTGCCCGCAGGCGTGGGAGACGCCCTCGACGGTGGAGCGGAAGGCGACGGTGGACAGCTCCGGGATCCCCAGCGCATCCATGTCGGCGCGCAGCGCCATCTTCTCCAGGGTCGGGTCGGAGCCGGGGATGTCGCAGATCAGACCGGTGTTCGCCATCCGCTGCGGGGTCAGCCCCAGCGCTCGGAGGTGCTCGTCGATGAAATCGGTGGTGGCATGCTCCTGATGGGAGAGCTCGGGATGGCGGTGCAGGTGGCGCCGCACCTGGCGCAGCGCCTCCTCGGCCTCGGCGACCGTCGTGGCGATCAGGCCCGTCGGCCCCAGCATCGCCCGCTGCTCCGCGGTGCCCAGCAGCACCTGCTGCGACTGCTCCACTGTGTGCTCCCCTGCATTCTCCGTCGGGACGGCCGCTGCGCGGCACGTCGAGGTCCGACGCCCCTCGCGGTGGCCGCTGCGGGCGGCCGACGTCAGCGCAGGTGGCCCAGTCCGCGCCGCTCGAGGCGGGCGACGAGTGCCGAGAGATCCTGCGCCTGCTCGTCGGCGAGCACCAGCAGCGCGTCCTCGGTGTCGACGATGCTGATGCCGTCCAGCCCGACCAGGGCGATGTGGCGATCCGTGGCACCGTACACCGTGGCCCGCGAGGAGACGGCATCCACGGCGGCGCTTCCCAGCACCCGGACGTCGCCGCCCCCGCGGTCTTCCGAGCCCTCTACGCCGGCCGGGGCGGGGCGCTCGCGCAGCTGCCGCGCGAGGGCGGCGAAGTCCCCCACGTCGTCCCATCCGAAGGAGGAGGGCACCACGGCGACCCGCCCGGCCGCGGCGAGCGGTTCGGCCAGGGCGTGATCGATCGCGATCGCGGTGAGATGCGGCCACACCCTCTCGAGCACCTCGGCCTGCTCGGGCGTGCCGTGCGCGGCCGCGATCTCCCGCGCGCCGCGCGCGAGCGGTGGGATCTGCGCCGCGAGCTCGTCGAGCAGCACCGACGCCCGCACCACGAACATCCCGGCGTTCCACAGGAAGCGCCCGGTGGTCAGGAACCGCTCGGCCCGCTCGCGCTCCGGCTTCTCCACGAAGCGGGCGACGGGACGGACACCGCGAGGGAGCGCGTGCGCACCAGCATCAGCGGCAGCACCAGCATCGGCAGCGCCGGCGCCGGCGCCGGCGCCAGGTGACTCCTCCTCGGCGCTCTGCTCGATGTATCCGAAACCGGTCGCGGGGTGCGTGGGAGTGATCCCGAGGGTCACCAGGTATCCGAGCTCCGCGGCCTCACGGGCCAGGCGCACCGCCTCCCGGAAGGCGGCCTGGTCGCCGATGAGGTGGTCCGCGGCGAAGGAGCCGATGACCGCGGTGGGGTCCTCCCGCTCCACGAGCGCAGCGGCCAGCGCGATCGCGGGCATGGAGTCGCGGGGCGAGGGCTCCCCCACCACGCGGACCCCGCTGTGCGATGCGAGCTGCTCCCGCACGGCGGCCTCGTGCGCCGCGCCGGTCACCACGATCGGCGGGCGGTCCGCGAGGGGTGCCAGGCGCGCCAGGGTCCCCTGCAGGAGGCTGCGCCCCTCCCCCGTGAGGTCCAGCAGGAACTTCGGGCGCGCGCGGCGTGAGAGCGGCCACAGCCGGGTGCCGGCACCGCCGGCGGGGATCACGGGCACGAACGGGGCCTGGGGCATCGGCCCAGCGTAACGGAGCCGCGAGGGCGTCCCGGAGGGTCCGGAGCGGCGTGGACGGGGCCGCGTGGGGAGGCGCTCCACCGGCCCTGCCTGGTGCTACGCTGAAGAGGCCCCTGTCGGGGGCGATGATGATGTCGCCGTGTCGTGAAATGGCCGCCCGCGTGCGGTCCACGTCGCGACCGTCGTCCGGAGGCACGTTCCGGAGGGCACGCGCCGCACTCCGCGGCATCTCATCACCGTTCCCGCCTTCACCCCGACGCTTCTGGAGGATCTCCGTGGCTTCAGCCCAATCCGGGACGCTCTATCGCGGACGCGAGGGCATGTGGTCCTGGGTCGCCCACCGCATCTCAGGAATGCTCATCTTCCTGTTCCTGCTGGTGCACGTCCTGGACACCGCTCTCGTCCGTGTCTCCCCCGAGGCGTACAACGAGGTGATCGGGCATTACAAGACGGTGGTGTTCGGCCTCGGCGAGGTCGGACTCGTCGGCGCGATCCTCTTCCACGCCCTGAACGGCCTGCGCATCATCCTCGTGGACTTCTGGTCCCAGGGCACCAAGCGCCAGCGCGGCATGTTCTGGGCCGTGGTGGTCGTGTGGGTCGTGCTCATGGCCGGCTTCCTCCCCCGCCACCTCATGCACATGTTCGGAGCGTGATCCCGATGACCTCCACCACCTCGATCCCCGATCCGAGCACCCGCTACCGCCGCACCGGCCAGCGCGGTCTGAACTCCGAGATGCTCTCGTGGATGTTCATGCGCGCCTCCGGCGTGCTGCTGGTGATCCTCGTGTTCGGCCACCTGTTCGTGAACCTCTGGCTCGGCCAGGGCGTCAAGGGCATCGACTTCGCCTTCGTGGGCGGCAAGTGGGCCTCCCCCTTCTGGCAGGTCTGGGACCTGCTCATGCTGTGGCTGGGCCTCATCCACGGCGGCAACGGCGTGCGCACGATCATCAACGACTATGCGCGCGGCGACCGGCTCCGCCTGGTCCTCAAGGGCCTGCTCTACTTCGCCGTGGTCGTCACGATCATCCTGGGCACGCTGGTGATCTTCACCTTCGATCCCTGCCCCACCGGCGCCGAGCCGAGCCTGCTGCCCTCCTTCTGCGAGGGCTGACGCCCCCGGGGCGGCCGCTCCGCGGCCGCCCCTCCATACTTCCCGGTCGACCCGAAACGGAGCAGTCACCCGACATGCAGACCCATACCTACGACGTGGTGATCGTCGGTGCCGGCGGTGCCGGCATGCGCGCCGCCCTCGAGTCCTCGAAGCGGGCTCGCACCGCCGTCGTCACGAAGCTCTACCCCACCCGCTCCCACACCGGCGCGGCCCAGGGCGGCATGTGCGCCGCCCTCGCCAACGTCGAGGACGACAACTGGGAGTGGCACACCTACGACACCGTCAAGGGCGGTGACTACCTCGTCGACCAGGACGCCGCGGAGGTGATGGCCAAGGAGGCCATCGACGCCGTGCTCGACCTCGAGAAGATGGGCCTGCCCTTCAACCGCACCCCCGAGGGCAAGATCGACCAGCGCCGCTTCGGCGGCCACACCCGCGACCACGGCGAGGCGCCGGTGCGCCGCTCCTGCTATGCCGCGGACCGCACCGGCCACATGATCCTGCAGACGCTCTACCAGAACTGCGTGAAGCAGGACGTGGAGTTCTTCAACGAGTACTACGTGCTCGACGTGCTCATGACCGGCGACCCCCGCACCGACGAGGGCGTGCGCGCCTCCGGCGTGGTCACCTACGAGCTGGCCACCGGCGAGATCCACGTCTTCAAGGCGAAGTCCGTGGTGTTCGCCTCCGGCGGGTTCGGCAAGATCTTCAAGACCACCTCGAACGCCCACACCCTCACCGGTGACGGCCCCGCGATGGCATTCCGCCGCGGCATCCCGCTCGAGGACATGGAGTTCTTCCAGTTCCATCCCACCGGCCTGGCCGGGCTCGGCATCCTCCTGTCCGAGGCGGCCCGCGGCGAGGGCGGCATCCTGCGCAACAGCGACATGGAGCGCTTCATGGAGCGCTACGCACCCACGCTCAAGGACCTCGCCCCGCGCGACGTGGTGGCGCGGGCGATGGCGAACGAGGTGCGTGAGGGCCGCGGCGCAGGCCCGAAGAAGGACTACGTCTACCTCGACCTCACCCATCTGGAGCCCTCGCACATCGATGCGAAGCTGCCGGACATCACCGAGTTCGCGCGCACCTACCTGGGCGTCGAGCCCTACACGGACCCGATCCCGGTGTTCCCCACCGCGCACTACGGCATGGGCGGCATCCCCACCAACATCCGCGGCGAGGTGCTGCGCAACGCGACCGACGTGATCCCCGGCCTGTACGCCGCCGGGGAGACCGCCTGCGTCTCGGTGCACGGCGGCAACCGCCTGGGCACCAACTCGCTGCTGGACATCAACGTGTTCGGCCGTCGCGCCGGCATCGCCGCCGCGGAGCACGCGGACGAGGTGGACATGCCCGAGCTGCCCGAGGACGTCGAGCTGCCCACCGTCGAGCTGCTGCAGCGCCTGCGCGATCGCCCGGCCACCGAGGATCGCATCGCCGACATCCGCCTCGAGCTGCAGGAGCTCATGGACGCGAACGTCCAGGTGTTCCGCACCGACGAGACCTGCCGCCGCGCGCTGGCCGGCATCGCCGAGCTCAAGAAGCGGTACGAGACCGTCGCCATCCAGGACAAGGGCCGCCGCTACAACCTGGACCTGATGGAAGCGGTCGAGCTCGGCTTCCTGCTCGACCTCGCGGAGATCGTCGCCCTCGGCGCGCTGCACCGCAAGGAGTCCCGCGGCGGTCATTTCCGCGAGGACTTCGAGAACCGCGATGACGTCAACTTCCTCGAGCACACCATGGCCTACCGCACCCTCCCGGACGAGGAGGGCATCGAGGGCACCCCGATCCGCCTGGGCACCAAGCCCGTCGTGATCACCCGTTACGAGCCGAAGGAGCGCACGTTCTGATGACTGCCGTCGCTGAGAAGCCCGAGGCCGCCTCCGGGGCCGAGGAGATCCCGTCGTTCCAGGTCACCCTGCGCATCTCGCGCTTCGACCCGGACAGCTCCAAGGGTGCCCGCTGGGAGGACTTCACCGTCACGATGCACGGCACCGACCGCGTGCTGGACGCCCTGCACGAGATCAAGTGGCACGTGGACGGATCGCTGACCTTCCGCCGCTCGTGCGCTCACGGCATCTGCGGCTCGGACGCGATGCGGATCAACGGCCGCAACCGTCTGGCCTGCAAGACGCTGCTGAAGGACCTCGACATCGACAAGCCCATCACCGTCGAGCCGATCAAGGGCCTGCCGGTGGAGAAGGACCTGATCGTCGACATGGAGCCGTTCTTCGACTCCTACAAGGAGATCATGCCGTTCCTCGTGGCCGGTGGGCAGGAGCCCAGCCGCGAGCGGCTGCAGTCCGCCGAGCAGCGCGAGCGCTTCGACGACACCACCAAGTGCATCCTCTGCGCCGCGTGCACCTCCTCATGCCCGGTGTTCTGGACCGACGGGCAGTACTTCGGCCCGGCCGCGATCGTCAACGCCCACCGCTTCATCTTCGACTCGCGCGATGACGCCGGGGAGCAGCGACTGGAGATCCTGAACTCCAAGGAGGGTGTGTGGCGCTGCCGCACCACCTTCAACTGCACCGAGGCGTGCCCGCGCGGCATCCAGGTGACCAAGGCGATCGCCGAGGTCAAGCAGGCCGTCATCACCGGCCGCATCTGATCACCTCGAGGTGACGCCCCGAAGCGTCACCAGAACGGCCGGGCGCCCCTCGACGGGCCCCGGCCGTTCTGCGTCGGGGCCCGGCTGTCCTGTCGCGACGCACCGCCGGCGCTGCTGCCCGGCCGTGGCGGTGCTGCGCCGGTCCTGCCGGCCGGCCGGGGCGGTGCTGCGCCGTGTCCCGCCCGCCGCGCAGACAGAAGTGCGCTGAGCACCGATGTGAAAGCTCATCATCGGTGCTCAGCGCACTTCTGCGTCGACCCCAGCCCGGGATCGACCGCGGGCATGTGTCGACGGTGGCGGCGCTCCCCCGCGGCGGTCGGCAGCCGCCGGTCGCCGGTCGGCGGGGTCAGGAGTAGCTGATCACCAGCGGGGCGTGGTCGGACCAGCGGGTGTCGTAGCTGGGCGCCCGATCGACCTGCGCCGAGGTCGCCCGGGCCGCGAGATCCTCGGTGGCCAGCTGGTAGTCGATCCGCCAGCCGGCGTCGTTGTCGAAGGCCTTGCCGCGCTGCGACCACCAGGTGTACGGCCCGGGGCCGTCGCCGTGGAGGGCGCGGTGGACGTCCACGAATCCGGCGTCGGTGGTGAGGCGGTCGAGGTAGGCGCGCTCCTCGGGGAGGAACCCGGCGGACTTCAGGTTGCCCTTCCAGTTCTTGATGTCCCATTCGGTGTGGGCGATGTTGATGTCCCCGGTGAGCGCCACGTGCCCACCGGCCGCACGGAGCTGCTCGAGCCGCAGCATCATCGCATCGAGGAAGGCGTACTTGTCGGTCATCGTCTGCGGCTTCTCGGTGTTGCCGGAGTGCATGTAGCAGGAGATGACGGTGAGGGTGCGGCCGTCGCCGAACGGGTCGGCGAGGTCGCTCTCGATCCAGCGGCCCGTGTGGCTGTCGCCCTCGACGCCGGGCAGTCCGCAGCGCATGGCGTCCAGATCGACGTCCTCCCGGGAGGAGCGCACGGCGATCGCGACCCCGGCGCGGCCCTTGAGCTGCGAGGCCTCCCCCGCGATGCTCCAGCCCTCGCCCACCAGACCGGCCAGCAGCTCCTCGGGGGCGCGCACCTCCTGGAGGGTGATGACGTCGGCGGAGGTGGCGGCGAGCCAGTCGCCCATCCCCTTCCGCGCGGCGGCACGCAGGCCGTTGACGTTGACGGTGGCGATGGTGAAGGTCACGCGGACACCTCGATCCCGGCGGCCCGCTCGGCCGCCTCGACGACGTTCTTCATGAGCAGTGCACGGGTCATGGGCCCGACACCGCCGGGGTTGGGGCTGAGCCAGGCGGCGACCTCGGAGACGCCGGGGGCGACATCACCGACCAGGCGGGCCTTGCCTCCCTCGGGATCCTCCTGCCGCGAGACGCCGACGTCCAGCACGATCGCGCCGGGCTTGACGTCCTCGGGCCGGACCAGGTGCGCGACGCCGGCGGCGGCGACGATCACATCGGCGCGGCGCAGGTGCTCGGGCAGGTCCGTGGTGCCGGTGTGGGTGAGGGTGACGGTCGCATTGATGCTGCGACGGGTCATGAGCGCGCCGATCGAGCGGCCGACGGTCACTCCGCGCCCGATCACCACGACGTCCTTGCCCGTGAGGTCGATGTCGTGGCGCAGGAGCAGCTCGATCACGGCGCGCGGCGTGCAGGGCAGCGGGGTGTGGATCGGCGTGTAGGCGTTGAGCACCAGGCGGCCGAGGTTCATGGGGTGCAGGCCGTCGGCGTCCTTGGCGGGGTCGATCCGCTCGAGGATCGCGTCGGTGTCGATCTGATCGGGCAGCGGCAGCTGGACGATGTACCCGGTGCACTCCGGATCGGCGTTCAGCTCGTCGACGACAGCTTCCACCTCCTGCTGGCTCGCGTCGGCCGGCAGGTGCTTCTGGATCGAGTGGAGACCGATCTGCTCGCTGTCACGATGCTTGCCGCGCACATAGGCGGCGCTGCCCGGGTCGTCCCCGACCAGCACGGTGGCGAGGCCGGGGCGTCGCTGACCGGCGTCGACGAGGCGCGCGACCCGTTCGGTCAGCTCCTCCTTGATCGCCTTCGCGGTGGCCTTGCCGTCGAGGATCTGTGCCGTCATGGCGCTCCTTGGGTCGTGGGGGACGGTCGGGCGGAGGTCGCGGGGCCGCGGCCCTCCGGAGGGGAAGCCGGCGGGGCCCGGCGCCGAGGTGCCGGGCCCCGCAGGTCCTCTCAGTACTGCTGGAGGTCGGCGTACAGCGGCTTCGCCTCGGCGAGGGCTGCGGTGCGCGCACGGAGCGTCTCGATGTCGGCGCCGCCGGTGAGGGTCAGGGCGATGACGTCGGCGACCTCGGTGAACTCTGCGGCGCCGAAGCCGCGGGTGGCCAGCGCCGGGGTGCCGATCCGCAGGCCGGAGGTGACCCGGGGCGGGCGCGGGTCGTTGGGCACCGCGTTGCGGTTGACGGTGATGCCGGCCTCGTGGAGGCGGTCCTCGGCCTGCTGGCCGTCGAGCTCGCTGTCCACGAGGTCCACCAGCACGAGGTGCACGTCGGTGCCGCCGGAGATCACCTTGACGCCGGCCGCCTTCGCGTCCTCCGCCTGGAGGCGCTCGGCGATGATCCGCGCACCCTCGAGGGTGCGGGCCTGGCGGTCCTTGAAGTCCTCGGAGGCGGCGACCTTCAGCGCGACGGCCTTCGCGGCGATGACGTGCATGAGCGGGCCACCCTGCTGGCCGGGGAACACGGCCGAGTCGATCTTCTTGGCCCACTTCTCGGTGCACAGGATCATGCCGGAGCGGGGGCCGCCGATCGTCTTGTGGATGGTGGTGGAGACCACGTCCGCGTAGGGCACGGGGTTGGGGTGCAGGCCGGCGGCGACGAGCCCGGCGAAGTGCGCCATGTCCACCCAGAGGGCGGCGCCGACCTCGTCGGCGATCTCCCGGAACTTCGCGAAGTCGAGCTGGCGGGTGTAGGCGGACCAGCCGGCGACGATCACCTTGGGCTGCTCGGCCACGGCCAGCTCGCGCACCTTGTCCATGTCGATGAGGCCGGTGCCGGGCTCGGTCTCGTAGGCGACGATGTCGTAGAGGCGGCCGGAGAAGTTGATCTTCATGCCGTGGGTGAGGTGGCCGCCGTGTGCGAGGGAGAGGCCCATGAGCTTGTCCCCGGGGCGGGCCAGGGCGTGCATCACCGCGGCGTTCGCGGAGGCGCCCGAGTGGGACTGCACGTTGGCGTGCTCGGCGCCGAAGAGCTCCTTCGCCCGGTCGATCGCGATCTGCTCGGCGACGTCGACCTCCTCGCAGCCGCCGTAGTAGCGCCGGCCCGGGTAGCCCTCGGCGTACTTGTTCGTCAGCACCGATCCCTGCGCCTGCAGCACCGCCCGGGGGACGAAGTTCTCGCTGGCGATCATCTCGAGCGTGCGCTGCTGGCGTGCCAGCTCGCGGTCGAGCACCTGGGCGATGTCCGGGTCGAGAGCGTCGATGGACTGGTCGAGGACGTTCACAGGGCCTCCTGCAGGGACGGGGCGGGGCGAGACGGCATGGGTGCCGCCCGGCCATCTTAGGACGGCGCGGCGGGATGCCGCGGACGGGATCAGAGTTCGTCGGCGCCCGCGGCGGCGGCGATGCGGGGGGGGCTCAGGCGGCGCCGTGCGCGGGTGCCGGGGCGGCGGCGATGTCAGAGGTCGAGGCCGAGCCGCACCGGTTCGGGCACGAGGCGGATGCCGTAGGCCTCGGCGACCCGGTCCTGCACGTCGCGGGCGAGGGCCGCCAGGTCGTCGCTGCCGGCCCCTCCCCGATTGGTCAGCGCCAGGGAGTGCTTGGAGGAGACCGCGGCCCGCTCGCCCACCGCGTGGCCGCGCTCGATGCCGGAGTGGCTGATCAGCCAGGCGGCGCTGGTCTTGACCCGCCCCTCCCCCGCCTCGTAGCGCGGGGCCTCGGCGGGCAGGCGGGAGGCCTCCTCCGCGTCGAGGATCGGGTTGGTGAAGAAGGAGCCCGCGCTCCACGTGTCGTGATCGGCGGCATCGAGCACCATGCCCTTCGCGGCGCGGATGCGCAGCACCGCCTCGCGCACCTCGCGCATCGGGGCGCGGTCGCCGACCTGCACCCCGAGCGCCTCGGCGAGCTGGGCGTAGCGGATCGGGGCGGAGAGCGACCCGATCGTGTGCTGGAACGTGACCGACAGCACCACGTAGCGGCCGGTGGCGGAGGGCACGTCCCCGGCGTAGCGGGTCCGCTTGAAGAGGCTGTCGCGGTAGGCGAAGCCGCAGTCGGCGGTGAAGAAGGTGCGCACCGCGTTCTGCTCCCGGTCCCAGGTGCGCACCCGGGAGATGGTCGAGGCGACCTCCTGCCCGTAGGCGCCGACGTTCTGGATCGGGGTCGCTCCGACGGTGCCGGGGATGCCGGAGAGCGCCTCGATGCCGACCATCTCCCGGGCGATCGCGTACCGCACCGCACGATCCCAGTTGACTCCGGCGAAGTACTCGACGATCGCGCCGCCGCAGGTGGGGTCCAGCGGGGTGAGCTCGGCGGGGTCGACGGGGATGCCGTCCGGCTCACCGGAGGCTCCGACCTCGCAGGTCGCGTCCAGCAGGGGCGGCTCCTCGGGGTCGCGCAGCAGCACCACGGTGCCCTCGAAGGGCTCGTCGGAGGCGACGAGGTTGGAGCCTCCGCCGAGCACCAGCAGCTGTTCCCCGGCGGCGTCCGCGGCGCGCACGGCCTCGATCACCTCGTCGGCCGTGCGGGCCTCGACGAGATGGCGGATCCGGCCGCCGATGCGCAGGGTCGTCAGATCGGCGAGCCTCATGCGGCGCCCTCGCCCTCCGTCGCCGCGGGGGCGGGCAGGGCGATCGTCGCGCGAGAGCGGCCGAGCACCTTGGTGTCGTCGACCTCGGCGGTGAGATCCACCCGCGCGGTGCCCGCCGCCTCGTCGATCGCTCCGACCACGGCGACGACCTCGAGGGTGACGCTCCCGATGGCCGGGACCGGGAGCGGGTTCGTGAAGCGGGTCGTGTAACCGCGCACCAGGGTGGGGTCGCCGAGCGCGTCGAGCAGCCCGGTGATCGCGGTGCCCATGGTGAGCATGCCGTGGGCGATGACGCCGGGCAGCCCGGCCTCGGTCGCGACGGCGTCGTTGTAGTGGATGGGGTTGAAGTCCCCGGAGGCGCCGGCGTATCGCACGAGGGTGTCGCGGCTGATCTCGTGGCGGGTGCGGGCGAGCTCCTGGCCGACGGTCAGGGCGGTGAGGTCGACGGGGGCGGCGGGGGTGGCGGTCATATCTGCTCCAGAGTTCCGGGGAGGCGGGCGGGAGGTCTGCCGCGCGGGCCGGGTGCGCCGGGGAGGGCGCTGCGGGCGGCGGCGGTGCGGCTCAGTCGCCGCGGACGACGAGCATGCTGCGCACGGCGGCGACCTCGGCCCCGCTCTCGTCGGCGAGGTCCACGCGGGTGGTGATCATGGAATGGCCGCCGGCGGCGCGCACCGACTCGACGGTGAGGGTGGGCACGAGCCGGTCCCCGGCGACGACGGCCCGGTGGAGGGTGAAGGTCTCCTCGCCGTGGACCACGCGGGAGAAGTCGATCCCGGCGGCGGGGTCCTCGATGTACTGCGCCTCGGTGGCCTGAGCGAGGGAGACCAGGAAGGTGGGCGGGGCGATCACATCGGCGTGCCCGGCGCGGCGTGCGGCCTCCGGGTCGGTGTGCAGCGCGGAGGAGGCGCCGGTGGCGCGCGCGAACTCGGCGATCTTCGCGGCCGAGATCGTGTGCAAGGGGCCTGCCGGGTAGGTGTGGCCGGCGAAGGCGGGATCGGGGGTGGTGGGCATGACGTCTCCCGAGGTCGGGTCGGCCGGGGCCGACGGGTGCGAACCCCTCGATCATCTCACCGCCGGTGCGGCGGGCGAGGGAGGTGGGGCGGGCTCATGTTCTCCGACCCCGCCCGGACATGACGAAGGCCACCCGGACGGTGCCGGGTGGCCTTCGTGGACGTGCCGTGGACTCGCTCAGCGGGTCTCGCGGTGTGCCGTCTGCTTGCCGCAGGTCGGGCAGAACTTCGAGAGCTCGAGCCGATCCGGGGTGTTGCGGCGGTTCTTCTTGGTGATGTAGTTGCGCGCCTTGCAGTCGACACACGCCAGGGTGATCTTGGGACGCACGTCAGAGCTCTTGCTCGCCACGGTTCGCCTCTTTCGTCCGGGTGGCGCGCCCGGCGGCGCACCTCGTGGGTCCCCGTGCTCGGGGGATGTGGATTCTGCACTCCGGTGATGACCGGTGTGGTACCGAGGGCGGGGATCGAACCCGCGACCTCACGATTATGAGTCGTGCGCTCTGACCGTCTGAGCTACCCCGGCATGACCGATGAAGCGGCCCGATCTCGAATGAGACCGGGCCGCCGCATCCATCAGAGCCCTGAAAGGGAATCGAACCCTTGACCTTCTCCTTACCATGGAGACGCTCTGCCGACTGAGCTATCAGGGCAACCCGGTGAACCTTACCCGCCTCCTTGCCCGGAGGCAATTCGGGGGGTGGCCCCGGTGCTTCGGATCACATGGACCCTCCGCAGTGGCAGATGAGGGATTCGAACCCACGTAGGCAATGCCAGCTGATTTACAGTCAGCTCCCTTTGGCCGCTCGGGTAATCTGCCATGACTGCTTCCCTCGCCCACCCGACCGAGGTCCGGTGGCCGCTGGAAGCGGACCTGGAACAGCATACCGGCGCCGCGCCGCCGATGCGAACCCAGAGGGGCTGTTCGGCGCATGAAGAGCGTCACAGCTGCTCCGGGTGCCCCCGGACACTGAGCATGCACCCGCCCGCGCGGGTGCCCGAAGGAAGGAACCACCGTGGCAGATTCGTCGTTCGACATCGTCAGCAAGCTCGACCATCAGGAGGTCGACAACGCGGTCAACCAGGCCGTGAAGGAGGTCCATCAGCGCTACGACTTCCGCAACACGGGAGCGACGCTCAACCTCGGGGCGGACGAGATCGTCATGACCGCCAACGCGGAGGAGCGGGTGCTCGCCGTGCTGGATGTGCTGCAGTCGAAGCTGATCCGTCGCGGCATCTCGCTCAAGTCGCTCGAGGTGGGCGAGCCCAAGCAGTCCGGCAAGGAGGTGCGCCTCGTGGCGGCGCTCAAGGAGGGCATCAGCACCGAGGACGCCAAGAAGATCGCCAAGCTGATCCGCGAGGAGGGCCCCAAGGGGGTCAAGCCCCTGATCCAGGGCGACGAGCTGCGGGTCTCCTCGAAGAAGCGCGACGACCTCCAGGCGGTCATCGCCCTGCTCAAGGGCAAGGACCTCGACGTGGCGCTGCAGTTCATCAACTACCGCTGAGTCCCGCCGGCCGGCGGCGTGGGGGCGGCGCGCCCGGCCGGTGCTGCCCACCCACACACGACGAAGGCCTCGCACCCACCCAGGGTGCGAGGCCTTCCTCGCGAGGAACCGGGAACTCAGCCCTGGTTCGAGGTGACGTCCTGCTCCTCCGCGTGCTGCGTGAGCTCCTTGCCCTTGGCCTCCAGACCGTTCACCAGCTCAGCCACCGGCCCGCTCAGGAAGCTGTTCCACTCATCCCGGTACGCGTCATAATCCGGACCGACCCACTCCACCGAGTTCACGAGCTGCGTGACCCCATCGATCAGCTCCAGAATCTGCGAACCCGCCTCAGTCACGCCCTGCGCAACCTCGCGACCCTCCTCCGGATTCATACCCTTGAACGCCATGACCTACCCCTTCCGCCCCCAACCAGGGACCGCACAACCTACGAAAGAAAAGAAAAAAGAACCCTGAAGATCAGGAAGACGCCTCACGCTGCTGCGAAGCATTCTGCGACGCACGGTTCGAGAAATCACCGCACTGCTGCACAACCTGCTGCACCATCTGACCGAGCGCATCCGAGAACTCGCTGACATAGCGATCACGGTCCTCACCCGTCCAGTCGAAGCTCTGCACACGATCCGCGATCTGCTGGAAGATACGCTGCGCATCCTCGCCGACCTGCTGGATCTGCTGCCCCATCTGCTCCACAGACTCCGGGGTCATGCCCTTCTTCATCGTGCCCTCCATCTCCTCGTGACAACTGGCCCACCCACCGGACCCGACCTCCGCGGCCACTGACCGCCTCCTCGACCCTGTCCCCCAGGTGATGACACCACCCTAGAACCACCCACCCCACAACGCGATGGGGACAACTACCCATCGCCCTCCCCATTCGCTGGAGAATGCATCGACGCAGGTCACGCAGGATTCAAGGGCTTGCAGGCGTTGTGGATGACGAGCCGGGTGCGGCCCTGCGCCCCATGGACGGGGCAGGCACCCCTCCGCTGTGCAGCCGCCCGCGACCGGCCGGCAGCGTGGGGGCGGCGCGCCCGGCCGGTGCTGCCCACCCACACACGACGAAGGCCTCGCACCCACCCAGGGTGCGAGGCCTTCCTCGCGAGGAACCGGGAACTCAGCCCTGGTTCGAGGTGACGTCCTGCTCCTCCGCGTGCTGCGTGAGCTCCTTGCCCTTGGCCTCCAGACCGTTCACCAGCTCAGCCACCGGACCGCTCAGGAAGCTGTTCCACTCATCCCGGTACGCGTCATAATCCGGACCGACCCACTCCACCGAGTTCACGAGCTGCGTGACCCCATCGATCAGCTCCAGAATCTGCGAACCCGCCTCAGTCACGCCCTGCGCAACCTCGCGACCCTCCTCCGGATTCATACCCTTGAACGCCATGACCTACCCCTTCCGCCCCCAACCAGGGACCGCACAACCTACGAAAGAAAAGAAAAAAGAACCCTGAAGATCAGGAAGACGCCTCACGCTGCTGCGAAGCATTCTGCGACGCACGGTTCGAGAAATCACCGCACTGCTGCACAACCTGCTGCACCATCTGACCGAGCGCATCCGAGAACTCGCTGACATAGCGATCACGGTCCTCACCCGTCCAGTCGAAGCTCTGCACACGATCCGCGATCTGCTGGAAGATACGCTGCGCATCCTCGCCGACCTGCTGGATCTGCTGCCCCATCTGCTCCACAGACTCCGGGGTCATGCCCTTCTTCATCGTGCCCTCCATCTCCTCGTGACAACTGGCCCACCCACCGGACCCGACCTCCGCGGCCACTGACCGCCTCCTCGACCCTGTCCCCCAGGTGATGACACCACCCTAGAACCACCCACCCCACAACGCGATGGGGACAACTACCCGTCCGCTGCGGCCCCGCCCGTTCGTTCCGGCCGGCCCGCCCCGGAACAGGACGATCCCCGCAGCTTCCTGGGCTTCAGGGGACTGCGGGGATCGTCGGAGTGCGTGCGCGGGCCGGCGGGCCGGCGGTGGTTCAGTCGAGCTGCACGCTCACGGAGTCCTGGATGGTGCGGACGGTCTCGATCTGGTCATCGGCGCTCTCGGCGCCGCAGCTGCCGACGACTTCGAGGACGTCCGTGGCGACGCCGCCGCGGTCCATGACGGCGTAGCGCGCGGCCTGCACCACGGTGGGCCTCCCGGGCTGGGTGTATCCGTACTCGCTCGCGATCCAGGTGGTCCCCTCCACCTCGATCTCCCCCGTGCCGAGCTCCTCGAGCTCGGGCAGCGCCGCCTTGCGCTGGTCGAGCCCGGCGCGAGCGGCCTCGAGGGTGAAGTCGGCTCCGAAGCGCTGCACCGTGACGACGACGTTCGCCCGGAACTGCCCCTCCACGCGTGGTTCCGCGACCGCGACCTGGACACCGGGGACGGTCAGCGTCTCCCAGTCGTCCGGCACCTCGATCGTGATCCGCGGTGGTCCCGGGAACTTCGCGCTCGGGTACTCGACGCTCTTGGCCATGGAAAAGCTCCGTTCCTCCCACCTCTGACGGCGACAAACATATCAGGCAGCCGCGGGCCCGACGGCGGCTCCGCTCGGGCCCGGGCCTGCGCCGCGGGTGCTGGCGGCGTCCGCTCAGTGCGCCGAGGTGGTCTCCTGCTCGGCGGCATTGCGATCCGCGGTGTCCCCCAGCTCGTTGACCGCGGTCATGATCTGCTGCAGCGCCGGCACCATCTCGCCCGACCACTGGCCGCGGAACCGGTCGGCGTCCGGGCCGGTCCAGTCGACGCCTTCGAGGCCGGAGGTCAGCTCCTGCTCGATCCGCGTGATCTCCTCCGCCGCATCACGCAGCTGGGCGGACATCCGCCGGACCTCTTCGACGTTCATACCCTTCGTGGCGTTCACGGTTCGGGTTCCCCTTCCTGGTGGCTCGCGCCCGCGCCCGTTCCGGTGCACCGGCCTGATGTCGTGCTCGACAGGATCACTGTAGAGCGAGGAGAAGGGCCGGACCATGGGGAGGAGTCCCCATGGGGATGACGGCGCCGGAGCGCAGTGTGAACGGTGCCCGCCGCCCGGCGCGCGGGCGCGGGCAGCCCCGCGCGCCGGGGCCCGCTCACCCGGAGGTGATCTGTGCGACCTGCAGTTTCAGCGCCCGTCCGCTGTGCACGAGGAAGCCGCGGCCCGCGGGGAAGTCCGCGCGACGGATCCTCCCCAATCCCGTGCCGAGCAGCGAATCGCCGTCCATCTCGCTCGGCTGCAGCAGCAGGCCGCGCCGCCCGGCCTTGAAGGGCTGGGCGAGCACGTAGGCCTGCGACCACGAGGCGGACTCGTTCTCGCCGACGACGAACTGCCCCTCGCGGGTGCTCGCACGGATCAGCTTGTCGAGATCGTTCTCGATCCCGCTGCCGGTGAAGTCCGCGACGCCGTCGATGAACAGGGCGAGCTTGCCCTCCCCCACGCTGCCGGACTCGATGGTCTGCCGCAGCTGCGCCACGAGGTCGCCCACGGTCTCCGGGTCGGAGGCCTCGACGTCCCAGATCGGCAGCCCGGTCAGCGGCGTGCGGCGCGAGGAGAAGCGCACCAGCCGCATCGGCTCGGCCATCGCCTTGAGCCCTGCGGCGATGGTGAGCATCGCCGTGGTGCGGCCCGAGCCCATCGGCCCGGTGACCATGAAGGCGCCGCGCGGTTCGTAGGTGAGCTCGGCGAGGGTCTCGTCGGCCAGCCCCAGCACCGGTCGCCCGCCGACCGCGGGGCGCAGGGAGGCGAACTCGACCCGTTCGGGCAGGCGCTCGATCGCCGGCGCCTCGGGCACCCCGGCGCGGCGCATCGCCTGGGCCAGCTTGGCGACCTCGCGGGACTGGATGGCGACGTTCGCGTCGCCGCCGTGCACCGCGACCTGCACCTCGTGGCCGTCCTGGATGGCGCGGCCGGGAGGCGAGCTGCCCTCCAGCACGTCCTTGGGCTCGCCGAACGCGGCGTAGTCGTCGGTGCTGGCCATACGGTGGATGAGGCGGCGCTGGATCGAGGAGCCCAGCGAGGTCGGGATCGCGTTGGGGCGGTCCCCGGTGACGATCACGTGCACGCCCACCTGGCGGCCGTCGGTGGCGATCTGGACGAAGGCCGTGAACCACTTGGCGAGGTTGGAGTAGTCGTAGGCCTCCCGGAACGCGGCCATGCCGTCCACCAGCAGCAGGATCCGCGGGGTCTGCGGGGCGTCGGCCAGCTCGCGGTACTCCGCGACGGAGCCGGCGCGCACCTTCGCGAACTCCTTGGCCCGCTCGTCGATGAGCTCGCGCAGGGTGCGCAGCAGGCGGATCACGCGCTCCTCGTCGTCCCCGGCGATGATCGAGCCGACGTGCGGGAGCTCCTCGAGCATCGTCAGCCCGGAGGCGCCGAAGTCCAGGCCGTAGACCTGGACCGGGCCGCCGCGGACGGTCGATGCGGCGGAGATCGCCAGGGTGCGCAGCGTGGTGGACTTGCCGGAGCCGCCGGTGCCGTAGATCGCCATGTTGCCGTCACGGTCGGGGAAGTACGAGGTCGTGGGCTGGGCCTGGTCCTCGGGGACGTCCATGACGCCCAGCAGCAGCTCCTCGTCGGTGCGCCGGCTCGGCAGGCGGGAGAGATCGTAGGCATCGGCCAGCTCGGACAGCCACGGCTTGCGCGGGGCGGGCACCCCGGCGTTCTCCGCCGCGGCCTTGACGGTGGCGACCACGCGGGAGATGTCGTGGGGGCCCGGGTCCTCGACCTCCGTGGCGGGCGGGGCGGGGATGTCCCACTGCTCCCCGGTGCCGAAGTCCTTCTCCACGATGTCGATCCGCGCCCGTTCGGGCTCGTGCGTGGTCCAGCCGCCGGCGTACCCGGTCTGGAAGGTCGCGATCCGGCCGGGGCCGGTCTTGGCCGCGCCGCGCCCCGGGATGCCGGGGTCGAAGTGGGCGGCCATCGTGTCGCCGAGGATGTCCTTGGAGTCCGCCTCGTCGGCCATCCGCAGCGCGATGCGCAGATTGGTGTTCGCGCGCAGGTTGTCCTTGATCACCCCGGCGGGGCGCTGGGTGGCGAGGATCAGGTGCAGGCCGAGGGAGCGGCCGCGGGCGGCGACGTCCACGACCCCGTCGACGAACTCGGGGATCTCCTTGGCCAGCGCCGCGAACTCGTCGACGATGATGATCAGGCTGGGCGGGGCCTCCGGGTCGCCCGTGCGCTCGAGGGAGACCAGATCCTTGGCCTTCTTGCGGTTCAGCAGGTGCTCGCGGTGGTGCAGCTCGGCGCGCAGCGAAGTCAGGGCGCGCCGCACCAGGTGCTGGGACAGGTCGGTGACCAGGCCCACGGTGTGCGGCAGCTCGACGGCGTCGGCGAAGGCCGCCCCGCCCTTGTAGTCCACGAACAGGAACGTCACCCGGTCGGGGCTGTGCGCCGTGGCCATCCCCAGCACCCAGGCCTGGAGGAACTCGGATTTTCCGGCACCGGTGGTGCCGCCCACCAGGGCGTGCGGGCCGTTGGTGCGCAGATCGAGGTGGAAGGAGTCCTGGCCGTTGTGGCCGATGAGGCCTCGCAGGTTCGCATCGTGCTTGCGGCGCTGCGGCTCGGAGCCGTCGCGCGGGGTGAGGGAGTTGTTCTCCTTCCACCGCTCGATGATGTGGTTCGGGTCCTCGGCCATCTGCATGCCGCCGAGCTTGAGGTAGGAGATGGCGCGCGGCAGATCCGAATCGTCGTCGATCGGCACTCCGGCGTCGACCACCGGGGAGAGGTGGCGGGCCACGCCGGAGGCCACCTCGACGGAGATCGTCTCGACCGTCACCGGGTAGAACCGCTCCCCCAGCCGCACGTGCCCGGCGCTCGCCCCCTCGACGGACTCCTCGACCGAGATGTAGGTGCGGCAGGCCGCCGGGAGCGCCGCGATGTTCGAGGCGCACCAGATCACGTGGACGCCGACATCGGGGCCGCGCTCGGCGATCCGCACCAGGCGTGCCCGGTCCACGGGGGCGTCATCCTCGATGATCACCACGAGGTGGGGGGTCACCGGCTCCGGCGGCGGCTCCGGGGCAGAGGTGATGTCGGTGGTCATCGGGGTGCGCAGCTGCGGCGGGGCGTCGCCGGCGCGCTGCTCGATGAGCTCCTCGATGCGGGAGAGCAGGGAGGTGCCGCGACCGGGGGTGTCGGCGAGGTGGTCGCCGGGCAGCGGCGAGTGCGGGCTCGAGGTGTGCGGGAGCCACTTCAGCCACTGCCACATGTCGCGGCTGGAGCGGGAGGTGATCGCGGCGATCGCCACCTCCGCCGGTGAGTGGAGGGCGAACATCTGGGTGACGATGCCGCGAGCGACCCCGTCGGCCTCCTCGCCGCCCCCGGCCACGCCGATGTTCCCGGCATGGCGGAGCTCCGCCGCCACCGGCACCCCGGCGATCAGCTTGTACTCCTCGTGCATGTCGTCGAGCATGTCGTAGTACTTGGGGATCGCATCGTTCTCCCCCGGCATCTCGATGCCCACGCGGGACTCGGCGATGCCCAGGCCCAGCCGCACGGTGCCGAAGGCATTGTGCTCGGGGCGGTGGGTCCACAGCAGCCGGCCCAGGCGGAACGCCGCGTCGACGGTGTCCGCGGCCGACGGGGTCTCCACCAGGCGCACCGCCCGTTCGAGATCCTGCGCAGCGGTGACCCGGCGTTTGAGGGAGGCCAGGCCCTCCTCGAAGTTCTTGATCTGCCGCTCGAGCATCTTCTTCTGCTGGAACTTGCGGTTCAGGTAGCCGGCCGTGGCCATCATCGGCATCATGAACACGAACATCAGCGAGAAGGGGCTGCGGGTCATCGAGAACATGAAGCCGCCCATGAGGATCGGGGCGAACATCATGAAGATCGGGAAGAACTGCGGCTGCGGCTCCTTCGGCGGGGTGGGCGCCTTGAGCGGCCGGTAGGGGAAGCGCGGCACCACGCGCGGCGAGCGGTTGAACTCCACCACGGGCGAGTTCGGGGTGGTGCCGCCCAGGCGATGCAGTGCGATCACCGAGAAGGTGGTCTGGCCGATCAGCACGGTGTCCGCGGGCCCGATCACCGCGCGCTGCACCTGCTCGCCGCCGATCACCACGCCGTTGGCGGAGTGCAGGTCCACGATCTCGACCGAATCGCCGACGTTGAGGCGCGCATGGCGTTTGGAGAGCATCGGGTCGGCGATGCGGATGTCGAGGTCCCCCTCCCGGCCGATCACGCTCGCGCCGGAGGGGAGGGGGAACTCGCGGCCGGCCTCGGGCCCGGACAGCACCCTCATCAGGGCGACCGCCGCCCCGCGCGACTCCGAGCGGGTGGCGTACTCCGTCGAGGAGCGGGCGATGGAGACGACGCTGCCGGAGCGGAGCCCCGCCTGGATCAGGTCGATCTCCCGGTCCAGGGAGCGCACGCCCTTCGCGCCCGGGCCGGCACCCGGATCCTGCACCTGGAGGGTGAGCCCCTCGGGCGCCTCGACGTCGCCGCGCAGCGGATCGGCGGCGTACAGCGCGTTGGCGACGTCCGCGACGGTCGCGGTGGCGTCGGCGGTGACCTCGAGGTCGGTCAGGCGATCCTCGGGCCGGCGCAGCGTGAGCTTGATGCGCATCGGTGCTCCTCCCCCTGGCGGGCCCCTCGCCCGCCGGCCGGGGCCCCCTCGGGGCAGTCCGTTCCGTCAGTGTGCGCCGGCGTCCGCGAGCGGACGCGGCACTCCGGTGGTGGTCTCAGTCCTCGTCCGCGTCCTGCGCCCGGTCCAGCAGCGGCAGGTCCTCGGCGGTGACCAGCCGGGAGAAGACCGCGTGCTCGACGAGGCGGGCGCGGCGGTTGCTGGCGAGCTTGCCCGGCCCGCCCCGCAGCCCGCGCACCCCGAGCCGGTCGAGCTTGTCGCAGACGTTGTCGAGCTTGCGGTTGAACTTCGTCAGCGGCCAGCCCAGGCGCTGGGAGGCCTGTGCCGAGGTCGGCACCGAGCTCATGCCCGAGCCCTCCCGCACCAGCATCGGCTCGGCAAGCGCGAGGATCAGCAGCCTCTGGCTGTCGGTGAGCTGCACCGAGCCCATCGTGGTCTCCCCCACCGGGTCGTCCGGGCCGGCGATCCGGGCGAACTCCGGCGAGTCCGCGTGGACCGAGAGGTCGTAGGTGGTGGGGCCGGCGGTGAACACGACCTTGGTGACGTCGAAGACCAGGGGGATCCGCGCCCCTGGTGCGAGCCATGCCTGCATCGAGCCGGTGCCGTCGGTGATCGTGGCCGAGAGCCGCGAGCCGATGTTGACCAGCCACCACATCGACTCCACCTGGACGATGGTGAGGAACCGCCGATGCAGGAAGGTGTTGTCCTCGTCGACGGTGAGGTCGGCCTCACGGCCGATGGTCAGCTCCTCACCGTCCTCGACGCGCAGCCATTCGCCGCAGAACTCGACAGAAATCGTCGACGCCATCGTCACGTGCCCCCTCTGTTGTCACCGATCATGCTGTCCCCGCCACCCATCATGGCTGCACCGTACCCGTCACCCGATCTCCAGGCATTCCTCGACCGGCGCGCTCGCGGCGCCGTTGGGGTTGACCGTCTGCACCTCCACGCACAGCGGGCTGAGCTGCGGGGGGATCTCCAGGACGTGGGAGTTGTGCCCGTAGACGTCGATCTGCGCGCCGTAGCGGTCGGTGTACTGCTCGGGCAGGTCCTTCCACCGCA